>CAZWMT010000059.1:0-35619 GCA_964635055.1 uncultured Microthrixaceae bacterium | reverse complement strand
GGTAGCCGGTGCACAGCATCGCCTGCTGGGCGACCTCGGCGGCCATGTAGGCCAAGGTGGTCTTGCCGGTGCCGGGGGGGCCCGTCAGGATCACGTGCTTGCCCGCGTCGATGGCCGCGACCAGCTGGTCGAGCACGTGGGTCGGGAAGTACATGCCGGCGTTGTCGGCCGCGCTCTTCAGCTCTGCTGCGGTGAAGGATCGCACGGTCTCCTCGTCGGTCGCTCCGCCGTGGTTGCTTAGGCCCGGGTCTCAATCAGTCGCCGTGCCCGTTCGGGCCGAGCGCCTGGCCTGGTGGCTAGCGGGGTGCCGGGCGCCGGGCGAGGGCGGGGTGGGGGAGCAGCATTGGTTGGCCGGCGTCGTCGGCGCGGGCGTCGAGCACCTCGGCCAGGTGGTCGTAGGCCACCTGGCCGACCAGCGCGACGATCTCGTCCCGCAGGGCGCGGTACACGGGACGGTCGCCCACGAAGGCGAGTGGGTCCTCGGTGCACCACCAGTGGAACTCCTGGCCGCCCTCGCCCCAGTCGCGACGCTTCCACTCACGCAGCGTGGAGGTGACGTGGCCGTTCTCGTCCACGTGGTCGACGAGGCGCAGCGGCAACTGCCAGCACACCTCGGGCTTCCAGTCGAGGGGGCGCTCGCCCCGGGCCAGGGCGGCCTGGTGCAGCGAGCACCCGGCGCCCGCGGGGTGGCCCGGGCGGTTCAACATGATGCAGGCGTCGTCGGCCTGGCGGGTGACGGTGTCGCCCGCCTCGTCGACGTGGATGGCCCCGCCGGCGGCCCCGGCCTCGTCGTGGAACTGCCACTCGTCGGGGCCGAGATCGGCGATGCGCCGCTCGACGCGGGACCGGTCGGCGTCGCCGGTGAAGTGGGCGCCGTAGGAGCAGCAGCCCTGCTCGGCGTCGGCCGCGGGCCCCGTCAGCACCCCCGGACAGCCCCGGCCGAAGATGCAGTCCCAGTTGCTGGTGAGGAAGGTCAGATCGAAGAGCCAGGTGCGGTGCTCGTCGTCGGCATCGAACGACAGCCACTCGTGCAGGTCGTCCGGGGCCGTCACGGCCGCGACCGTACCGGGCGGCGCCGGTGGTGGGGCACACTGACCGGGTGCACGCCCCTCCCGTGGCCCACGCCGACGCCGGCCTGGTGGGCGAGCTGCGCCAGGTGCTCGGCGACGAGGCGGTGCACGCCTCGACCATCGACCGGGCGCTGTACGGCCGCGACGCCTCGACCATCGACGTGGGCGATGCCGCCGCGGTGTGCTTCCCCGTCGACACGGACGGCGTTGCCGCCTGCGTGCGAGTGGCCGTGGCGCACGGCCGACCGTTCGTGGCCCGGGGATCGGGCACGGGCCTGGCCGGTGGGGCGGTGCCCGTCGGCGGCGCGGTGGTCATCTCGACGACCCGGATGAACCGCATCCTGTCGGTGGACGTCGAGCACCGGCTGGCCTGGGTGGAGCCCGGCGTGATCAACCTCGACCTCACCCGGGCGCTGGCCCCGCTCGGCGTCCACTTCGCCCCCGACCCGTCGAGCCAGCAGGCGTGCTCGATCGGCGGCAACGTGGCCAACAACGCCGGCGGCCCGCACTGCCTGGCCTACGGGGTCACCAGTGCCCACGTGGTGGACCTGGAGGTGGTGCTGGCCGACGGCACCATCACCCGTCTGGGCGACCCGGGCGGTACCGCGGGCTACGACCTCCGCGGGGCCTTCGTGGGCTCTGAGGGCACGTTCGGCATCGCCACGGCCATCGGGGTGCGGCTCACCCCGAACCCGCCGGCGGTGCAGACGATGCTGGTCGACTTCGGGCGCGTGGAGGACGCCGCCGCGGCCGTCAGCGCGGTGATCGCCGCCGGCGTGGTGCCGGCGGCCCTGGAGATGATGGACGCCCGGATCACCCGGGCGGTGGAGGACTTCGTCCATGCCGGGTTCCCCACCGACGCAGCCGCGGTGCTGCTCGTGGAGGTGGACGGGCTGCCCGGAGGCGTGGCCGTCGATGCGGCCACCGTCGACCGGGTCGTCCGGGAGCACGGGGCGCGCACCGTGCGGGTGGCCGCCGACGAGACCGAGCGGGCGCTGCTGTGGAAGGGGCGCAAGACGGCCTTCGGCGCCGTGGCCCGCATCCTGCCCAACTACTACCTGCACGACACGGTGGTGCCCCGGTCGAGGCTGGTGGACGTGCTGGCAGAGGTCTATGCCATCGCCGAGCGTCACGACCTGCTGGTCATGAACGTGTTCCATGCCGGCGACGGCAACCTGCACCCCCTGCTGGTGTTCGACGCCAGGGTGCCGGGCACGATGGAACGGGTGCACGCGGCCGGCGCCGAGATCGTCGGCGCGTCGTTGGCGGCCGGTGGCGTGCTCTCCGGCGAGCACGGCATCGGCCTCGAGAAGCGCGACTTCATGCCCCTGCTGTTCGGCCCGGACGACCTCGACGCACAGGCCCGCCTGCGGGCGGCGTTCGACCCGGTCGGGCTGGCCAACCCCACCAAGGTCCTTCCCAGCGGCTCACGCTGTGCCGACCTGCAGTCGGTCCCCGAGGAACTGTGGGTGTGAGCGCGTCGGAGCGGGCCGTCGGCCCGCCCGCGGGTGCCCCGGACGAGCGGCCGGGCACCATCGTCCGGCGGTGGTGGTCGTGACGGCGGAGGGGCGACGGGGGCCCACCGCCGCCTCGAACGGGCCGACCGCCGCGGCGCCGGCCGGCGTGCGGGACGAGGTGCTCGCGGCGTTCGCCGACGAGGTGGGTGGGGAGGGGCCGGTGGCCGTGGCCGGCGGTCGTACGACGTGGGCCATCGGTGGTGGTCCCTCCGCCGGTGTACGAGTGGTCGCGGCGCCGGCCGGGGTGGTGGAGTACGAGCCGGCGGAGATGACCGTGCGGGTGCGGGCGGGTACCACGGTGGCCGATCTGGACGCGGCGCTGGCGGGATCGGGCCAGGGTGTGGCGCTCCCGATGGTTCCGGGCTCGACGGTGGGCGGGGCGCTGGCGGTCGGGCACAACCCGGTCACCGCCTTGCGGGACGGGCCGGTGCGCGACGTGCTCCTCGAGGCTCGCTACGTGTCGGCCGAGGGGCGGTTGGTGAAGGCGGGCGGGCCGACGGTGAAGAACGTCAGCGGCTACGACCTGTGCCGGCTGTTGGTCGGATCGCTCGGCACGCTCGGCCTGCTGGCCGAGGTGGTGCTGCGGACGACGCCCCGTCCGCCCTGCGCGCGCTGGTTCGCTGGTGCGGTCGATCCGGGTGCGGTCCGGGCGGCGCTCTACCGGCCGTCGGCGGTGCTGTGGGACGGCCAGACGACGTGGGTGTGCCTGCAAGGGCACGAGGTGGACGTCGACGCCGAGGGGGCGTTGCTCGACGAGTTGGGCTTGGACGTGGTCGACGGGCCGCCGGCACTGCCGCCGCACCGCCACCGGGTCGATCCCGCGGCGGTGGCCTCGCTGGAGGGCTCGTTCGTCGCCGAGGTGGGGACGGGGGTGGTCCACCGCTCGTGGCCGGCGCCCCCTCCGTCGGTGCCGGATGCCGTCGCTGCGCTGTGCCGTCGGGTCAAGGTCCAGTTCGATCCCACCGGACGCCTCAACCCGGGCCGCGACCCGCTGTCGGTGACGCGGTGAGCAACCCACCTCGAACTCGGAGCCGATCTGCCGGCGAAGCCGGCGGTTGCCCGATCGGCCGAAGGGCGCGGACGAGGGGGCGATGGGGTGGTGGGTCGGGCCGTGTGGCGCCGTTCGGCCCGGTGCTTGGAGGAGTGCTCGGGCCCAGCGGTCACTGGTGGCCAGGGGTGCGGCGGCCGGTCTGTTGGTGCACGCAGACGGCCCCGAGGGCCGAATGGCCACCCTCTGCGTTCGAGTCGGCGGAGGTTCTCGAACTCGAGGCAATAGCGGTCGGATTCCGGGTGCTATTGCCTCCGGTTCGGTGGGCGCCGGCCCGACGGGCACGGAGCGTGAGATCCACACCGCGGTCGGCCCGCTCGCCGCGTCGTACGGCAGGGCCGCGCCGGTCGGGAGTACCGCGATGGGCCGACACCAGCGCATCCGGCTGCTTCGACCGTGAGCGCCGTGGCTCGTCGCGCCCGCTGCGTCCGATCGGATCGACATGGCGCGGTGCGCAGGACGCGGCCCGTGGTCACGGTGCCGTGGTGGCCGCGGTGACCTCAGGCCCGGCATCCGGCGATGGCCGGGGCACGGACGGCACCGAGCGCCACTCCGGGGGACGCGCATGACCGGGCCACTGGCGGTCGACGACGATGCGCTGGCCACCTGCGTGTCGTGCGGGCTGTGCCTGCCGCACTGTCCCACCTTTCGGGTCACGGGCGACGAGGCGGCGTCGCCGCGGGGCCGGATCGCGGCCATGCGTCTGGTCCAGTGGCTGGGCGCGCCGCTCGACGCCGACTTCGAGCGGGTGATGGACAGCTGCGTGCAGTGCCGCGGCTGCGAGCCGGTCTGCCCGTCCGCGGTGCCCTTCGGCGCTCTGATGGAGGGCACCCGGACGACGATGGCCGCCGAGACCCGCTACCAGCCGTGGTGGCGCCGCCTCGCTTACCGGGCGCTCGGTCACCACCGGTTGCTGCTGTTCGCGTCGTCGTTGCTGGCGGTGGCCCAACGGCTGCGCCTCCTGCCCCACCTCGACGACGCTCGGCGGGCCCCCGAGGTGATGGCCCGGCGGACCTCCGCGGAACTGGCGCCCGATCCGGCGGCCAGGACGACCGAATCGGGCGCCAGTTCGCCACACGCCACGGGGCGATGGGCAGGGAAGCGCACGCTCCCGGTGCTGCCCCGTCTGACCGTGCGCCGGCGGCCGCTCTCGGCGACAGGCGACGACGTCTGGCTGTTCACCGGCTGCGTGATGGACGCGTGGCAGCGGCCGGTGCATGCCGCGACGATGCGGGTGGTGACGGCGGCCGGGGCCGGTGTGCGGCCCAGCGGCGGAGCGGCGGGTTGCTGCGGCGCGCTGGCCGCTCACGCCGGCCTGCACGACATCGCCGTGGCGCAGGCGGGGCAGGTGGTGGCGGCGTTGCAGGGCGAGCACCCGGTGCTCGTGAACTCGGCGGGGTGCGGGGCGATGCTGAAGACCTACGGCGAACTGCTGGGAACGCCCGAGGCGGCGGCGTTCGCCGCCCGGGTGCTGGACGTGCACGAGTGGCTGGCGCCTCGGGTGGGGGAGCTCCCTCCCGCGGCGGCGCCCGCCGGTGTGGTGGCGGTGCAGGACCCGTGCCACCTGCGCCACGTCCAGACGTGCCACCACGCGGTGCGCGACGTGCTGGCGCCCTACGTCACCGTGGTCGAGCTCGACGACGAGGGCCTGTGCTGCGGCGCCGGCGGCGCGTACTCGGCGACGCATCCCGAGTTGTCGAGCGCCATCCGTGCCCGCAAGCTGGAGGCCATCGATCGCGCCGGCGCCCCCGTGGTGGCCAGCGCCAACCCCGGGTGCGCCCTGCACCTGGCCGCCGCCGGCGTGACGGTGCGCCACCCGATGGAGATCCTCGACGAACGACTGAACGGAGCAGGCTGATGGCTGGCGAATTCGACGAGATCCGGGGCCGCCTCGAGGCCATCGCCGAGGAGTTGGCCGACCTGGCCATCGTCCGCCTCCGTGAGTCCATCGACGCCGGCGGCCACGAGCTGCCCGTCGACGAGAAGCGCCTCACCCGGGCCCGGCGGGCCGTCGAGAAGGCCATCGGCCTGCTCCAGGAGCCGGACGATCTGTAGCCACGCTCGAGGTCGTCGGGGGGCCTGGGAACCACCGGGTCGGCAGTTGGTGTCCAACCGGGGTGCGAACCCTCGTTCCTGTGGCGCAAGCGTGTCGGCGACGCTGACCGGACTGATGGCCGAACATCCCGACGGATCGCGGGTCGAGCTCCAGGAGGCCGTGCTGGTCAACGACAACTGGGGCGGCGCCGCCGGCTGATCGCGGGACCGAGGGACCCACACACGCAACTGCCGGGAGGTGACCCGTCGCCCCTACCCGACCGGTGGAGTCTGGTCATCAGGGGGAAGAGCCGTTGGACCGAGCGGTGCTCAGTCACCGTCCTGGCGCTCGACGACCACTCGGCCCGTGCGAGGGTACGCATCCACCAGGTCGAGGACGTCGGCAAGATGAGCGGCGGCCGCGCGTTCGAGGTCCTCGGGCCAGGTTCCACCAAGGAACCCGATCAGCGCTTCCGCGTTCGTGACGAAGAGTGCCGCCACCGCACGGTGTGCGGCGCGCAGTTCCTCGATGGTGGCCGCGGTCGTGGGGAGTGACGCCATCGCCTCGCGTTGCGGCGGCGTCAGCTTGGCGCTCCACTGCTTGAATCCCATGGCCGGGAGCGGGGCGTTGGCCTCCACGAACAGCCGGTAGACCAACGAAGCGACCCCATGCAGGTACTCACGGGCCAGCAGCCAGTCGTCCCGAACGACGATGGTCTCCATCGCCGAGACACGGAAGTACTCGGTCACCAGGGCCGTGACCGACGCGGCGGACGGTCCCGGGGCCGGGTCCGCCTCCGGGAGCCCAGCGGTCAATCCGTCGCGGTCGAACACGACCGTTCTCGTGCGGAAGAGCGTGGTCGGCAGGGTCGAGACCGGCTCGACCACGACGTCGAAGCGTTCGAACGCCGGCGTCACCGAAGTGAAACTGCCCTTGGCGAAGGGGAGCTCCTCGGCAAGCACGGTTGGGGTGATGGCGGCGAGCCAGGTTCGCCACGATGACGTGAAGGACTCGTGACCGTCGTCGGCCACCGCGACGAGCACATCGAGATCCGAGGCCGCGTCCGCGCTGCCGCGAGCGAGCGACCCACCGAGCCACATCGCTCGAACCCGTTGATCCTCCTCGAGCACCCGCCGGGCTCGGGCGAAGACCTGGTGGTAGCCGTCGGGGAGAACCTTGATCTCGTCCAGGCGCGACAGCATGCCACGCACCAACTCCACCGAGGTCGCCTCGCTACGGCTGGGCCCTGTGGCCGGGCGGCACGACCAGCCCCGCCCGCGCCCCCCCGCTCCAACAGCCTCACCCACGGCCGTACCCTGTGGACCATGGCGCGCAGGAAGCCCGAGCGGCTCCACGAGCCCGTGGCCTCCGAGACGCAGCCCGACACGGTGCCGGTGAGGGCGCTGCCGCCCCTCAGCGCGTTCGACCGCCGTTCCGACGGAGCCCGGCTCGGCGCCTGCCCCGCCTGCGGCGGCGTGCGCTGGTGGGACAACCGGGCCAAGAAGCGGGCTGCTCATGTCCCTGCGGACACGCCCGACTTCACCTGTGTGCGATGCAGGGCGCCGCACTCGGAGGACGACCCGCCGAACCCCTCCGGCGCGTCCGTGACGACGGTGGTGCCGGCCGAGCCGGTGGGCCGGTCCGGCAGCGGGGGACAGTGCGCCAAGGTCAAGGCCGACGGGCAGCGGTGCCGCGGCGGCGCGATGGCCGGGAGCGACTTCTGCGGGCCGCACTCGGGGATGAGCGGGGTACCGCCCAACCGGTGCCAGGGGGTGACCAAGGCCGGCAAACCGTGCGCGGCCGGCGCCCCGAAGGGCGAGCGCTTCTGCCCCGCCCACGCCGCGCAAGCGCGGTGACCCGACCCTCGATCGGCCGTGATCGGTGAGCGCGGCGGGCCGGCCTCCCTCGCCGCCAGGTCCGTTCTGGGACCTGATTCGGCGAATCTGATCCCCCGGGATGGCCACAGGCCGCCCCTTCTGGCTCCCGAATCGACCGCCACGCAGGCTGTTGCAGAATGGTTGTCAACGGCGCGAACGACAGGGGCGAGGGGGCTTGGGTCTCGTCCTGTGGTGCCGTTCGGCCCGGTGCTGGGTGCGGCGATGGGGTGGCGGCACGGGCCGTCGTTGGGGCGTGGCCGGTTCGGGGCGAAGAATGCCACTCTCCGTGTTCTGTCGCCCGCCAGCTGCAAGGGACCGGGGTTCCGCCAGTCACATGGGACCGTCTTGGGGGCCATGGCGTCGGCGTTGGTGATGGTGGCCGGTGAGGTGGGGTCGGGTCAAGGACCGAGGGTCGGCTTCTGGCGGTTGCGGTAGCTGTCGCCTTCGATCACCAGTTCGTAGGCGGCGGACTTGAGCCGGTCGACGGCGGATTGGGCGAGGAGCGGGTCGGCCATGAGGGCGAGCCACTCGACGGGTTCGCGGTTGGAGGTGACGATGGTCGAGGTCTTGCGGTGGCGTTCGACGACGATCTCGTAGAGGTCGTCGGTGTCGGCTTGGTTGAGTCCGCCGAGCGCGAAGTCGTCGAGTATGAGCAGGTCGACGCGTAGGAGTTTGCGGAGCTCGGCGTCGTGGCTGTTGTCGAGCCGGGCGGCGCGGAGGCGGCGGTGGAGCCGGTCGGCGCGTTCGAAGTGGACGCTGCGCCGGCGGCGGACCGCGATGTGGCCGAGCGCGGTGGCGAGGAAGGTCTTGCCGACTCCGACGGGGCCCATGATGATCACGTTGTTGGCGGCCTCGACGAAGCGCAGCGAGCAGAGCTCGTCCCACAGGGCCCGGTCGTAGATGGCGCTGGTGGTGGGGTCCCAGTGCTCGAGGCGCATGGTGGGGTCGAGCCCGGCGGTGCGGGCCCGCAGCGCGGCGGACGCGCCGTCGCGTCGGGTGACCTCGTCGGCGAGGACGACCTGGAGGAACTCGGCGTGCGACAGGTTGTTCGTCTTGGCGAGCGCGAGCCGTTCGGGGAGCGTGTCGACGAGCCGACCCAACTTGAGCTTGCGCAGCGTGGCCAGCAGATCCGGGTCGACGACCGGCGGGTTCATCGCTTCACCCCCGTCGGCGCGACCGCGAAGTGGTCGTCGTCGCGGGCGAACCGCCCGCGGATCACGTTGTCGGGTATCGGGTCGGCCGCGGTGGTGTCGGCTTCGAGGGCCCGTTCAAGCATGCGCCCGACGACGGTGACGCTGTCGGTCTCGGCGTCGAGCGCCCGGACACAGGCAGCCTCGACGCGGTCGTCGCCGTAGCGGCGGCACAAGCCCAACAGCTTGTAGACCTGGCGCATCTTGGTCCACGGCAGCGGGTGTTCGAGCACGACCCGGGCGAACGCGCCGACCGCTGTGCCGTGGCCGGCAGCGTCGGAGATGAGCCGGTCGATGTCTCGCATCGCGTAGATCGTCTTGTCCGCCGGGAGGTCCTCGGCGTCGGTGGAGCGGTGCCCGACCGGGACCCGCACATGGGTCTTGACCAGCACCCCTCGGGCGTAGATCTTCACCAGCTTCGAGTCCGCCCGAACCGCGACGGTCTGGCCGATCAGATCGCCCGGCACCGAGTAGAGAGCCTTGGCCACCTGGACGTGGTGATCGCGGGCCACCTTCGCGTCACGGTAGATGGGCAGGTCGTAACGTCCCGGCGGCGGCGCCGCCAACACCGGCGCTTCGTGTTCGGCGAACACCTCGACCGCCCGCTGGCCGGTGGTGCCATGGGTGCGCATCCCGGCCCGCACCCGACACCACTGGCCGACCGCGGCCTGGGCCTCGGCGAGATCGGCGAACGTTTCGCCGGCCCAGAACGAGTCGCGCAAGAACCGGACGTTGCGTTCCACCCGGGCCTTGTCCTGCGGGGCCCGCACCCTCGCCGGGTCCACGAAGAACCCGGCCCACTGCGCGTACTCGACGAACGCCTCACACAGCTGGGGGTCGCACCCGTCCGCGACGGTGACGATGGTGCGCATGTTGTCGGGGATCACGACCTTGAACACCCCACCGAAGAACCCCCACGCCGCGTCGCACCCCGCGATCACCGCGTCGAGCGCCTGGGAGAACGACAACCACACGAAGCAGTGCCGCTAGAACACCGACGTGAACAACAACGCCCACACCGTGCGCCGCCGGCCCGACTCGGCGTCGCACACCAACCCGAGCTTGGCCCAGTCCATCTGCAGCTCCTCGCCCGGCCCGCAGTCCGCCAACGGCACCGTCGAGGTCGCCGACAACGACGACCCGAAGTGCTCGGCCACATAGCGGTGCAACGTCCGCTCCGCCACCACCACCCCGCGACGCTCCAACAACTCGCCCATCTTCACCACCGGCACCCGCGACTTCGCCCACCCCGCCAGCACCTCGTGCTGGGCGGCGATCGTCGCCCACGACTCGCCGTGACGATCCGGCCGGCGCACCACCAGCGCCGCCATCACCAACGACATGAACTCATCGCAGAGCTGGCCGTCGCCACCGTCACGGTCCAGGCCCAAGCCGACCGCGACCTCCACCATCCGCCGGATCGTCTTGCGGTCCGGCGCCACCACCGACTCGATCGACCGCAACCCCCGGCCGTCCAACCACAACCGCAGCACCTCACGAACTTCGAACACGGGAACCTCCCTGAACGCCATGCGCACCGCCTTCCGGGTCGAGACACTCAACGGCGGCGAGTTGAACGTGCCCGACACCGACACCGGTGGACCCAAGACGGTGGTCCCATGCAACTGGCGGGAGGTGGTCCTATCTAGCTGGCGAGAACCCCCTCAAGTGGTCCCATCCAGCTGGCGGGCGACATCCGTGTTCGAAGGGGCGTCGGTGCTCGAACTCGACGCAATGACTGTCGGATTCCGACAGCTATTGCGTCGAGTTCGGTGGCGGCGGGCGATGAAGCCGACGCCTTCGGCCAGGTCGAACAGGTCCAGCACGCCGACGGCGCTAGATCCCTTCGTGGGTCAGAGGGGGGTGGCGTGGCCGGGGGGTGGGGGGAGGTCGGCGGGGGCCGAGCCGAGGGCGTTGAGGGCGTCGATGAGGGTGCGCAGGCGGCCGTAGCGGTTGAAGTCGAAGCGGATGGCGAGGCGGGGGAGCTCGGGGTGGTCGTCGTCGGCGGCCTCGGGGCCGGTGGGGCCCGTGCGCTCGATCCCGCCGGCGACGGCCAGGTCGCCGAAGTCGGCGTTCAGCTGGGCCAGCTCGGCGTCGGTGGGCGCCCGGCGGAGGCGGATGATGAGGGTGGCGCCGGTCCAGCGGATGGAGTGGTAGTTGCGGTAGAAGCCGCGGATCTCCGCCACGGCCTCGTCGACGTCCTCGGTGACGAGGAACAGGTCGAGGTCGTGGTCGTGGATGTAGCCCCGGGGGGCGATCTCGGTGGCGAGGAACGACTGCCACTCGTCCCAGTAGGTGCCGCCCACCGTCTCCAGGAACACGATGGGTGCCGGCAGCGTCTTGCCGTTCTGGAGGAGGGTGAGCAGCTCGAAGGACTCGTCCAGGGTCCCGAAGCCGCCGGGCAGCACCACGAAGCCGTCCGACTCCTTGATGAGCTCCAGCTTGCGGGTGAAGAAGTACTTCATGGCCACGAGCTTCGGGTCGCCCTTGATGAAGGGGTTGGGCTCCTGCTCGTGCGGCAGGCGGATGTTGACGCCGAAGGAGTGCTCGCGGCCGGCGCCCTCGATGCCGGCAGCCATGATCCCGGGCCCGGCGCCGGTGATGACCATCCACCCTTCGGCGGCCATGGCCCGGGCGAGGTCCCGAGCCTGCAGGTACAGGGGATCGTCGGGCTGCGTCCGGGCCGAGCCGAAGATAGTGACCTTCGGGTACGAGCGGTACGGGGCGAACATCTTGAACGCCACCGCCATCTCTCGGAGCGCGGCGTTGGCGATCTTGAGGTCGAGGCGGTCGGCGTCGTCCGACGCGAGGTCGACCACCGTGGCCGCCAACTCGGAGAGCAGGTCGCGGTCGTCGGTGGCGCCGGCGAGGTCGAGCAGGCCCGAGATGGCCGCGTCGATCTCCGCCGATCCGGTGCTGCGGACGGGTCGTGCCCGGGGCCCTGGCCCGGCCCCGGTGCTCATCCAGCCGCGGCGGCGACCCGGCCGTACAGCGTGGTGCGCTGCTCGAGCCGGCGACCCAGCGGCTCGACGAGGGCCCGGAAGTCGTCCTCGTCGGCCATCTGGCCGTGGTTGGCGCCGGCCGCCCGTGAGATGTTCTCGTCGATGAGCGTGCCGCCCAGGTCGTTCACCCCCGCCTGCAGCAACTGCCGCACACCGCCGAAGCCGAGCTTCACCCACGAGGCCTGGATGTTGTCGATGGCGCCCCGGTAGGCGATGCGCCCCACGGCGTGCATCAGCAGCGACTCACGGAACGTGGGACCGCGGCGGGCCTTGCGCTGCAGGTAGATCGCCGACGCCAAGAGCACGAACGGCACCGCCACGAAGTCGGAGAAGCCGCCGGTCTCCTCCTGCAGGTCGCGGGTGCGGATGAGGTGCCGTGCCCAGCCGCGAGGGTGCTCGATCGAACCGAACATGATGGTGACGTTCGAGCGCAGGCCGATGCCGTGGGCGGTGCGGTGGGCCTCCAGCCACTCGTCGGTGTCGATCTTGTCGCTGCACAGCACCTTGCGCACCTCGTCGTCGAGGATCTCCGCGGCGGTGCCGGGCAGGGTGCGCAGGCCGGCGTCCATGAGCCGCTGCAGGTAGACGGCAAGGGGCTCGCCGAGGCGCTTGGCCCCCTCGGTGACCTCGAGGGCGGTGAACCCGTGCACGTGGATGTCCGGTGCCGCCGCCTTCACCGCCTTGGTGACGTCGATGTAGTAGTCGCCGTCGAAGTCGGGGTGGATGCCACCCTGCAGGCACACCTCGGTGGCGCCGCGGTCCCACGCCTCGCGCACCCGCTCGGCGATGTCATCGAGCGTGAGGAGGTACGGGTTGCCCCGCAGGTTCAGCGAGAGCGGGCCCTTCGAGAAGCCGCAGAACCGGCACTTGAACGTGCAGACGTTGGTGTAGTTGATGTTGCGGTTCGACACCCAGGTGACCACGTCGCCCACGGCCTCGGCCCGGAGGTCGTCGGCCATGGCGGCCACCGCGGCCACCTCGGGGCCACGGGCGCCGAAGAGGGTGACGATCTCGTCCTCGCCCACCTGCTCGCCGGCCCGCACGCCGGCCAGCACCTCGGCAACCGGGCTCGTAGCGGAGATCGCGGGGCCGGGCGGTGGCGGGATCAGCACCGGCGGGGCGTGCTCGTCCCCCGAGTACCAGGTGTCGTCCCGGGCCAGGCCCTCGGCGTCGCTGTGGTCCATCACCGGGAAGCGCAGGGCCTCGTCGAGCCAGCGCTGGGGCGCCAGTGCGTACTCGGGGTAGATCGTGAGCCGGGGCGCCAGGGTGTGCCCGCGTGCCTCGGTGACCGACCGCAGCCGATCGAGCGCCGGCCAGGGCCGCTCGGGGTTCACGTGGTCGGCGGTGACGGGGGAGACGCCGCCCCAGTCGTCGATGCCCGAGTCGAGCAGTGGCCCGAAGTCGTCCGACAGGTTCGGCGGGGCCTGCAGGTGCACCTCCGGCGGGAGGATCACCCGGGCCAGGGCGACGGCCTCGAGGTACTCGTCGGCGGGGCACGGCGGGTGGGCGTGCATCGCGGTGCCCGGCTTCGGGAGGAAGTTCTGGACGATCACCTCCTGCACGTGGCCCCACCGCCGGTGGGAGGCGGCGATGGCCTCGAGGGCGGCGATGCGGTCGTCACGAGACTCGCCGATGCCCACCAGGATGCCGGTGGTGAACGCGATGGCCAGCTCACCGGCCGCGTCGAGCGTCGCCAGCCGGCGCTCGGGTGTCTTGTCGGGCGAGCCGCGGTGGGCCTCGAGGTCGGGATCGAGGCTCTCGAGCATCATCCCCTGCGACGGTGACACGTGGCGGAGCGCGGCCAACTCGTCGGCGTGGAGCGCGCCGGCGTTGGCGTGGGGGAGCAGGCCGGTCTCGTCGAGCACGAGCCGGCACATGGCGACCAGGTACTCGACCGTGCTGGCGAACCCGTGCTCATCGAGCCACTCCCGGGCGACGGGGTAGCGCTCCTCCGGGCGCTCGCCGAGGGTGAAGAGCGCCTCGTGGCAGCCGGCCTCGGCGCCGGCGGCGGCGATGGCCAGCACCTGGTCGGGGGCGAGGTACGGGTGGTCGAGGCGGGCCGGCGGCTGCGCGAAGGTGCAGTAGCCGCACTTGTCCCTGCACAGCATGGTGAGCGGGATGAAGACCTTGGGGGAGTAGGTGACCCTCGAGCCGTGGGCGTGGTCCCTGATCGACCGTGCCTCGGCCTGCAGGTCGCCGAGTGAGCGGTCGGTGAGCGCCATCGCGGTGAATCTAGCGAGCCACCGGCGCTTCGCACGGTTAGGGTTGGCCTCGAACACGGGAGTCCGGTGCACCGGGCTGAGAGGGTGGGCTGACCAGCCCCCGACCGTCACCACCTGATCCGGGTCATGCCGGCGCAGGGATGTTCGGGATCGATCCGATCCGCCCTCTCGCCTCCCGTACCGCCGCCACGACGAGGAGAGATCGAGTGATCGCCGAGATCCAATGCCTGCCCCAGCCGCTGGGCACCCCGGCCGACCGCTACGCCCACGTGGACGCGGCGATCGCGGTGATCGCGGCATCGGGCCTGGCGTACGAGGTGGGCGCGCTCGGCACCACCGTGGAGGGGCCGGCGGAGCAGGTGTGGCCCTTGCTGCAGGCCGTGCACGGAGCCACGCTGGCCGCCGGCGCCACCGCCGCGGTGACCGTGATCAAGGTGGCCGAGTCGGCCGACGGCGCCGAGCAACCCACCATCACCGGCCTCACGGACAAGTTCCGGTCGTGACCGGAGCGGCCCGCACGGGGCTCACCCGTCGTCTGGTGGACGCACTGCTGGTCGCACTGCTGCTCGGGCTCCTGATCGTGGCCTGGCAGGTCGCGGTGCGTGCGTTCGACATCGCCCCGTACCTGTTGCCGCCCCCCAGCGATGTGTGGGCCGCGTTCTTCGAGATACGGGCGACCCTGCCCGGCCACGTCGCCGCCACCGTGACCGCAGCCGTGCTCGGCCTGCTGGTCGGTGCGGCCGTGGCGGTGGCGCTGGCGGTGGTGGTCGCGTCGGTGCCGCTCGTGCGACGGGTGCTGATGCCGCTGCTCGTCGTGAGCCAGTCGATCCCGATGATCGTGCTGGCCCCCCTGCTCATCGTGTGGCTGGGCTTCGGGATGGCACCCAAGGTGATCGTCGTGGCCCTCATCGTGTTCTTCCCCGTGGTGGTGTCGACGGTGGCCGGCATCGACGGGACCGACCGTGACCTGATCGACCTCGTCCGCAGCATGGGGGCGGGGCGGCGCCAACTGCTTCGACAGGTCCAGGTGCCGGCGGCGGTGCCGGCGTTCTTCGCCGGCCTCCAGGTGTCGGCCGCCTACGCCATGCTCGGCGCCGTCATCGCCGAGTGGATGGGTGCTTCGGAGGGTCTGGGCATCTTCCTCACCCGGTCGCAGACCTCGTTCCGCCTCGACCAGGTGTTCGTCGGGATCGTGCTCATCGCCGCGGTGAGCGTCGGCCTGTACCTCGTCGTCCGCCTCGTCGCCCGGCTGGCGACGCCGTGGCAGCACACGCGACTGGAGCACTGACATGTCCCGAGCCCCCCGTTCGTCCCCACCGGACCGCACCCTCCGCGTCGCGGTGCGGCTCCTCGTCGTGGTCGCCCTGCTCGCCGGCGCGGCGGCCTGTTCCTCGGGCGGCTCGTCGAACGAGGCGCAGGAGGACGGGCTCCGTCACGTGACCCTGATGCTCAACTGGACACCCAACGCCCAGCACGCCGGCATCTACGCCGCCCAGCAGCTCGGCTTCTACGAGGACGCGGGGATCGACCTCGAGATCATCGAGCCGGCCGAGGCGGGCGTCGAGCCGGTGGTGGCGGCCGGTCGCGCGGACTTCGGCCTCGCGCAGGCGGAGTCGCTGCTGCCGGCGCGGGCCGCGGGGGTGCCGGTCGTGTCGATCGCCACCCTGATGCCCCACAACGACTCGTCGCTGATGGCGCTGGCCGGCTCGGGCATCCGCCGACCCCGCGACCTCGAGGGTCACACGTACGGCGGCTACGGCGGCTCGCTCGAGACCGAGCTGATCAACCGGCTGGTCACGTGCGACGGCGGCGACCCGTCCGCGGTGGACTTCGTCGAGGTCGGCAACGTGGACTACCTGACGGGCATGCAGCGTGGACGCTTCGACTTCGCATGGGTGTTCAACGGCTGGGACGCCCTGCGCGCCGAGTCCGTCGACGGTGTGGACGTCGAGACGATCCCGTTCATCGACCACACCGACTGCATCCCCGACTGGTACACGCCGCTGATCCTCACCAGCGAGTCGATGATCCGGGACGACCCCGACCTGGTGACCGACTTCCTGGCCGCGACCGCCCGCGGTTACTGGGTTGCGGTCGACCAGCCCCAGCGGGCTGCTTCGCTGCTGCTCGATGCCGTCCCCGAGCTGGATCGGGACCTGGTCGAGGCGAGCACGGCGTACCACGCGACGCGCTTCGTCGAGGTGGATCAGCCGTGGGGCCACCAGGACGCGCGGGTGTGGGCCGACTTCGGCGACTTCCTGGTCGACGCGGGCCTGCTCACCGAGCCGATCGACACCACCGAGGCCTTCACCGACGACTTCCTCCCCACCGCGCCCCTCGGCTCGGAGGCGTGAGCCCGACGGAGGAGGGCGGGGCCCGAGCGGCCCGGCGACGGAGTCGCCAGGAGCGGGAAACGTGAGCCCGACGACGGTCGATGTCGTGGGCATCTCGCACGGCTTCGGCGGGGGCAGCGACCGCGTCGACGTCCTGGACGACCTGTCGCTCTCGCTGACCGAGGGGGAGTTCGTGTCGGTGGTGGGACCGAGTGGCTGCGGCAAGAGCACCCTGCTGCACCTCCTGGCCGGGCTGGACCGCCCCGAACGGGGAACGGCCCGCGTGGAGGGCCGGGCCGCCTACATGCCCCAACGCGACGCCCTGCTGCCCTGGCGCCGGGCCATCGACAACGCCACGCTCGGGGCCGAGGTCCGGGGAGTGGCCCGCGCAACGGCTCGCCGGTCGGCGGCGGCGCTGTTCGAGCCGTTCGGGCTGGCCGGGTTCGAGCGGGCCTGGCCCGGTCAGCTGAGCGGGGGCATGCGCCAACGGCTCGCCCTGCTGCGGACGTTCCTCACCCCCGCCTCCACCTTGTTGCTCGACGAGCCGTTCGGTGCCCTCGACGCGATCACCCGGCGTCAGTTCCAGCGCTGGTTGGAGGAGGTGTGGATGGACGACCGGCGCACCGTGTTGCTCGTCACCCACGACGTCGAGGAGGCGCTGGTCCTGTCGGACCGGGTGCTGGTCCTGTCGGCCCGGCCGGCGCGGGTCGTGGCCACGGTCGCCTGCCCGTTCCCGCGACCACGGCCCCCGATGCTGGTGACGAGCGCGGCGTTCGTCGACCGCAAGGCCGACCTGCTCAGCGCTCTCGATCAGCCTCGGGCGCCGGCGCCGGGTCCTCCGCCGGCGGTTCGGGCGCCGACTCCCGACGATCGGCCCGCAGGCTGAGCAGGATCGTGATCGTGAGCACCAGCGCGATGAACGAGAGGCTGGCCCAGGTCGGTACGTGCAGCCAGGCCGCGCCCAGCATCTTCAGCCCGACGAAGGCCAGGATCACGCCGAGCCCCTGGTTGAGGTAGCGGAACTTGTCCTTCACCCCGGACAGGCAGAAGTAGAGCGCCCGGAGGCCCAGGATGGCGAAGGCGTTCGACGAGAAGATGATGAACGGCTCACGGGACACCGCCAGGATGGCCGGGATGGAGTCGAACGCGAAGATCAGGTCGGTGGTCTCGATCAGCACCAGCACCGCGAAGAGGGGGGTGGCGAGGCGCACCCCCGTGCGCCGCGTGAACAGCTTCTGGCCGTCGTAGTCGGGCGTGGTGGGCACCACCCGGTTGATGACCTTCAGCGCCGGGTTCCGCTCCGGGTGCACGTCCTCCTCGTCGTGGGTGAAGATCTTCACCGCGGTGTACAAGAGGAAGGCACCGAACAGGTAGAGGATCCAGTCGAAGCGCTGGATGAGGGCCACGCCGGTGAAGATGAAGATCCCCCGCAGCACGAGGGCGCCGAAGATGCCCCAGAAGAGCACGCGGAATTGGTAGAGCGCCGGCACGGCGAAGTAGGTGAAGATCACCGCCCACACGAACACGTTGTCGACCGACAGGCTCTTCTCGATCAGGTAGCCCGACAGGTACTCGCCGGCCGCGGTGGGGCCGTGCCAGCCGAGCACGACCAGCGTGAACGACAGCCCGATGGTGATCCAGACCGCGGACTCGATGGCGGCTTCCTTCAGCGAGATCTCGTGAGGGGTCCGGTGCACCACCAGCACGTCCACGAGCAGCAGCACGGTGATCGTCGCCAGCAGGGCCGCCCACGCCCAGAGCGGGACCTCGAACGAGGCGTAGTGCTCCGAGCCCGACCCCGAGGCGCGGTTGGCCACACCGCCGAGCACGGCGATGGTCGACGGGATCACCCGTGCACCGCTCGGTCGGTCAAGGCAACTTGGCGGCGGCGGCCGGGTCGACGAGCCAGATCAGCCGCTCGGCCTTCAGCCGAGCGGCAGGCAGGTCGTCGCCCCGTGCGACCGCGGCGAGCGCGTCAGCCTTCTCCGCGCCCACCACCGTGACCACCGCGAACCGGGCGCGGGCGATGCCGGCGAAGGTCAGGGTCATCCGCTGGTGGGGGTTCGCCCCACGCGGGTCCTCGTTCATCACCACCAGCCGCCCAGGGTCGGCGTCGAGCGCGGCCGAGCCCGGGAAGAGCGAGGCGGTGTGGCCGTCGGGACCGAGCCCGAGGTGCACGAGGTCGAACTTCCCCAGCTCCCCGATGCGGAGCTGGTACGGGTCGGCCCCCTCCTCGCAGCGCATCGGGAAGTTGGCGTCCACCGCGCCCACCCGCTCGAGCAGCGCCTCCCGCCCGAGGCGGTAGTTGGAGTCGGGGTGGTCGAGGGGAACGCAGCGCTCGTCCCCCCAGTACACGTTGACCTTCCACCAGTCGATCTGGGTGCCGCCCACGTCGGCGAGGCGCTCGTAGCAGGAGCGGGCGGTGCTGCCTCCCGACAGGGCCAGTGAGAAGTTCTCGTTCGGCCGCGTGTGGAACGACTCGATCACCCGCTCGGCGAACTCGCCCGGCACGTCGTCGACCACGACCAGCTCGCCGTTCATCGGCGCCCGTGCCTCCGCGCGGTGTCGGCGGTTCCCATGGACTGACAGTAGACGGTGATCGGTGGGCTCAGGCCCTTCGCAACTCGTCGGCCTTGCCGCGCAGCACGTCGAGCAGCTCGTCGAAGGACTTGGAGAACGAAGCGACGCCCTCGTCCTCGAGCACACGGGTGACGTCGGCCATGTCGACGCCTGCTTCGGCGAGGGCGTCGAGGGTGGCGCGGGCGGCATCGGGATCGGCATCGACCGTGCGCTCGAGGCGACCATGGTCCTCGAAGGCGTCGAGGGTGGCGTCGGGCATCGTGTTGACGCTGTTCGGGCCGATCAGCTCGTCCACGTAGAGCGTGTCCTGATAGGCCGGGTTCTTGGTGGAGGTGGAGGCCCACAACGGCCGCTGCACCCGTGCGCCGCGGGCCGCGAGCTCGTCCCACCTGGGTCCCGAGAACCGCTCGAGGAACAGCTGGTAGGCGCACTGGGCCTGGGCCACGGCGGCCCGGCCGCGCAGGGCCAGCGCCGCGTCGGTGCCGATGGCCTCGAGACGGCGGTCGACCTCGGTGTCGAGGCGGCTGACGAAGAACGAGGCCACGCTGCTGACCGGCTTCAGATCGCCCTGGCAGTTCTCGAGACCCGACAGGTAGGCCTCGATCACCGCGTCGTAGCGCTCGAGCGAGAAGATGAGGGTGACGTTGATCGAGCGCCCCTCGGTGATCATCTCGCGGATGGCCGGCAGCCCCTCGGCGGTGCCGGGGATCTTCACGTAGAGGTTGGGTCGATCGATGGTGGTGTGCAGGTGGCGGGCGGCGACCGTGCTCGCCTCGGTGTGGCGGGCCAGCTCGGGGGCCAGCTCGAGCGACACGAAGCCGTCGAGGCCGTCACTGGCCTCGTGCACCGGGGCCATGATGTCGAGCGCGTCGGTGATGTCCCTGGTGACGGCGGCCCAGTAGGCGTCCTCGGTGCTCGCGCCGGCGGCGGTGAGCTCGGCCAGCTGCGCGTCGTAGGCGTCGCCGGTGGCCATGGCCTTCTGGAAGATGGTGGGGTTCGACGTGATGCCCCGAACGCCTCGGCCGACCCACTGCTCGAGCTCGCCGCTGGTGATCCAGCCCCGCTTCAGGTTGTCGAGCCATGGGCTCTGGTCCTGCTCGTCGTAGAGGCGCTGCAGTCTCGTCGTCATGGTCGCTCCAGGGCAGAGGTGCGGTCGGTTGGCGCTGCGGTTGGCGGAGTGCGGGCAGTTGGTGTGCGGGGCGGGTGGTGTGCGGGGCGGGTGGTGCGTGCGCGCCAGGTGCCGAGGTCAGGACGGGGCCGGGGCCAGCAGCTCCCGGGCCCGGGCCGCCACGTTGGCCGCGTTGATGCCCAGCTCGCGCAGGGCCACGTCGCCGGGCGCCGAGGCGCCGAAGCGGTCGATGCCCACCGAGTCGTCGACCCAGCGGGCCCACCCGAAGGTGGCGGCGGCCTCGACCGAGAGGCGGGGGACGCCGGGGGGCAGCACCGAGGCCTGGTAGGCGGCGTCCTGGGCCTCGAACAGCTCCCAGCACGGCATCGACACCACCGTGGCGGCGACGCCGTCGGCGGCGAGCAGGTCGGCCGCCTCGACGCACACCGACACCTCGCTGCCGGTGCCCACCAGCACGACCGCCGGCGACTCCTCACGCCGCAGCGGGTAGGCGCCGCGGGCCAGGCCGTCGGGGTCGACGCCGTCGAGCACCGGCAGGCCCTGGCGGGTCAGGATGAGCGCCGAGGGCCCGTCGTGGTCGACCGCCACCCGCCACGCCTGCGCGGTCTCGTTGGCATCGGCGGGGCGGATCACCCGCAGGCCGGGCATGGCCCGCAGCGAGGCGAGGTGCTCGATGGGCTGATGCGTGGGCCCGTCCTCGCCGAGCCCGACCGAGTCGTGGGTCCAGGAGAAGATGACGTGGGCCTGCGAGATGGCCGACAGGCGCACCGCCCCGCGCATGTAGTCGGAGAAGTTCAAGAAGGTGCCGCCCACCGGCACCACGCCGCCGTGCATGGCCATGCCGTTCATGATCCCGCCCATGGCGTGCTCGCGGATCCCGTAGTGGATCACCCGGCCGTCGGGGGCGTCGGCGCTGAGCGAGCCGGTGCCCTTCAAGGCGGTTCCGGTGTTGCCGGTGAGGTCGGCGCTTCCCGAGACGAGGCCCGGGACCACCTCGGCCGCCGCGTTGAGGCAATCGCCGCTGGCCACCCGGGTGGCCACCTTCTCGCCCGGCGACCAGGAGGGGAGCTTGGCCTCCCAGCCGGTGAGACCGGTGCCCGCGAGGCAGGCATCGAGCTCGGCGCGGTCGCCCTCCCAGGCATCGAGGCGGTCGACCCACATCAGACGCTGCTCGACGCCGCGTCGGCCGGCGGCCCGGTAGAGCTCGAGCACGTCGTCGGGCACCCAGAACGTCTCGTCCGCGGGAAGGCCCAGGAGCTCCTTGGTCGCGCGCACCTCGTCGTCGCCGAGGGGCGAGCCGTGGGCCTTCTCGCTGTCGGTGAACTTCGGCGACGGGTAGCCGATGTGGCTGCGCAGCACGATCATCGACGGCGCGTCCTCCACGGCCATGGCCCGGCGGAGGGCGGCCTCGAGGGCGTCGGTGTCGTTGGCCGCCTCGCCGATGTCGTCGACGTGCCAGCCGTAGCTGGCGAAGCGCATCGGGGCGTCGTCGCTCAGGGCCAGCTCGGTGGGGCCGTCGATGGTGATGTGGTTGTCGTCGTACACGTACACCAGGCGGCCGAGGCCCAGGTGACCGGCCAACGACGCGGCCTCGTGGCTGATGCCCTCCTCGAGGTCGCCGTCGCTGCACAGCACGAACGTGTGGTGGTTGCACAGGTCGGCGCCGAAGCGCGAGCGCAGCCGGCGCTCGGCGATGCCCATGCCCACCCCGTTGGCGAAGCCCTGACCCAACGGGCCGGTGGTGACCTCGACGCCGGCGGTGTGGTGGACCTCGGGGTGGCCGGGCGTCGCGGAGCCCCACTGGCGGAAGTCCCGGAGATCGTCGAGGGTCAGGCCGTACCCGGTGAGGTGCAACATGGAGTAGAGCAGGACCGAGGCGTGGCCGCACGAGAGGATGAAGCGATCGCGGTCGGGCCAGTCGGGCGCCGCCGCGTCGTAGCGCATCACTCGGTCCCACAGCACGTGCGCCAGCGGTGCCAGGGCCATCGCAGTGCCGGGGTGGCCGGAATTCGCCCGCTGCGGCATGTCCATGGCCAGGCCACGGATCACGTTGATGGCCCGCTGCTCGAGGTCGGGGTCGGACACGTTTCCTCCAGCGGTGGGACGGCGAGCGGTGAGCCCCGACCCTACCCGAGCGGGTCGGTGAAGAGGACCATGGATGCGGTGAAGCTGTGGAGGAAGTTGCGACCACCCACCGGGCCCAGCTCGCCTGCGCAGAACATGCCGGCGACCGCCCCGTCCGACACCACCGCGTCGAGGACGGCGGCGTCGTGATCCGGCTCGGCGAACAAGTGGAGGCCCCGTCCGTTGCAGGTGAACAGGAGGGCGCCATCGGCCTGTCGACCCGCGAGGAGTCGGCGTAGGTCGTCGTCCGACGTCTGGGCGTCACGCACCTGGAACTGCAGGGTGGCGCCGACCTCGGCGCGGTCCCCGATGGCCACCGCACCGGTCGAGCGGTCGGCGCCGATGACTCCCCGGATCAGGAAGTCGCCCTGCTCGAACTCGTCGCGTCGCTCGTCGATCACCCGGCCGATGTGCAGGCCCTTCCGGGCGAGGGCGAGGTCGTCGGGCCCGAGGGCCCCCACCACCTGCTCCAGCCGCTCGAGGGCCGGTCGCCCACCGAGCTCCTGCACGACGTTGGCCTCGGAGCGGGTGACCACGTAGGGGTCGCCGATGGGCCGGCATCCCTGGGAGACCAGGGTTTCGATGCCGCCGGCCGGTCGCACCAGGACCCCGACGGCTCCGTCGGCGTGGACGTCGCGCCCGAGCAGCAGCCGGTTCCCGCCGGGGCCCCGGGCGGCCGACGCCATCCCGCCGGCCACGGCCAGGCCGGGCCACGTCCCGTCCACGTGCTCGAGGACGTCGTCGACGGGGAACGAGAAGGGGTCGGCCAGGAGGAGGAGGAGGTCGCGCTCCGGGTCGATGTCGCCAGGGCCCGCCGCCCCGAGTGCGGAGGGCAGCGAGAACGTGGCGCCGGCACCACCGCCCAGACCGGGAACGCCGGGCAGGCGCACCGGCTGCACCTCCCCGCCGAGGCGCGCCGCCCACAGCGACACGGCCGGGCGCTCCTCGATCTCGCGGGGCCCGCCCGCCACCGACGCCGCGGTGACGCCCAGGAGCACCGAGGGGCGCAGGACCGAGCCGATGGTGGCGCCGATGTCCTCGAGGGCGCCGCCGTGGGGCTCGGTCACGAAGACGATGACCAGGTCCGGGGGCCGGTCGCCCAGTCGCTCGAGCACCTGGCCCACCACCTCGCCGGTGGCGTGGGTGGCCAGCGGGTGCTCGGACAGCGCGGCGGCGAAGGCCACGGCGTCAGGCCGCCTCGCCGCTCAGCCCACCGGGGGCAGCAGGGTGTAGGGAACGATCGTGACCGGCCCCAGGTCGATGCGGCAGTGGGCCTCGACGGTGCCGTAGTCGGTGAAGTCGATCTCGCCGCGTACGAGGCGCTGGCCGAACTTGCCGGGCTCGATCTGTAGCGGTGACACGTGCCGTGCCAGTTGCTCGCCGTCGCGCAGGTAGACCACCTCGAGCGCGCCGTTGCCCGTGTCGTCGGGTGCGCACCGCACCAACACGCAGAGGTGAGGGGCCCACGTGAGCGGTGGTGGGTGAGGCGCCGCGGCCGAGAAGTGCACGCCGGTCAGGTCGATGCGCGTCGAGGGCCCCGGTGCCGGGTGCATCTCGATGCTCTCGATGAACAGGGCGGAGACGATGTCCACCGCGGGCACGTTAGTGCCGGCAGGAATCGCCTCGTCGGTGTCGCGCCGTCACGCCACTCGCTCGCCCGCGACCCAGGTGGCCGCCACGGCGAGGTCCTCGGAGAGGGCGACCACGTCGGCGCGGGCACCGACGGCCAGCCGACCCCGATCGTCGAGGCCCAGCAGCCGGGCCGGAGTGGTGGCGGCGGCGGTGACGGCGTCGGCCAACGCCACACCCGCCGCGACCACCGTGTTGCGCACCGCCCGGTCCATCGTGAGCGCGCTCCCGGCGATGGTGCCGTCGGCGAGCCGGGGCACGCCGTCGACCGCCTCGACGGTGATGCCCCCGACGTGACCCGAGCGCCAGGCGACGGCATCGGTGACCAGGGCGACGGCCCCGGGCCCCTTGGCCCGGAAGGCGAGGCGGAGCAGCGCCGGGTGGACGTGGGCCAGGTCGGCGATGAGCGAGACGGCGATGCGGTCGTCGCAGAGCGCCGCACCCACCAGACCGGGGGCGCGGTGGTGCAGCCCGTCCATGGCGTTGAAGCAGTGGGTGGCCAGTCGTGCGCCGGCGTCGATGGCCTCGGTGCTGCGCTCGTAGGTGGCGGAGGAGTGGCCCAGTGCCACGAGCAGGCCGCGTCCGGCCAGTTCCTCGATGGCGGCCATGGCGCCGTCGACCTCGGGCCCCAGGGTGACCACCCGCACCACGGGAGGGAGTCGCTCGAGCCAGGCCGCGTCGACCGGCCTGATGAGCTCGGCGGGATGGGCACCGGGCCGGCCGCCGAGGAACGGGCCCTCCAGGTGGGCGCCGGCGATCGTCGGTCGTGGCCCGGAACGGGCTGCCGCGCCGGCGATGTGGCCGAGCGGCACCGCGTAGGCGTCGAGGGGGGCGGTGACGAGTGTCGGGCACCACGTGGTGACGCCCTGGCGGGCCAGCAGGTCGTCGAGCCGGTCCCAGTCGCGGCCCGTGGCCGTGGCCACGTCGATGTCGTCGTGGCCGTTGACCTGGAGGTCGACGAAGCCGGGCACGAGTGCCAACGGCGGCAGGCTCGCGGCCGTGGGGCGGATCGCCGCGATCACGCCGTCCTCCACCACGACCTCGACGGGGCCGGTCCAACCATCGGGGGTGAGGGCCCGCGCCCCGGCGATGGTGGTCACGTGCCGGCCGGCGCCGGCACCTGGCAGCCCGTCCCGACGCATCGTCGGAGGTCGGCGATCAGGCCCTCCATCGTCGTCACCAGGCCTGCCTGGCCCGGGGCGCCGGCGACGTTGGTGAGCTCGTCGGGGTCGGCCTCGCGGTCGTACAGCTCGGTCTCGCCCGTCTCGTAGCGGACATAGGTGTAGCGGGGCGTCCGCACGCCCACGTAGTGGGGGATCCGGCCCGAGCCTCGCGGCGGGCTCTCGAGCAGCAGGGCCCGCTCGGCTGGGGGCGACCCGCCGGCGTCGGTGGCCGATCCGGGCAGCGGGCGGCCGTCGAGCGCCAGGCGGGGCGCGGCGCCGGCCAGGGCGAGGATGGTGGCGGGCAGGTCGACGATCCCCACCTGCTCGTCGACGGTGGCGCCCGCGGCGAAGGGCCCGCCGCGAACGATGAACGGCACCCGCAGCACGTTCTCGTAGGGGAGGACCTTCGCGAACGGGATGCGGTGCTCGCCGAAGCTCCACCCGTTGTCCGACACGAAGACGATCACCGTGTGGTCGAGCACGCCCTCGTCGTCGAGGGCATCGACGATGCGACCGACCGCCTGGTCGACGGCCAGGAGCGACTCGAGGTAGCGGCGATAGGCCTCGGTGGTGAGGCCGGTGAGGTCGAAGTCCGTGCCGTTGTCCAGGTTGAACTGCACGACGCCGAGGGCGAAGGCCTGCTCGATGCCGTGCACGTACGCGGGCTTGTCCGACACGTCGGTCTCGCCGATGGCGGCCGAATCGGGCAGCGGCTCGTCGTCGAAGCGCCCGAGGTGGCGGGGCGCGGGTGCAGGGGAGAACGGCAGTGCCCCGGGCCCGGTCCCCGTGTGGGGCGCGGTCGGCCAGAAGTCGAGCAGGAACGGCTCGCCGCCGGCGGCCAGTTGGTGGATCTGCTCGACGGCACGGTCGGCGAGCACGTCGGTCTGGTAGTCGGCGTCGGCGCTGCCGCGGTGGACGTAGTGACCGTTCTCGTTGACGTCGTAGTCGAAGTAGTCGGTGGCGGTCGGGTCCACCAGCGCGAACCACTCGTCCCACCCCGGCGGCCTGGCCGGTTCGGCGGTCCGTGTGTACGCGTTGAGGTACTTGCCGACGTGCGACGTCGTGTAGCCGGCGGCCTGCAGCCAGACCGGCAGGGTCTCGGTGTGATCCAGTGCCGGGTAGCCGCCGTCGGGCGGGGCGTTGTCCTGCACGCCGTTGTTGTGGGCGTACTGGCCCGTGAGGAACTGGGCGCGTGCGGGGCAGCAGAGCGGGAAGGTGGCCAGGCCGTTGGTGAACGTGGTGCCCTCGTCGGCCAGCAGCGCGCGCGTGCGGGTCATCACCCGAAGGCTCTCAGCGGTCTGGTCGTCGGTCATGATCACCACCACGTTGGGGCGGTCGGAGCGCACGGCCGCCTCCTCGCGGCCGTCACCCCCACCGCACGCGGCGGCGGACCCGATCACCGCCAGCGCGACGAGCAGGGCGGGCGGGCGGCGGATCATGGCGACTGTCTAGCGGAGACCCTCCAATGGCGACGGGCGGGCCGCCGGTACGCTGCGCAGGTGGCTGAACCCCTCGTGGCGACCTCGACGCGGGACGCCATCCTGGTGGAGGCCCGTCGATGCTTCGCGGAGCACGGCTACGAGGGCACCTCGTTGAACGAGATCGCGGAGGCCGTGGGGATCCGCCGGCCCAGCCTGCTCTACCACTTCGAGTCGAAGCACGCCCTGTACCGCGAGGTCTTCGAGACCGCGCTGGCCGAGTGGTACGTGCTGATCGAGGAGGCCGTCACCGACACCGATCGCCAGGGCTGGAACCTGCTCGACCGGGGCCTCACCGCCGGCTTCCGGTTCTTCATGGAGAGCCCCGAGTTCGTGGTGCTGCTGCGGCGGGAGTTCCTGGAGAGCGGCGGGCACCTGGGCATCGATCTCGGTGCGGCGATGCGCCCGCAGTTCGAGCGGGCGGCGGCGTTCCTGCAGCGGGAGATGGATGCGGGCCGCTTCCGCCACCACGACGCCGAGCAACTGCTGCTCACCGGGTACGGCGCCATGCTGAGCTACTTCAGCGACCTGCCGGTCATCGAGAGCATGCTCGGCCGCGACCCCCGCTCGCCCGAGGCGTTGGAGGCCCGGCTCGAGCACATCCGCGAGTTCTTCCGCGCCGCCCTCGAGCCCTGAGGCGCCTGCTCGGACACGGGCTGTGGGAGCCGGCGCGTCGTCGGTGCAGGCGGGGTGTGTCGAGCTCGAGGTGCCCACGTAACGTACGCCGGATGTCACCGACGCTCTCCGAGGCCGAGTCCAAGCAGTTGCTGGCCACCTACGGCGTGCCCGTGGTGGACGAGGCGGTGGTGAGCGACGCCGCCGCCGCGACCGACGCCGCCGAGCGGCTGGGGTTCCCCGTGGCGGCCAAGCTGTGCGGCGACACCATCGCCCACAAGACCGAACGGGGCCTGGTCCGGCTGGGCCTGGCCGACCGCGACGCGGTGCGCCGCGCCGCCGACGAGCTGTTGGCCGCAGCCCGGCCCGAGGACGGCGAGGTGGGCGTGCTGGTGGCCCCGATGGTGGCGGGGAACCGTGAGCTCATCGCCGGGCTGCAGCGCGACCCGCAGTTCGGCATGACGGTGATGCTCGGGATCGGCGGCGTGCTGGCCGAGGCCGTCGCCGACGTGGCGTTCCGGCTGGTGCCGATCCAGCGGGTGGACGCGCTGGAGATGATCGAGCAGTTGCGCACCCAGGCGCTCCTGGCGGCGTTCCGCGGGGAGCCGCCGGTGGATCGCGAGGCGCTCGTGGACGTGCTGGTGGGACTCTCCGACGCGGCGCAGGCCCGCCCCGACCTGGTGTCGGCCGACCTCAACCCCCTCATCGTCCACGACGGACGGCCGGTGGCCGTCGACGCGCTCGTCGAGCTCGACGGGCCGGCCGCGTGATGGCGCCCACCAGCGGGCAATTCCGCGCCCTGTTCGAGCCCCGTGGCGTCATCGTCGCCGGTGCGTCGACCCACCCCGGGAAGTTCGGTTTCGTGTGCCTGCACAACATCTTGAGCGCCGGCTACGAGGGCCGGGTGTTCGCCACCAACCGTGACGGGGCGCGCGTGTTGGGCATCGACTGCCTCAGGTCCGTCGACGAGGTGCCCGACGGTGCCGCCGACCTGGTGTTCATCTGCACCCCGGCGTCGACCAACCCCGACCTCCTGCGCTCGTGCGCCCGCAAAGGCGTGCGGGCCGCTTTCGTGGCCTCCGCCGGCTACGCCGAGGCAGGGGAGGAGGGTCGAGCCGCCGAGGCGGAGCTGGTGGCGTTGGCCGACGAGCTGGGCATCCTGCTCGCCGGGCCCAACGGCCAGGGCGTGGTGTCGCCGCCGTCCAAGCTCTGCGCGCAGATCGTGGCGCCGTACCCGCCGGCCGGCCACATCGGGGTGGCCAGCCAGTCGGGCAACTTCGTGTCGTCGTTCATGAACTACGCGCAGCACAGCGGCATCGGCATCAGCCGGGCGGTCAGCGCCGGCAACTCGGCCGCGGTCACCGTGCCCGACTACCTGGACTACTTCGCCGACGACCCCGAGACGCGGGTGGGCCTGGCCTATCTGGAGGGCATCAACGACGGCCGGGCCTACTTCGAGCGGCTGCGGTCGGTGGTCGAGCGCAAGCCGCTGGTCGTGGTGAAGGGGGGTGCCACCGCCGGCGGCGCCCGTGCTGCCGCCAGCCACACCGGCTCGCTGGCCACCGACGACGCGGTGTTCGACGGGGTGTGCCGGCAGGCGGGCGTCACCCGTGCCGCCACCGTCGAGGAGGCCTTCGAGGCGGCGGCCACCTTCGCCACCCAGCCGCGACCCAATGGCCCGCGCACCGTGGTGTTCACCACGGCCGGAGGGTGGGGGGTGGTCACCGCCGACGCCATCGCCCGGACCGATCTCGAGCTGATCGACCTGCCCGACGACCTGCGCCGCGACATCGACACCAAGCTCCCGCCCCGATGGAGCCGCAGCAACCCGGTCGACCTCGCCGGCAGCGAGACCCGTGACACCATTCCCGAGGTGATGGAGATGGTCGCGAGCCACGAGGGGGTCGACGCAGTGATCTACCTGGGCCTCGGGATCCAGGCCAACACCGGTCGCCTCGAGCGGGAGGGCCCCTTCTACCCGGGTCACGGCCTCGAGCGAATCGTCGCCTACCACGACCGCCAGGACGCCCGCTTCGCCCAGGCCGCGGCCGACATCTCGGCGGCCACCGGCAAGCCCATCCTCACGGCCACGGAGCTGGCGGTCACCGACCCCGCCAACGCGGGCCCGGCCACCGTCCGGGCCAGCGGCCGGCTCTGCTACCCGTCGTCGAACCGTGCCGTCACCGCCCTGGCCCACCTCTGGCACGACGCGCGGTTCCGCCGTCGCCGTGGCCTGTAGGCGGCCATCCGCACCGTGCGTCGCCTGATCCTGCCCGTGCTGCTGGTGCTGGTCGCCCTCGGGGCGGGCATCGCCGCGGTGGTGGCGGACCGCGAAGCGGCCGCCAATGACACGGCCGCCGAGCGGCCGGGTCCGGTCACCCCCGTCCTGTCCGCCCGGCGGGTGCCCGACCTCGCTTCGCAGGCCGGGGCCGACAGCCGCCTGCGAGCCGGCCTCGACGGGTTGGCCGGGGTGCTGCCCCCCGACAGCTGCCTGGTCGTCGAGGCCGACGGTCGGCCCATCACCGCGCACCGGCCCGAGGACGCGGTGACGCCGGCCTCCACCGAGAAGGTGCTCACCGCGGCCGCCGCGCTCAGTGCCCTCGGCCCCGACTTCCGCTACCGGACCCGTGTCGAGGCGGCCGCCGCGCCCACCGGTGGGGTGGTCGCCGGCGACCTGTTCCTGGTGGGTGGCGGCGACCCCGTGCTCACCACCGCCGACTACGCCGCCACCTCCCCGCAGCAGGATCGAGCCACAACGCGCCTGGAGGACCTGGCCGACGCCGTGGTGGAGGCCGGGGTGACCCAGGTGCAGGGCGGTGTCGTCGGCGACGAGAGCCGCTACCCGGCCGCTCGCTACGTCGATGACTGGCCGTCCCGGTACATCGACCAGAACCAGACAGGGCCGCTCTCGGCGCTGTCGGTCGACGACGGTTACGAGAGCTTCCCGAGCGCCGCCGACCCCGGCGCGCCGCTGCGTCCGTCGCCCGACCCGGCCGCACAGGCGGCGGCGCGGTTCACCGCGCTGCTCCGCGACCGGGGGGTGCAGGTGGTCGGGCCACCGTCGGCCGGCACCGCGCCCGACGGCACCGTGACCATCGCCAAGAAGCGCTCGAAGCCACTGCCGCAGATCCTGGCCGAGGCGTTGACCTTCAGCGACAACCAGACCGCCGAACTGGTGATCCGCGAGATCGGCCGGTCGGTGGGCGGCGAGGGGACCACCGCGGCGGGGGCGGCGGCGGTGGAGCAGGTGCTCGCGGCGGCGGGCCTGACCGCCGGCCCCGAGGACGCGGTCGACGGGTCGGGCCTCGCGGAGTCGAACCGCCTCACCTGCGAGACGCTGGTGCGGACCCTCGAGAACGATCCCGTGCTGGTCGACGGCCTGGCCACCGGTGGGGAGCCCGGCACGCTGGCCTCGTTCGCCGGCACGCCACTGGAGGGCCGCCTGCACGCCAAGACCGGCTCGCTCAACCACGTCCGGGCCCTGGCGGGAGTGGTCGACCTGCTCGAGGGCGGCGAGCAGCTCACGTTCTCGTACATCATCAACAACCCGCCGTTCATCACGCCCGAGCAGGACAGCCTGCGAGGCCAGTTGGGGGCACTGCTGGCCAGCTATCCCGACCGCCCGCCGCTCGGTGACCTGGTGCCCGTGCACGTCGACGGCCAGCAGCCCTCGGCCTCCGACTGAGCGGTCGACCGTGACGCGCGGGGCCCCGGCCGGCCCGACGGTACGATCGTCTCCCGTGCCCAGGATCGCCCGACTCTCGTTTCGGGCGTGGCTGGCGATCATCGGCGGCGGTGCCCTGGCCCTTCGGGTGACCTACACGCTGATGGCCAAGGGCAACGGCCCGCCCGAGGGCGACGGGGTGTACTTCTACGGCCAGGCTCGTGCGGTCGCCGACGGGGTCGGGTTCATCGACCCGATCCTCTACCAGGCCTTCCACCTCAAGCTGCAGGCCGCCCACCACCCCCCGCTGTACGTCGTCTACCTGGCGCTGGCGTCGAAGGTGGTGGGCACCAGCCCGCAGTCGTTGCGGCTCGCGTCGTGCCTGCTCGGGGCAGCCATGGTCGTGGTCGTGGGGCTGGTCGGCCGGCGGGTGGCGGGCGAGCGCGCCGGCCTGCTGGCGGCGCTGGTCGCCGCGGTCTACCCGCACCTGTGGGCCAACGACGCGCTGTTGCTCTCGGAGCCCCTGTACGGGCTCATGATCGCCCTGGTCCTGTTGACCGCCTACCGCCTGTGGGACGACCCCCGGCCCCGTGAGGCCGCCCTGCTGGGTGCGGCCCTGGGGTTCGCGACGCTCACCCGGGCCGAGGCGCTCGTGCTGTTCCTGATCCTGGCCATCCCGCTGGTCGTGCTGTGCCGGAGCCTCGACCGAGTGGCGCGCGCGGTGCTCGTTGCCGTCGTGCTCGCCACCGGTGGGCTGGTGATGGCTCCGTGGGTGGCCCACAACCTCTACCGCTTCAACGAGCCCGTAACGTTGTCCTACGGCCTCTCCGGCGTGCTGACCCAGGCCAACTGCGACCGCACCTACTCGGGCGAGTACCTGGGCTACTGGCACCCCGACTGCTCGTTCCTCGACGAGACCATCGGCCCCTCCGCCCGCCAGTGCCTGCGCGAACCGGCCCGCTGCGCGGAGATCTACGCCGCCCGGTTCGGTGACGAGTCCGACGCGGCCAAGCTCGGGCAGGACCTGGGGGTGCAGTACATCAAGGACCACAAGGGGCGGGTGCCCGTGGTCGTCGCGGCCCGGGTGGGGCGCATGTGGGGCGTCTACCGGCCCGGGCAGCAGGTGCAGATCGATGCGGTGAGCGAGGGACGGGGCCTGTGGCTGGCCCGTGTCGCGCTCATCACCTTCTACGAGATGGTGGCGGTGGCCGTGGTCGGACTGGTGATCCTCCGCCGCCGGCGGGTACCGATCCTGCCCTTGGTGTCGATGGCCGTGCTGGTCACGCTGGTCGCCGGCCTGGCCATACCGGTCACTCGCTACCGCGTGCCCCTCGAGGTGGCCATGGCGGTGCTCGCCGGCGTGGTGGCCGACCAGTGCCTGCGTTGGTGGTCGGCCCGCCGGCGCTCGTCGGCAACGGTCGCCCGACGCACCGCGACGACGGCCGACGAGGTCACCGGAACGGCCGAGCCGACCCGTGCCTGAGCGCTGGCGGACCTTCCCCGTCCGGCTCGGCCTGATCACCGGCGCCGCCCTGGTGCTGCGGCTGGTCTACGCGATCGCGGTGCGGGGCAACGACGAGCCCGGTGGCGACGGCTTCTACTTCCACAACCAGGCGCTGGCCATCAGCCGGGGCGACGGGTTCGTCAACCCCATCGCGTGGTTGTACGCCGACACCAACGTGCAGGCGGCCCACCACCCGCCGCTGTACTCGCTGTACCTCGCGCTGCCCTCGGCGCTGGGGCTCGAGAGCCCGCTCGCACACCGTGTGGTGTCCTGCCTCGCGGGAGCGGCCACGGTCGCGTTGGTCGGCCTGCTGGCCCGCCGCCTGGCGGGCGGCCCTGGGGCAGGTGACCGCGCCGGGCTCCTCGCCGCCGGGCTGGCGGCGGTGTACCCGATCCTGTGGGTCAACGACGGCCTCGTGCTGTCCGAGCCCCTGTACGGCGTCACCATCGCGCTGGTGCTGTTCGCGGCCTACCGCGTGTACGACGAGCCCGGTCCCCGCCGAGCCGCGGCCCTGGGCGCCGCGATCGCGCTCGCGGCGCTCACCCGCGCCGAGGCGTCGAACCTGCTGCTGTTCCTCGCGGTCCCCCTCGCGCTCGTGCTGCCGGCCCTCGGATGGCGGCGCCGAGTGGTGCTGGTCGTGGCCACGGGTGTCGCGTACGCCCTGGTGGTGAGCCCGTGGATCATCTACAACCTGGCCCGGTTCGATCGGCCGGTCTTCCTCTCGTACGGCGCCGCCGGCGTGTTGCCGCAGGCGAACTGCGACCAGACCTACGACGGCCCGTTGCTCGGGTACTGGAGTGGCGGGTGCGCGTTCCCGAGCAAGGAGGAGATCCCCGAGCTGCGCAAGGCCCACCCGGACATCGAGGTGGTCGCCCAGGAGGGCATCGAGTTCCTCGGGGACGGCGACGAGTCCGCGGCAGCCGACATCGGCCTGCACCGAGGGCTCGACTACATCGAGTCGCGGCCCGGACGGGCGGCGGTGGTGTCGGCGGCACGCGTCGGCCGGCTGTGGGGGGTGTACCGGCCCGCCCAGGGGGTCGACCTCGACACCGTGGTGGAGGACCGCGGACGCGGGGTCTCCACGGTCGGGTTGATCATGTACTACGAGCTCGTGGTCCTCGGCGCACTCGGGCTCGTCGTGCTCCGGCGCCGATCGGTGCCGATCCTGCCGTTCGTCAGCCTGGCCGTCCTGGTCACGTTCACCGCCGCCGTCGCCATCGGCATCACGCGCTACCGCTTCCCCGTGGACGTGGGCCTCGTGGTGCTGGGCGGCATCGCGCTCGATGCGGGGTGGCGCTGGATGCGCCGGCCCTCGTCGACACGTCGCCGTCCGGCCACGCCGAGGGTCGAGGCGGGCGCGCCACGATGAGCACCGACGACCGCACCTCGGACCTGGCCGCGACCGCCGCCCTGCTCGCCGCCGAGCACCCTGACCGCGACTGCTTCCGTGCCGAGCGCTACCTGCCGTGGCTCTACGAGGAGAACCCGTGCGGGCCGGCCATCCAGGAGAGCGTCGACCGCCGGGGCGAGCGGGTGGCCCACTTCGCGCTGCTGCCCCAACGGTGGGCGCGAGGCGACGAGGTGGCCGACTTCTGTGTCGGCGTCAACGGGGTCACCCGCACCGGGGCGGGCCGGGCCCACTTCCTCGCCCTGCTCCGGCGGGGCATCCGGGAGATGGGCCGGCGCGGCGTGGTCGCCGGCTTCGGGGTCACGAACGAGTCGTCGACCGCCATGACCCTGGCGCGCACCGGGATCGGCAACGTCGGACCGCTGCCCGTCGTGGTGCGACCGGTCCTCCCGGGTGGCCGACGGGTCACCACCCACGAGGTCACCCCGGGATGGCTGGCGAGCGACGACTTCGCCGCCCTCGTGGCCTCGTTGCGGCCCGGCAGCGGTGCCGGGTGGGCGCAGGTGTGGGACGTCGAGACACTCCGCTGGCGGCTGTCCAACCCCGCGGCCGCCTACCGGGTCCACGTGAGTGACGAGGCCCTGGCGGTCACCACGCGGACCGCCCACCGCCACGTGCCGGTCACCGTGGTGCTGAAGCTGCTGGCTCGTGCTCCGGTACCGAGCCGAGGCGCCGGCGCCGCGCTCGTGGCCCGTGCCTGTCGCCACGACCGCACACCGGCGGCCGTCTACGTGGGCTTCAACGACCAGGTTCCGTTCCGGGGCACCGCCGTGCCCCGGAGCCTGCTGCCGTCACCGCTGAACCTGGTGCTCTTCGGCGCCGACCGGGCGTCGGACGCGGTGGGCGAGCCGATCGACGGCATCCCCCAGGACGAGGTCACCCTGCGCTGCTTCGAGCTGCTGGACTTCGACGCGCTGTGACCGACACGCCCGACACGAGCACCGTGGCCCGCGACGATCTGGCCCCCACCGCGGCGCTGCTGCTGCGCGAGCACCCCGACGCGACGAGGTTCGAGAGCACCGAGTTCCTCCACTGGCTGTACCGCGAGAACCCCCACCACCCGGCCATCGAGGAGAACGTCGACCGCCGCGGCAACCGGGTGGCCCACCTCGCGCTCGTGCCCCAGCCGTGGCGGGACCACGAGCGGTCGGCCACCTTCGTGCTGTCGGTCAACGCCGTCACCCGGTCAGGCCTGGGCAGCATGCACTTCGTCGCCCTCGCCGCCAAGGGCACCCGCCTCGCCATCGAGCGCAAGGACGAGCTGGGTGGGCTGATCGGCGGCATCGGGGTGACCAACGAGTCGTCCACCATGCCGGGACTGCACCGCATCGGTGCCCGGCTCATCACCAGCCTTCCGGTGCGGGCCCAGCCCCGACTGGGGCGACGGCCGCGTGGTGTCGAGAGCCACGACCTCGACGAGGCGTTCCGGGCCAGCGACGACTTCACCCGGCTCATCACCGGGCTCGACGACGCGCCGGCCCACGGCTGGACCCAACGCTGGACCCCCGAGCACCTGCGCTGGCGCCTGGCCGCACCCGGAGCCGGCTACGCCGTCCACGCCAGCGACGAGGTGCTGGCCATCAGCACCCGGGCCAGCGCCAAGGGGGTCCCCGTGGCCGTGATCCTGAAGCTGCTGCCCCGCGCCGGTCACGTGGGCCCGCTCTCGGGGCGTTCGGTGATCGCCGCGGCCGTGCACCACCACCGGGTGCCGGTGGCGATCTACGCCGGCTTCAACGCCAACGTGGCGGTCCGCGGCGTGCTGGTGCCCAAGCGCATCCAACCCGCGCCGCTCAACCTCCTCTTCATCGCCCGGGACGAGGCCTCCCAATTCCTCGGCATGGACCTCGAGGACGAAGGGCCCCAGGCGCCCGCGACCTTCGACACCTACGAGCTGTTGGACTTCGACGCGTTTTGAACTGCTCTTCGGCTGGCGCCTCATCGCATCGTCATGGGTCGCTCGTCCCTCGCTCGCCGCCCGGGTTCGCCGGCTCGTCGGCTGGCGCCCGCTCGACTGCTCTTCGGCTGACGCCC
>CAZWMT010000058.1:0-37409 GCA_964635055.1 uncultured Microthrixaceae bacterium | reverse complement strand
GCTGAACACACCGAGGATCACACCCTCGAATCCCACCACTCCGCGGGGCTCTGTCCCCGCCGCTGCACGACGTGCTCGTGGCGCACCGGCACCACCGCATCGCCCACCACCGTCGCCGTCCGGTAGCGGGTGGTGAACTTCCCGTCGCACTCCGTGTACCACCAGATGGCCTGGCTCAACAGCTTGCGTCGATGCCCGAGCAGCAGGTGGTCCGCGGATGCCGCGAACCGGGCCAGGTCCACCGCCGACGCCATCCGCGCCTCTCGGCTCGGGTGCGGCACCCACAACGCCCGGCGCACCGGCGGCGCATTCGTCTCGGGCACCTCAGCCCCCGTGCCTGTCCAGCCACTTCCGGCCGAGACGAGCGGCCGTGCGGGTGTTCTTCGTTGCCCGGCACCAGAGCAAGATGTCGTGGAGTCGAAGCCGGGTCAGTGGGACGCAGCCCTCCTGCTCGAGCAGCAGATCATTGACCTGGTTCTCGAGCCTTTGCCATCTATCGGAGGTCGACGTGAGGTCGTTGTGAATCGCGCCCCACTGGTTTCCCCTGACGTACTTCGCCGTCTTCTGATCGAGCAGGGGGAACACGTCGGGGCGCTTGTGGTGGAGGATCTTGTGCGCTCGGGCGGTCTTGATGTTGTCGACGCCCATGAGCACGGTCCAAGCCCGCCAGATCGGCCACGCGCGCTCATGAGGAGCCTGCGGTGGAACAGCCACTTCCGATCGGGCGAGGTCCCAGAAGTGAATCCCCTTGGCGATCTTCTCGAGGCATGCCGACACCTCGTCCTCTACCGCAAGGACGGCGGCGATCGAGCGGCTGGACATCCGGGCGTTGAGTCCATTCGCAACAAAGATGTCGATCGGCGCGAGGCCCCGGCTGCTCGATCCAGCGATGCAGTCGTAGGTCACGTAGGCGAACTTGCGGATCTCCAGGTCCTCGAGGGGATCGCCGACGGCACCGGTCGGCTTCTGCCACAGGACCTTCCGACTGCCCGATCCGAGGCAGTACCCGATCACCACCGCACGGGCACGCTCCAACGGCTCGGTCACGCCGATGACCCGAACGCCCTCCGCCACCGTCAGCCCCCACCGCTCAGCTCGGCATCCACCAGCACCAGGCCGTGATCGGTGCCGGCTCCGATCGCCTCGTCGTACACGTACTCCACGGCGTTCACCGAGAAGTGCTCGCTCAGCCACACCGCGTCGTACCGATACCGCTGATCGTCGCGAGACCCGGTCCGGTACGACACCGCCAGGGGGCCGTCGGGGCGCTCCGAGCGGACCGCCGCGAGCTCCTCGGGATTGGATGCCAGGTAAGTGCGCAGGGCATCTCGCAGACCGTGAACCGGTGTCGGACCGACGAGTAGGTCGTCGCCCGGCAGGCCCTCCACGTGGGGCTCGCCGGTGTGCCAGTGCGTGTGCACCCGATCGAAGTCCGGCGGGTCGACGGCTGGCGTATTGAAGTCCCCGGCGAGGATCACGGGCCCGTCCAGCGCGGCCAGCCACTCTGCGAGACGAACCGCCTGCGCCGGCTTCTTCCCGAAGTGCGACACCCCCGCCGGAGCGTGATACGAAACCACCGTCGTCCGCACCCGGCCGATGTCGACCCACCCGGCCATCACCTTCTCGGGCAAAGGCACCTCGGCGAACGGGACCGCGCCCCGCAGCAGCGCACCCCGGCCGGCGATCGCCACACACCGGGCGTTCGGGTAGGTGCCCCCCTCCGGCGTGGGGCCCCCGGCACGACCGCGCACCTGCAACAAGTCGAAGAACTCGCCGCGAACGTGTACCCACCACTCCAGGCCCGCCGCCTCGCAGAACAGCGGCAGCCCGCCCTGGGACACCTCCTGAAGCAACACCAGGTCCGCGCCCCCACCGGCGGCGAGCAACGAGCCGAGGCGCTGCACCGCCTCCCCCGTCCGCTGGTTCAAGTTCCACGACGCCACCCGCACCCCGGTCACACGGCCACCCCTGGCACCGCCAACTCGCCCGTCACTGCTGCGGTGATCAAGGCCTCTCGATGCTCAACCATCAAGTCGATCTGAGCCACCAACCTGGCTCGTACCGCCGCCGAGAGCGTCCCCACAGTCTCGAACTCAGACAGAACCCGCCGTTGCTCAGTGACCGAGAGGATGGGAACGGGGCACGCCTTGATGTCCTCACCGCGGAGCTTCACCATCGACTGTGATGTACCGCGAGCGTTCGATGAGAGGTGGGCGCGGGACTTTTGGGTGAGCAGGACCTGCGCCGCGAACTCGGGCAGGAGTCCATCTCGAAGCCGCACTCGGTAGATCAGATCGCAGAGAACCACCCGTCCCGCGTCGGTGGTCACCGCGCAGGCATCGCCTACGTAGGACGGCGTGTTCGACCGGGTCACGAGGAGATCCCCAGGACTAGGGATCAGGCGATGATCGAAGGTGAAGTCAGCGGGGAGTGCCTTGTTCTCACCAGGAAGGAACCGTCCACGCTTCACCGCGCTGAGCTTCAACAGTCCCCACTCGGCACCTTCAGCGGGCGAGTTGCTCGCCTGCGGGCTGACCCCCTGTGTGATGCTGGATACGAACCGGCCCAAGGCAGCCCAACGTGCGCTCGGCTGATAGCCGATGAGTCGCTCTCTCTCGCTAGTGAGCCGCTCGTCTAGGAGCTGGAGGAGGCGGCGCTTCTTGGCGATGACGGCGTCGATGCGGGCCGTCTCGGCGTCGAGGAAGTCAACAATGGTCCGTTGCTCAGACCGATCAGGGAGGTCGACCGACATCTTGGTGAGGTGCTCCGGGCGCACACGCTGGTGGCTACGAGTGACCGATTGGACGCGAGCGTCGAGGAACTGACGTGTTGACTCGGCGAGCAGAAGGTAAGTGAGAAAGCGCGGATCGACCCCGAATGGCCTGAGAACAATGAACTCACCGCTAGACAGCGCTGGCCGAGTGCCGAGAGTTGGCACCGTGAGGACGCGGGCCTTGCGAGGATTCAGTCGAGAGACGAGGACCTCCCCTCCACGCAGGCGTTGCTTTCCGCTCATGATCTCGTTCGCTGGAACGACATCAGGGTGTCCGGTGGCCTCAAGTGCAGGGATGCTGTAGTGGTCGACCTCTAGATCGCCGAGCGACTGCGGGTCGATTGTCTCTCGAACTTCCTGCGCCACGCCGTCCAACCTGTTGCGTCGCCAGGTCACTCGGTGACCTCTCGGAGCAAGTCCTGGATCTCGGCCTCCAACTGCTTGATCTCGGCGTCGATCTCGGCCAGAGGACGGGGTGGCGTGTACTTGTAGAAATGGCGGGTGAGGGGGATCTCGTAGCCGAGCTTGGTCTTGGTGTGATCGACCCAGGCGTCGGCGACGTAGGGCCGGACTTCGGCGTCGACGTAGTCGTCGATGGCCCGGCGGTAGGTGGCGGTGGCGAGTCGGCCGATGGGGTCGGCCTCGTAGGTGATGGGCTCCGCTGGGAGCGGCACGTTCTCCTGGTCGCGCAGGTCGGGGTCGGGCTCGGGGTTGCCCTTGGGGTCGGTGATCGGCTCGGCGTCGGAGTCTGGGAGGCCCAGGGCATCGAGCAGCGCCCGTGCACGTGCCGGGGTGATGTCGAGCGCCTTGGCGGTGCTACCTGACCGACGGGGCCAGGGGTCACCCAGGTCGTCGAGCGCCTGGTCGACCGCCGCGGCCAAGGCGGCGTCCATCTCGCCAGCGGTGGTGAACGAAGTTCCCTGCATCTTCTTGAGGGCCCCGTCGAGGACGGCGGCCCAGCTCAACTTCGCGCCGTCCTCGATGTGGTACTCACCGAGGTGGTCGTAGACCTTCGACGCCCGCACGGCGCTGACCGTCTCGTCGCTCACCTCCCAACGCCGGCGAAGGGGCCGCTCCACGGTGATGCGCATGAACCCGAACGCCTCGTTGGGGAACACCTTCACCCGGTCACCTTCGGCGTGGTCGGCGTACAGGCGGGTGATCTCGTCGATCTGGTCGTCGGCGATCTGCTTGCGCTTCTCGCCGAGGCTCTTGCGCATCTTCACGAAGCACTCGCGGGCGTCGATCAGCTGGACGGTGCCTCGGCGTTCGGGGGTCTTGCGGTTGGTGACGATCCAGAAGTACGTAGAGATGCCGGTGTTGTAAAAGAGCTGTTCGGGAAGGGCGACGACGGCGTCGAGCCAGTCGTTCTCGATGATCCACCGGCGGATCTCCGACTCTCCCGAGCCGGCCGCTCCGGTGAACAGCGGGGACCCGTTGAACACGATGGCCACGCGCGAGCCACCCTGGTCGACGGGCTTCATCTTCGAGATCATGTGCTGGAGGAACAGGAACGACCCGTCGTTGATCCTGGGGAGCCCCGCCCCGAACCGGCCGGCGAACCCCTTGGTGGCCGCCTCGTCCTTGATCTCCTTCTCGACCTTCTTCCACTCCACACCAAAGGGCGGGTTGGCGAGGAGGTAGTCGAAGGTGTCGCCCTCGAAGCCGTCCTCGGAGAACGAGTTCCCGAAGGCGATGTGGGAGGCGTCCTGGCCCTTGAGCATCATGTCGGCCCGGCACGTCGCGTACGTCTCGGGGTTGAGCTCCTGGCCGTAGACCTCGAGGCGGGCCTGGGGGTTCAGGAGACGCAGGTGGTCTTCGGCCACAGACAGCATCCCGCCGGTCCCGCACGCGGGGTCGAACAGGGTGCGCTTCACGCCCGGCTTGGACAGCACGTCGCCGTCCTCGGCGAAGAGCAGGTTCACCATGAGCCGGATCACCTCACGGGGGGTGAAGTGCTCGCCGGCCGTCTCGTTGGAGAGCTCGGAGAACCGCCGGATGAGCTCCTCGTAGAGGTACCCCATCTCGAGGTTCGACACCCGGTCGGGGTGCAGGTCGAGGTCCACGAACTTGCCGACCACCGCATACAGCAGGTTCGAGCGGTCGAGCCGGTCGATGTGGGTGTCGAAATCGAAGTGCTCGATGATGTCTCGCGCCGAGACGGAGAAGCCGGCGATGTAGGCCCGCAGGTTGTCACCGATCGTCGCCGGGTCGTCCAACAGACGGCGCAGGTCCAGCGGCGACGTGTTGAAGAACTGCTCACCCGACGCCTGGCACAGCACCGGCTCGACGTTCGCGACCTTCCCCTGAAGCCGTTCGGCGGTGGCCAGCACCTTGCCCTTGGTGGGCTCGAGCACGCAGTCCAGGCGGCGCAGCACCGTCAACGGCAGGACCACCCGCCCGTACTCGGACTGCTTGTAATCCCCTCGAAGAAGATCCGCGACCGACCAGATGAACGCCGCGTGGTTCTTGATCGACTCTGACTGGACCAACGCCACCTGCCACTCCCCTGTCGTCTCACCCGCGCCTCGGGTACGACTCGGCCGTGACACTACGACAGCCGAGTCCTCACCAGATCGAGTGTGCGAGGCGCTCGACGGGTTACTCGCAACGGGTTCGTCGCTTGGAAATGCTCCCTGAGGCCACCTGCGGCGCCCGCAGCAGCGTCGAGCTCACGGTCCTACTCGTCGACAGTGGAGGCTTCGAGAGGGTCGTGGGACGGCACAGCGGTCACACGATGGCGCGTACCGTTGGGCATGGCTGAGCCTTGGACGATCGACGAGCTCCTGGAGCAGTTGGACGCCTTCGAGGCGGCCCTACGTGACGCCGGGTTGAGGAGCAGTCGGTGACGACCTATGTGGGGCGGTCCCGTTACTTCGTGCGGTGGCCGGCCGGGGACTACGTGCCGGAGGGACCGAGGGGATGACCGCTGTGGGCGGGGCAGACGACGATCGGCCTTACCTGCGGCTGGTGTCCTGGAACATGGGCGGGGCGTTCGCCGGCGGCAAGACCGAGTGGGCTCACCTCCTCGCCGACCAAGGGTGGGACGCGGGCCTGTTGCAGGAAGCTCCGAATCCGTGGGCCATTGACGTTCAGACCGCACCCCCAGCCGACGGGTACTGGAAGACGGACACCTCTGGGCAGTTTCGAGCCCGCACCGCGATCGCCCGCCTGTCCGACCGCGTAGCGCTCCAGGAGATCCGGACCGCGCCACTCGCCTCTGCGGGCCCCGGGGAGTTTGCGGTGAGTCGGGTCGGCACCGTCACCGCTGCAGAGCTGAGCGTGGCCTCGACCGAGGAGCAGATCACGCTCATCTCGGTGTACGGGCTGTGGGAGAACCCGGTCCCCTACCAGCGGCTCATCTACGCCGACGCGTCCATGCACCGAATCCTGTCCGACATCTCCGCCCTGACGAGCGGCCAAGACCGACCCGTCGTGCTCGCAGGCGACTTCAACCTCGTTCGCGAGCTCAACAGCCCGATGGACGCCGAGACGTGGAACCGCCGTCAGAGCAACGTGTTCGACCGGCTCGATGCCCTCGGGTTCACCTTCGTCGGACCCCAGACACCGAACGGTGTCCCCCCGAGCACCCCCACCCCAGGGATGCCCACCAACAGCCGGGCCGTGGTGACCCACCGGCACAAGCGCGGCGATCCTGAGACCGGCCACTACCAACTCGACTACGTCTACGTCACCCACCAGTTGGTCGATCGCACCCGCACCCGGGCGCTCAACGACGGCGAGGAATGGGGCCCCTCCGACCACTGCCAGATCGCCATCGACATCGCCGCGCCCACCGAACCCATCTGGAACCAGACCACCTTCGCCACTGCCATCGAACGCCAGGCGGGCCCCACCAGCCGGGCCGTTGTGGAACGCATCTTCGCCTGGGGCAGCACCCACCCGCTCGGGCTGCGGGTCGCGTTCGCCAAGGGCCAATGGGGACAGGTCTGGTTCCAATACGACGGCGGGGTTGAGGGACTCCAGTACACGTTCTCAGTCCTCGCCGAAGGGGATCTGCTCGTGCAGTTCCAGTACCTGAGGACTCCCTTCAAGGACCCTGATGACCGGGAACCGATCCGACAGATGCTCAACCAGATTCCCGGGATCGACATCATCACCACCAGGGGTCGGCCCCGTGTCCACCTCTCTGCCCTCGCTGACCCCGAGGCCCTCGAACGGTTCCTCGCCGTGTTCGACCATGTCCTTGAACAGACCCGGGCACTGGAGCCCCCTACGCCCTGAGCGACAGGGCCCCGAACTCCGAGCCGACCTCTTCGCGGAGGGGAGGCACTGATCCGGCAACCAATGGCACCCCACAACACGAGCGAACAACAGCTGGTCAATCCTCGGCGAACTGGGTCCAGTCCTCCGGGTTGTCCTCGACGAACTGGTCGAGCACCTCGCCGTCGATGCCGTCGATCAGCACCAGGCCGCGCTTGGTGGGCGGTTCGTCGGCCGAATAGAGCAGGATGCGCCAGGTGGGACGGCTGCGCAGCCCGCGCCACCCCATCTGTGCCGACGCGTGCCCGACCGGGAAGCCGACCGCGCTCGTCGCCGACACCAGGGCATCCTTCTCGTCGAGCTCGAGGGTGATGCCGGCAAGGAAGTGGTAGGCCGCGATCACCATCAGGGCGATGCCGGCCACGAGCACGCCGGAGTTCACCAGCACCGGGTCGCCGCCCTTGGTCGCCGCCCACACGGCGATGCACACCAGGCCGAAGCCGAGGTAGATGGCACCGGGGATGCGCCGGCGGTTGTTGTTGGGGAAGGTGTACGGGCCGACGAACCCGGACACGTCGAGGTCGGCGGGGAGCGCGTCGCCTTCCGGCGCCGGTCGTCCCCCATCGTCCGCAGGAACCTCGTCGTCCGCAGGTACCTCGTCGTCGACCTCGTCGTCAGCCATCGGGGTGACCGTACCGGTGGGGCGCTCAGGTCGGCCAAGCGGCGCGGAGGCGCTCCCAGGTCACCGACAGCGCCTCGGGCAGCACACGGGCCTCGGCGATGGTCGTCACGAAGTTGGTGTCGCCGAACCAGCGGGGCAGGCAGTGCACGTGCAGGTGGTCGGGCACCCCGGCGCCGGCCGCATGCCCGAGGTTCATCCCGACGTTCACACCCTGCGGTCGGTAGGCCGCCTTGATGGCCGCCACCGCGTCGGTGACCATCGCCCACAGCGCGGCCGACTCCTCGCCGGTGAGCGCCTCGAGGTCGGCCACCGCCCGGTTGGGCAGCACCATGAGGTGACCGCTGTTGTACGGGTACGCGTTGAGGATGGCGAAGGTGTGCGCGCCCCGCTGCAACACGTAGGTGACGTCGTCGGGCTGTCCCGAGCCCAGGATGCGCTCGAACAGCGAGCCCTCGAGCGTGTCCCCGGCCTCACCGTCGCCCCCGCTGCTGGGCGCGTCGGCGTCGCCGGCGAAGGCACTGGTGATGTAGTCGCTGCGCCAGCCGGCCCACTGGCGCTCGAGGGCAGGTCCGCCCTCAGGCACGGGCCATCACGTCGGCGGCCAGGCGTGCGACGAAGTCGTCGACGGTGACCCCACGCTCGACCTCGCCGCCTCGTGGGTTCACCCCGACGGTGCCGTGCTCGACGTCGTCGTCGCCCACCACCAGCACGTAGGGCAGCTTCTGCACCTTGGCCTTGCGGATGCGGGCGCCCAGCTTGTCGTCGGCCCCGACCAGATCGGCGCGGTAGCCCTCGGCCACCAGGCGGTCGACCAGGCGGGACGCGTAGCTCTCGTGGTCGTCACGCACCGGCAGCACCCGCACCTGCACCGGCGCCAGCCACACGGGGAAGGCCCCGGCGAAGTGCTCCAGCAGCACGCCGAAGAACCGCTCCACCGAGCCGAAGAGGGCGCGGTGCACCATGATCGGCTGGTGGCGCTGGTTGTCGGCACCCACGTACTCGAGGTCGAAGCGCTGCGGGTTCTGGAAGTCGACCTGGATGGTCGACAGCTGCCAGCTCCGGCCGATGGCGTCGCGCACGTCGACGTCGATCTTGGGGCCGTAGAACGCGCCGCCGCCCTCGTCGACCTCGTACTCGAGGCCCGCGAGCTCGATGGCCGAGCGCAGCGCCTCGGTGGCCCGCTCCCAGTCCTCGTCGGAGCCCAGCGACTTCTCGGGCGGGCGGGTCGAGAGCTTGGCCTGGAAGTCCTCGAACCCGAAGGCCCGCAGGACCGACAGCACGAAGTCGAGCAGGCTGGCCAGCTCGTCGGGGAGCTGCTCGGGCGTCACGAAGATGTGGCTGTCGTCCTGCGTGAAGCCCCGGATGCGGAACAACCCGTGCAAGGTGCCCGACCGCTCGTAGCGATAGACGGTCCCGAGCTCGAACAGCCGGTACGGGAGGTCGCGGTAGGAGCGCTGGTTGCTCTTGTAGATCAGGATGTGGAACGGGCAGTTCATGGGCTTCGGGTAGTACTTCACCCCGTCGTCCAGCTCCATGGGTGGGTACATGGCGTCGGCGTAGAAGCCGAGGTGGCCGCTGGTCTCCCACAGCACCGACTTGGCGATGTTGGGCGAGTACGCGAACTGGTACCCACCGCGCTCGTGCCGCTCGCGGCTGTAGTCCTCCATGAGCTTGCGGACGATGGCCCCCTTGGGGTGCCACACGGCGAGGCCGGGGCCCAGCTCGTCGGGGAACGACAGCAGGTCGAGCTCCTGGGCGAGGCGGCGGTGGTCGCGCTTCTCGGCCTCCTCCAGCATGGTGAGGTGCTCGTCGAGCTTGGCCTTGGACTCCCAGGCCGTGCCGTAGATGCGCTGCAGCATCGGGTTGCGCTCGTCGCCGCGCCAGTACGCGCCGGCCACCCGCGTCAGCTTGAAGTGGCCGAGATGGGTGCCCGTGTCGGGAACGTGGGGCCCGCGGCACAGGTCGATGAAGCGGGGCGGGTTCTCGTACGTGCGCACCAGGCCCGACTCGGTGGCCGAGGTGGGGTCGTCGGCCGCGCCCCGGATGATCTCGCACTTGTACTTGTGGTCGGCGAAGAGCTCGAGGGCCTGGGCGTCGGGGATCTCGTCGCGCAGGAAGGGCTGGTGCTCGGTGATGATCTCGCGCATCTTGGCGTCCAGGCGCTCGAGGTCCTCGGGCGTGAAGGTCGCGCCGTCGACCAGCTCGAAGTCGTAGTAGAAGCCGTTCTCGATCGGCGGGCCGATGGCGAAGGTGGCGCCCGGGAACAGCTCGAGCACGGCCTGGGCGAGGACGTGGGCGGTCGAGTGGCGGATCGTGTAGCGGCCCCGCTCGCTGTCCGCGGTGATGATCGCCACGGTGTCGCCGTCGGCCAGCGGCGTGGCCAGATCGCGCTCCTCGCCGTTGATCTCGGCGATCACCGCCGCCTTGGCCAGGCCCCGGCCGATGCTCGCGGCCAGATCGCCCGCGGTGGCGCCGGGATCGAGGGCGCGGGTGGAACCGTCCGGAAGGCCGACGCTGATCTGCTCGCTCACGGGTGTCAACCTACCGGCGGCGAAGCGGCGCCCCCGAACCCGTTTGCCTGCCGGTGGGCCGCGCCTATGACTGGTTGAGCACCGACGCCGACGACCGCGGCTCGACCGGTTCGCCGAGCCCGTTGGCATCCGCGCCCGGGGCAGCGCCGTTGTGCGACATGCCCTCGCTGGTGATGACCCCGGCGGTGCGCACCGGCATCGTCTCGTCGGTCTTGGTGGCGTAGTGATCGACGTAGTCCTGGCCCGACAGGTTGCGGATCTCGTACATCACCTCGTCGATCATCTGACGCAGCGCCAGGCGCTCACCGCCCCGCTCCCGGTAGCGGCCCGGGTCGATGGGGGCGCCGATGTTGACCCACACCGGCATGAACGGCTTCGGGAACCGGGCATCCGGCGGCTGCACCTCGCGCGTGCCCACGAGCCCCACGGGCAGGATGGGCGCTCCGGTGCGGAACGCCAGCCGGGCAGGGCCGGTGTGGCCCTTGTGCAGCACGCCGTCACGCGACCGGGTGCCCTCGGGGTAGATGCCGAAGAACTCGCCGGCCTCCAACACGCGCGCCGCGGCGTTGAGGGCCCGCTCGCTGGCACTGCCACCCGACCGGTCGATGGGGATCATGCCCATGGCCGGGAAGAGGTACTTGGTCTTCCAGTCGTCCATGTACTCGGCCTTGCCCACGTAGGTGATGCGCCGGGGCAGCACCAGCGGCAGGAAGAACGAGTCGAGCACCGAGGTGTGGTTGGGGCAGAAGATGGCGGGGCCGGCGTCGGGCACGTGCTCGAGCCCCGTGGTGTACACGCGCCAGTTGAACCGGAACACCGGGCTCATGACCGCCCGAGCGAGGGGATAGAGCCGTCCTGCCTCTCGTGCCACGTGCCCCCTCTCCGATCGTCGCGACCCTGACGCGGGTCACGTTACCCCGGGTCGGTCAGGCCGGTGCGACGAGCACCGTGGTGGGGAACGGCCGGAACCACGTCGGGTTCTTGGCGGTCTTGAACAGGATGCGGGCGATGTCGGCCCGGGTGGCCGCGACCGTGGGTCGTGCCTCGGTGCCGCCGGCGAACTCGTTGATCGTGTTCGTGGCGTTCGCCCAGCCCATGGCCTCGGCGTAGGGATCGGAGGCGGCCACGTCGGTGTACGGCTCGGCCGGCCAGGGGCTGCCCTCCTGGGCCTGGATCATGTGGAACACCATGTCCACGAGTGGGCCGCGCAGCGCGGGCTTGGTGGGCTTGAACTTGTGGTTCGCCGGATTCGGGACGATGCCCTCGGTGAAGGCCCAGTCCAGCGCCGCGTCGTACGGTGCGTCGGCGGGCACGTCCACGAACGGGTGGTCCTCACCGTCGGGGCGGTCCATCATGTTCCACAGGATCTGCACGGCCTCGGCCCGGGTGATCGCCTGGCTGGGCCGGTAGGTCGAGCCCGGGAAGGTCGTCACCTTCAGGTGCTTCGACCAGTCGACCGCGGGGTCGAGCGACGCGGGCACGTCGGAGTACCCGTTGGCGGGGATGGCGACCGTGTCGGACACCGTGCTGGACAGGATCGACTCGCCCGGGTTGTCGGGCGTGCATGGGATGGCACCGATGTTGAAGAAGCTGGTGAAGGTCTCGACGTCGGGGGCCGTCCAGTCCACGGTGGCGCCGCCCGCACCGAAGGTGGGCATGGCCGTGATCTTGATGCGGGGGAGCACGATCGCGGTGCCGCCGGACTGGGTGTTGGTGTTGAACGGGTACGTGAACGCGCCGTCCGTGCCGAAGTGGAACCGCTTGGTCGCGGACGGCACGGCGGGCAGGTTGACCAGCACCTGGCCGTCGACCACCGAGGCCGACACGTCGCTCACCGGCGGGTTGGCGGTGCCCGCGCCGGGGTTCTGGACCTTGACCTTGACCGCCCGCATGCCGGGAGGCACGTCGAGGGTCACGTTGAAGTAGTTGAAGTTGAGGGCGAACGCCTGCGGCTCGATGTCGGGCAGCGACAGGTCCGCCGAGTAGGTGACCTTCTCGAAGATGTCGACCGGCTGGGGTGTCGTGGTGGTGACCACGTCGATGGGCGCCGACAGGGTGCCGATGGAGGGCACACCCGTCTCACAGGAGTACGGGATGGACACCGGGCCGCCGGCACCGGCGGGCGCGGCCACCGTCAGCAGCGCCCCCGCGCCGATCACGACCGCCAACATCGCTCGAAGCACTACCCGCACGCTCGACCTCCAGGTCGCATCCGCCGTGGAAAGGGCGAGCGTAGTCAGTCGGCGAGGTGGACGCCGAGCAGCGCCGCCGCCCGGGACACGCCCGTGCCCGACGCGGCGGCCGCGTCGATCGCCGCGACCGCCGTGGGCGTGTCGAGGTCGTCGTCCAGCGCGGCCCGCACGCCGTCGAGCGCGCCGTCGCCCTCCCCCGCATCGATCCATCGCTGTAGGCGCGCCGCAGACGCGGGCATCAGCGTGTCGTCCCACTCCCACGAGTCCCGGTAGTGGTGCCCGACCACCGCGAGCCGGATGGCGCGGGCGTCGTACTCCTCGAGCAGGTCGTGCACGAACACGAGGTTGCCGAGCGACTTCGACATCTTCTCACCGTCCATCCGCACCATGGCCTGGTGCATCCAGTGGCGCACGAAGGGCTGGCCGGTGGCGGCCTCGGACTGCGCGGCTTCGCACTCGTGGTGGGGGAAGATCAGGTCGGCACCGCCACCGTGCAGGTCGATGGTGGTGTCGAGCTCGCGCAGGGCGAGCGCCGAGCACTCGATGTGCCAGCCGGGGCGCCCCGCGCCCCACAGCGACTCCCACGACGGCTCGTCGTCCGCCGACGGCTGCCACAGGACGAAATCCAGCGGGTCCCGCTTGTCGGGGTCGTCGGGGTTGCCGCCCCGCTCGGCGGCCAGCGCCAGCATCTCCTCACGCGAGAGGTGGCTGAGCTGGCCGAACCGGGGGAACGAGCCCACGTCGAAGTACACCGCCCCACCGGCCTGATAGGCGAAGCCCTGGTCGAGCACCATCCCGATGAAGCCGCGGATGTCGGCGATGGCCGAGGTGGCACGGGGCTCGCTCCAGCACGGGACGATGCCCAGCGCGTCCATGTCGGCGTCGAACTTGGCCATCTCGGCCGCGGCCAGGTCGAGGTAGTGCACCCCGAGCTCTCGGGCCTTGCGCAAGATGTCGTCGTCGACGTCGGTGACGTTGCGGACACAGCGCGTCTCGTGGCCCCGGTCGCGCAGCCGGCGCTGCAACACGTCGTAGGCGAGGTACACCGCGGCATGACCGAGATGCGACGAGTCGTACGGCGTGATGCCGCACGTGTACATGGTGACGACGGGACCAGGAGCGAACTCCACCACCTCGCGACGCGCCGTGTCGTACAGGCGCATGGGTGGGTGGCCCCCCGGCGAGGTCACTCGGCGATGCCGGTGAACTTCACGGCCGCTCGTGTCTTGTAGCGCACGTTGAGCTGCAGGAGCACCGCGGCGAAAGCCTCGATCGGGGCGGCGTTGGACAGCTCACCGGCATCGAGCGGGCGCATGTCCACCAGCTTGCGCACGATCTCGGCTGCGGTCTCGGTGGCCGACGCGTGGTCGGAGCAGATGAGCACGTCGCTCTCGACCGGCTGATCGAGATCGCCGAGCTCCTTCGCCGGCACGTGGTGGAACGCGGCCGCCACCAGCGACTTGGGCACGGCGGCCTGGACGCTGGCCGCCACCGACCCGCGAGGCGGCACCAGCGGCTGGAACTCGTGGCCCACCTTGGCCAACGCGTTGGCCATCGAGATGACCACCTTGCCCCGCAACTGGCGCGACACCGACGATGCGGTGGACGCCGCCGCGTCCCACGGCGTGGCGATGACGATCACGTCGGCCGAGGCCGCACCCTCGTTGTCCTCCGAGTCGATGGACAGGTTGCGCTCGGGCCACCGTTCGAGGAGGCGGTCCCGCTCCTCCATGGCCCGGTAGCGCGAACGCGACCCGATGACGACATCGAACCCGCCTGACGCCAGCCGGGCAGCCATCGCCCGACCGGCCGGGCCGGTCCCTCCCAACACTCCGATCTTCACCCGGTGAACCCTATCTTCGGCTCTTCGGCTGACGCGTATCGTCGGCGCTTCGTCCCGGCGGGGCCCGCTGACCGTAACCTCTGGCTCCTCGTGACGATCGGAGTGGTTCGTGGGAGTCCTCGACGGCAAGCGCATCCTCATCACCGGCGTGCTGACCGACGCCTCCTTGGCCTTCGGCGTCGCCAAGCTGGCCCAGGACGAGGGCGCCGAGATCGTGCTCACGGGCGCCGGTCGCGGTCTGCGGCTCACCCAGCGCACGGCGCGCAAGCTGCCGACCGAGCCCGATGTGCTCGAATTCGACGTGGCGGACGCCACGCATCCGGCCGCGGTGCGCGACGCGCTGGGCGAGCGGTGGGACTCGGTCGACGGCGCCCTCCACGCCGTCGGGTTCGCGCCCGAAGCGTGCCTCGGCGGCAACTTCCTGAACGCCGGCTGGGACGACGTCGCCGTCGCCGTGCAGGTCTCCGCGTACTCGCTCAAGTCGCTCGCCGACGCGGTGGTGCCCCTGATGACGAGCGGCGGCTCGATCGTCGGCCTGGACTTCGACGCCCAGGTGGCGTGGCCCGCGTACGACTGGATGGGCGTGGCCAAGGCGGCGCTCGAGTCGACCGCCCGCTACCTGGCCCGCGACCTCGGCGAGCGCCGGATCCGGGTCAACCTGGTGGCCGCCGGTCCCGTGAAGACGCTGGCCGCCCGCTCGATTCCGGGCTTCGCCCTGTTCGAGGACGTGTGGGACGGCCGCGCCCCCCTGGGGTGGGACGTCACCGACAGCGAGGCCGTGAGCAAGGCGTGCGTGGCGCTGCTGTCGGACTGGTTCCCGGCGACGACGGGCGAGATGATCCACGTCGACGGCGGCTTCCACGCCATGGGGGCCTGACCGCACTCGGAGGCCTCACGGCGCTCGGGACCTGACGCAGCGATCTGGTCCGGTCTCGTCGTCGGCCGGGTCTGGCCGCAGGTCTGGTCTCGTCGTCGGGCTGATCAGGTCCGGTGGCGGCGCTCGTCCGGCTCGTGGCCGGGATCGAGGTCCGACACGTCGGCCAGGCGCAAGGGGGTGAACGGCCCGGCTGTGGTGGCCTCGACCGGCTCGGTGACGAAGCCGGTGTGATCGCCGCCGGCGTCGAGCATGGTGAGGCGGCGGACGACCACCCGGTTCGGCGCCGCCGCCAGCAGTGGGACGCCGTGGGGCCCGGGCTCCCAGTCGCACCGCTCGAACCGATCGAGGTCGTCCCCCGAGCTCGCGCCGAAAAGCGCCGCCAGCGCCGTGTCTTGCCGGCGGAGCAGGTGCACCGCGAACACGTCGGCGTGCACGGCCAGCTCGTGGGTGCGGTTGGCCTTGGAGATCCAGAGGGCGTAGCGGCGGGGGTCGATGCTGCACTGGCCGTGGAACCCGATCAGGCAGCCACCGCGGGCGTCGTCGACCACCGTGGTGACCACGGCCATCGCCGTGTCGGCCGACGCCATCAGCGCATCGAAGGTCTGCTCATCCATGGTCGCGCGCCTCGTAGCGGAGGAACAGGGTGTCGTCGGCCACCGCCGTGTGGCGCAGAGCGAAGTCGGCGAGCGCGGACCCCACCGGCGTGACCGCGACCGGCAGCGGGTCGCCGCCGATGACGGGCGCCAGCGTCAGGCACAGCTCGTCGAGCCGGCCGGCGGCGACGAGTTGGCCGAGGAGCGACGGGCCACCCTCGCACAGCACCACGCCATGGCCCTGCGCGTGGAGCGCGCCGAGCAGCGAGGCCATGTCGACCGCCTCCTCCCCGGCCACCAGCAGCGGTGTCCCGGGAGGGGCGATGCCTGGCCGCGACCGCAAGGACGCCGCAGTGGTGATCACCTCCGTCGGGCTCGAGGGCGGGGGCCCGGTGAAGAGCGGCGACTCCCAATCCAGGTCGAGCGAGCGGCTGACCACGGCCACCGGGGGCACCGGCCGGCCGCCGGCCGCCACCCGAGCCGCCTGCACGGCCTCGGGGAGCACGACGGGCCCGTAGCCTTCCTGGCGGACGGTCTGCGCCCCCACCAGCACGACATCGGCCACCGCCCGCAGCAGCCGGAACAGCTCGCGATCCGGCCCGGTCGACAGCGGCCCCACCCGGCCCGCGACGGCGGCGGTGCCGTCGAGGCCGGCGACCATGTTGGCCACGACCCAGCACCCACCGTCGTCACGCGAGCGCACGACCACGCGGTAGGGCGCGAGGAGATCGTCGATCATCGGGCCCCCGACGAGCAGCTGCATCAGGGTCCCTTACCCGCTCGGGCTACAAGTACTTCGGGTTGGCGACGCGGAGCTTGTCCTGCACCGTCTCCCACACCGCGGCCTTCACCTCGTCGTAGCGTTCGTCGAGGTCGCCCGCGCGTATGGCCGCGGCCAGCGCGGCATCGTCGTCGAAGCCGAGGGCGGCGAGACGCCGGGCGTGCGCAACCGACGGCCCGTCGCCCGAGGCCAACTCGCGCTCGACGGTGCGCAACGCGTTGATCGCGACGCGGGTGTGGAACTTGACCCGACCCTCGGTGGCGCCCAGCACGTCCTGCTCGAGGAACTCACGGACCGCCTCGACCAGCTGCTCGGCCGTCGGCGCGTCGTGGGGGACGTTGCTCGGGCTCATGTCTCCCGCTCCCGTTCGCTTCGCTCACGGGCCGCTCGGGCCCCGCCCTCGCACCTCGGGCTCATGGCAGCAACGCCAGCACGTCGTGCTCGTTCTCGCACACCCGGCGGCCGATCGTGGCCAGCTCGACCGACCGGGAGATGCCGCTGAGGTGCGACGCAGCCTGGATGATGCACATGATCCCCCACTTCACGGTGCCGAGCACCTCCCACCACCGCACCACCTCCGGGTCCACTCCCCCGGCCAGCCCGGCGGCGTCGGCGTACGCCGCGAACAGGTCGTCGTAGCTGCCGAAGCCGCCCACCGGCGGTTCGCCGCCGAACCGCCACGCCTTCACACACAGCCATCCCAGGTCCTCCATGGGATCGCCCAGGTGGGCCAGCTCCCAGTCGAGCACGGCCCGCAACCCGTCGGGGCCGACGATCAGGTTGCCGTTGCGGAAGTCACCGTGGACCACGGCGGTCGGCCCCGCCGGTGGCCGATTGCCCTCCAGCCAGCGAAACGCCAGCTCGAAGGCCGGGTGCGGCTGGCCCAGTGCGTCGAGCAGGTCACGGAATTGGGTGACCTGGTCGATGTGGCGAAGGCCGGGAGCCTGATCGGTCGGGATGCGATGGATGCCCGCCAGCGCCCGACCGCACTGACCGGCCAGGTGCGACCTCGCCTCCGCGTACTGCTCGTCACGCAGGATGCGCCGCGGGATGGTCTCGCCCTCGAGCCGCTCCACGACGACGTAGGGCGCCGACAGCGGACCGTCCCCGTCGGTCGACCTGGGACCCGTGGCCACCACCGCGGGCACGGGCACTCCCTGGGTGGCGGCGGCACGGAGCAGCGCGGCCTCGGCACTGGTGCCCCCGCCTGTGTTGATGGCGCCGCCCGGCCGCTCGCGCTGGAGCACCAGCGGGCGCCGCGCGCCGTCAGCACCCACCGCGTCGAACGAGAAGGTCTCGCGCGACGCGCCCCCCGAGAGGCGCCGCAGGTCGTCCACCCGCAGATCCGGATCATCGAGGGTCGACGCCAGGACCGACCGCAAGGCCGCCCCGAGCGCCTCGTCAGCAGGCTGCAGCAACGGTGGGATAGGGGTTGACCGGCGATCCTCCGCCGGGCCAGATCTCGAAGTGCAGGTGGTTGATGCCGTTGGCGTTGCCGGTGGCACCGACGTAACCGATCACCGTTCCCGCCACCACGTGGCCTGACGCCGCGTATCCGCTGAGGTGGGTGCCGAAGTACGTGTTCCCGTTGTCGCCGTAGAGGAAGAAGGAGAGCCCACCCAGGCTGACGCCGCGGTGGGAGACCTCGCCGGCGACCGGCGCGTAGATGGGCGTGCCCGCGGACGCCATCATGTCGACGCCCTGATGACTGCGGCCACCCGAGCGCGGCGCACCCCACGAGTCGATGAAGGTCGACCCCGGCACCGGGCACAGGAACGCGTCGGACGACGGCGGCGTGTCGGATGGATCCGGTGGCGTGGACGGCGTGGTCGCACCGGGGGTCTCTGCTGTCGCCGCCGCGTCGGCCGCGGCCTGCCGCTCGGCATCCTCGGCCCGGCGTCGCTCGTCCTCGATGCGCTGGCGCTCGGCCTCGATGCGGTCGCGCTCGATCGCCTCCACCCTGGCCACCTCGGCCTGCAGGGTGCGGTTGCGGTCGTTCAACTCCTCGACCGCCGCGGCCTGGTCGGCCCGCAGGGCGTCGAGCTCGGCGGCGGCCTCCTCGAGATCGGCGCGTTGCGCGGCGTACTGATCGATCGTGTCCGTGTCGCCCTGGGTGACGTAGCGGGCCAGCTCGTTGCCCAGCAGCTGATCGTTGATGTCCTCGTCGGCCGGGACCAGCGACGGCGGTTGGCCGGCCTGCATGTACTGGTCGACCGCCAGCGCCTGCACCCGGGCCTCGAGCTGGTCGATGTCGGCTGACGCCACCTCGGCCTGATGCTCGACCTCGGCGACCCGCTCCTCGATCCGGCCGAGCTCGGCCTGCGCGTCGTCCAGGTCCCGGATGGCCTGCTCGGCCCGTGCCCTGGCGTCGTCGACGTCGGACGCGGAGACGTCGGTCGCCGACACGAGCGAGCCGACCGAGAGGGAGGCGACCACCAGCAGTCCGGGCGCGATCCGCACCCTGGAGAGGGTACTCAGCGGTGGTTCCCGGCGCTGGGCACCTCGCGCCCGCCGCTCCGAACGGTGGCCGCGCCAGGGCCCACCGCTCTGGCCGCGCCGGCGTGTCGTGCCTGACCCAGTCGTGCACAACCCGGTCGCGCGCCCGGGACGGCGAAGGCGGCGCACCCCGCTGCCCTCAGCGGTCGGACTCGTCACGGATGTCACCGACCAATTGCTCGACGAGGTCCTCGAGGGTGACGAGCCCGGTGGTGCGTCCGTCGGCGTCTCGTGCGATCCCCAGGTGCCGGCGCCGCCGCCGCATCTCGACCATCGCCTCCTCCACCGGCGTGTCCTCGTCGATCTCCACGATCTCTGTGCGGAGGAGGCGCTCCGGCAGCGGCTGGCTCCTGGCGTCGGGCCGGAGCGTCAACAGGTCCTTGGCGTGGATGAACCCCAGCACCTCGTCGAGCCCTGCGCCCACCACCGGCAGGCGGCTGTGGCCACTGCGCACCAGCACCGACTCGATCTCGGCGACGGGGGTGTCGCGCGCCACGTGGACCACCCGCTCACGGGGCACCATCACCGACGTCACCGGGGCCGAGCCGAATCCGAGGGCGCTGGTGAGCAGATCCAGCTGCTCGTCCTCGATCAACCCCTCCTCCCGGGACGCGGCCAACATGGTGGCGAACTCCTCGGCGGAGTGGAAGTCGGTGAGGGTGTCCTTGCGTTCCACCCGCAGCAACCACTGGCCGGCGTTGGCCATGGCGTTGAGCAGCCAGATGACAGGGCGCACCACGGTGGTGAACGCGCGGGTGGGGATGGCCAGCAGGCGCAGGGTGCGTTCGGGCGCGGCGAGCGTGAGGTTCTTCGGCACCATCTCCCCGAGCACCATGTGGGCCAGCACGACGATCGAGAGCCCCACCACGAAGCCCACCGAGCGCAGCACGCTCTCCGGCACGTTCACCACCCCCTCGATCAACGTCTCGATGAGGTGCGAGATGGCCGGCTCGGCCACGTAGCCCAGCAGCAACGAGGCCACCGTGACCCCCAGCTGGGCCCCGGCCAGCTGGATCGACAGCTCGTCGATGAGCGTGATCCCCACGCCGGCGGCCCGGCTCCCGGCCTGGCGTTCCTGCTCGAGCTTCGTGCGGCGGGCGGCGATGAGCGCGAACTCGACCGCCACGAACCACCCGTTGAGCGCGAGGAGGACCACCGTGAACAGGAGCGCAGGGGTGTTCACGACGACCCCGCATCGGTCTCGCCGGCAGCTGGATGGACCACCGGCGGCACGAGGCGCACGCGCGAGATGCGCCGGCGATCGAGCTCGATCACCTCGAGCTCCCAGCCGTCGTGGGTGACCCACTCGCCGACGACGGGCAGGTGACCGAGCCGGTCGAGCACGAACCCCGCCAGGGTCTCGTACTCGCCGTCGGGCACCTCGAACCCACAGGCATCGGCCACCTCGTCGGGGTGCAGCGTGCCGGCCAGCAGCCACGCGCCCGACGGTTGGGCCACCGGCAGGTCGTCGGGCTCGGGGTCGTACTCGTCGTCGATCTCGCCGACGATCTCCTCGATCAGGTCCTCCATGGTGACGATGCCGGCGGTGCCCCCGTACTCGTCGACCACCACCGCCAGGTGGGTGCCCGCCTCGCGCAGCTCGACCAGCAGCGAGGTGAGGGCGCGGCTCTCGGGGACGACGAACGCCTCGGCCATCACCGCCGACACCGGCGTGGACGAGCGGTCCTCGGAGGCGATCTCGTACACGGACTTCACGTGCACCACGCCGCGCACGTCGTCGAGGTCGGTGCCGTAGACCAGGAACCGGGAGAAGCCGGTGTCGATCGAACGCACCACCAGCTCGGCCAGGCTGGCCTCCGACTCGAGCGCCTCGAGCGAGGTGCGCGGCGTCAACGCGTCGGCCGCGGTCTTCTCGCCGAACCGGATCGACCGCGTCAACAGGTCGACCGCCCGTGGCTCGAGGGTGCCCTCTGCGCCGGAGGACCGGAACAGCAGCTCGAGCTCGGGCAGGGAGCGGACCGCGCTCAGCTCCTCCTGGGGCTCGACCCCCAGCTTTCGCACCGCCCAGTTCGCGGCCCGCTCGGACACCGAGATCACCGGGCCGAACACCACGGCGTAGGCCCGGAACGGTGCCGCCAGCCGCAGCGCCGAGCGGGTCGGCCTGGCGATGACCACGTTCTTCGGGATCAGCTCGCCCACCACCATCTGGAAGACGGTGGCCAGGGCGAGGGCGAGGGCGACCGACACGCCCTTCGCACCGGCGCCGGCGATCGGCTCGATGGCTGGCTCGATCAGGGTGGCGATGGTGGGCTCGGCCACGAACCCGAGGACCAGCGACACGATGGTGATGCCCAGCTGCGCGCCGGACAGGTGGAACGAGAGCCGCTTGAGCACGCTCAGCGTCACCTTGGCCCGGCGGGACCCCTCAGCGGCCAGGTGCTCGACCCGGCTGCGATCGACCGCCACCAGGGCGAACTCGGCCGCGACGAAGAACGCGGTTGCCAGGATCAGGAGCAGGACGGCCAGCAGGCCGAGCGCGGTGGTGAGCAGGGTCGGTCCGGGGGCGTCGGGGTCGAGATCACGCTACCCGGCGAGCGCGGCCGTAGCGTGTGCCCACCCATGACCGCCGCTGCTCGTCCCGCTCCCCACACAACCGACGCCGCCACCGACGCCGCGCCGGCCCTGGCGTTGCACGACGTGGGACTGGTGCTCGGCGGCCGCACGGTGCTGCGCGACGTGTCGTGGCGCGTGCGCGGGGGTGAGCGCTGGGTCGTGCTCGGGCGCAACGGGTCGGGCAAGACCTCGCTGCTGCGCGTCGCCTCGCTGTACCTGCACCCCAGCAGCGGCGACGTGGAGGTCCTCGGCGAGCGCCTGGGCCGCACCGACGTCCGGCGCCTGCGCGCCCGCATCGGCGTCGCCAGCGCGTCGATGGCCGACCTGCTGCGGCCGGGTCTCACCGCGACCGAGGTGGTGATGACGGCGAAGCACGCCGCGCTCGAGCCCTGGTGGCACGTCTACGACCGCGCCGACCGCGATCGTGCGACCGATCTGCTCGACCGACTGGGGTGTGCGGCGCTGGCCGACCAGCCCTTCGGCACCTTGTCCTCGGGTGAGCGCCAGCGGGTGCAACTGGCCCGGACCCTCATGGCCGACCCGGGCCTCCTGCTCCTCGATGAGCCCACCGCCGGCCTCGACCTCGGCGGGCGCGAGGACCTCGTCACCCGCCTCGGCCGCCTCGCCGCCGACCCGGCCACGCCCCCGGTGGTGCTCGTCACCCATCACGTCGAGGAGATCCCGCCGTCGTTCGGCCACGTGCTCCTGCTGGCCGAGGGACGCGTGTCGGCGGCCGGGCCGATCGACTCGGTGCTCACCGCGGAGGCGCTGTCCACCTGCTTCGGGTTGCCGCTGGAGCTGGACCGCCACGACAACCGGTGGACGGCACGGGCCCTGGGGCAGGAGGCTGTCGGCCGATGAACGTGGCGCACCCCTTCGACCGCATCCCGCCCGGCCGTGTCCGCGTGCTCTTCGTCCCCGTCGTCGCGGTCACCTTCGTCGTGGGCACCGTCCTGTTGCTGCTCGACCCGGGGGGCCAGGGCATCATCGGCCTCGAGGTGGCCGGCAGCGTGGCCGCCGCCCGCCGGGTGATGGCCGTGTGGGACGACCGCGACATGATCCACGCCGCGTTCGGCACAGGCCTCGACTACCTGTTCCTGCTGGCGTACTCGAACGCCATCGCCCTGGCCTGCATCTGGGGCCGGCGGGTGTTCCGCCACGACTGGCTCGTCTCCCTCGGTGGCCTGCTGGCCTGGGGTGCGTGGGCCGGCGCGCTCTTCGACGCGATCGAGAACGTGGCGCTGCTGGACATGCTCCGCGGCCCCGTCGTCTCGCCGGCCCCCCAGATCGCGGCGGCGTGCGCGTCGGCCAAGTTCGTGCTGGTCTACGCCGGCATCGCCTACGCCCTCGCCGCGTTGCTCACCCGCCTCGCCCGCCGCGTGCCCTGAGCGACGGCCGGCGCCTATGGCGTCTGAGTCCCTGTGGCAGATCTTCCTGACGCCCCAAGAGCTCAGGCGGCGTTCCGCCCCCGCCTCCGGGGTGGGCTTCTTGGCAAGGTTGGCACCCTGTCCGGTAGCAAACCCTGCCAAGAAGCGCAGGCAGTCGGGGATCCCTGATTCGAACGGCGTGCCCACCGTTGCTGTCACACCCAGATGATCGAGGCTCCCACCGTGCCGCCGCCTCGGTCTGGGGGGCCGACCTCGGCCCCACGCCGCCACGTGAGGTGCTGGTCGACCGCGGCCACAGTCCAGCGCCGCCTGGCGTGGTGGTCCACCGCTCGACGACGCTCGATCCACGCGACATCGTCCGCCGACGGGGCATCCCGGTGACCAACCCGCTGCGGACACTCGTCGATCTCGGCGCCGTCGCCACCCCTGAGCAGGTGGCGCTCGCCCTCGACTCGTTCACGTCCCGCAAGCTCATCACTGTCGCCGGCGCCCGTGCCTACCGCGACAAGCTCGCCGGTCACGGTCGGCGCGGCGTCGGCGTCCTCGGCCAGGTGTTGGACCACCGCGCTCTTGGCGACCACCGAGCCGACGGCATGCTCGAACCACTCATGGCCGAGCTCTGCCGCCGATACCGGCTACCGATGCCCGCGTTCCAGGTGTGGGTCCTCGTCGACGGTCGGTGGCGGCGAATGGACTTCGCCTACGTCGAGGCGATGATCAACCTCGAAGCCGACGGCTACGAGCACCACGGCGGCAACTACGAACGCTGGGAGGACGACCTCGAGCGTGACGCCGCTCTCATCGCCGCCGGCTGGAAGGTCCTCCGCTTCTCCAAGACCGGCATCACCCGGCGCCCGGCCCAGCTCGCCCGCAACATCGCCGCCACCCTCGACCACCGTCGGGAGCGCAACGCCGCGTGACCACACCTCAGTGGCGGCCCTGGCGGGATGAGGCGCTCGCGGCCGGACACACATCGGCGAGCGGGCAGCCCGCGCTGCGGCGCTCAGGGCTCGACGGCGGCGGCGAGGCGGGGGCGGCTGTGCTCGACCTCGTCGCGGAGCATGCGTTCCAGGACGGGGCCCCACAGGCCGCCGCCGTAGTGCAGGTTCATGGTCAGCTGAGCGCCGGCCGCCGTCGGCGCCACCACCGCGTCGAGCACCCAACTCGCGTGCTCGCGACCGTCGACCTCTCGACGCTCGAAGACGGCACGCGTCGGGGTCGCGTGCTCCGTGCGCACCATCCGCAGGCGCTTGGCCCGGGACAGCGGTCCGAGCCGGCCCTTCAGGTCGATCAGCCACGCCGGCCCGGGGTCGCCCTCGGCGGCAGGCGCTCGCTCGGCCCGGGCGACGATGTCCAACCAGTCCGGGTATCGGTCGAGCGTCTCCACCCACTCGAAGAGCTCACCCGCCGTGCAACCGACCTCGAGCGTCTCGGTAACGTCCATGCCCACGTCCCCATTCCACCGCACGACCGCCTGATCTGCACAACCCCGTGGGGGTTGCGACGCTCACCCGAGCTGGAGGTGGCGACGCTGGCCAGTGGGAAGGATCGCCGCCCCGATCCCGCGCCTCCCATCACCGTCACCGACCTTGACACCCGACGAGGACGGTTCGTGACGCCGCAACAGCTGGCGATCGGCGCACACCGCCCCGGATGGGGTCAGGCAGTGGGCGACGGCTCGTCGTCGAGGGCGTCGACGACGCGGAGCAGCGGCGTGGGGTTGACCGCCGGGCCGTTGTTCGGGTGGATCTCGAAGTGCAGGTGCGACGGCGTCGTGGCGGCGTTGCCGGTGTTGCCGACGAACCCCACCACGTCGCCGGCGTCGACCACGAGGCCGTCGCGGATGCCCGGTGCGTAGCCGCGCAGGTGGGCGTAGTAGTAGGTCGTGCCGCTCTCACCGTAGATCCACAGCTTGATGCCGCCCAGCGTGTTGTTGCCCACCTTGGCCACGACACCGCGTTCCACCGCGAACAGGTTCGTGCCCACCGGGGCGAAGATGTCGATGCCCTGGTGCTGGCGACCGCCCGAGCGCGGGGACAGCCAACTGTCGATGTAGTCGTGGGGGTCGTCGACCGGGAACACCATGCCGGTCACGAAGATCTCGCTCCCGGCCTCGAACGCGGCCAACTGCACCCGGGCGTCGACCACGTCGGCCCGCACGGCCTTGTCGTAGTCCTTCGCCTGGATCAGCTCGGCGAGCACGGTCTGGCGCTCGTCGGCCAGGTCGACCAGGTCCTCCGACACCTGGCGGCGCGCCGCCCGGTAATCGTCCACCGCGTGGTTGTCGGCGTCGAGGACGCTCTCCATCATCGCCGCGTTGCGGCTGGCCTCGTTCGGGTCGTTCGCCGCCAGCGTCGCTTCGAGGTCGCCCTCGTTGCCCCGCATGTACGCGCTCACCGCCCGCTCGGCGAGCACGTTCTGCGCCTCCTCCACGCGCTTGACCGCCCGCCGCTCCTCGTCGGTCAGCTCGATGACCCGAGCGTCGATGTCGGAGAGGCGATCGCTCAGGTCCTCGAGGTGGGCATCGGCCTCGGCGACCCGCGCCTCGGCGGTGGCCAGCCGGTCGCGCGCGGACGCCAGGTCGCCGACGATGGCGACGCTGGGCTGGTGCGGCCCCGTGTCGGTGTCGTCCGGCGGGGGCACCTCCACCACGTCGTCGGGCACCTGGCCACCGGTGATGTCACCGCCAGCCCCCGGGTCGGCCGGGTCCGGCGGGACACTGGACGTGGTCGACGGTGGTGCGGTCGTCGATGTGGTGGAGGAGGTGGACGAGGTCGACGAGCTGGTCGAGCTGGAGGTGGGGGGATCGTCGAGCCCGCGGGCGGCGGGACTCCGGCGTTCCGCGGCCACCGGTGACGCGAGGAGCGCCACGGCGCAGGCGACGAGCAGGAACGCCCGCGGGGCAAGGCGAGGCATCGATGTCGCTATCGGCAGCTTCGCCTGCCGGCTGAGCCACCGACGCCACCGCCGTCATCGGCCGGACGGTGAACCGGGTCGCGGTCAGCGGGGCTGGATGGCCAGCAGCACCCCCGTGCCGACGACGACCGTGGCCACGGGCTGCGACAGCTCGTTGCTCACCCCACGGGTGCTCGCCGCCTCGAGCGCGTCGCCCTCCAGCGACCAGCGCAGGCCCTCGGTGCGGACCCCGAGCGCCGGCCCGTGCACCGCCAGCAGGGTGACGACGTCGCCGGGTCGCCCGTGCAACCGGCGGGGCCTCGAGCGCACGACGGTGAAACGGGCGGCCCCGGTGCGGGCCTCGACGTCGACCGCCGCGTACCCGGGCGCGGCGAGCAGGAGGAGGTTGGCCAGCTCGTGGTCCGGCCGGCCGCCGCCCACGCCGACCACCAGCAGCTCGGATGCGCCCCGCTCCACGGCCGCGTCGAGCGCAAGGGCCAGGTCGGTGGCGTCCTTGTCCCGTGGGTGTCGCTGGACCTCCACCCCGGCCGCGGTCGCCCGGTCGAGCGATGCCGGCGTCACCGAGTCGAGGTCGCCCACCACCAGGTCCGCCTCGAGGCCGAGGCCGTAGGCGTGGTCGAGTCCCGAGTCGGCCGCGACGACCCACTCCCACTCGCGCTCGTCCGCCAACTCGGCCGCCGTGGGTGCGTCGCCCCCGGCGACGACGAGCACCCGGCCGCCGCGTCCGGCCACGTCAGGCGCCCGCCGCACTCGGCGCGACACCAGGGTGGCCCCAGGGGCACGGCAACCCCACCGCGCCGGCCGCGGGACGGCGAGCGGGCCCCCCGGAAGGCGGCCCTGCGCTCAACTGCCGATGCCGTCGAGACGGGCGATGGTGCGCAGCATCACCTCGTCGGCACCGCCACCGATGGACCAGAGGCGACTGTCACGGAAGTACCGCGACGTCCACGTCTCGTCCATGTACCCGATGCCGCCGTGGAACTGGAGGCAGGTGTCGGCGACGCGGCGCGCTGTCCGCGGTGCCATGAGCTTGGCGATGGTGGCGAAGCGGGTGGTGTCCTCACCGCGCAGGTACGCCTCGGCGCACCCGTAGTTGTACTGGCGAATGAGGTCGACCTCGGCGACCAGCTCGGCCAGCTGGAACTGGATGTGCTGGCTCTCGATCAGCGGCTTGCCGAACACCACCCGTTGGCGCAGGTAGTCGACGGTGCGCTCGATGGCCACCTCCATCGACCCGACCGCCATGTAGTTGGCGATCATGCGCTCGTTCTGGAACTGGGCCATCTGCTGCTGGAAGCCCCGGCCCTCGGCGCCGATCGTGTTCGCCACCGGCACCCGCACGTCGGCGAAGCTCAGCTCGGCGGTGTCGGACGACCACATGCCCATCTTCTTCAGGCTGCGGCTGACGGAGAACCCCGGGACGTCCGTGGGCACCACGATCTGCGACATGCCCTGGTAGCCACCCTCGTCCGAGGTGCGGGCCAGCACACACAGCCAATCGGCCTGGGTGCCGTTGGTGATGTAGAGCTTGGTGCCGTTGATCACCCACTCGTCACCGTCGCGCACGGCGCGGGTGCGTAGCCCGGCGACGTCCGACCCGGCGTCGGGCTCGGTCACGGCGATGGCGGCCACGGCCTCGCCCGACAGGGCCGGCGCCAGGTAGCGACGCTTCAGGTCGTCGCTGCCGAACTGGGCCAGCGACGGCGTGGCCATGTCGGTCTGCACGGCGATGGCCATGGGCACGCCACCGCAGTGGGCCCGCCCCAGCTCCTCGCCGAAGATCACCGTGTAGCTGTGATCGGCGCCCTGGCCGCCGTAGGCCTCGTCGTACTCGAGCCCCAGCAGGCCGAGCGCCCCCAGCTTCGGGAACAGCTCGTGGGCCGGGAAGACGCCGGCCGCCTCCCACCCGTCCACGTGGGGGTTGATCTCACGCTCGACGACGTCGCGCACCGTCTTGCGGAACATCTCGTGGTCTTCGGTGAACTGCATGGGCTGCTCCTGTGGGCGTCAGCGGAAGGCGGGGATGGCGGTGATGGCCTGCCCCAGCACCAGCGTGTGGATCTCGTTCGTCCCCTCGTAGGTGAACACCGACTCGAGGTTGTTCATGTGGCGGATGACGGGGTACTCGAGGGTGATCCCGTTCGCACCCAGCACGCTGCGGGCCTCGCGGGCCACCTCGAGGGCCTGTCGGACGTTGTCGAATTTGCCGAAGCTCACCTGCGCCGGCGTGAGCCGTCCGGCGTCCTTGCGCCGGCCGAGGTGCAGCGCCACCAGCGCCGACCGGTTCACCGCCACCATCATCTCGACCAGCTTGCGCTGCGTCAGCTGGAAGGCGGCGATGGGCCGGCCGAACTGCTCGCGCTCGCCCGCGTAGTCGAGCGCGGCCTCGTAGCAGGCCCGGGCCGCGCCCACCGCGCCGAAGAGGATGCCGAAGCGGGCCTCGTTGAGGCACGACAGCGGGCCGCGCATGCTGGCGACGCCGGGCAGCACGGCGTCGCCGGGGAGCCGGACGTCGTCCATCACCAGCTCGGAGGTCACCGAGGCACGAAGCGACAGCTTCTTGTGCACGTCGTTGGTCGAGACCCCGGGGGTGTCGGTCGGCACCACGAAGCCGCGGATCCCGTCGTCGGTGCCGGCCCAGACCACGGCCACGTCGGCGATGCCCCCGTTGGTGATCCACATCTTCGAGCCGTTGAGGATCCAGTCGGCGCCATCGCGGCGGGCATGGGTCCGCATGCTCGACGGGTCGCTGCCCGAGTCCGGCTCGGTGAGGCCGAAGCAGCCGATGACCTCCCCTGCGGCCATGCGCGGCAGCCACTCCGCCTTCTGCTCGTCGCTGCCGTAGGCCCTGATGGGGAACATGGCCAGCGAGCCCTGTACCGACACGAAGCTGCGGAAGCCGGAATCGCCGGCCTCGAGCTCGAGGCACGCGAGCCCGTAGCTGACCGCGTTGGTGCCGGCGCAGCCGTAGCCGTCGAGGTGCATGCCGAGCAGGCCCAGGGCGCCCATCTCCTTCGCCATCTCCCGTGGGAACGTCCCCGCTTCGAACCAGTCACCGATCTCGGGCAGCACGCGGTCGCCCACGAAGGCCCTCACCGTGTCACGGATCTGGCGTTCCTCGTCGTCGAGGAGGGCGTCGATGCCGAGGAAGTCACGGGGATCGTCGGCCGTGGGTGCAGGCATGGGCCCAGTGTGGTCGGCCCGCGGGCGCCTGCAAAGCGGAGCGCAACGACGGGGCCGGGACGACGGGGCAGACTGGAGGGCGATGCCCGTCTCGCCGCTCGAGCCCAACGACCCGCGACGTCTCGGCGACTTCGAGCTGACCGGCCGATTGGGCGCCGGCGGCATGGGCGTGGTGTACCTGGGGAAGGGCGCCGACGGGGAGCTCGTCGCGGTCAAGCTCGTGCGCGCCGACCTGGCCCACGACGCCACCTTCCGTGAGCGGTTCCGGCGCGAGGTCGAGGCGCTGCGCCGGGTGTCCGGGCCACGGGTGGCGCGACTGCTCGCGGCCGACACCGAGGCTCCACAGCCCTTCCTGGTGACCGAGTACGTCGACGGCCCCACGCTCGCCGACAGCGTGGCCGCGAACGGGCCCGTGGCCGGCGAGCGGCTGCGCGCCCTGGCCGCGGCGCTGGCCGAGGCCATCGTCGTCATCCACGAGGTCGGCGTGATCCACCGCGACCTCAAGCCGAGCAACGTCATCCTCGCGGCCGACCAGCCCAAGCTGGTCGACTTCGGCATCGCCGCGGCCGCAGGGTCGATGCCGCTCACGATGGCCGGCACCGTGATCGGCTCGGCGGGATGGATGGCGCCCGAGCAGGCCGCGGGCGAGGTGTCCACCCCCGCCGTCGACGTGTTCACCTGGGCGTCGCTCGTGGCGTTCGCCGGCACGGGCCGCCCGCCGTACGGCGTGGGCGGGCCCGAGGAGGTGACCGCCCGCATCATGAACGGCGAGGCCGACCTCAGGGGCCTGCCGCAGGAGGTGCGGCCCTTCGTCGAGGCCGCCTTCATCCGGGACCCGGCCCAGCGACCCTCCGCCAGGGCGGTGCTGTCGGGCCTGGTCGGCCGGGACGAGGCCAGCACCGACGAGTTGGTCGAGGAGACCACCCACCTCATCGAGAACACGTGGGTGATGCCCGTCGGGGGATGGCCGGCGGCCGCGGCGAGCACGCCGGCCCAACCTCCGGCCCCGCCCACCCTGGCCACACCCATGCCGATGGCGGCGGCACCGCTGCCGCCGTCGGGTGCCGCCGCGCCGGCACCCGCTCCCGCGCACCGCCGGACGTGGCCACTGGTCGTGGCGGTGGGCGTCATCTGCCTGCTCATCGGCGTCGCCGGCGCGTTGGTGCTCGGCGGTGGCGGCAGCGACGGCGACGGTGGCGACGGCGCGTCGGCGACGACGGTCGCGGCGCCTGCGCCGACGATCCCGGACCCCACCACGACGGCCGCGCCCACGACCACCACGATCCCGGGCCCGGTGCCGGTCGACCTCACGATCGAGCTCACCAACGTCCGCAACGACCTCACCGACATCCCGGGCCAGATCGATCCCTGCAGCGAGGCGGCCTTCGTGAGCATCGAGAGCGCCGAGGGCGACGTGCTCGTGGACGAGACGCCGTTCCCTCACGGCCAGCCCATCCCCGGCACCGGTGACCTCGCCGACTGCCTCTACTCCCTCGACCTGCCCGCGGTCGAGTTGACCGATGACATCGCGGTGTTCATCAGCGACGACTTCGGCGACTTCGATCCGGACCAGTTCAGCCGGGCCGAGATCGAAGCGGCCGGCGGGCTGATCCAGATCGAGCTCGACGGCCTCGGATCACTCTGAGCCGTCGCGCCGGCAAGCGCTTCCCGGGGCACGCTCCTCGCCGCCCGGGCCGAGGTGGCTTCGCCCTGATGCACCCCAGCGTCTACGATCGTTGAACGGCGTTCACAAGGGGACCTGGGATGAGACTCGATCGTGCGATCGCGTCGGCTGTTGCCGTCGCGCTGACCGTGCTGGTGCTGGGGTCGGGGGTGCCGCCGGCCGGCGCCGACACCGCGCTGGTGAACTACACCTGCGACCTTCCCGACGGGGCCACCGGCACCCTGGCCGGCCAGATCCCGGACACGGTGGCGATCGACGACATGGAGGTCACCGTCGCCGACACGCCCGACCCGGTGGTGCGGGGCCAGAACCTGCACCTCGACCTCGACGTGCCCTTCCCCGACTTCACGGGTCAGTTGCCCGACCTCCCGATCGGCGGCTACGGGTACTTCTACATCCGCCAGATCGACATCACCCAGCCGCTGCCCACGGGGCTGAACTTCGCCACGCTCACCGCCACCCTCACCCCGAGCCCCAACTGGGCCACCGTCACCCGGGAGTTCGGCAACCTCAAGATCCACATCCAGAGCGCCGTGCCCGGGTCTCGCATCCGCGTGAACGCCGACGCCACCCCACCCACCATCGAGATCGAGCAGTCGGCGGGTGTGTGGGTGCCGCTCGACTTCATCCCGAGCGTCGACGTCGACGCGATCGTCAACGGGGCCAGCGGCTCCACCATCGACTGGAAGCCCCCGACCCTGAACGCGGTGGTCAAGTACAACAAGTCGATCCCGATCCTGATCACCGTCAATTGGAACGACGTCAACACGCCGTGCACGCCCAACGACCCCAACCAGGTCATCGTGTCCACCCTGGTGGCCACCCCGTCGATGACCGCCACGCTCAGCCGCACCGAGGCCAGCGTCAACGTGGGCCAGACCATCCACTACAGCGTCGCCGTGCAGAACACGGGTGACGTGGCCCTCAGCGGGATCAGCGTCGCCGTGCCCAACGCCACCTGCGACGCCCCGCCCTCGTCGATCGCGGTGGGGGCGACGGCCAACGTCGGCTGTACCCACACGACCACCGCGGGCGACGTCGGCACCTACACCCGCAGCGCCAGCGTCGACACGGCCGAGACCGCCGGCACCACCACCAACTCGGTCAGCACCACGGTCAGCCCCCGCCACGTCGCCGATGCTGCGATCGGGTCCGCGGCCGCCGGCCCGTTCAGCGGCAACGGCACCTATTCGGGCACGGTCACGCCGGGACAGACCGTGAAGGGCAACGTCGCCCGCGGTGCCAGCCGCTCGTACTACGTCCAGGTCGGCAACGACGGTGACGCCACCGACTCGATCACCGTGCACGGGGTCGACTCGGGCGCCGCCGGCTACAAGGTCACCTACTTCGACGCCGCCGGGACGAACATCACCACTGCGGTCAAGGCGGGCACCTACGTCGTCCCCGCCCTCGCCGCCGGCGCCACGGCCACCCTCCGCGTGAAGATCAAGGCCACCAACACCTCGGTGCGAGGATCGTCCCACAACGCCGATGTGACCGTCTCGCCGACCACCGCCCCGTCGGCCACCGACACCGTCCGGGCCAAGGCCAAGCGCACCTGAGGCCGGCCGACTCGAACCTGCCGGGCCAGCGCGGGCCCCTGCAGGGACGCGGAGGGGGGCGGGCCCGAAGGCCCGCCCCCCTCTCCGTCACGCTGTGTGCGGCAGGCTCAGCCGATCGAGGTGCCGACGCTGTTGAACTTGTTCGAGGCGTTCTTGCCGAGGACGGTCACCGCGGCGATGCACACGACGGCGATCAGGGCCACCAGCAGGGCGTACTCGACGAGGGACGCACCACGCTCCGAGTCGGCGAAGCGGGCACGCATCCAGTTGGCGAGGAACTCGTAGGTGAGGATCATCGGTACTTGTCTCCGTTTGTTGTTCGGCACGAGTTCCAACCGGACCCGTGTTCTGACAAGTCCTTGTATCGACCGTCACCCGGCGGTTCGTGATAGGGCGATCGGCCCAATTCTGCTGACCAGCGGGTCAGCCGGCGGCATCTGTCGCGACCGTCCATCGCCACTCGACGGCGAGCGGGTCGTGGTCGCTCAGCGGGCCTCCCTGGGCATCGACGAACGTGTCGCGCTCGAACGTGTGGCTGACCGGCACGAGGTCGACGCCACCGCCGCTCCGGAAGAAGAACCGGTCGATCACGTCGTCGTCGGCGCCGCAGTCGAGGACGTCGCAGACGTCCTGCAGCCCCGCCCGGCGGGCGAATCGCCGCAACTGGCGACCGTCGGGCTCCTCGCTGTAGCTGAGGTTCCAGTCACCCCCGACGATCACCGCCCGGTCGGCCGAGTGCTCGGCCAGGTAGGCGGCCAGATCGTCGAGGTCGTCACCGCGGGCCACGTTGTCGGCCTCCTCGCTGCCTGCCTCCATGTGCAGGTCGTACAGGTCGAGCGACGGGCCGTTCTCGGGATCGTCCGGGTCCAGGCGAAGGGTGGTGCCCGCGAACCCCTTGAGGGCGAGGCAGTCCGCCGCCGCGTGTGCGCACGTCTGCCACGGCACCCGTACGAGTGGGTCGATCGGGAGCCGAGACAGGACGTTGAGGCCGTCACCCACGAGCGCGCTCTCCCGATGGATGGGGTTGAGCGCCGTCGCCCCGGGGTGCGGCTCGCTCTGGTACTCGTGATCCGCCTCGGCCCGGAGCAGCGCGGTGTACGAGCCGAAGTCCTCCTGGAGCACCACCACGTCGTAGGCGTTGAGCAACGGGCTCATCACCGGCTGGTTGTCCTCGGGGTGCTGATCGGCGTTCACCCCCTGCGGCAGTCCGGCCACGTTGTACGTGAGGGCGGTGAACGAGCCGCCGGGGCCGGCCGCGGCGCCAGTCGTCGTCGTGCGGGCGGCCTCGGCCCGCGGCTCGGCCGGGCCGCTGCCGTCACTGGCACACGAGGACGCGGCCAGCGCCAGGACGACCACCGCCGCACCGAGCCAGGTCACCCGTCGCATCCCCCCAGTGTGCCCCGCCTACCGTGACCGCATGGCGCTGACACGGCGGGCCTTCCTCGGCGGGCTGGCGGGGGCCTCCGCTGGGGTGCTCCTCGGTGGCTGCGGCCCCACCGCCCCGGCCACACCCGTCACCACCCGCCCGCGCCCCGACGAGGGCAGCCGGCACCGTGTCGTCGTGGTCGGCGCCGGACTGGCCGGCCTGGTCGCCGCCCTGGACCTGAGCGACGCCGGCTGGGAGGTCGTGGTGCTCGAGGCGCGCACGCGGGTGGGTGGGCGGGTGCTCACCCTGCGGGACGACTTCTCCGATGGTCTCCACGCGGAGGGTGGCGGCGAGTCGATCGACGACAACCACCACCGGATCCTCGCCCGCCTCGCAGCCAACGGGCTGCGCACCGAGCGACGGTCCACGGAACGTCAGCAGGCCGTCGTGTTCCGGCGCGGTCGACGCCAGACCGCAACGGCCTTCGCGGCCGGGCGCTCGGGGCAGGTCGGAGCGGACTACGCGCGCTACTACGACGCGGTCGCCCGCCTCGGGCACGGCGTCGACGCCGAGCACCCCGACCGGGCCCGCCGCGCCGAGGAGCTCGACGGACGCAGCCTGGCCGACCTGCTCGACGACCTCGCGCTCGTGCCCGAGGCCCGCTTCCTCGTCGAGGCCGAGGAGTCGAGCGAGTACAACGTCGAGCCGGGCGACCTCTCGCTCCTGTTCCTCGCCCAGCAGGAGGCGGCGGTGGCCGACGTGCCCGACCGGGCCGCCGAGACCATGCGGGTGCACGGCGGCAACGACCGGCTGCCGGCGGCCCTCGCAACCGCTCTGGGCGATTCGCTGCGCACCGGGCGGCCCGTCACCGCCGTCGAGCACGGCCGCGACGGGGTCCGCGTGCACGCCGGCGGCGCACCCGTCGACGCGGCGCACCTGGTGCTGGCCCTGCCACCCCCACCGCTCAGCCAGATCCGCTTCGACCCGGTGCTGCCGCCGTCGGTGGCCGCGGTCACCGGCCTCGGCCTCGGGCCGACCACCAAGGTGGTCACCCGCTACGAACGAGCCTTCTGGCGCGACGAGGGCCTGTCCGGGCTGACCGTGTCCGACAACGGCTTCGACATCGCCTGGGACGCGGCCGACTCCTACGACGCCGGCGGCAGCGGGATGCTGACCGCGTTCACGACCGGTGACGAGGGGGCCCGGCTGTCGGGCCTCGACGACCGTCAGCGCATCGAACGGGTGCAGGCCGAGGTGGACGAGGTGTACCCGCGATCCGCCGAGCTGCGCAGCGGTGAGGCCGCCACCACCGCGTGGGCCCGCGAGGTGTTCACGGGCGGCGCCTACGCGGCCTACCGCCCCGGCCAGGTGACGGCGCTGTGGCCGGTCCTGCGGTCGGCGGTCGGCCCCATCCGGTTCGCGGGTGAGCACACCGAGGCACTGGCCGGCTACATGGAGAGCGCCGTTCGCAGCGGGGAGCGGGTGGCCCGTGCCATCGGCCCCGCCCCGGGCTGACACCCCCGCACGTGGCCCCCGAGGTGGGCTAGACCATTCCCACCGCCAGCTGCGCAGGGAGACCATGGCCCACGACCCGATCACCGCCGAGACCACCCGCGTGGCCGACAACCGCGAGCCGCGCTTCGTGCACCCCGCCCAGGAGCGCCAGGTGGCCGACAAGTTGGCCGCGCTCGAGGCCCGCACCGGCAAGCGGCCGAACGTGCTGTTCGTCTACATGGACGACGTGGGCTGGGGGGATTTCGGGTGTTACGGCGGCGGCGTCATGGCCGGCGCGCCCACGCCGAACATCGACCGCCTCGCCCGCAACGGGCTCATGCTCACCTCGTGCTACTCCGAGCCGTCGTGCACGCCCTCACGCGCGTCGATCATGACCGGTCGCCTGCCGATGCGTCACGGCCTGTTGATCCCGCCGATGTACGGCATGCCCGGTGGCCTCGAGGGCGAGATCACCCTGCCCGACAAGCTCAGCCAGGCCGGTTACGTCACCCAGGCCGTGGGCAAGTGGCACATGGGCGAGAACCTGGCCAGCCAGCCCCAGAACGTGGGCTTCGACGACTTCTACGGGTTCCTCAGCGTCTCGGACATGTACACCGAGTGGCGCGACCCCTACTTCTTCCCCGAGGTCGCGTACAGCGACGAGCGCACCGAATGGATCCGCAACGAGCGGTTCAACAAGTGCTGGGTGCACGCCACCCGCGGCGGCGAGCCCGAGAACGTGGAGGAGGTCACCATCCCCGTGCTGTCGACGCTCGACGACCGCTGGGCCGCCTACTCGCAGGACTTCATCCGGCGGATGGCCGGCGACGAGCGACCGTGGTTCCTGTACCACTGCACCCGCGGCGCCCACTTCGACAACTACCCGCTGGAGCGGTTCCAGGGGTCGTCCCCCGCCCGCCACCCCTACAAGGACACCATCGTCGAGCTCGACGACATCGTCGGCCGCCTGGTCGCCACGCTGGAGGAGACCGGCCAGGCCGACAACACGCTGGTGTTCATCTCGTCGGACAACGGCCCCGAGATGGAGACGTGGCCCGACGCGGCCTACACCCCGTTCCGCTGCGCCAAGGGGTCGACCTGGGAGGGCGGTGTGCGGGTGCCTGGCATCTTCTCGTGGCCCGGGATGATCGAGCCCCGCGCCTCCGACGGGCTGTTCGACCAACTCGACCTCTTCGCCACGCTGCTCCACCTCGCCGGGGCGGACGACGCCGTGCCCGATGACCGCTACGTCGACTCGATCGACCAGACGTCGTTCCTGCTCGGCGACGAGGCCTTCTCGAACCGCAAGTTCCACTTCTACTGGCTGACGGCCACCTTCTCGGCCCTGCGGGTGGGCGAGTACAAGTACATGATCGCGTCGATCTCCGACGACGACACCGACGTGGTGAACTCGGGTGGCTTCAGCGGGGTCATGCAGCAGTACGGGTACGGGAAGATGTTCAACCTGTACCTCGACCCCAAGGAGACCCATAGCTACCTGATCCGCAAGCTGGTCTACATCGAGCTCATCCAGTCCGCGATGGCCGCGCACCGGCGCACCTTCCACAAGTGGCCGAACCGCCCGCCCATGCTCGACCCCGCGGTGGCCGGGCGATGAGCCCCGGTGAGAGACTGGCGGTAACCGGGCGGCTACATTCTGCCCCCCAGCCGACCGGAGGATGATCTTCGCCATGCCCGCCTCATCTCGCACCGTCCGTCGTCGCCTGGCGGCCACCGTCGCCGCGCTGCTGGTCGGCGCCCTCGCGCTGACCGCGTGTGGCAGCGACGGAGGCGACGTCGAGTTGGTGGAGGGCGTGCGCGAGAACGTCGATGCGCTGGACAACTCCTTCGCCCCGGAGGAGATCACCATCCCCGCCGGAGCGGAGATCGTGTTCACCAACCGGGGCCGCAACGACCACAACGTGGTCCCGGTCGACCAGGACCAGGACTGGACCATCGAGGTCGACGACTTCAAGCCCGGCGCTCCCCCGACCCCGGTCCGCTTCACCGAGCCCGGCACCTACGACTACTTCTGCTCGATCCACGGCACCGCCACGGCGGGCATGACCGGCTCCATCACCGTCGAAGGCTGACGCAACGACACCCAACTGGGGGGACCCACACATGACCAACTTCCGACGGCTGCTCGCGCTGGTGTTCGCGATCGCCCTCGTCGCCGCCGCCTGCGGTAGTGGCGACGACGACTCGAGCAGCGACGCCACCAGCGGCGGCACCGACACGCCGGCGGCG
>CAZWMT010000057.1:0-39243 GCA_964635055.1 uncultured Microthrixaceae bacterium | reverse complement strand
GGCGCGGTCTCCCGGGTGAAGTGCTGCGTCGGGCAGGTGCCGAGGATCTCGAAGCTCGCGGGCGTGCCGTCCTCGCCGGTGGGGTAGGGCAGCCCGTCCCGGTAGGTGAACACGCACCCGTCGCACTCGTAGCCCACGACGGTCGCAGCGGCGCCGAGCACGTCGCCGTACCCGAGCCCGGTGCCGTCGAAGAGCCAGTGACCGGGGCGATGCACCGTGTAGCCGCCGAGGCCGGCGCTGACGTTGCGACCGATCCGGTGATAGCCGCCCCGGGTGAACGACACCCCCGTCATGTGGTTCTCCGGCCGGTCGACGATCACGTCCGACCAGAACGTCGTCACCTCCGGCTCGCGGTCGGTGCCCATGAGCGGGTCGTTCTTGAAGAACCCCTTGTACCCCACCATCACGTCGTGGTCGTCGCCCTCGAGGCGCACCTGCCACAACGACGTGTTGCCCGAGAAGAACGCCGCGTTGCCGCCTCGGGCGATGAACGCCTCGACCGTGTCGCGCATGGCGGCCGACCAGTACTCGTCATGGCCGACGGACAGGTAGAGGTGGGCCCCGTCCAGCACCTCGGGGTGCTGCTCGAGGTCGGCGTTCGTGCACACCCCGATGTCGAACCCCTCGCGCTCGGCCCACTCGATGAACGGCTGCTCCCAGTCGGGCCATCCTGCCGATCCGGCGAAGCCCGAGAGGTGGTTGAGGGTGAGGTAGCCCACGTGCGCGGCGTTCTGCGGGTCGGGGTCGCCCGTGCCCGTCACCCGGCGGCCCTTGCCCGGGGGCTTGAACAGGTAGCCGGCGGCCATCGGCCGTTGCAGGGCGACCTGGGTGCCGCCGGTGTACAGGTTCGGCCCCCCGAAGTCGTTGTAGGCGTGCCAGGTGTTGGTGGCCAGGGCGACGACGATGCGCTGGCCCGAGGTCGGGCGCACCACGAAGAACGCCCGGTCGCGCCGCACCTTGTCGCCCACGTCGATCTCGAGGACGACCTCGTAGTAGCCGGACCGCCAGGTCGGGTCGACGTCGAGCGTGAGCGCGGCCGGCCAGCCGCAGCCCTCCGACGACGCGCGCTCCGGTGTCTCGTGCTCGTCGGCCGCCACCGCACCGTCTTCGAACACGACCTCCCGGCGCCCGCCCACCCGCGCCACCTCCACCCGCACCGGCCGCCCGCCCGACGACGACAGGTGCAGCCCCACCTGCTGGCCCGATTCGACCGACTGCGGCCAGCAGTACCCCGTCACCACCTCGCGCGCCACGGCTCGGACCCTAACGGGCCACGCCGCGGCCAGGCGATGACCCGGGAACGGCCCCCACCGTCAGGCCAGCAGGCCGCGTTCGGCGGCGACCGCGACCGCCGCGGCCCGCGACGACACACCCAACCGCGTGTAGACGTTCGAGAGGTGACGATGGACCGTGTGCTCGCTCACGAAGAGGCGGTCGGCGGCCTCTCGGTTGGACAGCCCCTGGGCCACCAGGGTGAGCACCTCGACCTCGCGCTGGGTGAGCCCGGCCCGCCGGGCGCTGACCGGGGGCCCGCCCAGCTCGGCCACCAACGCATCGGCCAGTCGCGCGGCACGCGTCGCGCCGAGATCCTCGAACACCGTGCACGAGGCCCGGGCGAGCTCGAGCGCGAGGTCGACACGGTCGTCGGCCGCGAGCACCCGGGCCAGCTCGGTCCTCGCCTGGGCCGCCTCGAACGGTGACCGGCACCGCTCGAACAGGTCGATGGCGTCCTCCAGCGCGGACCGGGCTCGGACGGGGACGCGCTCGGCGACCGCGATGGCGCCGGCGGCGGCGCGCTCCGCGGCCTTCAGCGAGTCGGTGCCGACCGTGTCCGCCACCGCCGCCAGGCGCTCGTGCGCATCCCGCGCCCCGTCGAGCTCGCCCAGGCGCAGCCGGGCCGGCACGAGGAGCTCGAACGCGGGTGCGCTCTCGACGGGGCGATCGTCGCCGAACGCCCGCAGGTACTTCTCCAGGTGGCCGAGCGCCGAGGACGGGTCGTCCTCATCGAGCGCCAGCGCAGAGCGCACCAGCCCGACGAGCACGTGACCGTCTGCCTCCGCCAGCAGCGCCCGGGCGTCCTGGGTGCGTCCCTGCCGTCGCCGCAGGTCGGCGAACCGGGCCCGGGCGTAGCCGGCCAACGGGGGTCGCAGCGTGGCCAGCTCGCCCGTCGCCCAGGCCAGCTCGTCCTCCGCCGCGCCCCACTCGCCCCGCATGGTGAGCACCGTCCCGAGGTGGGCCCGGCACAGCGCCAGCAGCGGGCGCTGACCGCTGCGCTCGCAGAACGCGGCCAACCGCTCGCACCACTGGCCGGCCCGGTCGAAGTCACGGACCCGCTCGCAGGCGATGATCATGTTGCAGCAGCACGACCCGATGGCGATGGGGTCGTGCAACTCGCCACCCGTCACCGCGGCCGTGCCCTCGTCGAGCAGGCGGGTCCCCTCCTCGACCCGCCCAAGGGTGACGAGCGCGAGCCCCTGGAGGGTCCACGCCGTCATCTCGGCGTCGTGACCGCCGTGGGCCCGAGCGAGCTCCGCCGCCTCGGTGCTGAGGCGCAGCACCGCCTCCGCGTCGGTGTCGAGGTGGAACGACGCCTCGATCAGTGGCAGCCAGGCGTGTTCGCCGGAGGGCGGCAGTTCGCTCACCAGGCGGCGAGCTCGTTGCAGCCAGCCGTTGGCCACGGCGTTCGCGCCCCGCATGGCGCCGTGATCCCACGCCAGGAGCGCCGCGACCATGGCCGCCTCGGCGGTCTGGTCGGCAGCCCGGCGCAGCGCGTACGCCCGCTCGCGCGCCTCGATCGCGGCATCGATGTCGTCGAGCCACCAGCTCGCGGCGGCGAAGCCCTCCAGCGCCTCGGCCGACTCCTCGTCGGCCAGCGCCTGTGCGAACGCGGCGTGCGCATCGACCCATGACCCGTCGAGCAGCGCGGTGAGGCCGGCGCTGAGGAGCTCGGTGTTCGAAGGCGACGTGGCTGGCATCGCACCTGCCTGGTCGAGGGTGGCCGTCCGCGAAATGGTGCCACGCGATCGGCGGCGGGACCGGAGCCGCCCGGCACCGTCTCGTGACCCCAACCGGGAACGGGGTCTGCTCAGCGGGCAGGCTCGGTGTCCGTCCTCTCCCTGTCGTTGCCCCGGTCGGTGTCGGTCCCAGGGTCGGTGTCGGTCCCCCGGTCGGGCTCGGGCCACACGACGAGGTGGGGCCGGAAGCCCAACACGCGCTCGACGTGGTGGATGAAGGCGACCGGATCGTCCGAAGCGCACGCGTCGCCGCCGGTGAGCCGAGCGATCAACCTCGGTGGGCCTCGCAGCGACCCGTCCTCCCAGATCAGCTCGAACGGCTCGCCCACGGTCGTTCCCATGAACGTCATGCGCATCGCTGGTCTCTTGCCCCGTCGCCCCACCCACAGAACCCACCTCGTCGGGGTGGCGACGTGATGGCGAACCGCGCGCCCATCGGGCACTGCTCGCCGCTCATCGGGGTAGGAGCAGTCCATGCGAGCGGATGCACCTCCTCCCCTTCCCTGCCCACGCGGGCCCCTCACCTCAGCCCTGTTCACGGCGTGGAGGTCCCACGACTGCGTCGTTCGGTGTCCCGATACGCTGGACGACCCACTGACGGGCGACGACTTCCACCTGGCGCTTTACGCCTGCTACGAGCTCCACTACCGCGGCTTCGCCGGTGTCGACGAGCGCTGGGAGCGCCATCCGGAGGTCGCTCGGATGACGGGGCTGCTCGAAGACCGGTTCGAACGGGCGCTCCGCCAAGAGGTCGGGCCCTGCGTGACCCGACCGTCCGTGGTGCAACAGGCGCTGCAGCGCCTGGCCCGCAGCGACGGCGGCCCGTCGCTGTCGGGCTACGTGGCCGAACGGGCCACGCTGCGCCAGGCGCAGGAGCTCGGTGTCCACCGCTCGCTGTACCAGCGCAAGGAGGCCGATCCCCACAGCTGGGCGATCCCCCGCCTCAGTGGCCGGGCCAAGTCGGCGTTGATCGAGATCCAGATGGACGAGTACGGCGAGGGTCGGCCCGGCGCTGCGCACGCCGAGCTGTTCGCCGACACCATGGCGGCCCTCGGCCTCGATCCCACCTACGGCGCGTACCTCGACGCGGTGCCGGGAACGACCTTGGCGACCGTCAACCTGATCAGCCTCCTCGGCCGACAGCGCCGCTTGCGGGGGGCGTTGATCGGGCACCTCGCCATGTTCGAGATGACATCGGTCGGGCCCATGGGCCGGTACGCGGCAGGGATGCGACGACTCGGCCTGGACCGTGCCGCTCCGTTCTACGACATCCACGTGGAGGCCGACGCGCACCATCAGGTGGTGGCGGCCCGGGATCTGGCCCAGGGCCTGGTGGACGACGAGCCCGCGCTCGCGTCCGACGTGCTGTTCGGGGCCCGCGCCCTGATGGCGGTCGAAGGACGCTTCACCGACACGGTGCTCGCCGCGTGGCGACGCGGCGACAGCTCGCTGCGCCCCCCGTGGGGCGTGCCCCTCACCGTCGTCACCCTCGCCTCCTGACGGGCGGGCCGCCTCGGGACGGCCGTCGCGGACGCGCCCGCACCACCCCACACGCCCGCACCAGCCCACCCCGCCGCCGAGCCGTGACGCGAGCGAGCCGCTCCATCCCCAGGGGAGGGAGCGGCTCGACCACGAACGTTTCGGTCCTGCTGGTTCTGCTGGTCCTACTGGTCCTACTGGTTGGCGCGCTGCTCGGCCTCGTGGACCTCCGCCTCGGCGCGAGCGGCCTCGGCGTCGGCCTCGTGACGGGCGACGTCGCGCTTCGCGTCGGCCTTGTCCTGCTGGGCCTCGCCCTCGCGCTCGAGGGAGTCGTTGCCCACGACGGCACCGACCGCTTCCTTCACCTTGCCCTTCACGTCCTCGACGACGCCCTTCGCCGCGGCCTCAGGTCCAGTGTCACCCATTGGTGTGCTCCTTCGTTCGGGATTGTCGGTCCCCAGCCCTCTACCCACGACGAACGGCTCCGAGATGTGACGTGTGTCCGATCCACACCCGAGGCCCCGCCCACGGGCCACCCCGCGGTCCCTCCCTGGGGCGGAGGCCGGGAAACACTCCGCTCGGTCCCGCCGCAGCTGCCATCCTGCACGTCCATGGCGGTCATCACGCTGTCGCGGGCGACGTTCGCCCACCCCGGCGGCTCCGAGCTGTTCGACGACGTCACGTTCCGCGTCGCCAGTGGCCGACACGTCGGCCTCGTCGGCCCGAACGGGGTCGGGAAGACCACGCTGCTGCGATGCGTGACGGGCGAGTTGCCGCTGCGCGCCGGCACCGCCACCGTCGACGGGTCCGTGGCGTACATGCCCCAGGCGATCGGCGTCGACGGCGACGCGGCGACGACCGTGCGGGAGCTGCTCACGTCGTTCTCGTCGCCGACGGTCCGAGCCGCAGGCGAGGCGTTGGCCCGGGCCGAGCACGCCAACGAGATCGCCCCGACCGAACGGACGGGTGTCGCCCTCGCCAACGCCGTCGTCCGCTGGGGTGAGGTGGACGGCTACCAGCAGGAGACCCGATGGGACGGCTGCTGCACCTCGGTGCTCGGCCAGCCCCTGTCGCAGGTGGGCACCCGGCCGATCTCGCAGCTCTCCGGCGGCGAGCGCAAGCGCCTCGTCCTGGAGATGCTCCTGACCTCGGATCACGAGATCCTGCTGCTCGACGAGCCCGACAACTTCCTCGACATCCCGGCCAAGCGCTGGCTCGAGCAGCAGATCGCGGCATCGACGAAGACCATCCTCTTCATCACCCACGACCGTGCGCTGCTCGACGCCGCGGCCACCGCCATCGTCACCCTCGAGGCCCGTGGGTGCTGGGTCCACCCCGGTCCGTGGGCGACCTACGACGAGGCCCGCCGGCAACGCAACGTCGCGCTCGGCGACGCGGTCCGGCGGTGGAAGGAGGAGGAGCGCCGGCTGTTCGCCACCTTCAAGCAGATGAAGCAGTGGGCGTCGCTCAACGACGGCAACGCCCGCAAGGCCGACGTCGCCGAGCACCGGTGGCGCCGGTGGGTCGAGGTGGGGCCGCCGCCCCCGCCACCACCGGAGCGGGGCGTGCGCATGCAATTGCGCGGCGCCGGGGGCGGCAAGGTGGCGCTGACCGTGGCGGGCCTGGAGATCAGCGGGCTCACCGAGCCGTTCGACCTCGACGTGCGGATGGGTGACCGGATCGCAGTGCTTGGCGGCAACGGCACCGGGAAGTCGCACTTCCTCCGGCTGCTGGCGGGCGACGGCGTCGAGCACGACGGCGAGTGGCGCTACGGCGCCCGCACCACGCCGGGCCTTTTCCACCAGACCGACGACATCGACGCCTTCCGCGGGCGCACGCCGCTCGAGGTGGTGCGGGCGCTCGACCTCGACCTCCAGTCGTCGATGAAGGCCTTGGCCCGGTACGGGCTGGCCGACGGCGCCGACCGACCGGTCGAGACGCTGTCCGGCGGACAGCGGGCCCGGCTGCAGATCCTTCACCTCGAGCTGCGCGAGGTGAACTTCCTGCTCCTCGACGAGCCCACCGACAACCTCGACCTGGCGTCCGCGGAAGCGCTCGAGGCCGCGCTCGACACCTTCACCGGCACCGCGGTGTGCGTGACCCACGACCGATGGTTCATACGCGCCTTCGACCGCTTCCTCATCTTCGCCGACGACTGCACGGTCCTCGAGGCGCTCGCCGTCGACGTCGCGCTGCGCCGCATCTCCCGGGAGCCGGCCCACCCCCGGGACGCGGCATCACTCCTCGATCTCAGCTCCACCGGCTGACCGCAGCCGGCCGTTCCGCCGGGCCACCAACCAGGTGCGCCGGACGGACCGGCGATCGGGGCGCCGCCACATCGAGCCCGCCGCGGGCTGCCGCCCCGAGGGTGACCTCAGCGACTACCGGTGTTCGAGGTCGTTCACCGCGGGCCCCTGGAGGAGACGGCCGTCGGCGCCGAACCGCGAGCCGTGCAGCGGGCAGTCCCACGACCGTTCGAGGGGGTTCCACGCCACGACCCCTCCGAGGTGCGGGCAGATGCCGGATACCGCGCACGCTCGGCCGTCCACCTTCGCGTTCGCCGTCCCGCGCACCACGGTGCCCTCCCGCCGTCCGGCCGGCGATCTGCCGAGCAGGGAGGTCGCGTGCCCGGCGACCATGCGGGCGGCAACCTCGGCGTTCAGGGCGACGAAGCGGCGCACCGATCGGGTCAGGTCGACCCGCCCCGCGTCCAACATGGGCGCCCACCGAGCCGGCTCCCGGTCGAGCACGCGGTCGGCGAGCACGCGGCCTGCCATCGTCCCCGTGGTCATGCCCCACTTGGCGTAGCCGGTCGCGACCGCCACGCTCTCGGGGAGACCGAAGGCGGTGCCGACGTACGGCAACCCGTCGAGGGTGGCGTAGTCCTGCGCCGACCAGCCCCCTCGGAAGGTGGCGGCGCCGACGTTCTCGTCGACCCAGCGCAGCAACTCGGCCTCGCACCTCCGGGTGTCGCCGCCGCGACCGACCGGGTGGCCCGCACCCCCCACCAGCAACAACTCGGTGCCGTGAGGATCAGGGGCGGTCCGCAGAGAACGCACCGGTTCGTCGATGCTGATCGACATCGACCGTGGCAGTGGACGGTCGACCTCGACCGCGACGACGTACGACCTGAGTGGCTCGAGCTTGGCGAAGAACAGAGCCCGGTCGAGGAACGGGGTGGCCGTGCAGACCAGCACCTGGCGGGCACGCACGCGTGCTCGGTCGGTCACCGCCACCGGCCGGCCCTTCTCGACCTGGAGACCGACGGCGCGCGAGTGCTCGTGCACGGCACCGCCGGCCTCCACGACCGCGTCGGCCAGTGCCTCGAGGTAGGGCACCGGGTCGAACTGGAACTGCCCGGCCTCGAGCACGACGGCCGCGTCGACGTCGAACGGCAGGTCGAGGGCCGACTCCAGCCGCACGGGCAGGCCGGCCGCGGCGGCCGCGGCGTGCTCCTCGATGATCGTGGCCCGCAGCCGCGCCGTCCGGGTGTAGGTCGCCGCCGGCCGTTCCTCGACGCCGCACACCACGTCCATCTCGCCGATCCGGGCCAACATCCACTCGCGAGCGGCCTCGCTCCCGGCGGCGTAGGCGGCGGCGACGTCGGGCCCGTGCCGACGGGTCAGGGTGCGGTACGTCGTGCCCTGCAGCGAGGTCACCTTGCCCGTCGTGTGGCCCGACGCCCCCGAGCCCACCTGGCGACTCTCGAGGAGCAGCACCTGGCGGCCGCCCCGACTGAGCTCGTACGCGGCCGTCAGGCCGGTGATCCCGGCCCCGATGATCACCACCTCCGTGTCGACGTCGTCCTCCAACGGTGTCCGGTCATCGGCTCGTCCCTGCACCCACAGCGATCGGCGGTCGTCCTGGGCGTGTCGTCGGTCCACGGACGACCCTCTACCCAGCTCGGCGGCGCTTGCCACCGCCCCGGCGGGGGTTCCGGACGCCCTCGGTCAGCAGTCGCTCCGGGCGAGCGAGCCGGCCGGGGCCGATCGCCTGGTCTGGCGCCCATCGGGCGGGGGAAGGACCGAACGGTGGAGTCCGACGCCCGTGTCGGCGGTCACACGGCGCCGATACCCGTCGCGACCTACCGGTTCCAGCTCACCCCCGAGCACGACCTCGACACGGCCGCGGCCGTCGTGCCCTACCTCGCCGAGCTCGGTATCAGTCACCTCTACCTCTCCCCGATCTTCGAGGCGGTGCCGGGGAGCACCCACGGCTACGACGGCACGGATCCCACGCGGGTCCGCGAGGTGCTGGGTGGGCACCCCGCCCTCGATCGCCTCCGGGCCGTGCTGGACGAGCACGACATGGGCCTGCTGCTCGACATCGTGCCGAACCACCTGGCCACCCATGCCACCAACCCGTGGTGGTGGGCGACCCTGCGTGACGGCCAGGAGAGCGAGGCCGCCCGCACCTTCGACATCGACTGGAGCGGGGGCCGCGAACGACCGGTGGGCACCGTGTTGCTGCCGGTACTGGGCCGACCCGTCGCCGAGGCCGTCGCCGCCGGCGAGCTGGCGGTGGTCGCCGGCCCGGCGGGTGCCGAGCTGGCCGTCCACGAGCACCGGTTCCCGCTGCGCCACCCCGAGGATGCCGGTGCGGGGACGAGCGTTCGCGGCACCACGACCGACATCGCGGACGACGCCGACCTCGACCTGCCGGCGCTCCTGAACGCGCAGCACTATCGCCTGGCGGACTGGCGCGTGGCCGAGCACGAGCTGTCCTACCGCCGGTTCTTCGACAACCTCCCACTGATCGGGGTCCGGGTGGAGGACGAGGCCGTCTTCGAGCAGACCCACTCGCTCGTGCTCGACCTCGTCGCCGACGGGGTGGTGCAGGGCCTGCGGGTCGATCACATCGACGGGCTCGCCGACCCGAAGGGGTACCTCGACCGTCTCGCCGACAGGACCGACCGCGTCTGGGTGGTGGTGGAGAAGATCGTCCTGGGCGACGAGCAGCTCGACCCCGGTTGGCGGGTGGACGGCACGACGGGCTATGAGCACGGGGCCTCCATCGGGTCGGTACTTGCCCGCGCCGATGGGGAACAGGCGCTGATCGAGCTCTACCGCGCCATGACGGCGGACGAGCGGTCGTGGGCCGCGGCCGTCGCCGACGACAAGCGCGAGGTACTGCACCGCCTCTTCCGGCCCGAGCTGTGCAGGCTCACCACCCTCTTCGCGGCGGCGCTGGGGGAGCCCGACAACGAGTCGCTGCTGGCGGCTGTCGCCACCCTCGTCGTCTCGTTCGACGTGTACCGCATGTACGCACCGCCTTCGGGACCGATGCCGCCAAGCACGTCAGAGCGCCTCGCGGCCGCCACCGAGCGGGCCCGCGTGGAGCTGGCTCCCCACAGCCACCTGATCGATCGACTGGCGGCCGTCCTCCGCACCGGCCAGGGGGGCGCCGCCGGCCTCGAGGCCCGGACGAGGCTGGCGCAGCTGACCGGGCCCGTCACCGCCAAGGGTGTCGAGGACACAGCGCTCTACCGGTGGGTGGCGCTCCCCGGCGACGTGGGGGCCGAGCCCGTGCCGTCCGGCTGCCCGCTCGACGCGTTCCACGACGCGGCTCGGGAGGCCACCCGCCGCCCGAGCGCGCTCGTCACCACGTCCACCCACGACAGCAAGCGCAGCGAGGACGTCCGCTCGCGTCTCCGGCTGCTGGCGGAGATGCCAGACGACTGGGCCGGGGCCGTGCGGTCGTGGTCCGCCGCCGTGGCCGAGGCCACCTGCGACGCCGGGTCGGTCGACGGTCGCACTGTGCTGGTGCTCTGGCAGACGCTGGTGGGCGCGTGGCCCATCGACGCCCAGCGGGTCCGGGGCCATCTCCGCAAGTCGGTGCGAGAGGCGAAGCTGCACACCTCGTGGACGGCCCCCGACGACGCCTACGAGGCCGCGGTCGACCATCTCGTCGACGCGGTGTACGCCGACGACCGGCTGGTCATGGGCATCGAGGCGTTCGCACAGGTCCTCGACCACCACGCCCGTGTCGACTCACTGGCGCAACTGCTGCTCAAGCTCACCCATCCCGGTGTGCCTGACATCTACCAGGGCAACGAGCTGTGGCGATTCGACCTGACCGACCCAGACGACCGTCGCGGTGTGGACTGGGACCGCCGACGCGCCCTGCTGGCCGTCGCCGCCCACGCCGAGGCCGCCGACGTCTGGCCCGAGCCTCGCGAGGGCCTGGCCAAGCTCTGGCTGCTCCACCGCGCGCTCGCTGTCCGCGCCGCGCACCACGATGCGTTCCGCGGTGACCACCTGCCACTCGCCGTCGGCGGGCGCGCGGCGGACCACGCCATCTCGTTCGTGCGGGGCGACGAGGTGGTGGTGCTCGTCCCGCGATGGCCGGTGACCCTGGAACGGGCCGGCGGGTGGGGCGACACCACCTGCACCCTCCCCGACGGGGTGTGGGCCGACGCTCTGGACGAGGCGCGCACCTGGACCGGGCGCGTGGCGGTGGGCGACCTGTGCGCGCCGTACCCGGTCGCGCTGTTGACGCGCCGAGCGGGGCGCTGAGCCGGCCTCAACCACCACCAGAGCCGCAGAGCAGGACGGCCGACGCTCCCGCGAGCGTCCAGCCCCCGTCCGCCGCAGGCTCCGCGCCCCCCGGCCCGTCCCACGCCGGATCGGCGCTGTCGAGCACGACCTCCCAGTCACCGGGAGGCGGGTGGAGCGTGGCCGCTCGGTCGAGGAACGACACGAGCAGCGCCAGATCGGGCAGGCCGGGTCGGCCCGTCCAGGTGACGACCAGAGCGCCGGTCCCGGCACGTGCCCCGACGGCGAGTTCAGCGTCGGTGTCGGCGTCGGCGTCGGCGTCGGCGTCGGCGTCTGCGAGACACTGAGGCGACAGGGACCGTCGGAGCCGCAGCAGCTCCCGGTGGTAGCGCCAGCGCACCTCATGGCCACCGGTGTGCGCCCGCCCGTGGTCGATGGTCGCCGAGCGGAACGTCTCCACGGCCTGCGGGTCCGGCGGCGTGGCGTCGCCGGCGAAGACGGCGAACTCCTGACGCCGCCCCCGTCGCACCGCCTCCACCAGGTCGCGGTCGCCGTGCGACACGAAGTACGGGAAGGGCGCCGTCTCACCGTGCTCGTCACCCATGAACAGCATCGGGCAGGACCGCGACAGCACCACCACGGCTGCCGCCACCTTGGCTCGCTCCGCGTCCACCTGGGCGGCCAGGCGATCGCCGGCGAGCCGGTTGCCCACCTGGTCGTGGTTGGCCGAGCACACGACCATCGCCGTGGCCGGAACGGCGAGCGTGGGATGACCTACTCGGGCACCGCGGGAGGGCGCGTAGCGGTCCCGGTGGGTGAAGCCGCGCGTGATCGCCTCGGCCAGGTCGGCGACACCGTCGTAGTCGCGGTAGTAGCCGTCGCGCTCACCGGTGAGCGCCACGTGCAGGGCGTGGTGGAAATCGTCGTTCCACTGCGCGTCGAGACCCCAGCCACCTGCGTCGGCCGACCGCACGATCCGGGGGTCGTCGGAGGCCGACTCGGCGACGACCAGCACCGACCGCCCGAGCGCCCTCGCGCGCGAGTGCAACGTGCGCGTGAGCTCCTCGACGTAGGGGTAGGCGGAGCCGTCGACGATGGCGTGCACGGCGTCCAGCCGGAACGCGTCGATGTGAGCGTGGCCGAGCCAGAACCACGCGCTCTCGATGAAGAAGCGACGTACCTGATGGCTGTGGGCGCCGTCGAAGTTGAGGGCATCGCCCCACGGAGTGCGGTAGCGGTCCGTGAAGTAGGGCCCGTACCGGCCGAGGACGCTCCCCTCGGGGCCGAGGTGGTTGTGCACGACATCGAGGCACACCGCAAGGCCGTGGCCGTGCGCGGCATCGGTCAGACGGCGCAACCCGTCGAGCCCCCCGTAGGTGTCGTGCGCCGCGAACGGGAAGACGCCGTCGTACCCCCAGTTCCGGTCACCGGGGAACTGAGCGATCGGCATCAACTCGATCGTGGTGATCCCGAGACCGGCGAGTCGCTCGAGGTGTGGGATGACCGCATCGAACGTGCCGTCCGGGGTGAACGTCCCGACGTGCAACTCGTAGAACACCGAGTCGGACAGCGCCGGCGCCACGAAGCCTGCGTCGGTCCACGGGAACGAGGGATCGACCAGCGCGGAGGGGCCATGCACCCCCGCCGGCTGGGCGGTCGATGCCGGGTCGGCGAGCGGGTCGCCTCCGTCGATCCGATACCGGTATCGGGTACCGGCGGCCACCCCCGGGATCCACACACGCCAGGCACCGACACCGGCGCCGTCCGAGCCCGGGTCGGGCACGGGCTCCATCGGGTGGTCGGCACCGTCCACGACGACGTGCACGGCGCGCGCGTCCGGTGCCCACACCACGAAGCGCCCACCGTCCCCTTCCAACCACCCACCGACCGACGGGGCGGGCGCGTCAGCCACGCCGCACGTGCCGGAGCTGCGCCGGCAGGCAGCATCGACGAGGCGCACGCATCGCCACGCGCCGGTTCGCCGTGTTCGCCATCAGGGACCCCTCCGCGGTCGCGGTGAGCACGATTCTCTAACCGTCCATGAGGACGGCTAGACCGGCGACCGGCGACCGGCGACCGGCGACCGGCGTGAGTTCACCGCGTGATCGCCGCCGGGTAGGTCGCCCACGTGAGCGACGGCGAGCCGATCCCGACCGTCGAGTCCGTACGCGCCACGTTCGACGCCACGATCCCGCACACGGTGGGCCTCGAGGAGGAGGTCCTTCTCGTGGATCCGGTGACCTGGTTGCCGGCGCCCGAGGCCGACGCGGTGGCACGGTTGGCGAACGACCCCGGGATCAAGACCGAACTGCCGGCCTGTCAGGTCGAGACCTCCCTGGGGTCTTCACCCCGCACTCCGACTCATGGCGACTCGCCGACGCCGCCCGACGCGAGCACCTCGGACGCGACGCCACCGCCCTCGACCTCTGTACCGGCAGCGGCGTGGTGGCAATCGCTTCCGCCGAGCGAGCCGGCGCGGTGACGGCCGTGGACGTGTCGCGGCGCGCGCTGGCCGTCACCTGGGTGCGGCGGTCTGGCTCTCGTGCCGCTGGGTAGTGGCTGGTGGGTCGAGCGCAGCCATCGAGGAGGAGCGCACATGGAGATCGGGTACTTCCTGTCCAGCGAGGAGTTCGGACCGAAGGACCTCCTGGAACAGGCGAGACTGGTGGAGGCGGCCGGGATGTCCGAGGTGTGGATCTCGGACCACTTCCACCCGTGGAGCGACCGCCAGGGCCACAGCGCGTTCGTGTGGTCGGTGCTCGGCGGGCTGGCCTCGACGACCTCGCTGAGGCTGATGACCGCGGTCACGTGCCCCACCATCCGCATCCACCCGGCGATCATCGCCCACGCAGCGGCCACCGTCGCGGTCCTGTCCGACGGCCGGTTCCGGCTCGGTGTGGGCAGCGGCGAGAACCTGAACGAGCACATCCTGGGCGACGGCTGGCCCGAGGCGGACGTCCGCCTCGACATGCTCGAAGAGGCCGTCGAGGTGATGCGATCGCTGTGGGAGGGGGGCGTGCAGAGCCACCGCGGCCGGCACTACACGGTCCAGAACGCTCGCCTGTACGACCTGCCCGACGAGCCCGTCGAGGTGGTGGTGTCGGGGTTCGGGCCCAAGGCTGCCGAGCTCGCCGGGCGCATCGGTGACGGCTTCGCGTGCACCGGTCCGGACGAGGACCTGGTCAAGGCGTTCGCCGCCGCCGGCGGCGGCGACGATCGACCGATCATGGGTGCGCTGAAGGTCTGCTACGGCGAGGACGAGGCCGCCGCCCGCGCGCTGGCCCACGAGTTGTGGGCGCAGGCCGGCGTGCCCGGCGAGTTGAACCAGGAGCTGCCGATGCCCGCGCACTTCGAGCAGGCCAGCCAGCTGGTCACCGAGGACCAGGTGGCCGAGAGCATCGTGTGCGGCAACGACCCCGAGCGCTTCGTCGAGTCCATCAAGGCCTTCGAGGACGCCGGATTCACCCACGTCTTCCTCCAGCAGGTGGGCCCCGACCTGCCCGGCCTCCTCGCCTTCTACGACAGCGAGATCCTCCCCCGCCTCTGATCAGGCAGGGTTCGACGACAGGCAGGGCTCGACGACTCCGTCGATCCGAGCGAGGTCGGGTGGGCTCGGGTCGGTCCGCCCGTCACGCGGCGGGCACGTCGAGCACGACCGCGGTCGCCATCCCGCCGCCGGCGCACATGGCCGCGACCGCGATGCCGCCGCCGCGGCGACGCAGTTCGTGGGTGAGGGTCATCACCATGCGCGAGCCGGTCATCGCGACCGGGTGGCCGAGGCTGCAACCGCTGCCGAGCACGTTGACGACGGCTTCGTCGAGGTCGAGGGCCCGGGTGGCGGCGATGCTCACCGACGCGAAGGCTTCGTTGATCTCCCACAGCGACACGTCGCCCACGGTCATCCCGGCACGGTCGAGGGCCTTGCGGATGGCCGCCGCGGGGGCGAGCCCGGTCTCGGCCGGGGGCACCCCGACCGACGCCCACGAGCGCACGACGGCCAGGGGTTCGAGGCCGTGCGCCTCGGCGAACGCGCGGTCGCTGAGGACCATGGCCGCGCCGCCGTCGTTGACGCCGGCGGAGTTGCCGGCGGTGATGGTGAAGCCCTCGATCTCGGGGTGCAGCGGCTTCAGCGCGGCCAGTTTCTCGAGTGTGGAGTCGCGCCGAGGGTGCTCGTCGACGGCGAAGGTGAAGCGGCTGCCGTCGCGACGCGTGACCTCGACCGGGAAGATCTCGTCGTCGAAGCTGCCCGCGTCGATGCCGGCAACGGCCCGCTGGTGCGAGCGCAGGGCCCAAGCGTCCATGTCCTCGCGGCTGATGCCCGCCTTGTGGGCGGCGTTCCAGCCCACCGTGATGGTCATGTCCCGGATGGGGGCGTCGGGCGTCTCGGGGTGGCTGGGCGCCAGCCAGTCCTCGTCGACCTCGTCGGTGCCCGGGACCCGGCGGCTGCAGACCGGTCGTGTGGACGGTGACTGCACCCCGCCGGCGACCACCACCCGGTCCATGCCGGCCATGATCGACGCCGCCGCGCTCTGCACGGTGCCGAGACCCGAGGCGCAGTGGCGGTTGTGGGCGATGCCCGGCGCGTTCACGAGGCCGGCAGCGACCGCCGCGTACCGGGCGATGGCGCCGCCGCCGTAGAGGGACTCACCCAGGATGACGTCGTCCACCGTCGCAGGGTCGATCCCCGACCGGCGCACGGCTTCGACCACGGCCAGGGTGCCGAGGGACAGCGCGTCGACGTCGACCAGCGAGCCCCGGTCGGCGGTGGCGACCGGGGTGCGCGCGGTCGAGACGATGGCCGCCTCGCGCATCGGCGTCACCACGCGCTCAGGCCTCGGTGGAGATGATGCCGGCCAGGTTGGCCCCCATGAACTTGGCGATGGCCTCGTCGGAGAGGCTGGTGATCTCGTCGGCGAAGCTGACCGGGTCGGCCAGGCCCTCGGGGTGCGGGTAGTCCGAGCCGAACAGGATGTGGTCCTCACCGATGAGCGCGGCGGGCACGGCCGGGTCCTCCTCCCAGAAGGGGCTGACCCAGATGTTGCGCCGGATCACCTCGAGCGGGGGCTCGGCGAAGTCCTGCGGCATCTTCTTGTAGATGTCCTTGAAGCGGTCGAGCAGCGGCCCCAGCCAGGTGCTGCCGTTCTCGATCACGGCGATGCGCAGGGCGGGGAAGCGGGACAGGGCCCCGTGGCAGACGAGCGACGTGACCGCGTCCTCGATGGGACGCCAGGCGTTCATCATGCGGAACGCCTGGGGCTGGAACGGCAGCATCTCCTGGCCGGTGCCGCTCCACTCGTTGGCGTAGCGCGAGTAGCCGCTGTCCGACGCGTGCATCGTGACCAGCACGTCGTGCTCGACCACCTTGGCCCAGAACGGGTCGAACTCGGGCAGCGCGAACGACCGGGGGCCGCGGAAGCCCGGCACGGGCGCAGGGCGGATCAGCACCGCCTTCGCGCCACGCTCGACCACCCACTCGAGCTCCTCGATGGCCCGGTCGACGATCGGCAGGGTGATCACCGGCGTGGTGAAGATCCGTGACTCGTAGTCGAACGTCCAGGTCTCGTGGATCCACTCGTTCAGCGCGTGGATGAGCACGTGGATCAGCTCGGGGTCGTCGCGGAGGCGCTCCTCGACCAGGCTGGCCAGCGTGGGGAACATCAGCGCCCGGTCGATGCCCTGCTCGTCCATCAGGTCGAGACGGGGAGCGGGCTCACGGAACGCCGGGATGGCCCGCATCGGCTCGCCGAAGATCTCGCGGCGGCTCTTCCCCTCCGGGTTGCCCTTCCGGTAGTAGTCCTCCTGCGCGCCAGGGCGGGCCACCACCTCGAAGGTGGGGTTCGGGATGTAGTCGCTGATCTGGCCCCGCACCACGATCTTGGTGCGGCCCCGGACGTCGACGTAGTCGATGGCGCCCCTGTACGGCGCGGGCACGAACTTCGTCAGCGCGTCGGTGGTCTCGTACAGGTGGTTGTCGGCGTCGAAGACGCGCATCGCGGGAGCAGTCGCCATGGGTGGATGGTACGCCAGATGTGACGCAAGTGTTAGTAGAAACCCTGACGCCCGGCCGACCGGCCGGCTGCTGCGCGCAGCGCCGCGACGGCAAGGGCGACGGCGACGGCGACGGCGACGGCGACGGCAGCCCGGCCGGCGAGGTGGATCAGTTGGCGGCGGGCCGGTGAGCGTCGAGCAGGAACGCGACGCTGGCCAGCATCAGGTGCGTGCCGGTGACGAGCGGCTTGGGCTCACCCGGCTCCACGGGGACCCAGTCGCCCGAGCGGCTGGCCACGAAGGTCCCGTTGGTCTGGGCCCGGTGCTCGATGCTCACGTCCCACCCGCTCACGTGGAGCTCGGCGTGGCGCCGCGCGATGGTCCGGGTGCTGTCGTCGATGATGATCACGTCGACCTCGCCGGCCAACACCGCCGGGTCGGTGTCTGGGCCCTTGGAGACCGCGGCACGCCCGATCAGGCAATTCCGCGTGATCGGGAATCGGGCACCCGTCGAGACGAGCACGAGGTCGGCCACGGGTGGACGGGCGCCGAGCACCTCGTCGCCCAGCATCGGCGCGCCGCACACGGAGCACTCACGCCGGCGAGGATCGTCGAAGTGACCGTTGGCGCAGTACCGGCCCCGGATGAGGCCGATGTCCTCGCTCCGGACGGTGCTCTGTGCGTCGCCCCGCCGCTCGTCGCCCCGCCGCTCGTCGCCCCGCGGCTCGTCGCCCCCCGGCTCGTCGTCACGCTGCGGGCGCGGACGTGGCGTCTGCGACGGGGCCACGATGTCGGTGTCATGGGACTCACCGGGCGCGGGCGATCGCACCGGGGGCGGAGGACTGCTCAGCGACGCGTCATGGAGCACCGCGGACTCGTCGTCCGGCATCCCGGCGTGGAGCGCGGTGCCCAGGGCGATGGCTCGCTTCGGGTGGGCGTCCACCGCCACCGGACGTCCCAGCTCCTCGCTGATGACCTGACCGACGAGGGGGATGCGTGAGGAGCCCCCCACGAGCAGCACCTTGGCCACGTCCTCCGGTGCCACCTCCGCGCTGGTGAGGGCCCGCCGGAGCGCGAACACGGTGTCGGCGAGCAACGGGCGGATGAGCGACTCGAACTCGGCCCGGGTGAGGCGCACCTTCGCCTGCGCCGCCGGCAGCCACACGGTGATCGACGCGTCGGTGTCGCTGGACAGCACCACCTTGGCCCGCTCGCACCGGACGCGGAGCGAGGTGAGCGCCTCGACGGTCAACGGGTCGTCGAGGTCCGCCGCCTCCAGGTCGGCCGTGCTGTGCTCCACCACGAAGTCCCAGATGAGCTCGTCGAAGTCGACGCCGCCCAGTTGGTCGATGCCGCACGGCTCTCCCAGCAGGTCGAAGCCCGGGCCCCGCTTGCGGAGCACCGCGGCATCGAAGGTGCCACCGCCCAGGTCGTAGACGGCGAGCACCGCCCCGTCGGCCAGCTTCTCCGACACGGCGTAGTAGATCGCCGCTGCGGCGGGCTCCGAGATCAGCGACACGTCTCCGAGCCCGGCGTCGACCGCAGCCTGCGCCAACAGGTCCCGTTTGTACGGGCCCCAGTTCGCGGGGTGGCAGAGCGTGGTGTGCGCGGGAGCCTCGCCTTCCTCGCTGGTCACCCGGTCGACCACCCACTCGAGCAGCGTCGCGGTGAGGTCCTGGGGCAGGAAGGCGCGGTCGCGGACGCTGATCGGCACCGGGTCACCCATGCGCCGCTTGAAGTGCCGGACCATGCCGTCGGGCTCGCTCAACGCCTTGTCCTCGGCAACGTCGCCGACGAGCGCCGAACCATCCGCACGGACCCAGATCACCGAGGGAACGGCGAAATCAGCCATGCCCAGCGAGACCGTCTCGACCCGGCCGTCTCTCGCCACGGCCGCGGCCGTGTAGGTGGTACCGAGGTCGACGCCCAGTTGGTAGCTCACCCACCCTCCCCCATCTCGAGTCCAGACCCTACCGACCCGTTCCTGGGCACGCGGACACGGTCTGGCGACGCCTCTTGGGGCGGGCGCCGCTCATCCGAGCGGGACGCCTCGCTCCGTCATGGGATCCTGACCGGTGCGGGCTCGTCCGCCATAGGTGGCCCGTTGCCCACTTGACCGTGGGCGTCGGAGCCCCAGCAGAAGAGCCGCGGGCCGGACCGCAGGCCGCAGGTGTGGTACCCGTGGCTGCTCACCGTCGCCCAGTCGTCGTGCGCGCCGGGCGCCTCGACCGGTGCGGGGTACGGGCCACCGGTGGACTTGCCCCAGCACCAGACACGGTGGTCGGCCCCGCCGGCGCAGGTGCCCACGTCACCGACATCGACGAAGGCCCAGCCGCCAGGGTCCGCACCCGGGAACGGCACGTCGACCGGTGACGCCTGATCGCCCGACCCGGTGTCGCCCAGCTGGTCGTGCCCGTCGTCGCCCCAGCACATGAGCCGCCCGTCCACCTTGCGTGCACACGAGTGGTAGAAGCCGACGTGGACCGGCCCCCAGTCGGTGTCACCGCCGGCCACCTCCGTCGGCGTCGCCACGATGGGCCCCGGAAGCTCGCCGCCGTCGCCCAACTGGCCGGCGAAGTCGCTCCCCCAGCAGTACAGGCGCCGGGTGACCGTTCGGGCGCACGCGTGCTGATAGCCGGCACTGACATCCCGCCAGTCCCGGGACCCGCCGGCGACCTCCGTCGGCCGCTCCCGCCGGATCCGGATGGTCCCGTTCCCGAGCTGTCCCCAGCGATCGTGTCCCCAGCAGTAGAGGCGGTGGGTCGTCGTCACCCCGCACGTGGAGGTGTAGCCCGCGGAGACGGAGGCCCAGTTGGTCCAGCGGCCCGCGACTTCGACGGGTGTCGGCTCCCACGAGCTGGTGGTGCCGATACCGAGCTGCCCCTTGGTGTTGGCCCCCCAGCAGAAGAGCCGTCGAGCGGTGGTGATCCCGCAGGCGTGTACGAGACCCGTGCTCACCTCGGCCCACGCGGCCGGTCCGACCACCTCCGACGGCGAGGAGCGGGAGGTCCTCGGATCGCCGTCACCCAGGGTGCCGTTCTGGTCGATCCCCCAGCAGAACAGGTGGTGCGACGCGCGCAGTCCGCAGGTGTAGCCACCACCAGTGGTCACCTGGACCCAAGGGTCGACACGTTCGGACTCCACCGGGGCCGTCGTGCCCGGTGGCCAGTCGTCCGCCGACGTCGCCGGCGCAAGCCAGGTCGCGCACGCGGACAAGGCGATGGCGAGCACGGCCCACCGGCGCATCCACGCGGCAGGAGCCACGCGTGGCGGAGCGCTCTTGCCCGATGGAACCGGTCGCACGCTTCCGACGATGCCACAACTGCGAGCGATCGCGCTGGTGCTTCGAGCCGGAGACCCCCCCGCTCACGCGGGCCCGACCGTCGATCGCACTCGACAGATGGCAGGCCACCCGAGACACGTTTCACGGTCGACGGCACCTCGGCGTCGCTCCCCCTCGAACGCTCCCGAGCGGAAGCCTCAGAGGGAGGTCACCCCGCCAGCGGTGCGTAGACCAACACCTCCTTCCGTGGTCCGGAAGGTCCCGCATCGTCCCCGACCACCACGCGGCCCGCCTGATCCACGTCGATCGCCGAGAGCTCGACGCAGGAGCCCAGCACCGTCGATGCCCCGAGGAACCCGCCGGTGGGCGAGTACCGCTCGATCCGGTTTCGGTCCACCAGGTAGACGATCCCTGACGCGTCGGTCGCCGCAGGTCCTGGGGTACCACGCTCGCCGTGGTCGCCGGGCTGGTTCGCGGTGAAGGGCCTCAGTGGCCGACCGGTCGGGCTGAACCGGAGCACCCGACGTGTCGCGAGGTCCGGTACGTAGATCTGCCAGTTGCGGCCGACGGTGATGTTCTGCGGTTGGATGACCGTGCGCGATCCCGGCACCCGGATGGTCCACTCCCGGATGAACCCACCGTGCGCGCTGAACTCGAGGACCTTCTCCCGGCTCGGGTCGAGGACCAGGACGTGCCCGTGCCTGCCCAGCGCCAGTGATCGCGGGCGGAGGAACTGACCCGGCGAGTTCCCGTTCTGGCCGAAGGCCCACCGCAGCCTGCCGTTCGCGGTGAAGACCTGCACCCTGCGGTTTCCACTGTCGACCACGAACACCCGACCGTTGGCGTCGATGGCGAGGTCGCCAGGCGCACGGAGTTCGCCCGGATCGAGTCCGGCTGTCCCCCAGACGCCGACGAACTGGCCGTCGATCGTGAAGTGCTGGACCCTGGCCAGCCGCGAATCGAGGACGTAGACGTCGCCGGACCGGCCGATCTCGACATCGCGGATCTCCCGGAACTCCTCAGGCCCTGGCGTGGAGGTGCCCCAACGATCGACGAGCACGCCCGAGGGCGTGTAGGAAGCGACTCCGGCCCCCGCGGCGAGCGCGACGACCACGTTCCCGTCGCGGTCGATGGCCAAGCCGACCGGGTTGTCCAGCCGGCGGCGCTCGAACTCGGGATCGGTGGTCCAGGCCCCGAGGGGCGCGCCGTTCGAGTCCGTGACGAGGACCCTGTCGCGGTCGTGGTCGGTCACGTACACCCGGCCGTCGCCATCGACGGCCACCCCACCGGCACGGAACTCCTGGTTCGTGCCGGTGCCTACTGCCACCCAACTGGCCAGGAGCGTCCCGTCCAACGTGTAGCGCCAGACCCATCCCCGGACGCCGAAAACGTAGAGCGAGGCGTCGGGGCCGAGCGCGAGGTTGTACGGCTCCGACTCCAGGCGCCACGAGTCGATCTGGGTGCCGTCGGGGGAGAAGGTCAGTACTTGCCTGCCGGGGAAATCGGAGACCACCACGTCACCGCCCGGGGTGACGGCAACCCCCGTGAAGTTCTCGACATCCCCCGCTCCTGGGCCCTGTGCCGCCCACGAGGCCTCGAACGTGCCGTCGGTCTGCAGCACCTGCACTCGGTTCTCGGTGGTCACGTAGACGCGATCGTCCGGCCCTACGGCGACGGCGTGCGGGTTGACGAGCGTCCCTGGACCCCCATCGGTCCGACCGATAGACCGCAGGTAGGCACCGGTAGGGTCGTACACGCGGACCTGACTGGGCTGTCCGGGGTGGATCTCGTCGACCACGTAGGAGTTGCCCTCGGCGTCGAAGGCGACCGAGAGCGCCGCAGTGAGCTCCCCCACCGCTCCGTCCCGGGGATCCTCGGGCCGTCCCCACCGCGCCAACGGCTCGGGTGCCGGGTCGGCGCCACCCTTCTCGTCGGGCGCAGCAGGCACCGCGGAGGCGCTGATGAGCGTCGCGACGAAGATCACCAGCGCGGGCAACCGGGGGCCAGTCACTGCTCTCCCTCTGGTCGAAACCGGGTCTCCGTCGCCCCGCCTCGTCGAACCCGAGCGCAAGATGCTGCACACCCGCCGGGCCACGGATGTGCACCGTCCCGTTGGTTGACGTTGGCGCCCCGCTCGGGTTCGACGACCGCAGGATCGTTCGCCAGGGGATCGGCGGGCCACGGGCGAGGCGGCCACCGGCGCGGCTGCCACCGGCGAGGCGGTGAGGTCAGAGGCCAAAGGTGTAGCCACCGTCGACGCCGTACGTCTGGCCGGTGATCCAGTCGGCGTACGGGCTGGCCAGGTAGGCCACCATCGGGGCGACGTCGTTCGGATCGCCCCGCCGCCGGATCACGTAGGGCTTGAGGAACGCCTTCTCGCGCGCCTGCCCCGCTTCGGACTCGACGTCCGGCGTGGGCATGTTGGGTGTGAGGATCGTGCCCAGGCTGATGCAATTGACCGTGATGGCGTGGCGGCCCACCTCACGGGCGATCGAGCGGGAGAACCCCGCGGCGCCGGCCTTGGCCGCGGCGTACGCGGACAACTTGGCGTTCCCGAAGCGGGCGGCGTCAGAGATGATCGTGATCACCCGGCCCCAGCCGCCGTCGATCATCGACGGCAGCGCCGCCTTCGTGCAGTGCATGACGCCGAAGAGGTTGACGGCGAAGAAGGGCTGCCAGTCCGAGGGATCGGAGTCGACGAAGTCGACGATGTTGCCGTAGCCCTCGGTGCCCGCGTTGCCGGCGTTGTTCACAAGGATGTCGACACCGCCGCACCCGGCGATGGCGGACGAGACGTCGTCCCACTTGGTCACGTCGAACGGCAGGGCGACGGCGTCGGCGCCGGCGGCTTGCAGCTCGGCCACGGCAGCGTCGGCCTGTTCGGGCCGGACGTCGTTGATGACCAGGGAGGCGCCCGCCTCGGCCAACGCGTGGGCGATCGTCAGCCCGATCCCCTGGCCGGCGCCGGTCACCAGCGCCCGGCGCCCCTCGAGGTCGATGATGTAGGTCATGCCTGCACCTTCGCGCGACGGCCGAGCGTTCGGGCTCGGTGTGTGGCGGCACCTTGGTTCGATGATGCCGGCGCCAGGGCCCGCAGGGCACGGAGCGCTGGGTGACGTGGCTCCGGTTTGGCGGCGGCGGGTCCGGTCAGGCCCCGGCCCCCGCTTCCCGGACCTGTGACCTGAATCAGGCGTCGGTACGCGTGCGGCCCTCGAAGTCCTCGAGTGCCGCCTCGGTGAAGAGCAGGCGGCCCGTCTTCGGATCGGGACGGCCGTAGAGCTCGCCGTCGTAGACGAGCTTGAGCACGCCGTCGAAGCCGAGGCCGAGTCGATCGGCAACGTCCCCAACGGTCAACACGTCCGTGCGGTCCACTGCGTCCACCTTAGTGCTCCTCTTCGTCGTCGAGTGCTGCGAGATCGGGCCAGATCCGGTGTGCCGACGACCTGTTCTTCGAGATCGACGGAGCACCACCCGCGCCGTCACATCCCTGACGAAGCGAGCGCAAATTCCGGCGCGTCGCGCCGGAATCTGCGCTGAGTTCGTCCCAGCTGACGATCCGGGCCACCAGGGGCACGACCCGGCGCTCCTGTCAGGTGATGTTGAGCACTGCCTGCCGGACCGCCCGCATGGCCGTGGCCGGCGCCCTCGCCGTTCGATCGAGTAGGCGTTCTGCCGGCAGGCTTCGCATCAGGTCGACCGCGAAGACCGTGCCGTCCACCTCGACACGCCACGGATAGGGAACGTCGTCGCCATCACCGGCGATCTCGGGCGCCACGAGCACGCGATCCGACAGTTGGTTGAAGCGGCGGTTCGAGACCACGAGCACATGTCGCCGGCGCTCCTCGTTCAGATCCGCGAGGTGGACGTCGCCGGCGTCGGTCATCCGATGCCGTCGAAGGCGGCGTCGACCTCGGCCTCTCGTTCGATCAGGCCCTGGCGTTCCCGAGTCGGCAGGGAACGTCGATGCGACGCGGCCGCCTGGGCCTGACCCCAGAAGCGGTCGGCCTCGAGGGCGTCCAGTGCCGCCACGATGGTGTCCTCGTAGGTGTCACCACCGAGCGCACGAATACGGTCGCGCGTCTCGACGCTCAGCTTGATGGTCGTCGATGCCATATACCGGTAGTATACCGTCGGCCATGGGAAGGGCCAGCGGGACCGGGCCGGCGATCGCAGGTCAGCGGTGGAAGCGCCTCGCGACGCCGCGCTTCCGCGAGCGGAGCTGGGCCCGGCGGTCGTCCGCGGTGAACTCGGGGGTCGATGCCGGCAGGTGCTGTCGGACGTCGGCCACCTCGACCACCGTCGCCGTAGGGGCCGGCGCCTTGGTGGGCCGGACGTAGCGGTAGGTCGCCAGGCCCTGGGGCAGGCCGGTGGTGTCCAGCCAGTTCTGGATGCCCGGATCCTCGTGCGACAGGACGATGCGGATCGTGCCGTCGTCGTCGACGTGCGCCTGGGCATCGTTGAGGCTGGTGACGCGGTTGGCGAAGTCGAGGGGCTGCATCCATCCCGGCATGTAGGCCTGGAACGACCAGTAGGTGGCCTCGGGGCGTTCCAGCTCGATGAGCAGGGCCTGCCGGGGGGCGAGGTCCCATTGGGTGCCGCCGTGCAGCATGTTCTCCGCCCCGCCGACGGGCTTGCTCGGTGGCGCGACCTCGTTCACCGGCGTGAACTCGAAGGCCATCTTGCAGAAGGTGTTCCACATCGGGACGCTGGTCTCGACCCACCGGGCCACCCTGTCGAGCGCCGACGCGATCGCCAGGGGTGTCACCGGCTCGGCCAGGCCCACCTCGTCGACCCGCTCGATGAACAGCTCGGCGATGGCGTCGCGCTCCCAGTCAGCGATGAACTGGCGGACGTTGAGGTACACCGCGTCGGCGCCCAGCGGCAGCCAGTTCTGGTCGCGCTCGGGCCCGCCCAGGATCAGGTCCAGCTCGCCGTCGGCGCCGACGTCGAGATCGTGGATCGAGCACTCGGCGAGCACCGCGGTCTTGCCGTAGAGGAACTCGCCGTCCTGCACCGAGAACAGGATCTCCTTGGCGCCGCCGACGCTCCCGCTGATCCGGTACGTCCCGGACGGGTCCACGAAAGCCCGCAGGTACTGGTTGTCGACGTTCGTCGCACCGAAGGTGGTGACGTCGTCGCCGTAACGGAAGAACGTGGGTTGCTCCGAGCTCGAGAACTCGAGGTAGAGCTGCGAGGCCATCGCCAGCAGGCGGGCCACGTAGCGGTAGCCCTCGGCGCGGAGCCGAGGGTCCTGGGTGAAGTCCTCGCCGGTTATGAGCTCGCCGGCGGCCTTGAGCCGCGCTGCGAAGTCGCTCCAGGACCCGTCCAGTTCGTCGATGCCGTTGCCGGCCATGGCTCAGTCCTCCTCGGGAACGCCGAAGCGCTCCATGTACGCCGCGAACTGCGACCGCGTCTCGGCCAGGTCGAGGCCGGTGTCCTCGAACCGGTACGCCCCGCCGCCGTGGCGGCCCTTCGGCTTGGCCGCGAGGTAGGCCCGCATCCGGTCGGCGGCCTCGTCGCCGAGCTCGAGGCCCAGCCCCTCGTAGATCCCCCGGATGGCGCCGATGTGGTCGTCCATCAGGTCGGCGAAGCGCACGTCGGTGAACCGGTCGTCGGGCAGGACACCGGAGGACCGCTGCTCGGCCACCATGTCGAACAGGATCGGGAGCCCGAAGCCCAGCCCCTGCGCCAGCTCGAGGTGGTCGACGTGGTCCGACCGCTGCCACCGCAGCGTCGAGATCAGGTTGGCGGTCGACGGGACGATCTTGATCGGGTCGCGGTGCGTCATCACGATCCGGGCGTCGGGGTAGTGGGCCAGGAACGTCTGCAGCGTGCTCAGGTGGGACGGCCCCTTCCACAGCCAACGGCCCGGCGCCCGGAACTGGAGGTGTTGGAAGACCCGGCGATGGTGCCGGTAGGCCTGCTCGGTCCCCTCCATGGCGATGTACCGCTCCAGATTCGGTGCCTTGTGCAGCGCCGACCAACTGTTCGCGACGAACGCGTGCTCGAGGGCGACCACGTCCTCCTCGGCTCCTTCGCTGGAGAGCTCGTGGAGGCCCAACAGCTCGGGCACCACGTCGTACCAGAGCGCCATGTCGTCGGCGGCCTCGACGATCCGAGGGTCGCGCCCGCGGTTCGCCGCCTCGGGGGGCGGCGACGGGTAGCGCAGCTCCCACCCGGTGGGCGCCCGCCACTGCGGGTCCTGGGCCATGAGCTCGTAGAGGATGCTGGTGCCGGTTCGCCCCATGCCGGTGATCAGCACGGGATCGTCGATGGGTTGGTCGAGGATCTCCGGGTGCTGCCTCTCGGTCTCGGCCATCTGCAGGCGGACCACGAGGCAGTGCACGATGTCTCGGCGGGCCAGGAGCCGACCGATGAGGTTCAGGCGGGCGTGGTCGGCGATGTCCGCGAGCAGGATCCTGAACGGCTCCCGCCACTCGTCGGGCCCGAAGTCCTCGAGCCCTGCGATGCTCGTCGCCGCCGCGACCAGCGACGCCTCGTCGAGCGGCACCACCTGCTCGAGGTCGCCGAGCATCGCGCCGACCCGGTTGAGCCGCCGCGCCCACCCCGGGCGGGGCTCGGGCTGCCAGGTCTGCTCTTCCTGGTGTTGCTGCGGTCCGGCGTCGCTCATCGTGGCTCCCCCCACTGGACGTCCCATGATGGTCCATCACGGGCCTTCGGCCTCGAGGGCACGCCGGTACGCTCCCGCCATGAGCCTCACCGCCGCGCGTGGGCCGCTGGGTGCCGATCCCGCCGGCTGGTTCTCCTCGCCGCTGCCCGACGCCGTCGTGTTCGTCGAGCCCCACCCCCGCAGGGTGCAGGCGCGTCGGGGCGGCCAGATCGTCATCGACACCGAGCGCGCCGTGCTCGTGCACCGGGTGGGTCGCCCGCTCACCTACGCGTTCCCCGAGGACGTGGTGGGCGACCTGCCCCGCACGCCCGAGCCCGAGGCTCCCGGTTTCGTGGTGGTGCCGTGGGACGCCGTCGACACGTGGCTCGAGGAAGGCCGCGAGCTGGTCCACTACCCCCCCAACCCCTATCACCGGGTGGACTACCGGCCCACGAAACGCCGCCTGACGGTGGAGGTGGACGGCACCACGCTGGTCGACACCGACGACACGATCATCTGCTTCGAGACGTCCCTCGGCCCGAAGCTCTACGTGGAGCGGGAGCACGTACGCACCGATCTCCTGCGCCGTTCCGCGACCACGTCGTACTGCAACTACAAGGGCTGGACCACCTACTGGGATGCGGTGATCGGCGACACGATCGTCGAGGACGTGGCGTGGAGCTACGACGAACCGCTCCCCGAGAGCCAGGCGATCGCCGGGCTGCTCAGCTTCGAGCCCACGCGCGTCCGGGTCGACGCGGAGCTGCCGGTCGGCGCGACGATCCCGGTGGAGTGCACGACGGAGTGCGCCGTGCCGGTGCGTCCCGCCGGCTGAACCCGGACGAACCCGGTCGCCGCGCCCCGCAGCGGCCGCTCGGGCAGCCCTCGCGCCTCGGGCTCACGACACCCCGATGCCAACGGCCTCGTTCTCCTGCTTCCACTCGGCCCGAGGCTTGCGGGTGACGTCGACGCCGGCCGCCGCGGCCCGGGCTCGGGCCCGCGAGAGTGACATGGTCAAGTGGACGTCCCAGTCGGCCCAGGGGCCGACCAATTGTCCAGCTCGCTGATGGGCACCACCGAACACGCGATGGGGCTCGGGCGCTCGTCGGCGAGGAAGAACCGCCAGAAGATCGAGCCGCTGGCGTGGCCCTCGGTGTCGAGCCAGTTGGGGACGCCGGGGTCGCGGTTGGCGATCACGATCCGGTAGCTGCCGTCGGGACCCAGCTCGAGCTGGGTCCGGTTCAGCGAGGTCTGGTGCGACCGGTACTCGTAGGTCTGCATGTGCTTGTTCCACAACATGACGTTGACGAACGCCGCCGGCGGGATGGTCCCCTCCAGCACGAGGGCCTCGTCCTCGCCGAGCTCGTAGGGGCCCATGGAGTAGTGGGCGTCGACGGCGCCGAGCACGTCGATGCCGGCGTCGCGGAAGCTGAACGGCTGGGGCAGCACGTTGGGCGTCCGGGACACGAAGGGGATGTCGGGCATCTCGGTCGGGGGTGTCATCCCGGAGGTCTTGGAGGCGACGAAGGTGGCCACCGCCGCCATCCGCTCGGCGATCGCGTCCTGGGTCCAGATGGGCGCCGGCCCCGGGTCCTCGACGGGCTCGATGCGCAGGACGACGTGCACGTCGGGGTCGGACGCCGCCGGGGTGGGGCGCTCGAAGTAGTGCCGGGTGACGATCGAGTGGGCGTCCGGGGCGGTCTGCAGCCAGTTGCCCTCGAAGCCCTCGGGCTTCGGGTCGGGGCTGATGGTGATCTCGTAGCTCTCCCCGTCCGACTCGTGGACGAGGGCCGTCTCGTTCACGTCGGCGATCACCCGCTCGGCGTTGGCGTCGTTCGGGTCCCCGCCGTGGACCGTGAACGAGAGGTACCCCTCGCCGGTGTTCCGCCCCGTGATGCGGTACTCACGATCGCCCCGGACCTTGGTCCAGAAGTAGACGGCGTCGGGGTTGTCGCCCTGCATCTTGCGGAAGGGCGACACGATGCGGGTGAACAGCGGCCGCTCGGGATCGCTCTCCAGATGGTGGTCGAGCGCCACCGCCAGGAGGTGGGCCAGGTGGCGGAACCCCTCGGCCCGGTCCTGGTCGTTCAGGTCCTGGGCGTCGAGCCACTCGCCGAGCCCGATCAGCTCGTCGAGCATCCCCCGGTACGCCGCCCCCGCTGTCGATGTCATGGCCCCATCTTGGTCCGGTAGCGGCGACCGTCGGAGCGGTACCGGTCCCGAGGCGGCGCCAACGCCGGCTGAGCTGACCCACCGAGGCTGCTGTCAGACCCGGTTCCCGGTGGGCCAATGGCCGGCCCACCCGACCCCGATGCACCGGACGGCGACGATCCCGTCCCGCTCCGACTGGTCCTCAGCCTGGAGGAAGCCTTCCGCGTGCTGGAAGGCCTCGAGGACGCGCTCTTCGAACTCAACGACGGTCAGATCGCGCTCGGCCTCCAAGACGAGCTCGCAACGATCATCAGACTTGTGCACCGTAGGCTTGGACTGGACGAAGGAGGAGTTCGATGAGCGACGACGAGACGCTTCGTCCGACCGAGGCGGCCCGGCGCCTCGGCGTCAAGACGAGGGTCGTCATCCAGGCGATGTACGAGGAGCGACTCCCTCGTGTGCGACTCGACGATGGCACGCTGGGCATCCCCGCCGAGGCCCTGGAGTCCTTCGAGCAGCCGGCGTGACCTCGCCTCGGCGAGTTCCTCTCGCTCGACGGCGTCTGCCCGGGCCTCGGCGACGCCGGCGCCCACGCCGGCCAGATCTGCGACGCCGACGCGACCACCCACTACCTCGCCTACTGGAGCCGCGACCGGGGCGCCGCCTCCCTGCCCGACGCCGTCAACCGCCTCACCGCGAAGCCCGCCGCCGTGCTCGGCCTGGTCGACCGGGGCACCCTCCGGGTCGGGTCCTTCGCGGATGTCAACGTGCTCGACCCCGAGCGCCTCACGTACGCCTACCCCGAGTACGCGTACGACTTCCCCGGCGGCGCCGGGCGCTTCCGCGTCGGTTCGACCGGCTACGCCGCGACGCTGGTCAACGGCGTCGTCGTCACGGCGCACGGCGCCAACACCGGCGCCCGCCCCGGCACCGTCCTCCGCGAGTTCGACCGCGGCTGAGAAGGGTCGACCAGATCGGGATCAAGGTCGTTCAGTGCGGCCCTTCGGCCCGGAGAACAGCAGCGACCACCGGCGAGACCGGTAGCGTCACCGCGTGGGTTCATCGGCACACCGACGTCCAGGCGGAAGAAGGAGCATCGTCGGTCGTGGCGCCCGAGCGCTCGTGGCCGTGCTCGTCGCCTTCAGCTCACTGGTCGCCGTGCAGGCTCGCGACACACCGGCGGCCGAGGCGGCGTGCACGGCGAGCAACCTCACGGCCGCGCAGCTGAACGCGGTCTTCGCCCAGCCCGGTGTGGGCCGCACGGCAACCGCACGCGGGTTCGGCGGCGGCGACTACCAGCACGTGTACGCGTTGCCGGGCGGCCGGAAGCTGTGGCTGTTCCAGGACATGTTCTTCAGCAACGACAACGACCTGCGCGACACCATGACGTACGCGGCGCACAACGCCGGCCTCGTGCAGACCGGCACGTGCTGGACGCTCGTCGGTGGTCCGCAGATGCACAACTTCATCGGCTCGTCCCTGACCACCCCGCTGTACCGCTGGTTCTGGCCGCTGGACGGCGAGATCGGCGCGGACGGCGCGCTGTGGATCTTCATGGCCGAGATGCGCAACCCCGAGGGCACCGGTGCCACGTGGGGCGCCCGACCGGTGGCGACGTGGGTGGCGCGGGTGCAGCCGACCACGCTGCAGGTCCTCTCGTTCGCGCCGGCGAGGAACGCGGGCACGCGCCTGTACGGCTGGTCGGTGGTCAGCGACGCCAACCACTCCTACCTCTACGGCCACTGCTACCGGCAGTACACCAACAGGGTGGACGGCGTCGGTCAGTTCGACGCCGGGTGCATGCCGTCGTCGTACCTCGCCCGCGTGCCGAAGGGCCAGTTCGACGCCGCGCCGCAGTACTGGAACGGCTCCAGATGGACCACCAACCGACACGCGGCGGCGCCCGTGATGACCCGCGGCCACGCCAACCCGATGGACGTGCAGCGCTTCGGCGGCGTCTACGTGAACGTCACCAAGATCGACGACTGGTGGGGCGGCGTGATCTACGTCGACCGGGCGAGCAAGCCACAGGGACCGTGGACGCAGGTGCAGGCGATCGACGCGATCGGCCTGCGCCGCTGCGCCGGCGAGTGCGGCAACTACCACGCCCACCTGCTGCCGTACCGGGACGGGAACGGGAAGATGGTCGTGTCCATCTCGAACGGCGGCCGGTTCGACCTCTGGCAGCGCAACGCGTACCTGTACCGGCCCGGCTTCCTCGCGGTCTCGGTGCCGGACTGACCCACGCAGTGGCGGCTCGATCTCCTCTCCGGCCCGTGGGGCCGATCAACGAGGATGGGTCGCGCGCTGGGCGTCCGGGCCCTCTCTCGGGGGCGGCACCTCGCGGATCAGGGTGATGCGCTCCACGCGCTCGCCGGCGGCCCAGCTCAGGGTGCGGTTCGGCGTGACGTCGACGATTTCGGCACCGAGTCGACCGACCGCGGCGGCCCGACGGCCCTGGGGAGCGTTCATCTCGCCGTACCACGCCGGCAGGCCGATCCGCCGGCAGCGATCGTCGATGTGCTCGACGAGCACGCGCAGGCCCGTCCCGTGGCGGAAACCCTTCGCCACGTTGACATGGGCGTGGGCGGGCGCGGGCGGCGTGCGACCCCTCCGCCAGAGGAGGTAGCCGTCATGGAGTCGTCGCCAACAGAACGCCCGCGTCCGCTCGTCCCAGTGGCCGGACAGCAACCGGGGCACCACGAAGCGCACGAAGCGGGCGGCCTCGGCCTTCTCCCAGCGGCGGTGGTCGTCCGGTCGGGTGCACACGAGCGTGTAGCCGACCACGGCGCCCTCGTCGACGAGCACCGCCGCGTCGGGGCGGCCGATGCCCAGGTACCACCCCATGCACAACTCCTCGTACCTCTCGAGGAAGTCCGGGGCGAGCGCAACCGGTCGACCCAGCAGAAGGGTCTCCCGGAAGATCTGACGAACAACCTCGTCGTCCTGCACCCCGAGCAGGCGGACCGACAGTCGCCCGGCTCTCGGCCTTCGACCGCCGTAGCCCACCCGTTCGGTCCGCCCGAACCGGGCAGCCGGATACAACGCCCCGTTGGGCGCGCTCACGCCGCCAGCCTCACCGGGCCGTGCACGGTCAGCATCCGATCGACGGTGCGGTCCCAGGGGAACTGCTCGGCGCGCCGACGAGCGGCGTGGCGGCGGGCCGCGCACGGCGTGCGCAGCACCTCGGCGATGCCCGAGGCGAGGGCCTCGGGGTCGGGCACGGTGGCCAAGCCTGCCCGGTCGATGACGAGCTCAGCCGCCGCACCCCGGTCCGGCACGACGACAGGGGTCCCACAGGCGAGGGCCTCGAGCACCGCGAGGCCGAAGCTCTCGTGCGGGCAGGGCTGGAGGGCCACGTCGGCCGCGGCTTGGAGGGCGGCGACACCGGCACGATCGGCCACGTGCCCGACGAAGGTGACGGGCAGGGCGGCGGCGCGACGCTCCAACTCGGCCTGCATCGGCCCGGAGCCCACCATCGTCAGGCGGACGTCCATGCCTCGCCGGCGCAGTACCTCGAGCGCCGCCACCGCGACCTCGGGGCGCTTCTCCCGAGACAGACGGCCCACGCACACGATCGAGGCCAGCGGGCCGGCGGGGCGCATGGGACGCAGGGGTCGGAACGTGGCCAGGTCGACTCCCAACGGGACCACGCTGAGGTTGGGCGCACCGATGCGTTGGAACTCGGCGGCGCCGAAGCTCGAGGTGCACACGATGTGGTCGAACATCCGCACCAGACGACGGTTCCAGCGGTCGGCGAAGGCGGCCAACGGCAGCGCGCCGGGCACACGGGGAGCGAGGATGGCATCGATGCGCTCGTGCGAGAGGAGCACGGTGGGCACCCCGTGGCGGCGCCCCCAGCGTCCCAGCCACGGCAGGGTCAGCTTGTCGGAGACCTCGAGACGATCGGGTTGCACCTCGGCCAACAGCGTCTCGACCGCGCCCCGCTTCCGGATCACGCGATAGCCACCCGCCGCCGGCAGCGCGGGGCTGGCGAGGGTGACCCGGCGACCGGCGGGGGTCTGCTCGTCGCCGTCGTGCTCCCCAGGTACGACCAGCAGGCGCTCGTGGCCACGTGCCAGATACCCGCGACCGAGCTCGTCGATGGCCGTGCGCTGGCCGCCCGACGCCGCGCCGTAGAAGTTCGCGAGCTGGGCGATCAGCACGTCAACTCGCTCTACGGAGGTCCGTCCCGCTGAGGCGAGGACGGCGACCCACCAGCTCGGCGTAGGTGATCGGCTCCGCGCCGGCGTCGATGGCGGCGTCGACGGCGAGCAGCGCAGCAGTCCGAAGACAGGGGTCGTGCCAGTCGGCGGGGTGGAGCGCCACCCGCACCGTGCGCCCGTTTGCGGCGAGCCAGCCAGCCGCGGCGATCATCGTGCGGCGGCCGATCCACTCGGCGACGCCCCCCGGGCGGCTCGACAGCGCCGGCGCGACGTGGCGGTGGCCGGCCTGGAGGTCGACGACGCCGGCGTGGTCCGTCATGTACCGGAACCCGAGCGATCGGAGGGCCCGGCGCGAGGCCGGCGACGCCAGCCAGCCCGGGGGCGTGAACCCGATCGGGTCGAGTCCGGCCCGCCAGAGGACGGATCGACCCTGATGGAGGCGTTGGCGAGCCTCCTGCTCGTCGAGCGCCCAGAACTCCTCGCACCCTCGTGCCACGATCCTGCCCGCGACAGCGGTCAGCGGGTTCCGGTCCGGGCCCGCTTCATGGCTCCAACCGTGCTGTGCGATCTCGTGACCGTGGCGGCTGGCGCCGGCGAGCCACGCCACGAACGGGCGGTCGTCGAGCAGGCGCTGCCCTTGCCAAGGTCCCGGCACGACGAGCAGCGACGAACGGATGTCTCTGGCGTCGAGGGCGCGCACCCACTCGATCGATGCCTCGCGGGTGGAGGGGGCCACGTCGTGGACCGACACGATCAGGCGTGCCCGACGGCGGGAGGCTCGCCCTGGCGCCTGGGCCGGCCCCACGGGGTCGTCTCTCGACAGCGAATGGGACATCGTCACGTTCCTCACGTTCCTCACGTTCCTCACGTTCCGTGCTCGGTCACGCGGCGGCCAGCTGTCGGGAGGGGCCCGACAGGATCCGTTGGTAGTGCCCGAGCAGCTCGTCTCCGACGTCCGACCAAGAGCGGTGGCGCACCGCCTCGCGCCCAGCCCGTCCCATCGCCGCTCGTGCACCCGGATCGTCGACCAGGGCGGCGACCGCGCCCCGCAGCAGCTTCGGGCTCCCGGCGGGGAACAACCAGCCGTTCCTGCCGTGGTCGACGAGGTCGAGCGGGCCTCCGGCAGCGGGCGCGACCACCGGCACCCCCGACGCGTGCGCTTCCTGGATGGTCTGGCAGAAGGTCTCGTGGGCGCCGGTGTGGACGAACACATCGAGCGACGCCATCGCCTGGGACAGCTCGGCGCCGCGCTGGAAGCCGAGGAACCGGGCCTCGGGGAGCAGGGCCTCGAGGCGGCGACGCTCTGGACCGTCGCCCACCACCACCAGCCGGACGCCGCGCAGGTCACGGAGGTGGCTGAGGAGGTGGACATCCTTCTCTGCAGCGAGACGCCCGATGTACCCGACGATGACCTCGCCCCCGGGTGCCACGCCCCGCCGCCACATGGGACTGCGGTGACCCGGGTTGAAGAGATCCAGGTCGACGCCCCGGCCCCAGCGCTCGACCGGCCCGATCCCGTTGCTCTCCAGCTCCCACGCCGCGAGGCTGGACGGCGCCAGCGTGAGGTCAGCGCCGCGGTGCACGCGTCGCAGCCAGGACCAGATGGCCGGTCCGGTGGGGCCGAGGCCGTAGCGCTTCGCGAACCCGGCGAGGTCGGTCTGATAGACGGCCACCGACGGGATGGCGAGCTTGCGGGCGGCTGCGGCGCCCGTCGCCCCGAGCACCACCGGCGCGGCCAGGTGCACGATGTCCGGGCGGAAGGATCGCAACGCCGACTCCACGCGCGGGGTCGGGATGGCCACCGACAGCGTGCGGTACCGCGGCAGTGGGAGGGCGGGCACCCGGACGATCGGCGTGCGATCGTGGCGCTTCGGCGGTGGCTGCCGCAGGGCTTGGAGGCTCCACGGCGGCGCCGGCGCGGGACAGATCACCAGCGCCTCGTGTCCGCGCGCCTCGAGGTGGTCGAGGATGCGGACCACCGAGTTGGTCACACCGTTCATCTCCGGGAGGAAGCACTCGGCGACGACGGCGACCCGCATCTACGGCTCCAGTCCTCGTTGCGCCTCGTCGGCGCCTCGGCGCCACGTCGTGCTCACTCGAGGCACGATAGGAAACGCGATCAACCGAATCACATCACTGTGATGAACCCTTCGTGATGGCTCGAAAACGTCTTGGCACGCTCGTGGGGCCCCCACCCGCCCATCCGAGGGCGAGCAGGGCGACCACCGCGACGACGGCGCCGACGACCGCCATCCAGAAGGCGATGCCGACCGAGACAGCCGCCACACCGCTGCAGCCACCCACCCCAGGTTGGCGGCAACGACGCGGTCCAGCTCGCGCCCGAGCGTCCCCAGATCCTCAGGCGAGGGGTGCCAGCGCCGGCGCGTCCTCGCGCGGCTCAACCGGGGCGTCGGCGGCGACGAGGTGGTTCGCGCCGGCTTCGGTACGGAAGCCGGCCAGCCACTGCTCGTCGGGCAGTGCCGCGTGGAGCCTGCCCTCGTCCGGGAAGCCGAACCAGTCACCTTGGGCCCGTTCGGAGGTCAGGTCGAGCACGAGGTACCCCCGCGCCGCCCCGTTCGAGTACCGCTGCTGGTCGGCGACGATCACCTCGGTGGGCCCCGGCGAGCTGATGGAACCGCAATTCAGCTCGACGCCGGCCGAACCGGCGCCGGTGGCCGGGTCGTAGCGGCCAGGCGTGCGGACGATGTCCTGGGCCTCGGCCTTGTGGATGTCGCCCGCTAGCACGACGAGGTTCTCGATCCCGGCGTCCTCGACCGCCCGGTGCACCGCCGCCCGGTTATCCGCTCCCCAGCCCCCGGTCGACTGGTCGACGTTCACCGAGCTGAACCGGGAGCCGGTTCCGAGCAGGAACCACCTCGCCTCCGCTCGGGAGATCTCGTGAGCCAGCCATCGTTCCTGCGCGCGGTCGAGCACCGCCAGTGGTGCGGCGGGAGCCTCGTGGGGCCAGAGGCCCTTGCGCTGGCGATCCACCATCGTGAGCTGCGCGAGGGCGCCGAACTCGAAGCTCCGGTAGGCGATGGTGCCGTCCAGCCTGGTGGGCATCCACTCGTCGTAGGCGCGAAGGGCGCCGGCGACACGCTCGTCGACGTCGCCGTCCTTCGCCTGTTGATGGTTCTCGCCACCGCCCGGGACGGGATCGTTGAAGAACTCGTGGTCGTCCCACGTGTGGATCATCGGGAACTGGCGGTGGAGCTCCTGCAGGTCGAGGTCCCTCCGGTAGCAGGCGTAGCGACGCCGGTAGTCCTCGTAGGTCCGGCTCTCGTGGTGCGGTTGGAGGGTGCGGACCTCGCCGAAGGTCTCGTCGGCGCTGTAGACGTCGCCGTACTCGTACACGTAGTCCCCGAGGTGGACGACCGCGTCGACGTCGGCCCGACGAGCCAGGTGGCGGTAGGCGTGGAAGTAGCCGTAGCCCCGGTTGGAGCACGACGCCACCGCCAAGCGCACGTGTTCGGCGCCGGCCCCGGGCAGGGTGCGGGTGCGTCCCACCGGTGACCCCTCGCCGCCGATCTCGAACCGGTAGTAGTAGGTCGTGGCCGGCTCCAGGTCGTCCACCTCGATCTTGGCCGTCCAGGCCCGGTCGGCCCGCGCCTCGACGGCGCGGCGGTGCACCACCTCCTCCAGGGCGGGATCGCGGGCGACGGTCAGCTGCGCCACCGCGGTCTGGGCACCCGGGTCGGTGGCACGGACCCGGGTCCACAGGACGACCGAGTCCTGGAGCGGGTCGCCGGAGGCCACGCCGTGGGGGAACCGGCCCGTGCGCGGGTCGGTCGGCGCCGACTTGGCCCACGCGGCCTGTGCGCTCGTGGCGCGGAGGCCGAGCCCGGCCGGCACCAGGACCAGGCCGGCAGCAGCGGCACTCCCGATGAGGAACCTACGTCGGTCGATCGCCATCATCCTCCGTCCCAGGTCATCGCGCGTGTGTTCGGCGCGCTCAGCATCCGCGCGCCGGTCGACAGCGATGTGGCGCCCAAGAGGCCATGAGCGGACGCCGCGATGAAACCCCTGTTCGATCACCTCACCGGCGACGGTGGTTCACGGCGCGTTCAGGTGTCACTCGCTTCACGCTCACTCGAACGGCCCGCGGCGGGCAGCGATGCCGGGACGGGCGACCGCAGGGCAGCCGACCGTTCTGGGATCGGGCGGGCGACGCCGGGCCGCCACGGCCGCGGAGCCGATCGCTCCGGTGGCGCCGTACGCGAGCACCTCGGCACCCTCACCCGAGGGCTCGAGCGCGACGTCCAGGTGTTGACACCGCACATACCTCGACACCCGCAGATCCTGAGGTGGCAGGCCAGCGCTCCCAGCGAACCCTGGCGGTCCGTCTGGGGTACGGTCGTCGCCAGGGAGAAGTCGATGTGCGACCGGTCATCCCTTCGGGCGACTCGGATCTGTGACACGGAGCCACATGCATGCCGTATAGCCGACGAGCGCCCAGAATCGGCTCTCGGCGCGGACGCCGTCACCGGCTACGCACCGGCGTCACGTTGTTCGCAACCACGGCCCTCGCCGCCACGGTGTGGTGCGTGATCCCCAGCACCCCTGCAGGCGCCGGGTGCTCGGCTCGGTCGACCCGGGACATCAGCGGCACCCTGAAGGGCAGCGACGGCCTGTTCGTCAACGCCACGGTCAGCCTCGCCCTGTCCACCGCCGCCGGACAGCTGATCGACAACAACGGCTGCGCCATCCACGCCGGTTACGCCCAACAGGACAACCTCAATCCGAGCAGCCCGGCCGACGGCAGCCAGACCGGCGAGAGCGCGTGGCGCTTCGACGACGTTCCGGCCAACGCGGCTCACTTCACGATCGAGATCTACCCCCGCCAACCCTCGCCGTACGCGAGCAACTGGGACCACTACGGCGGCGCCAGCGTCCGTGCCGATCTGGGCAACGGGGTGTCGGGCATCACGGCCAAGCTGCCGTCGGTGTGCGGCCGCAACGGCGGCGACACCGGCGGGCTCCACGTGCGCGCCTACAGCAACGGCCAGGCGGTCACGGTCACCTCCGTGCTGGCCTTGTCGCAGGGCGCAGGGCCGACCGGCGTGCAGGGGTTCCGCTACGACACGCCCAACGCCACCGCGCCGAACGTGGACGCGATCGCCAGCGCCCAGCGCTACAGCGTCCCGGTCACGTTCGCGGGCACCAGTCGCAGCGTGTACGACGTACCCGTCCACCCCTGCCGGCGCACCGACCTGATCGTGTGGAGCGGGTCCCGACCCCCGATCCCTGGCCGCTGGCGGGCCTCGTCGGCGTCCATCAGCGGGAACTACTTCCCGATCGTCGGAGACTTCAACGGTGACGGCAAGGACGACACCTTCTTCTACGGGCCAGGCGCCGTGACCGACTCGCTGTGGCTGGCGACGGACGGAGGGTTCCGCACGGTGGCGGCGGACCAGTCGGGGAACTTCCGGCCCGCGGCCGGGGACTTCAACGGTGACGGCATCGAGGACATCTTCTGGTTCGCGCCCGGCGCCGCCGCTGATCAGCTCTGGACCTTCGACGCCCGGGCCGGCCACACCGTGACCGCCGAACGGGTCAGCGGCACCAGCGCGACCTGGCCCCGCAGCGGCGACTTCGACGGCAATGGCTTCGCGGACATCGTCTGGTACACCTCGGGTGGCGCCACCTCGATGTGGCGCTTCTTCGCCGACGGCCCCCGGTCGTCGAGCCTCACCGCTCCCGGGGCGGGCTTCAGCGTCCTCGCCGGCGACGTCGACGGCAACTTCAAGGACGACCTGTTCTGGTACAGCCCGAGCACCGGCTCGTGGCGGGTCTACTTCGGCCTCGGCCAGGGCCAGTTCCTGGTCCGCTCCGGCAGCTACGCCGCCGGCGCCCACCCGGTGATGGGTGACTTCTCCGGCGACTACCGCGCCGACGTGCTCATGTACGAGCCCGGCTCGGGCAGCGACTTCCTGCTGCGCGGCCGCTCCCGCACGTCGCCCTACTTCTCGCAGGAGTCGACCAGCCAGGGCATCAACGGCACCTACTGTCGGCGGACATGAGATTCTGCGCGTAGGCGGACACGAAACCGCGCGGTGGT
>CAZWMT010000056.1:0-39668 GCA_964635055.1 uncultured Microthrixaceae bacterium | reverse complement strand
GGGTGGGATGGGTGTGGGGCCGCGTGTTCGGGGGGACGGGTGCGGCGACCGAGGGGCAAGGGCGTGGTGGGGGGCGTGTGGTGTGGGGGTCGGCGGCGGGTGGGATGGGTGTGGGGCCGCGTGTTCGGGGGGACGGGTGCGGCGACCGAGGGGCAAGGGCGTGGTGGGGGGCGTGTGGTGTGGGGGTCGGCGGCGGGTGGGATGGGTGTGGGGCCGCGTGTTCGGGGGGACGGGTGCGGCGACCGAGGGACGAGGGAGCCATGATGATCGCGATGAGGCGCCTGCCGAAGAGCCAAAGTTGGGCGATCGTCGTGGCCGCGGGGTCGGGGTCGCGCTTCGGTGGGGCCAAGCAGTTCGAGCCGCTGCGGGGCCGGCGGGTGATCGACTGGTCGCTGGCGGCCGCCCGTCGCAGCTGTGACGGCGTGGTGTGCGTGTTGCCCCCGGATCGTCCGGGTGACGAGGCCGGGGCCGACCGGTCGGTGCCCGGTGGCGCCACCCGGTCGGCGTCGGTTCGGGCGGGCCTGGCCGCGGTGCCCGACTCGGCCGAGGTGATCGTCGTGCACGATGCGGCCCGACCGGTGGCGCCCGACTCGCTGTTCCTGGCGGTGATCGAGGCGGTGGAGGGCGGCGCCGATGCCGCGATCCCCGGGGTCGCGGTGCACGACACGATCCGCCACGTGGACGAGGGGGTGGTCGACCGTTCGAGCCTGGTGGCGGTGCAGACCCCGCAGGCCTTCCGGGCATCGGCGCTGAGGGCCGCGCACGCCGAGGGCGGGGAGGCCACCGACGACGCGTCGCTCGTGGAAGCGGCGGGTGGCACGGTGGTGGTCGTGCCGGGGTGTTCCCACAACCTGAAGATCACCGATCGCGGCGATCTGCGCATCGCCGCGGTGCTCCTCGAGGAGTCCGACACGTGAGGCTCGGCGACGGCGGCACAGGGCTGGCTTCGCCGCGGCCGTCGGTGCGCCCGCGCGAGCACGGTCGCCGGCGAGTCACGGTCGCGGTGCTCCAGTGGTGGGTGGCGGCGTTGCGGGGGTGCCACAGCGGTGGTGTCGCCGCCGCCGGTGGCGTGGTGGCCGATCCCGAGTGGCCGGGCATGGTGTGGGTTCCGGCCGGCCGCCCTGGGTGTAGCGCGTGAGCGTGCGGGTCGGTCAGGGCTTCGACGTCCACCCGTTCGTTGTGGGTGCGGTGCCGCCCGGGCGCGTGCTGACGCTGGGCGGGGTCAGGTTCCCAGGCGAGACGCCGCTGGTGGGCCACAGCGACGCCGACGCGGTGGCCCACGCCTGCGCCGACGCCCTCTTGGGCGCCGCCGGGTTGGGCGACATCGGCCAGCACTTCCCCGACACCGATCCCGCGTGGGCCGGCGCCGACAGCGTCGCGCTCCTCGCCGAGGTGGCGGCACGGGTCCGGGCCGCAGGGTGGCAGCCGGCCAACGTGGACTGCACGGTGGTGGCGGAGCGCCCGAAGCTGGCGCCGTACCGTGACGAGATGCAGACTCGCCTGTCCGCCGCAGTCGGCGCGCCGGTGTCGGTGAAAGCCACCCGGGCCGAGGGCCTCGGCGCGCTGGGCCGGGCCGAGGGGATCGCCTGCTTCGCGGTCGCCCTCGTCGAGGCGGCACCGTGACCCGGATCGACCCCCAACCGCCGGAAATCTTGGTGGTCGACCACCTGGGGTGTGGTGTTCCACCAAGAAATTCAGGGGTTCGGGGGGTTCCGCAGTGAGCGCGCCGCGCCAGGGTCGCCCGGGTGGACGCGGCGGCGGTCGCGGTGGTCGTTCGGGTGGGCCGAGCAGTGGAGGCGGCCGCTCGCCGAAGGGCGCGTCCGGGGGCCGCGGGGCGCCGAGAGGCCGTTCCGCGCCCGGAGGCCGTGGCGGCGGGCGGGCCGGCGGCCCGAGCGGGCCCAGTGCCGCGGGCAGCGGCGCTGGCCGTCCACCCAAGTCGAAGGCGCAGCGGGGCCTCGGCGGCGAGCAGGTCGAGGGGCGTCAGTCGGTGCGCGAGCTGCTGTTGGCCGGTCGCCGCAAGACGCTCGAGGTGATCTTCTCGTCGGGCCTCGACGACGCGCCCATCCTCGACGACATCATCGATCTGGCCGACGAGAACAAGGTGCCGCTGCGCGAGATGAGCCGCGGCAAGTTCGACAGCACCGCCCGCACCGAGTCGTCCCAGGGCGTGATCGCCCTGGCCCAGCCGATGCCCGAGCACGAGCTGGACGAACTGGCCCAGGCGACCGACCCGGTCACGGGAGCGGCCCCGTTCCTGCTGGCCGTCGACGGCGTGACCGATCCCGGCAACCTGGGCGCCCTGCTGCGCTCGGCCGAGTGCGCCGGCGTCACCGGGGTGCTGCTGCCCCGCCACCGGGCCGCCCACCTGTCGCCCACGGTCACCAAGGCCGCGGCCGGCGCCATCGAGCACCTGCCCATGGCGCTCGTTGGGGGCCTGCCCTCGGCACTGTCACGCCTGTCGGACCTGGGCGTCTGGATCATCGGCCTGGACGGCGACGCCCCGGCCTCGCTGTTCGACCTGACCCTCGCCACCGAGCCCGTCGCCCTGGTCATGGGCAGCGAGGGCAAGGGGCTGTCGCGCCTGGTGGCCCAGCGCTGCGACACGCTCGTGTCGATCCCGCTCCGGGGCTCGATGGCGTCGCTGAACGTCTCCGCCGCCGGCACCCTCGCCTGCTACGAGGTCGCCCGCCGCCGAGTCTGAGCGAACTCGAGGCAATGCCCCCCGGAACCCAGGGGTTATTGCCTCGAGAACGCGGGTCGCGCTGTAGTCGAGGCAATGCCCCCCGGAACCCAGGGGCTATTGCCTCGAGTTCGAGGGGGCTGCCGCCGCGAGCGCCCGCCACACGCGCTCGGGGGTGCAGGGCATGTCGATGTGGCGGACGCCGAGGTGCGCCACCGCGTCGATCACCGCGTTCTGGACCGCCGGCGTGGCACCGATGGTGCCCGACTCGCCGATGCCCTTGGCGCCCAGCTCGTTGTACGGCGTCGGGGTCTCCATGGTGATGCGCTCGAACAGGGGCAGCTCGGTGGCGCTGATGATGGCGTAGTCCATGAAGTTGGTGGTCATGGGGTTGCCGTCCTCGTCGTAGAGCACCTGCTCCATCAGCGCCTGGGCGGCTCCTTGGGCCAGGCCACCGTGCACCTGCCCGTCGGCCAGCAGCGGGTTCAAGATGGTGCCGGCGTCGTCCACGGCCACGAGGCGCTTCAGCACCACCGCCCCGGTCTCGGTGTCGACCTCGACGACGGCCACGTGCGCCCCGAACGGGAACGTGGGCCCGACCGCGTTGAAGTCGGACAGGCCGATCAGGGGGTTCTCGTCGGCGGCGGCCTTGCGGCCCACCTCGTCCCAGCCGACCGACACCGCCGGCGTGCCGACCACGTGGAACCGGCGGCGGCCGTCGTCGCCGGGCTCGCCCAGCACCAGGTCGTCGGGGTTGGCCTCGAGCAGGTCGGCGGCTGCGTCCCGTGCCAGGTCGTGCAGCTTGCCGGCGGCATCGTGGATCGCCGAGCCCGCGACCTGCAGCGAGCGGGACCCACCGGTGACCGACCCCGTGGGCACCTTGTCGGTGTCGCCGAAGATCACCTCGATCGACTCGATGGGCACGCCCAGACGATCGGCCACGAGCATGGCCCACGCGGTCTTGTGGCCCTGACCGTACGGCGACGAGCCCGTGGTGACGAGGAAGGTGCCATCGGGTCGCAGCTCGACCGAGCCGTACTCGGACCCACCGCCGAGGGCGGTGATCTCCACGTACACCGACACGCCGATGCCCAGCACGGTGGTGTCGCCCGCATCGCGCCGGGCCTGCTGCTCGGCCCGCAACTGCTCGTAGCCGGCCGACGACAGGACCAGTTCGAGGGCCTCGCGGTAGGCGCCGATGTCGTAGGTGGCGCCACCCGGCGTGTCGTAGGGGAACACGTCGTCGCCGAGCAGGTTGCGCCGCCGCACCTCGGCGGGGTCCATCCCGATCTCGGCCGCGAACAGGTCGACGGCCCGCTCGATGGCCGCGGCGGCCTCGGGTCGGCCCGCGCCCCGGAACGCCACCAGCGGGGTGGTGTTGGTGGCGACCGACTCCGAACTGAACTCGGCGTTGGTGACGTCGTACACGCCGGTGGTCATCATCCGGGTCATGAACGGCAGGACCGCACCCATCATCGGGTAGGCCCCCGAGTCCTGCACGACCTTCAGGCGGTAGGCGGTGATCCGGCCGTCGCGGGTGCCGCCGATGGCCACGTCCTGGATCTGGGCGCGGCCGTGGCCCAGGTTGGTCATGCTCTCCGAGCGCGTCTCGGTCCACCGCACCGGACGGCCGACACGCTTCGCCAGCGGGCCCAGCAGGATGTCCTCGGGGTAGGCGCTGGACTTCGAGCCGAAGCTGCCGCCCACGTCGGGGGTGATCACCCGCACCTGGGCGGTGTCGAGGCCCAGGGTGGCCGCCAACTGGTCGCGCACCGGGTGGGCGCCCTGGTTGCTGGAGTACTGCACGAGCCGGCCGTCGTCGTCCCAGTACGCCGCCGCCGAGCGGGGCTCGATGGGGCAGGGCGCCACCTTCTGGTTGAGGATCCGTTGCTCGACGACCACCTCGCACCCCGAGAAGTCGGCGGTCATGTTCCCCGCGGGGATCGACATGACGCCCTGGGTGGCGGCGTCGGGGAACAGGGGATGGGCCGGGTCGAGGGCGGCCTCGGGGTCGACGACCGCGTCCTGCGGGTCGTAGTCGACGATCACCAGCTCGGCGGCGTCGGTGGCCTGGGCCCGGGTCTCGGCCACCACGGCGGCGATGGGCTCGCCCACGAAGCGCACGACGTCGCGGGCCAACAGCGGCCGGAGCATCTGCTGGTTGAGGAAGCCCATGGACGGGGCCTGGTCGGGGATGTCCAGGTCGGCGATGGTCACCACGGCCAGCACGCCGGGCATGGCCGCGGCCTCGCTGGTGTCGACCTCGAGCAGCCGGGCACTGGCCATCGTCGAGCGCACGTACACCACGTGGGCGGGGTCGCCGGGCAGCACCACGTCGTCCACGTAGGTGCCGCCGACGGTCAGGAAGGCCGGGTCCTCGGTGCGCAGCACCCGGTTGCCGAGAATGCTCATGCCTGCCTGCTCCTCGTCCCTCGGAGACCCTTCGGGGTCCTGTTCGTCGATGGTGCTGCTGCGCTTCGCTCCGCAACCTCGCAGTTCATGACCATCCCCCTCGTCGCGGTCGGCTCGACGCTACCCGGCGGCCGGTGGTCGGACCGACGGGGTGGTCAGCGGATGACCTGGACGCTGCCCGTCGGCTGATGGTCCGACCGACGAGGTGGTCAGCGGGTGACCTGGACGCTGCCCGACGGGTTGACCCGCACGTCGTAGGTGCCCGCGACGGGCACCTCGACGCGGTAGCCGCCGTCGCCCGCGGTGATCGCAGCCTGGTTGCCGCCGACGCCGCCGGAGACCAGGGGCGCCCCCTGGCCCCGGTCGGGGACCCACAGCACGAGCGTCCCACCGTCGCCGTCGCCGTCGCCCCCGCTGTCGCCGTCGATCCTGCCCTTCACCCGCGCCGCTCCGGTCTGCACGTCGACGCCCATCCTGATCAGCCGGCCGGGTGCCGAGCGGGGGTACGTGCGCGACAGCGTGGTGGCCCACGGCTGGGTCAGGCCCAGGTTCTCGCCGTCGGGGCAGGAAGTGCGGTGCAGGTGCACCAGCACCTCGTCGGCCCGGCCGCCGGGGGCGCCGACCGAATGCGGGTCGCCGCAGGCCTGGCGCCACTGCCACCAGGTGCCGCCCACCCGGTGGATGTCCTCCTGGTTGGCGTACTCGGCCACCTGGCCGGCCTGCTCGTCGGGGTCGCCGAACCAGCCGAACTCGCCGACCCAGAAGGTGGTGTCGTACGACGCGGCCTTCTCGGCGGCGGCGGCGAAGCCATCGGCGATGGAGACGTCTGCGCTGGTGATCGACTCGGCGTACAGGTGGGGGCTGAACACGAGGCCGGGGTCGTCGCTGAACGGCGCCGGCACCGGTGCGTCGCCCAGCCCGGACCACAGGATCGTGGGCTCGAAGAAGATCAGGTGGGCGGTGCCGTCGTCGACGGCGGCCTCGCCCGCTCGGACGGCGTCGATGGCCCGTGCGTAGAACTCGGCCATGGCCGCGTTGGTGCCGTCGACGCCGGGGCCGAACCCCGGCTCGTTGAGCAGGTCGTAGCCGGCCACGGCCGGATCGGCGGCGAACTCCTGGCCCAACCGCTGCCACACGTCGACCAGGTAGGACTGGATGCCGTCGGTGTCGGCCCAGAAGTTGTCCCACGCCGCCACCACCGCGCCCGAGTTCTCCCGGCTGCCGTTGTTGCAGGTGGACCGACCGTCGGTGAGCGTCGCCCACTCGGGCGCCCCGTCCCACCCCAGCGCGGGTTGGAGGCCGTCGGGGCAGGTCTCGCCGGCCGGCGTGGCCACGAACCTGCTGTACGCGTCCTGGTGCATGTCGATCACGGTGTAGAGGCCCTGGGCGGCCGCGGCGTCGACCGCGTCGTGGATGCGGGCCACGTAGTCCTCGTCGATCCGGCCGGGGTCGGGCTCGAGCGACGACCAGCTCACCAGCAGGCGCACCACATCGAAGCCCAGGGTGGCCATCTCGGCGAAGTCGGCCTCTTCGTAGGGGAACGTGGGGTCGAGGTCGGGATCGTCCTGGTAGTAGTCGCCGAGCGTGTTGAGGTTGGTGCCCCGCAGCAGCACCTGCCGGCCCTCCGAGTCGACGATGCGGGCGTGGTCCCCGCGTTCGAGCGACAGCGCGAGCAGGTCGTCGGCCCCGAACACCGAGCCGTCGACCTGGCTGATGCCGGACGTCTCCGTGCCGCCGGCCGACCCGTCCCCGGACGAGCACGCCGCCGCGACGAGGGCGAGAGCCAGGACCAGGGAGACGACGGCGCGACGCACCCCCTCATGGTGACAGGCCCGCAGCCGGGTCCCGGCGCACGACGGGGCCGCCGGGAGCACCACAGGTCCCGGCGGTAGCTTGCGCCGGTGCGGTACCGGCCCGAGATCGACGGCGTGCGGGCCCTGGCGGTGGTGGCGGTGGTCGCCTACCACGCCGACGTCCCCGGGTTCGGGGGCGGGTTCGTGGGGGTGGACGTGTTCTTCGTCATCTCGGGCTTCCTCATCACGGGCCTGCTCGTCCGGGAGGTCGAGGGCTCGGGCCGGCTGTCGGTCGCCGGCTTCTACGGCCGGCGGGCCCGACGCCTGCTGCCGGTGGCCGCGCTGGTCACGCTCGCGACGATCGCGGTGGGGTGGTACGTGTTGTCGCCGCTGGCCCGCCGGGACCTGTCGCTGGACGCGCTGGCCACGTCGACGTACACGATCAACCTCCGGCTCGCGGCGCAGCACTACGACTACCTGCGCGCCGACCTGGTCCCGTCGGCCTTCCAGCAGTTCTGGTCCCTGGCCGTGGAGGAGCAGTTCTACCTGCTCTGGCCCCTGCTGCTGCTGGCCACGCTGCGGGGGGCGGCGCCACGGAGGCGGGCGTGGTGGTCGATCGGGGCGGTGGTGGCGCTGTCGTTCGTCGTGTCGGTGCGGTGGACCCGCTCGGCGCCCGAGTGGGCGTTCTTCGCCCTGCCGGCGAGAGGCTGGCAACTGGGCCTCGGGGCGCTGCTCGCCCTGGCGTGGCCTCGGCTGGACGGTGTGGTCGACCGCCGCCTTCGCGGGATCGGGCAGGTGGTGGGCCTGCTGCTCATCGGGGCCGCTGTCGTCGGCGTGTCGTCGGCCACGCCGTGGCCCGGATGGTGGGCGCTCGTCCCCACCGTGGGCACCCTGCTCGTGCTGGCAGGGCCGCTCGCGGCCGAGGGCTCGGCGCCGGCGGCGCTGCTCGGCCGCGCCCCGCTCGTCTGGGTGGGGGTGCGCTCGTATTCGTGGTACCTGTGGCACTGGCCCGCGATGGTGTTCGTGGCGGTGGCGTTGGATCGTGACATCGGCGGCTGGCCGGCCCTCGCCGCCGGTGCGGTCACCCTCGGCCTGGCCCACGCGACCTACACATGGGTCGAGCAACCCGTTCGCCGGGCGCCGCGCCTGGTGGCGTCGCCCCGCGCCAGCGTGGCCCTCGGCCTGGCCGTCACCGTCACCCTGGCGCTGGCCTTCGGGGCCCTGTACGCGAGTCGCGGCGACCTGGTGGGCCCGGGCGCCCCGGTGGACGAGGCGGCGCCGGCGCCCATCGACGCCGCCCGGCTCGATGCCGCCGCCCTGGTCGAGGCCGTGCCCGCCAACCTGACGCCCGGCCTCGACGCCGCTCGAACCGACACTCCCGTGGTGTTCGGCGACGGCTGCAACGGCGATCTGGGCGCCACGCCGGTGGATGGCGCGACCGTTGGCCGCTGCACGTACGGCGACCGGGATGGCGATCGCACCGTGGTGCTCTTCGGCGACTCCCACGCGGCCCAGTGGGTGCCTGCCCTGGCCGCGCTGGGCGAGGACCGCGGGTTCCGCCTGGTCTCGCTCACCAAGTCGGCCTGCCCGGTCGCCGACCTGACCGTCGACAACCGGTTGCTGGGACGGCCCTACACCGAGTGCGACACCTGGCGGGACGACGTGGTGGCGTTGCTCGGCGACCTGCGCCCCGACCTCACGATCGTCGCCACCACCGGCCACTACGACGCGCGGGCGCCTGATGGCGGCGCCGCCGGCAGCGACGACTGGACCGCCGCGCTCGCCCGCACGTTGCGAGCCGTGGCGGCCACCTCGCCCACGGTCTTCCTCGGCGACACGCCCTATCCCGCCGGCGACGTGCCGGCGTGCCTCGCCGAGCACCTCACCTCGGCCACGGACTGCACGCTCGATCGGGGGCAGGTGCCGTTCGACTTCGCCCGGGTCGAGGCCCAGGCGGCGTCGGACGCGGGGGTGCCGCTCGCACCGACGGTCGACCTGGCCTGCGGGCGGCAGCGGTGCCCCGTGATCGTCGGGCGCTTCCTCGTCTACCGCGACGCCAGCCACCTGGCCACGCCCTACGTCGAGCGCCTCGCCGCGCAGCTCGGCGCCCTCGTCGACGCCGCCGCGGCGCGATCCGGCACGGCGGCGGTGCTGGGCACGGGCTGACGCTCACGGGCCGTCGCCGACCGACGGTGTCCCCACGGGCCGGTACTTCTGGGACGATGGGCGGAACCGCTGAGGAGCATCCATGGTCGCGCCTGTCGTCCGACGCGACCCCGTGCTGTGGCGCCGGGTCGACGGGGACGACACCGTCGAGGTGGCGTGCTTCGGCAACGTCATCTCGTTCCCGGCGATCGTGGGCGCCGCGCTGTCGGTGCTGCTCGAGGGCGCTGAGGTGCGTGTGGGCGACCTGCCCGGTCTCGACGACGAGGAACGGCTGGTGCTCGTGCGCCGGCTCGTGCGCGAAGGGGTGCTGCAGGCCCGCTGGTGACGTGCGGTCAGCCGGCCAGGACGCTCACGGGGCGGGTGCGGTTGGTGGTGGTGCCGTCGCCCAGTTGCCCGCTGCTGTTGTAGCCCCAGCAGGCGGCCCGATCGCCGTCGACCAGGGCGCAGCTGTGGCGGTACTCGCCGGCGCTCACCACGGTCGCCGCGGTGAGGGCGGCAGTGCCGTCGCGGTTGGTGACCGTCACGGGGCGGGTGCGGTTGGTGGTGGTGCCGTCGCCGAGGGCGCCGAAGGTGTTCGACCCCCAGCACCGGGCCTGGCCGCTGGTCAGGCGGGCGCAGGTGTGCCACGCGCCGGCGCTGATCTTCCCCACGTTCTGCAAGGCGTTCCCGCCGGTGGCGTTGGACACGCTCACGGGGCGGGTGCGGTCGGTGGTGGTGCCGTCGCCGAGTTGGCCGTCCTCGTTGTCGCCCCAGCAGCGGGCCTGCCCGTTGTCGAGCACCACGCAGGCGTGCCAGCGGCCGGCGCTGACCTTCTTGACGTTCTGCAGGTTGTTGGCGCCGGTGGTGTTGGACACGCTCACGGGGCGGGTGCGGTTGGTGGTGGTGCCGTCGCCGAGTTGCCCGAAGAAGTTCGAGCCCCAGCACCGCAGTTGGCTGTTGCTCTTCTCCGCGCAGCTGAAGAACCCGCCGGCGCTGACCTGGGTCATGTCGGTGAGGGCGCCGGTGCCGTTGGGGTTCGACACGGTCACCGGGCGGACACGGTCCGTCGTGGTGCCGTCGCCCAACTGCCCGGTGCTGTTGTCGCCCCAGCAGCGCACCTGACCGTTGCTCTTCAGGGCGCAGGTGTGCTCCTCGCCGGCGCTGACCGCGGCGATGCCCGTGAGGGGCCCGGTGCCGGCGTCGTTCGTCACCGTGACCGGACGGGAGCGTGGCGTGGTGGTGCCGTCGCCCAACTGGCCCTGGTCGTTGTCGCCCCAGCACCGCACCTGGCCGCCGGACACCAGCACGCAGCTGTGGCTCGTCCCGGTGGTCAGCTGGGTGGCGCCGGTGAGCGGGCCCGTGCCCCCGGCGTTCGAGACGACCACGGGGACGGGGGAGTCGGCGGTGCCGCCGTTGCCCAGCTGGCCCAGGGCTCCGTACCCCCAGCAACGCACCTGGCCGGTGCCGAGGAGGGTGCAGCTGAACTCGGCGCCCGTGGCCACGTCGGCAGCGTCGGTGAGCTGGGTCTCCGTCGCCGGCCGCCAGTCCGGTTGCCAGTCGTCGGTGGCGTTGTCGGTCAGCTTGGTGAGCTCGCCCTCTCGCGACACCAGCCAGATCTCGGCATCGCCGTCGTCGGAGCGGCGGAAGGCGACGTAGCTGTCGTCGGGTGCCCAGGACGGCTCGGCGTCGTTGTTCCCGTCGGTGATCGCGGTGGGGTCGGGGCTCGTGCCGGTGGCGCCCATGGTGTAGATGCGGTGTGCCCCGGTGCGCCGGCTGCGGAACACGATCTGGTTGCCCGCCGGCGACCACGCGGGGTCGGTGTCGCTGTCGAAGCTGGAGGTGACCCGCGTCTGGTCGGTGCCGTCCGCGTCCATCACGTAGATCTCCAGATCGCCCGCATGCGGGCTGCGATTGCTCTGGAACGCGATCTTCGTGCCGTCGGGCGACCAGGCCGGGTCGGCGTCGGTGGCGTCGGAGACGTTGGTGAGGCGGATCTCGTCGCCCCCACCCGCGTCCATGGTGAAGATCTCGTAGTTGGTGCTCGCGAGGAGGCGGTCGAACACGATCCGGGTGCCGTCGGGCGACCAGTCGGGGTCGCCCTCGCTCTCACTGGTGGTGGTGAGGCGGATGACCCCGCCGCCGTCGGCGTCCATCACGTACAGCTCGCTGTTGCCGTCCCGGCTGCTCACGAAGGCGATCCGGCTCCCGTCGGGTGACCACGCCGGCTCGGTGTCGTGGCCGGCGCCGTCGGACAGGCGGGTGGGGCTGCTGCCGTCGGCGGCCATCACGTAGATCTGGTTCAGCCCACCACCGTCACGCTGGCTCGTGAAGGCGATCGCGGGGGCACCGTCGGCCGCCGCCGGCGCGGGCGCGGCCAGGGATCCCACCGGCTCCACGGGGACGGCCGGCGCGACCACCACCAGGCCCGCGGCCAGTGCCGTGGCACCGATCAGTCCGGTCAGGGAGTTCCTCATGGCGCGCCTCCTCGAGGTCAGCGGCTCTCACCGTCGAGTGTGGTACCGGACGGCGGGGGCACACAGGGCCGAACGTCACTTCGGGGTCGTGGCGGCACGTTCGGCGTGGCTCGCGTCCGGAGATCGTCGATCCGTGCGTCGAGAACCACAGCGGTCGCCCTCGGTGTGCCCGTTCCTGCTCTAGCTTCTTGCTCAGCAGCGGGGCGTGCGCACCCCCGCGAGGGGGTGTGGTCGAGCGCCCGCCGACCGGCAGCGTGGGCCGTCAGGGAGTGAGGGCTGGAGATGGGTGGCTGGACGCTCGTGGCGCTGGTTCTCCTCGGCTATGCCCTTCTCGCCCGCCGTCTCGACCGGTGGTCGATCACCGCGCCCATGGTGATGGTGCTCGCCGGGGCGCTGCTGGGCGCCGGCTACCTCGACGTGCTCCCGGTCGTCCCGGACACCGAGCCGATCAAGCTCGTCACCGAGCTCACCTTGGCGTTGATCCTGTTCGCCGATGCCTCGACCGTCCCGCTGCGTCAGGCCAGGGCCGACGCGGGTCTTCCCGGTCGGCTGCTCGGCGTCGGTCTCCCTCTCACCATCGGGCTCGGGACCGTCGTGGCGCGGCTGGTCTTCCCGTCGGTCTCGTGGGCCGAAGCGGCGCTCATCTCGGCGATCCTGGCGCCGACCGATGCGGCGCTGGGGATGGCGGTGGTGACCAACCCGGCCGTCCCGGCGCGCGTCCGCCGGGTGCTGAACATCGAGAGCGGCCTCAACGACGGCATCGCGACCCCCTTCGTCACGGTCCTGGTGGCGGTGGTGGTGGCCGGCGCGGCCGACGACGGCTGGGTCGGCGACTCCTTCTTCGACCTGGCCCGAGGGATCCTGATCGGCGCCGCCGTCGGACTGGTGGGGGGATGGGCCGTCCGGCGAGCGGAATCCAGGGACTGGACCACGCCCCTGTCCGATGAGCTCGTGGTCCTCAGCCTGGCGCTGCTGTCGTACGGCGCCGCCGTCACCAACTCGGGCAACGGCTTCGTGGCCGCGTTCGTGGCCGGTCTGGTGTTCGGGGCCGCCAGCCGCGGGCAGATGGCCCGAGCGACCGAGTTCACCGACACGGTCGGGCTGTTCTCGTCGTTCCTCGTCTGGATCATCTTCGGTGCCGCGTTCGTGGGGCCCGTCATCGACGCCGGCGTGCACCTCCGGCCGATCGTCTACGCGGTCCTCAGCCTCACGGTGGTGCGCATGGTGCCGGTGGCGGTGTCGCTCACCGGCGACCACCTCCGACGCGACACGGTCGGGTTCATCGGCTGGTTCGGGCCGCGGGGATTGGCGTCGGTGGTGTTCACCCTGATCGCGTTCGACGAGCTCGCCGGCAGCGCGGACGCGCGCTCGCTCGTCGAGGTTACGACGTGGACCATCATGCTCTCGGTGCTGGCCCACGGCCTCAGCTCCGGGCCGCTCGCCGCCTGGTACGGCCGGCGGCTCGAGGGCGCGCCCGAGGACACCCCCGAACTGAGCGCCGTGGCACCACCCCGGCTCCGCCGGCGCAGCCTCGCCTGACGGCCGTCGGGGCCATCGCCGTGCCGATGACGACGAGCGACCTGCCCACCCCGCTCGACGGGGTCAGGTGCGCGTGACGGTGGCCTTGACCGCGTCCTGGAGCGCAGGAGCGGCCTGGCTGGTGACGGTCACCTTGCGGGTGACGGACGTGTTCGCCGGCGTTCCCGCCTTGGCGGCGACGGTCATGGTGAGGCTGCGACCGGTGCCCGCCGGTACGTCGGTGAACGAGTACGTGCCGGCGACGACCTGGCCAGTGACGTCGACGCCGTCGCTGGTGTAGGTCACCCGGAATCGGGTGGTGGAGCCCTGGCCACGCACCTCGAGGGTGTCCGTGACCGTGCCGTCGTTCTGCACCTGCACCGTGAAGGTCGCCGAGCCTCGGGATGCCACGGCGGCGGTCTTGGTCTGGCCGGTGCCATCGGTGTTGTACACGTCGTCGCCCTTGTAGCCGCTGGTGCCCTTCCGGATGAGGGCGTCGGGCCGGAGCCCAGGGGCGACGCCGCCGAAGGTCTGGACACGGCTGTTCCCCTGGTCGAGCACGTGGACGGTGTCGCCGATGGCGACGATGCCGACGGGCGAGCTGAACTGCCCGTTGCCGGTGCCCTGGCTCCCCCACGTGGTCACGAAGGCACCGTCGACGGTGAACTTCTGCACCCGGTGGTTTCGCTGATCACTGACGAAGAGGTCGCCGTCGGCGTCGGTGTCGAGGTCGCGTGGCCCGTTGAACTGGCCGTTGCCCGTGCCCGCGCTGCCCCAGGCGGTGACGAAGGTCCCGTTCGCGGTGAAGCGCTCGATGCGGGCGTTGCCCGCGTCGGCGACGAACACGTCGCCCGAACCGTCGGTGGTGATGCCACGGGGGTCGTTGAACAGCCCGTCTGCCGAGCCGGCGCCGCCCCACTGGCGCACGTAGGTGCCGTTGGCGGTGAACTCCTGCACCCGGTTGTTGTTGCGGTCGGTGACGAGGACGTGGCCGGAGCCGTCGACGGTGATGCCCCAGGGCGCGTTGAACCTCCCGTTGGTCGACCCGAGGCCGCCCCACTGGCGCACGTAGGTGCCGGCCCCGGTGAACTTCTGGACCCGGTGGTTGCCCGCATCCGTCACGTACACGTTGCCGGCGGCATCGACCGCCACGTCGACGGGGGTGGCGAATTGCCCGTTGCCCGAGCCGATCGAGCCCCACTGGCGGATGAGCGCCCCCGTCGGCGTGAACACCTGCACCCGGCGGTTGTACTGGTCGGCCACGTACACGTTGCCGGCGCCGTCGACGCCGAGGCCGAGGGCCCGGTCGAACTGCCCGGGGCCCGAACCGGCGGCTCCCCACGACCGGGCGAAGACGGGCGGCTGCTCCGGCGGGGCGGCGGTGAACTGTTGCACCCGGTGGTTGGCATCGGCCACGTACACGTCGCCGGTCAGGCCGATCGCGATCCCCCAGGGTGCAGAGAATTGGCCCTCGCCGCTGCCGAGGGTTCCCCACTTCGTGAGGAACGTCCCGGTGGCGGTGAACTTCTGCACCCGGTGACCGGAGAACTCCACCACGTAGACGCTGCCGGCACCATCGACCGCGATGCCTCGTGGTGAGCTCATCTGGCCGTCGCCGGTACCGGTGGCCCCCCACATCCGGACGAAGGTGCCGTCTGCGGTGAACACCTGGACGCGGTCGTTCACCGTGTCGGCGACATAGACGTTGCCCGACGCGTCGGTGGTGACGCTCCTCGGGAATTCGAACTCGCCCTGACCTCCGCCTTGGGTGCCCCAGGCCCGGACGAAGGTGCCGTCGGCGGTGAACTCCTGGATGCGGTTGTTGTCGGTGTCGCTCACGTAGACGTGACCGGACGGGCCCACGGCCACGCCGCGGGGGTGGCGGAACTTCCCGGCGGTGTCGCCCTCGGTGCCCCAGGCCCGGACGAAGCTGCCCGTTGCGGTGAACGCCTGGATGCGGTTGTTCCCTTGGTCGGCCACGTACACGTTGTCCGATCCGTCGACGGCGACCGCGGTCGGCGATTCGAACTGGCCGGCGCCGGAGCCGAGGGTGCCCCACTTGGTGATGAAGGTGCCGTCTGCGGTGAACTTCTGGATCCGGTGGTTGTCGAAGTCGGCGACGTAGAGGTTGCCCGCCGCGTCTCGAGCCATCCCGAGCGGATCGTCGAACTGACCGTCGCCGGTGCCCAGGGCACCCCAGGCGCGGACGAACACCGGCGGCAACTCCACCGCGCCGGCCGGCCGTTGACCGCCGGCGACCAGCAGGGTGGCGCCGAGCACCACAGCGACCGTCACGGCCCACCAGGCTCGACCTCGGTGCGGAGCCTTCGTCATGGCGGCACCTCCCTCGCGCGGTCACACGATTGCGCAGGTTCAGGGTGGCTCGACGTGCTGGGAGGGGCCAGAGGCGAAAGACCTCTGGGAGGGCCCGTCCTGGCCATCCCGCCCGAGCTCGGCGCGTCCAGGCCGACGGGCGGTAGCTGGATGCGCGAGAGTCCATGCCGGCGATGCGGGGACCGGCTGGGTCAGGTTCCCCGACCCGCGACGGGTGCGCCGATGCGGACCGCCGTGACCACGTCGCGGATCGCCTCGGCGGACTGCCGAGCGGTGGCGTGGTCCTCGGTGATCATGGCGTGATCGGCGTCGGCGAGGATGCGATGGACGCTGTTGGTGGAGAGCGCAGCCAGGTCGTCCTGTGCGGCCATCCAGCCATCGGCGGCGTCCTTCTCGGCGGTCACGACCACCAGGGGTCGGTCGCCGAGCGTCGTCACCGCCTGCGCCTGGGCCATGGCGGTGCGGATACGGGAGAACTCGTCGCGGACGCTGCGGTTGTGGCGAGGGGTGGCGACGAAGGCGCGCTCCTGGTCACGGGCCGGTGCCGGAAGGTCGCCATAGCTGGTCTGGTAGACGGCCCGGCCGATGCCCAGGCGGGACAGGGAGGGCATCAGCGCCGACGCCCGGCGGAACAGCTCGTAGAACCCGGGCCAGGAGGAGATCCTCGTGTACTGCTCGGGATGCATCGAGTCGAGCAGCACCACCCCCGCGACCTCGCGGGGGAAGAGATGGGCGAAGTTCAGGACGTAGATCCCGCCCGCCGAGTGACCGGCGAGGACGAACGGGCCGCGCTCGCCCGCTCGGGCCAACAGCGTGTGCAGGTCGGTCGCGACCTGGTGGCCGTCCTGGGGACCGGGGGCGGCTTCGCTCCAGCCGCGACCGGCCCGGTCGTAGACGCAGACCCTGGTGGTCGCGGCGACATCGGGAGCGATCCAGGCCATAGCGGTCGAGGGCTCACCGAGGCCGGGCTCGAGCACGACGGTCGGGCTGCCCGTGCCGGCGCAGTCGATGTGGAGCCTGTGGCCGCCGACGTCCACGAGGCGGCCAGCCATCGCGAACCTCGCTCGATCTGACGTCTCCCGGTAGGTCTCGTAGCAACCCCCGACCGCCGACAGGAACAGGGCGACGCAGACCGGGTAGACGAGCCACACCCGGGTGCGGCTGCGCAGGTCCCGGCGGGCACGGACGATCATCCAGACCGCGAGCGCCGCGACGACGGGTGGCCAGACCCACCCCAACTCGTTGCCGGTCGGGGCGAGGGCCAGGATGGCGCCACCCGCCACCGCCATGAACGTGGCCGGCACGAGTGCCCAGCGCTGGGGCTGATCGGTCCAGCGCTCGGCCAGCAGCGCCAGCGCGGCCCACGCCATGGCGAACGTGACCAGCACGGATCCGGTGATCACGTGCTCCCGGGCGCCGGCCAGGGGCCCTGCGACGAGTGCGACGGCGGTGACGAACCCGCCGACGAGCGTTCCCGCCACGATGCGGCCGATGTGGCCTTGGGCGGCGGGGGTGTCGTCGCGGCCTGTATCGGCGGGAAGGGTGGGTTCCCGGACTGCGGCGGTGGTCATGGCCATGACGGAGGCTCCTTCGGTCGGTGTCAGCGCCCCAGCGGGCACGGGACTCACGGTCGCCCTAAGGCAGGCGGCGGCGCATCGGGCGCGACCCCTCAGATGTGGTGTGCCGGCGGCCAGCCGACCCGCGGTGGGGACGCGGGCGAGGGCCCCGGCGCAACCGTCTGCGCCGGGGCCCGAGCCTGATCGGGTCAGACCGGTTGCGATGTGTGCCCGACGGGCTCGTGGGCATCGGCCACTCCGGCGACTCCGGCGGCCTCATCGGTCTCGGTGGCCTCGACCGCGTGCTGTGGCGGGTGATGCCCGTGTCCCGAGTGGTGGTCGTGCCGCGAGTGGTGGCCGTGCCCCGAGTGGTGGCCGTGCCCCGAGTGGTGGTCGGGGGCCGCCTGGCGGGGGAGGTACCGCCAGGCGATCACGGTGGCGCTCAGCGCCATGCCGGCGGCGAACCACAGGCCCGTGCTCATGGAGTCCACGAAGGCGCTGCGGGCGACCGTGGCGAGCTGCGCACCGCCGGCGCCGAGGCCTTGACCGACGTGCAGGGCGCCGCCCACGTTGTCCAGGGCCAGGGTCCGTGCCGCGTCGGGCAGGGCCACGCCGGCGAGCCTGTCCTCCATCGACGACGCGTAGCCCGTGGCGGCGATGCTGCCGATGACGGCGACACCGAGGGCGCCGCCGAGCTCCCGCACCGTGTCGTTCACTGCGGAGCCCACCCCGGCCCGTGCCGGGGGCAGGGTGCTCATGATGATGTCGGTGGCGGAGGGCATGGTGATGCCGGCGCCGAGACCGAACAGCAGGAGGCCGACACCGGTGGGCAGGTACGAGGTGCCGTCGACCAGCGCCGCCTGGAGGGCGATGCCGCCGGTGGCGATCAGCAGACCGACGGTCACCGTGCGCCGCCCGCCGAGGGTGGCGCCCATGTGGGCGCCGGCGCCGGTGCCCATCAGCATGCCGATGGCGGCGGGGACGAGGGCGAACCCGGCGGCCAGCGGCGTGTAGCCCAGGATGAACTGCAGGTACTGGGCCTGCAGGAACACGGCGCCGGACATGGCGAAGAACAGCATCGCCAGCCCGACGCTGGAGGCGGAGAAGCCGCGGTTGGCGAACAGGTGGATGTCGAGCATCGGGTCGTCGCGGTGCAGCTCCCAGGCCACGAAGGCCACGGCGATCACGACCCCGATTCCGAAGGCGGTCAGGGTGCCGCCGGAGAGCCATCCGTGCGCCGGGGCCTCGATGATCGCGTAGACGAGCGTTCCGACGGCGGCGATCGACAGCAGCGCACCGACCGGGTCGAGCCTGGTGGCGGCATCGTCGCGGGAGTCGGGGACCACGTGCAGGGCGCCCACCAGGGCGGCGCCGAGCAGGGGGACGTTGATCCAGAAGACCGACGACCAGGAGAAGCTGCGCATGAGCGCACCGCCGACGATGGGCCCGACGGCGATGCCGGCACCGCTCGCCGCGGTCCACACCGCGATGGCCTTGGCCCGTTCGCGGGGGTCGCCGAACACGTTGACGAGGATCGACAGGGTGGTCGGCATGATCAGCGCGCCCCCGACGCCCATCACCCCGCGGGCAGCGATGAGCATCGCCGTCGAGGTCGCCAGAGCGGCCCCGATCGAGCCGGCGAGGAACGTGGCCAGACCGGCGAGGAGGGCGTGGCGCCGGCCGAAGCGATCGCCCAGGCTGCCGGCGGTGAGCAACAGACCGGCGAACACGATGGTGTAGCTGGCGACGACCCACTGCAGCTGGGCGCCGCTGGCGCCGAGGTCGCCGACCAGTCGGGGAAGGGCGACGTTGATGATCGTGTGGTCGATCGAGGTGACGAGCAACGCGAGCACGAGGACCACGAGGACGCGCCACCGTTGGGGGTGGCTCGCTCGCGGGTCGCCGAGGGTCTGGGGTGCGGGTCGTCCGTGCATGGCTGCTCCTTGGGTTTGGTGGACGGGTCCCACCGTCCACCTAAGGGGGGCTATGCCGCATCGGGCGGAGCACCTCAGATCGCGGCCGGGTCCACGCGGGGCACCACGCCTCGGGACCACGGTCTGCCCACGGATGGCCGATACTTGCGGCGGTGGCAGATGCGGTGAAGGCGTGGGGCTTCGTGGGTCGCGAGGACGAGCTGGCGATGATCGAGCGCGTCGTCGCCGATGCTCGGGCAGGCGTACCGTCGGTGCTGCTGGTCGGTGGCGACGCCGGCATCGGCAAGTCGACGCTGGTCAACCGCAGCGTCGAGCACGCGGGGATCCGGCGGTATCTCGGGCGCTGTGCGCACCTGGGTGGCGAGGTCGTCCCGCTCGCCCCGCTCGTCGACCTGGTCCGCCAGGTCCGCCGGTCGGCTCCGGCCAGTTGGGTGGATGCCTCCGAGCTCGAGGCGCTCTCGCACCGGTTGTCACCGGTGACCGGATCGGCTCCCGACGCACCCGAGGTCGGCGGGGTGTTCGGACCGGTCCTGGAGCTCATCGCACGACTCGCCGAGCAGGAGACCGTCATGGTCGGCTTCGAGGACCTGCACTGGGCCGACCCCATGACGTGGAACCTCCTCGAGTTCCTCGCCCGCAACCTCATCGACGAACACGTCGTCCTGGTCGGCACCTACCGGACCGACGACGTGTGGGCCGATGTGCAGCTCAGCCGTCGGCTGGCCGAGCTGACCCGCCTGCCGGGGGTGACCCGGATCCACCTCGAGGGCCTGCGTCGCGAGGACGTCGAGCGAGCGGTCACCGCGATGACCGGTGCCGCCGCCACCGGGGCGCTGGTCGACGACGTGCTGGCGAGAGGTGAGGGGAACCCCTTCTTCACCCAGGAGCTGGTGGCTGCGCACCTCGCCGGTGATGCGATTCCCCCAGTGCTGTCCGACCTGTTGGCGGCGGAGGTCGCGGAGCTCGACGACCAGACCCGCAAGGTCCTCGCCGTCCTCGCGACCATCGGGCGCGATGTCGACCACGAGCTCCTTCACGCCGCGTGCGAGATCGACGACGACGCGCTCGAGAAGTCGCTTCGCGTCGCGGTGGATGCCCGTGTCGTGGTGGCGGACCACGACACCGATGCGTACCGATTCCGTCACGCCCTCATCGGCGAGGTCGTGTATCGGGGGCTCCTGGCGCCCCAGCGCAGGCGCATCCACCGTCGGGTGGCGGACGTGCTCGGCCAGCCGCTGGCACCGACCGCGGGTGCCGACGCCGCGGCGGAGCTGGCCTTCCACCTGGACAAAGCCGGCGACGCTCCTGCGGCCTTCTCCGCACTGCTGGCGGCCGTCGACGCCGCAGCCGCGGTCGCTCCCCGTACCGCGCTCGGCCTGCTCGAACGCGCCCTCGCGCTCTGGGACGAGGCGGGCGCCGCGAGCGAGGGCGTCTCCCGCAGCGACCGCTTGTGGCAGGCCGCCGAGCTCGCCAGCGGCACGGTCGGCAACCAACGGTCGGTCGAGTTCGCCAGGGAGGCCCTCACGCTGGGGGTCCCGCCTCTCGGTGAGGCCTGGGGCCACGAGCGCCTCGGCCGCTACCTGTGGACCTCCGGTCAGGTCGAGGAGTCGACCATCGAGTTCGACAAGGCGGCGGCGCTCCTGGACGCGGGCGGTTGCGGCGCGGAAGCGGCCGCCGCCCTTGCCGGGTTGGCCCAGGCCGAGCTCATGGCCCGTGACCACGCGGTCGCGGAGCACTGGTGCGACCGGGTGTTCGAGTTGGTGCCCGCACCGGACCTCGACCCCCTGGCGTGGATCATGGCTCGCCGGGTCCTGGGTGTCGCTCGGGGAGACCTCGGCCACCCGGACGAGGCCGTCGCCCTCTGCCGCGAGGCCGTCGAAGCCGCCCCCACGGCGCAGACCCGTGCGCTTGCCCACCTCTATCTCGCCAGCGTGCTGCTGGACGCCGGTGACTGCCGAGGCGCGGTCGACGTGGCCGTGACCAGCGTGGCCGAGATCGACCTGGCCGGCATCGATCGCAGCACGGCGGGCTACATCGACGCCGTGGCCGCGGAGGCGCTCACGAGGCTGGGCCAATGGGCCGAGGCCGACGCCGTCCTGGCCCGCCACCCCGAGCCCGACAACCTGCCGGTGGGGGAGATCCGCCTCGGCCGCTCGCGCGCCATGCTCGCGGCCCGACGCGGCGACCGCGACCGGGCCGAGGCGGCACTGCGGGAGGCGGCCGGACAGCCCATCGATGCGTGGCACCAGCCGCTCCTCGACGCCGCTGCCGGCGACGTGCACCTGATCCTGGGCGACTGGGAGCAGGCCGCCAGGCACGCCGAGCGGGGGTCGCTGACGAGAGGCCTCGGATCGACGGTGTGGGCGCCACGGTTCGCCATGCTCAGCACCGCCATCGAGGTCGAGCAGACCCTCGATGCGCAGGCCCGGCAGGAGACCGTCGACGTCGCGGGAACCGTACGGCGGCTCCAGGACGGCATCGACGCCATCCTCGACTCCCACGGCGGCACGGACGAGAGCCCGCCGCTGACCGCCGACGGCGCCGCTCACCTCGCGTTCGCCGTCGCGTCGCTCACCCGCCTCTCGGGCCCCGACCCGGATGCCTGGGAGGACGCCGCTCGCCGCTGGGAGCAGCTACCCGACGTCTGGCTCGCGGCGACGGCTCGTATACGCGAGGCGGAGGCGGCGGTGGCCACAGGAGACGTCTCACGGGCGTCGTCGTCGCTCCAGGAGGCGCAGCGCGCCGCCGCCGCGCTCGGCGCCGCGCCGCTCCTCGACACGATCGCGGCGATTGCCCGCCGTAGCCGGCTCAGCGCCGAACCACCGCCACCGACGATCATGGCGAAGGCATCGATCGAGGCGCTCGGGCTCACCCCCCGAGAGGGTGAGGTGCTCGCGCTCATCGCCGACGGCCACACCAACCGGGAACTCGGCGAAGCCCTCTACATCTCCGAGAAGACCGCCAGCGTCCACGTCTCGAACATCCTGCGGAAGCTGGGCGTCACCAGCCGCGTCGACGCCGCCGCGATCGCCCAGCGACTGGGCGCGTCCTGAATCGTGACCGTGGGGCGGGTCGGGCCGAGGCGCTGAGGTCTTCGGGGCGCCCAGTGTCGGGATCGGCGGCAGTTGGCGGCGCTCAGGCGGCGCGCTCGCCCCGTCGTCCGACCGCGCCGCGGAGCCCGACGCAGCCGACGCACCCGACACAGCCGATGCAGTCGACGCAGCCCACGCACGCGACGCAGAACCGACAGCGCAGCGACGCGAACGTGGCGATGCACATCGCGATGCCGGCACTGATGGCCGTCCCGGCGCTGCCGACGACGGCGACGCTCCCGACCGTCCCGGTGCTGCCCGCCACCGCGACGCTTCCGATGGTCCCGGCGCTCCCGGCCACCGCGACGCTGGCGATGGTTCCGGTGCTGCCGGCGACGGCGACGCTTCCGATGGTTCCGGCGCTGCCGGCGACGGCGACGCTGGCGATGGTTCCGGTGCTGCCGGCGACGGCCACGCTCTCAGCCATGGCGACACCCTAGGGACCCATCGCCGTGCCTGCTGGCAACCATGGACGAGCCCCCGACTGCGGCCGTGTCGGTCACGCGCCGGGCCGGTCGGCGTCGTCGTCGTCAGGTCGGCAACGGACCATGGCGGCGCTCTCGAGGCTGAAGACCACCTCGTCGTGCTGGTTCACCATCTCGCCGCGCGATGACACGATGCCGACGCCGGGCCGGCTCTTGGACCGGCGCAACTCGACCACCGTGGAGCGCATGCGCAGCTCGTCGCCGGGGCGCACGGGGGCGTGCAACCGCAGCTTGTCGAAGCCCAGCGCGCTCACCGCCGCCACCTTCTCGGTGGGCGGCACCTTGGACGAGAGGGAGCAGCTGATCGCGAACAGGTGGGCCGAGCAGGCGACCAGGCCACCGAACATCGTCTCGGCGGCGGCGACCGGGTCGGTGTGGAAGGGTTGGGGGTCCCACCGCTCGGCCACCTCGATGATCTCGCCCTGCGTGACGAGGTACGAGCCGCCCTTGTGGTCGACCGTTCCCGTCGAGAAGTCCTCGAAGTAGCGCACGCCCGGAACGTACCGCGAGGCACGGGCGCCCTCGGACGTCGGCCGGCCGCGGGCCGGCCCCGCTCCGGCTCTCGCCCGCCCCGCCGACCGTCAGGCGAGGATGTTGACGGCGCGGGCGATCACCAGGCCGAGGATGACCACCGAGGCCACGGACTGGACGGCCATGGCCGCCTTGGCCCAGTGCGTGAGCGGCATGGTGTCGGTGGGGCTGAACGCCAGGGAGGAGTTCACGCCCACGTACAGGTAGTCGAGGAACACGGGGCGCCAGCCGTCGGGGGCCAGCTCGGGGTTGGCGTGTTGCGGGAACATCAGGTCGGGGTGGGCGCGAGGGGCATGCGCCCGCTCGCCGGGCCCGCCGCAGTCCAACTCCCAGTAGGCGAAGGAGAAGGCGATGACGACGTAGAGCCAGACGAGGCCGCCGGCCCGCAGCAGATCGCCGGCCGAGTTCGCCCCGGCCGACCCGGTGACGATCACGTCGACGAGGCGAACGGTGGCGAGGCCGGAGCCGACGGCGAGGACCCCGATGAGCGAGCGGCGGACCGCTCGCACCGCGTTCGAGCGCCGGTCGATCCGGCCCGGGTCCATCGCCAGCATCGCGATCAGCAGCATCGACTCGAGGCCCGCCAGCAGCCACCGGAGGTCGGTGGCCACCTGGTGGGGCATGAGGAAGGGCAGGACGATGACGACCCCCATCGTGATCACCACCGGGGCCCGTCGCTCACCGACCTTCTCGCCGTCGCGGTCGCGGTCGCGGTCGCCGTCGCGGTCCGCCCCGCCTGCGGCGCCCACCCCCGGTGCTGTCACGGCTCGATCCTCCCACGACGGATCCGCGCCCGCTGGCGTGACCAGGCGCGTCGACGCGGCTGCCGCCGCGAGCCGGGATCAGCGCCGGCGGAGGCCCTCCAGGGTGGCGACGATCGCGCCCGCTTGGGCCGAGGCGGGGAGGTCGACGGTGACCGCGAGGTACCACTCGTCGTGGCCCTCGGGGTCGGCGAGGATCTGCTCGATCGTCCACACGTCGCCCCCTCCCCGCTCCGAGGGGCCGCTCGGGCATTGGTCGGCGACCACGAAGCGCGCCGGTCCCCGCGCGTCGCCGTCGATGCCGATGGCCTCGTTGCGGGCGGCATCCGGGTACGTCGCGAAGTACGGCTCGAACTGCTCGATCAGCCTGCGTTCGTTCCAGCCGTGGTTGCCGATCTCGGTGAGGTCGTCGGACCACGCCGCCCACTGACCGGTGGCGGCGTACTGCACCCAGCGGAACACCCGGGTGCGGACGAGGGCGCGAAAGGCGCGGCGGTCGGTGGTGACGTCCACGTCGGGCTCGGCGGCGTCCTCCACGGCGTCGATGTCCACGGTCGTCTCGGGCGAGAACAACGCGGTCCACTCGTCGAGCAGCGACGAGTCGGTGGTCCGGATGACGGCGCCCAGCCAGTCCGTGAGCTCGTCGACCTCGTCGGTCTTCGCGTCGTCGGGGACGGCGCGCAGCATCGTCTTGTACACGTCGGACAGGTAGCGCAGGAGCAGGCCTTCCGAGCGCTTGATGCCCAGGTAGTGCACGAACGAGGGGAAGTCCATGGCCCGGTCCCACAGGTCGCGGACGACCCCCTTGGGGGCGATGTTGCGATCGCCGATCCACGGGTTGGCCACCCGCCAGCGGTCGAAGGCGTCGTAGATCTGATCGCGCATCGGCTGGGGGTAATTGATCTTGTCGAGCTCGGCGATGCGCTCCTCGTACTCGACGCCGGCGGCCTTCATCGCCGCCATCGCCTCGTCCTTGGCCTTGTCCTTCTGGGCCAGGAGGATCGGGAACGGGTTGTCGACCACGGCCTCGACCAGGGCGAGCAGCGCCAGCGGGTACGACTCGTGGTCGGCGTCGAGCTGCGGGACGGCGGCGAGCAGGAACGGCGACAGCAGCTGGTCGAGGGCGAAGTCGTCCTGGAGCGCGTGATCGATCTCGACGATGCGGCCGTAAGTGTCCGGAGCTTCGAGCTGGCGCACCACACCGGCGGTGCGCAGCGCCTTGTACAGGCTGATCGTCGTGCGGATGTGGCGACGCTGGCGTGACCGAGGCTCGTGGTTGTCGAGCAGGAGTGAGCGGCCGTGGTGCCAGGCGTGGCCGGGCCGGTCGAGCAGCTGCATGAGCATCCCCGGCGTGACCGTGAACGACGAGACGAGGGCTTCGGGACTCGCCGCCTGCAACCGGGTGAAGGTGTCCTCGTCGTAGTGCACGAAGTGCCGCGGGGGCGACGCCTTCTTGAGCTTGCGCTTCTTCTTCGGGTCGTTGGCGGCCTTGGCCTCGGCGGCGTCGTTCTCGGCCCGGTGCTCGGGTGCCAGCGCGACCACCAGGCCCTCGGTGTCGTAGCCGGCCCTGCCGGCCCGCCCGGCGATCTGGTGGAACTCCCGAGCGGTCAGCAACCGGCTCTCGACGCCGTCGTACTTGTAGAGCCTGGTGAGCACGACGGTCCGTATGGGCAGGTTGACCCCCACGCCCAGCGTGTCGGTGCCCGAGATCACCTTCAGCACGCCCTTCTGGGTGAGCCGCTCCACCAGGCGCCGGTAGCGGGGGAGCATGCCGGCGTGGTGCACGCCCACCCCGTTGCGCAGCAACCGGGCGAGGTCACGCCCGAAGCCCGCCGGCATCTTCGCTCGGGCCAGCTCCTCGGCCACCACCGCCTTCGCCCCTTCGTCGAGCTTGGTGACCGACGCCACGGCCGAGGCCTGTGCCACCGCGTCCTTCTGCGAGAAGTTCACGAGGTACAGGGGTGCCGCGTCCCGGTCGAGCAGCTCCTCGATCGTGTGGTGCAACAGCGTGTGGTGGTACTCGAAGCGCAACGGCACCGGTCGTACCGCGTCGTCGACCACGGCGGTCGGCCGGCCCGTGCGACGGGTGAGCTCGTCACGGAAGAACGCGACGTCACCGAGCGTCGCCGACATCAGGAGGAACGACGCCTGGGTCAGCTCGAGCAGCGGGACCTGCCACGCCCACCCCCGGTCGGGGTCGCCGTAGTAGTGGAACTCGTCGAGCACGACGGTGTCGAGGTCGGCGTCCACCCCGTCCTTGAGGGCCACGTGGGCCAGGATCTCGGTGGTCGCGCAGATCACCGGCGCGTCGGCGTTGACGGCCGAGTCGCCGGTCAGCAGCCCGACGTTCTCGGGGCCGAGCTGGCGGCAGAGGTCGAAGAACTTCTCGGAGACCAACGCCTTGACCGGCGCCGTGTACCAGCTGCGGCCGCCGCCGGCCACCGACCGGGCGTGCGCCGCCAGCGCCACCAGCGACTTGCCCGACCCGGTGGGCGTGGCCAGGATCACGTTCGACCCCGAGAGCAGCTCGAGGATGGCCTCCTCCTGGTGCGGGTAGAGCACCAGGCCGGACTCCTCGGCCCACTCGGTGACCGCCACCAGCACCTCGTCGCCGTCCATCGAGGGCCGGAGGTGGTCGAGGAGGCGCGCGGTCACCGACCCAGTGTGGAGGAGGCGGGGCGCGATGCGGGCGGGAACCACGCGTACCCGAGCGCTCGGCCGCGTGGCATCGACTCGCAGGATCGGCCCCGTAATGAGTTGTCTCAGGGGTCGAGCGGGTTGGCGACGCGTAGGCCGTGACGGTCGGCCGCGTCGCAGAGTCCTGCATCGGCGCTGGTCACCACGGCGATGACCACACCGACGAGCAGCACGTCACTGGAACTGAAGGAAATCCTGCGTCATCACGAAGCCATCGCCCTGGGAGGCCTGGACGGTGAGTGAGGTCGGATGACCATCGGCCGGGTCGTAGGTGACGCCGCCCAGCTCGCCCCGCACGATGGCGTCCTGCACGGTGTCGAACCACCCCTCGACGCCGGCACCGCCGGGTAGCACGTCCGGGCCACAGGCCCCCGCCGCGTCGATCTCCGAAGCAGGGTCTCCGGCGGTGCCCGACACGCAGTGCCGCTCGGTGAGGCCCTCCGCGTCGATCGTGTAGGAGAACACGTATGGCTGTCCGGAGACGCTGGCCCAGCGGCTCCGGGCCGCGTCGAGCTCGCTCTGCGCGGATCCCGAGGATGGACCGGCCGGGCCCGCCGGCGCTGTCGTGCCGTCCGTGATCTCGACCGTTGTCGTCGTGGCGGCCGCCGGAGCCGGCGCACCGGTGGTGCTCGTGGCCGCCGTGGCCGCCGTGGTCGACGTTGTCGAGCTCACCGTCGAAGAGGTGCTCGCCGCCTCGTCGTCGTCGCCGTCGCCTGCGGACAGTGCCCACAGCGCCAGGATGATGACCACCACGGCCCCGGCGCCGATCGCGGCGAGGATCTTCGTGTTGCGGTACCACTTCGGGTTGTCGTCGGGAGGCTCGCCCCCTGGAGGGCCCGCCCCCGGCGGGGTTCCTGAGCCGCCGTTCCCGACCTGGTCCATCGCTATCGTTGCTTGGTCATCTCGCGCCGAGATGCTCGGATCGCCGCCTGATGCGGATGAGGCTGCCATGACGTATCCCGCCGTTTCGTCAGAGTGCAGTTCCGTGGCGAGCGACGACGCTGGCTTCCACCGTCTCCCTCCGCCGGAGAAGGACAGTAGCGCACCAGCTCGTTCCGAGGGGCCGAACAGTCAGACGAGCGGATGGCGCAGGGCGCCCGGGATGGGCCACAGTCTGAGTCGGGAAGGCGAGAGCTCAACCAGCGGCCTCCTCGAGCGGCCAGCCACTGTGTTGACTCGAGCGCGCCCAGCGCCGCGCGACACGAGATCTTGACGTTGGGGTCTGCTCAACAGATGACGTCACCGGACCACCACCCCGGGCGCCGCTGAGTCAGAGCCGAGTGTCGGGCTCGAACCGACGACCTCTTCTTTACTAGTGCAATCCAAGCGAACAGCACCGGACGGATTCGAACGGCCCGCCGGCGACGGCGGACGGATTCGAACAGCACCGGACCGATGCGGACGCGGGGGATGAACGCGGGATGGGCGGCGTCAACGACGGCGCTCTCGATGCTCGCCTTGGGGCACGGCATCAGGGGCTGTCTGGGGGATCGATGCGCTCGATGGTCGTCACACGGTCGATCGCGGTGTCGAACGAAGCGATGCGGTTGACCCCGGTGGACTCCGCATTGGCGACCAGGTATGCCTCGGCGAAGTCCAGTCGGTCGACCTCGTACACCTCGATGGTGCGCAGGAGCAGGGCAGGATCGACCGTGGTGATCGAGTCGAAGGCGATCAGGGAGCGCATCGCCTCGGCGACCTGCCCGCGGGGTGCTTTGTAGAAGGACTCGAGGACATAGACGGTCTCGGCGACGATCAAGTCCGCCAGAAGCAGCTGGGGCGCCGATTCCAGGTAACGCGTGGCACGTGCCGCCATGTCGGGTGGGTCGCCGGTGAGGTGACGGATGAGGATGTTGGTGTCGACGAACGCGCTCACCGGCGCTTGCGGGCCCGGCTCGAACGCGTCGTGCGCAGGACGTCGTCCCACAAGACGTTGCGTCTTGCTGCGGGCACCTTGACCGACGACGCGAGCGACAGGAAGTCAGGCGTGCGCGCCAAGACCGCCTGGTTCCCCTCGACCCGGAAGACGATCTCGTCGCCCTCCTTGATCCCGAGTGCATCTCGCACGGCCTTGGGCACGGTCACCTGCCCCTTCGATGTCACCTTCGCCGCTGCATCCATGCCTGCTCCTTCTCCTTACTGGGTACGCACAAGTAAGGATAATGGGTGGCCGCCTCGGTGTTGTCGAGCAAGAGCCGAGTGTCGGGCTCGAACCGACGACCTCTTCTTTACACGTGCAATCCATCCGAACAGCGCCGGACGGATCCGGACGGATTCGAACGGCCTGCCGGCGATGGCGGACGGCAGCGAACGGCACCGGACGGATGCGGACGCGGGGTGAACGCGGGATGACTGCTCCTTCGGAAGGGCTCGTTCACATCGACGCCACGATGTTGGCGACCGTGATCATCAGGTCGAGTGGGTTGGTCGGCGATGGCGTGAGTCCGTACCGCTCGTAGAACTCGGCGGCGGTCGGGTGCAGCGCCGTCACGACGAGCATTCGAACGCCGACGGTGTCGCCTGCTGCCACCGTCAGCTCCGTGGCGTGGCGGAGCAGCGCGGCCCCGATGCCTTGGCCCTGTGCCTCTCGGTCGACGGCGAGCCGCCCGAGCAGGATCGCTGGGATCCGCTGCGGCGCCTGCCGACGCGCTCGGCCTGTGGCGTCAGATCGCAGCACTCCGAACGCGGACACAGCGTGGTAGCCGACGACGCGCTCGGCATCGGTGACCACGTAGGTGCGTGAGAACCCTGCGACCTGATTCCGCCAGCTCCGACGAACCAGCCACTCATCGAGCTCTGGTTCACCCGAGTCGAACCCTCCGAGTCGATGGCCCTCGCGGAGCGGCTCGATCGGCGTGAAGCCGAAGGTCACTGCCCGATCGGCGACGTGCGCTGGAACAGCTCAGCGGTCTTCGGGTTGTGGCGACCCTCACGGGACACGCGACGTTCCAGCGAGTCCCAGGTCTTCGCGTCGAGCACGACATGGTCCCGGTCGGCGAGCGTGTCTGCGGCCGACGCACGGGCCGCTCGGACGACGAACTCGGTGATCGACAGGTGCGCTGCCTCCGCGGCAGCGCGGATCAGGCCGTCGTCGGTCGGGGAGAGACGTAGGTGGAGTCGCTCGTCACGTGTCTCTGCCTTCATGGCCATAGCGGTCAAGTGTACGCATATCCGCCACACGTAGCACGACGTTCATCCGAGAGAGCCGAGTGTCGGGCTCGAACCGACGACCTCTTCTTTACAAGAGAAGCGCTCTGCCAACTGAGCTAACCCGGCGGGGAGGCCAGCGTACCGAGGTGGGTGCGGGCCGAGGGTCCGCGATCCGGCGGCGCCGGCGTGGCACGCTCGACCTGATGGGTCTCAGCGCGCGTGACCGGTCTATCCTCGACTTCGAACGTACCTGGTGGACCCAGGACGGACCGAAGGAGAACGCGATCCGCTCGCAGTTCGAATTGTCGCCCACCCGCTACTACCAGCTATTGAACCTGCTCCTCGACGACCCCGAGGCGCACGAGTACGACCCGCTGGTGGTCCGCCGTCTCCGCCGGCTGCGGACCGAGCGCCGTCGCGCTCGGTTCGTCGGCCCGTCGGTCGGCCAACACCCGGGACGTTGAACCATGGCCAACCAAGCTGAAGCCGCACCGGTCAGGGGCCTGTTGCTGATCGGCATCGCCGTGCTCATCGGCGCCCTGTTCCTCAGCAAGGGCTTCGACAACGGTGGGGTGGCGGCGAGCGGTGCCGACGTGCCGAGCGCCGACTCGGTCCCGAGCGGTGTGGGCACGGGCACCGACACGACCGACGAGACGATCCCGGGCGCGAACACGGGCACCGTCACCACCCAGGTGCCCACCGACCAGCTCCCGGTGCTCGTGGTCAACGCGTCGGGCGTCTCCGGTGCCGCCACCACGGTCACCACCGAGTTGCGCACCGCCGGCTACGCCGCCGCCATCGACCCGTCGGGCGCGGCACCCAGCATCTCCAACGTCACGCTCGTGTACTACTTCCAGGACGCCACCAACAACTACCAGGGCGATGCGGTGGCCGTGGCCACGACCCTGCAGCTCCAGCCCGCCACCCAGGTGCAGCCCATGCCGGCCGACCTCGGCGTCGACGTCGGCATCGCCACCGTCGTGGTGATGCTCGGCACCGACCGGGCCTCGTAGACGCGCCGAACGGTCCCATTAGGGTGGGCGCGTGAGCGGCAAACCTCTGACGGACGACGTCCTCACCCGGTTCACCGAGCGTGTCGACGACGTGGCCATCGTCATCGACTACGACGGCACCCTGGCCCCGATCGTCGACGATCCCACCAAGGCGCTGCCGCTCGACGGTGTGGCCGAACTGCTCGACGACCTCGCCGGCCACTACGCGCGCGTCGCGGTGGTGTCCGGGCGTCCGTTGAGCTTCCTCCTCCAGGTGTTGCCCCACTCGCTCATCCTCACCGGCCTGTACGGCCTCGAGGCGCTGAGCGGCGGCCAGCGCTTCGACCACCCCCAGGGCGGGTCGTGGCGCGAGGTCATCGACGACGTGGCCGCGCTCGGCGAGGTGCGCGGGCCGGAGGGGATGCTCGTCGAGCGCAAAGGCCTCTCGCTCACCCTGCACTACCGCACCCACCCCGAGATCGAGGCCCAGGTGCACGACTGGGCGGTGGCGCAGGCGGCCCGGTCGGGGCTGCGCTGCCGGCCGGCCCGGATGTCCTACGAGTTGCACCCGCCCATCGACGTGGACAAGGGAACCGCCGTGCGCAACATCGCCAACGGCCTGGGTGCGGTCTGCTACGTGGGCGACGACGTGGGCGACCTGTCGGCCTTCGACCAGCTCGACGAGCTCGCGGCGGCGGGCCGCGAGACCCTGCGGGTGGCCGTCAGCAGCGACGAGTCGAGCCCCGAGCTGTTGGACCGGGCCGACGTGGTGGTCGACGGTCCCACCGGCGTCCGGGACCTGCTGGAGCGACTCAAGTCCGGCTCTTCGGACGGCGCCTCATCGCGATCGTCATGACTAGCGCGTCCCTCGCTCGTCGCGCCTGACCGGGGAGCGTCGGCTTCGAGCGGATCGGTGCGGGAGCCTCGACGAACAGGGCGCCGCCGGCGCTTCGAGGGCCGAGGAGCCGGCTCAGCGATCGGCGGCGGCGAGCAGGTCGGCCAGCCAGTCCTGGGGTGAGCGGGCCCGCACGATGGCCAGCCGGCGCTCGTGGCGGTCGCGGCGCTCGTCGTCGGGCATCGACAGGGCCCGGTGCAGCACGTCGGCGGTGCCGGCCACGTCGAACGGATGCACCCGCAGGGCGGTGTCGCCCACCTCCTCCCACACCCCGGCCTCGGGGCTGAGGGCCAGGACCGAGCGGCGGCGGCTCACCAGCGTGCCCTCCTTGGCCACCAGGTTCAGGCCGTCGCGCACGGGGTTCACCAACAACACGTCGGCGCGGGCCAGCGCGGCCACCGAGCGGGGGAAGTCGTCGGAGGCATCGAACAGGATCGGGGTCCAGCCCGGCACCGCCCACCGGCGGTTGACGTCGCCCACCACCCGCTCCACCTCCTGGCGGTAGGCCAGGTACTCGGGCAGTCCCTCGCGTGACGGGTAGACGAAGGCACCGAACACCACCTGCTCGCGCCACTGCGGGTAGGTGGCGAGCAGGTCGTCGTAGGCCAGGAAGCCGCGGAGCAGGTTCTTCGACAGCTCGATGCGGTCGACCCGCACGAGCATCCGGCGGTCGCCGACCTCGCGCTCGAGGTCCTCGGCGGCGGCTCGTCCCGCTTCGGAGGCGGCCACTGCGGTGAGGTCGTCGGGGTCGGACGGAAGCGGCGAGACGAAGGTGGGCGGCACGTGGCCGAGCACCGCCGCCGCGCTGGCCTCGAACTCCGCGGCCCAGCGGTGGGCGTGGAAGCCGCAGGCGTGGTGCGCGGCCATGCCCGCCATCAGCTCGCGGGCGGCGTCGTCGGGGAGCACCCGGAGCAGCTCGGGTGGGGCGAACGGGGTGTGACTGAAGTGCACCAGGGCCAGGTCGGGCCGACGCTCGGCCACCCGGGGCGCCACCAGGCAGAGGTGGTAGTCCTGGATCAACACCGCTGCGCCGTGGGGGGCCTCGTCGATCACGGCGTCGGCGAACGCCTCGTTCACCCGTCGGTAGGCGGCCCACGCCTCGCGCCAGCGGCGGTCGAACCGGGGTCGGCGGGCGGTCTCGAACAGCCCGTGGTGCACGAACCACAGCACCGCGTTGCACACCACGTCGTAGGCCAGGCGGAAGTCGTCGGCGTCGACCACCAGCGCCCGCACCCGGAAGCCCTCGGCCTCGATCACGCCGCCACCCGCGGCCTCCCGGTCGGCGTCCGACATCGCCGCGGCGATCCAGGTGGCGTCGGTGCCGGCCACCAGCGGCCCGATGCCCGACACCAGGCCACCGGCTCCCCGCCGGGCGACCAGCGCGCCGTCGTCGTCCCGGCGGAACGAGACCGGGCCCCGGTTGGACACGATCACGATCGGTCGGTCGGTCACACTCCGAACCTACCCGGCCCGCCGGCGGCGCCCGATCGTGTCTCGCCGAGGCCGAACTGGAGGGAATACCAGTCACGGGTGACTGGTATTCCCTCCAGCTCCCGGGTCTTGCCGTCGGACCCGGCGGGCCGAGGCGCTCGGGTCCACGGTCACAGGCCGACGGTTGCCGGGTCCACGGGCGCCGGGACAGATCGGGCCGGTCGACCGCGCCGATGGGCCCGCGGCTCCCGGTTGGACCGGGGGAGCGCCCTGCGCCGGCCGCCCGATCGGCAAGACTTCCCCCGTGAGAGTGGTGGCCGCCCCCGACAAGTTCCGCGGCACCGCGTCGGCCCGCGAGGTGGCCGACGCCATCGGGCGGGCCGCTTGGGAGGCGGGGTGGGCCTGCGACGAGGTGCCGATGGCCGACGGCGGCGAGGGCCTGCTCGAGGCGTTGGGCGGCGCCAACCGCACGTCGGTGGTCACGGGGCCGCTCGGCGACCCGGTGGAGGCGTCGTGGCGGCTCGACCGGTCCACCGCGGTGATCGAGATGGCGCTGGCCTCGGGGTTGGCCCTGGTCGGCGGCGCCGACGGCAACGATCCCGTGGCCGCGTCCACCTACGGCACCGGTGAGCTGATCAGCCACGCCGTGGAGGCCGGTGCCCGCCGGGTGATCGTGGGCGTGGGCGGCTCGGCCACCACCGACGGTGGGTTGGGGGCGCTCCGGGCCCTCTACCCGCTGCAGCGGCTGAAGGGCGTCGAGATGATCGTGGCCTGCGACGTGCACATCACCTTCGTCGATGCCGCCGAGCGCTTCGCCCCGCAGAAGGGCGCGTCGAGCGCCCAGGTCGAGCTGTTGCGACGCCGCCTCGAGCGCCTGGCCCAGGTGTACGAGGACGAGCACGGGGTCGACGTCCGCTCGCGGCGCGGCGGTGGCGCCGCCGGCGGTCTGGCCGGGGGGCTCGCCGCGGCGGGCGCCACGCTGGTCGACGGCTTCGACGTGGTCGCCGACGAGGTGGGCCTGGACGAGCGCCTCGAAGGTGCCGACCTGGTGGTCACCGGTGAAGGGTTCCTGGACGAGGCGTCGTTCGAGGGGAAGGTGGTGGGCGGGGTGGCCGAGCTGGCCGCCGAGGTCGGCGTGCCCGTGCTGGCGGTGGTGGGCCGCGTGTACGACGACGTCCACGACCGGGTGCCGGTGGTGTCGCTGGTCGAGCGCTTCGGCGAGGACCGGGCCCTGCACGACACGACCGCCTGCGTCACCGAGGCGGTGGCCGAGCACCTCGCGACGCTGACCTGACCCCCTCCCGGCCCGCGCCCACCCAGCCCGCCCACCGCCGCCGGATGCCGCTACCGGATGCCGCCGCCGGATGCCGCCGAAGTCGGCACAGGATCCGGCGCGTGGCGCCGGGAATTGCGCTGAGTTCACCGGGTTTGGGGCCGGGTTTCGGGGATGGGCTGCGTTCGGGCCCGCTCAGCCCGAGGGCGGGCCCTTGTAGCCCTTCACCAGCACCCAGCCGACGGCGCCGACGACGGCGACGATCACCGCCAGCTTCACCAGGGTCAGCGCCGCCGCGATGACGAAGTGGAACAGGGTCCAGGCGCCGAAGAGGGCGAGGCCACCGACGACGACGATGGGCAGCCAGGCCATCGGCGGCCGCTCGAGGTCGCCGTCGCCCCGCCGCTCGAGGTCGTCGCCCGGTGGTGCCATCGCCACACCCTACGCTTCGGCCCATGAGTCTTGACGACGCCTTCCTGGACGCGACCGCGCAGGCCGAATTGGTGCGATCCGGTCAGGCCAGCCCCCTCGAGCTCGTCGATGCCGCCATCGAGCGCATCGAGCGGGTCAACCCCCAGCTGAACGCGGTGATCCACGAGCGCTTCGACCAGGCGAGGGCCGAGGCCGCCGGCGATCTGCCCGACGGCCCGTTCCGGGGTGTGCCGTTCGTGGTGAAGGACCTCGACGGGTACAGCGCCGGCGACCCGTACTACGGCGGCACCAAGTTCCTGCGCGACCACGACTACCGCCCGGACCGCGACAGCCACCTCACCGAGAAGTTCCGTGCCGCCGGCCTCGTCACCGTGGGCCGCACCAACACCCCCGAGCTGGGACTGGTGCCCACGGCCGAGCCCGCCACCTACGGCCCCAGCCGGAACCCGTGGGACCCCAGCCGCTCGACCGGCGGCTCCAGTGGGGGCTCCGCCGCGGCGGTGGCGTCGGGCATGGTGGCGATGGGCCACGCCGGCGACGGCGGCGGGTCGATCCGCATCCCTGCCAGCGAGTGCGGGCTGGTGGGCCTCAAGCCCTCGCGTGGCCGGCACTCGCTCGGCCCCGAGGCGGGCGAGTCGTGGGGCGGGCTCGTCGCCCGGCTGGCGGTCACGCGGTCGGTGCGCGACACCGCCGCGCTGCTCGACGCCATCCAGGGGCCCATGCCGGGCGACCCGTACACGGCCCCGCCGCCGGCCCGTCCTTACGTGGACGAGCTGGGCGCCGACCCGGGATCGCTGCGCATCGGCTGGCGCCTCGACGCGCCCAGCCTCACCGGCGACCCCCACCCCGACGTCGTGGCCGCGGTCGAGGGGGCGGCGGCGCTGCTCGAGTCGTTGGGCCACCGCCTCGACGAGTCCGCGCCCGAGGCACTCGACGACCCGGACTTCACCGGTGCGTTCATCAACGCCTACAACTCGTGGGTGGCGCGCGACCTCGACCGGATGGGCGACGCGGTGGGCACCCCGGTCACCGCCGACGACGTCGAGCCGGGCACCTGGTTCCTCGCCGAGGCCGGCCGGGCGGTCAGCGCGGCCGAGTACCTCAAGTCGATCGAGTACATGCACGACTTCACCCGGCGGGTCGCCGCCTGGTGGGAGGACGGCCACGACCTGCTGCTCACCGCCACCATCCCCGAGCCGCCTCCGGTGCTGGGCTCGTTCACCAGCACCGCCGAGAACCCGCTGGTGGGCCTGTTCCGGTCGGCCGAGATCGTGCCCTTCACCGCACCGTTCAACACCACCGGGCAGCCCGCCATCTCGCTCCCGCTGCACTGGAACGCCGAGGGCCTGCCCATCGGCATCCAATTGGTCGCCGCCTACGGGCGTGAGGACCTGCTCGTGCGGGTGGCGGCGCAGCTCGAGCAGGCTGCCCCCTGGGCCGACCGCCGGCCTCCGATCCACGCGTGAGGGCTGCTTCGGCCAGCACTCACGTGTCGTGGGCAACTGCCTCGTCCAGCGCCGCTTCAGGGGCCATTGGCGGATAGGGGCTGGAACTGGCTCCCGATTCGACGGTCCTGGCGGTCGATTCGGGAGCCAGAACGGATCTGGTGGCGGCCAATCCGCGCGCCGCTTCAGCCCGAGGGGCGGAGGCGCTCGGCGGGCGTCGTCGCCACCTTGCCTCGGTAGCCGGGGGACTCGACCGGGGGCGGGCGCTCGGCCACGTCGACGCGCACCGGCGGTTCGCCGGGACGGGTGAGCACCGCCGAGGCCCCCACCGAGTCGAGGCCGGCCCGCCGCAGCGCGGTCTGCATCACGGCCATGGCCTGGGGTGACAACTCGCCCAACGACCGGTTCCGGTGCAGGCGCACGCCCAGGTCGACCTGGGCGATGGCCTCGGGGCCGGCCAGGCGCACCACGTCGATGAGCAGCCCGAGGTCGACGCCGTAGCCCTGCACGAACGGCAACTGCTCGAGCACCGATCGGCGGCCGGCGTACTCGCCCGACAGGGGCTGGACGATGCCGCCCAGCTCGGGGAACAGCAGGGCCACCAGCGGCCGGGCGACCAGCTCGGTGACTCGCCCGCCGCCCTCCTGGCGGTCGTTCAGCGGGCGCTCGTAGAACCCCTTCACGAAATCGACGTGGGGCTGGGTGAGCAGGGGGCCGAGCAGCCCGACCACGAAGCCGATGTCGAACTCGCGCACGTCGGCGTCGCACCACACCACCAGGTCGCCGTCGGAGGCCAGCATCGAGGTCCACAGCGCCTCGCCCTTGCCCTGACCGTCGGTGGTGCGGACCACCCGGGCGCCGGCGGCTGCGGCGATCTCGCCGGTGCGGTCGGAGGAGTGGTCGTCGACCACCAGCAGCTCGTCCACCAGGCGGGCGTCGTCCATCAGGCGGGCCCGGATGGCCTCGACGATGGGCCCGACGGTGGCCGCCTCGTCGCGCGCGGGGAGGCACACGGACACTCGGGTCGGGCCCTTCGCATCCACCAGGTCGTCGACGGTGAAGTCCTGGTGGTGGAAGGTCGGTGGCAACGCCGACGGCACGGCGGCCATCGTAGGGACCGTGGCCCGTCCCTCCTCGATCCAGTGCCGTTCTTGCGGGCACGTCCCCGAAGTCGCGACCGTCCAGTACTGCGAGGAGTGCTTCGGCCCCCTCGACGTGGTGGCCGGGGCCCCGGCGGCGACCGGTCGTGCCCTGCGGGCCCGCATCGAGTCGGGCCCGGCGTCGATGTGGCGCTACCGCGACCTGGTGCCCTTCGACGAGCCACCCGGCGCGGCCGCCGTGGGGTGGACCCCACTGGTGCGAGCGGCGACCTTGGGCGCCGAGCTCGACCTCGACGGGTTGTGGTTGAAGGACGACACGGCCAATCCCAGCGGCTCGTTCAAGGATCGGGTGGTGGCGGCGGCGCTCGGACGGGCGCTGGCCCAGGGCGCGACGGTGCTGGCCTGCGCCTCCACGGGCAACCTGGCCCACGCCGCCGCGGGTGCCGCCCGCCGGGCCGGGCTGACCGCCGTCGTCCTGGTGCCCGAGGCACTGCCCGCCGACGAGCAGCTGGCGTTGGCGGCTGCGGGTGCCACCGTCGTGGGGGTGGCGGGGGACTACGACGCGGCCAACCGGCTGGCCAGCGAGGCGTCGATGGACGACCGTTGCGCCGGTTGGGCCTGGCTCAACATCGGCCTGCGACCCTGGTACGTGGAGGGCTCGGCCACGGTGGCCCATGAGGTCGCCGAACAGCTCGGCTGGCGACTGCCCGACCATGTAGTGGCGCCCATCGCCTCGGGCGCCATGCTGCTGGCCCTGCACCGTGCCTTCCGCGACCTCGCGGCCGTGGGCCTGGTGGCGGAGGCGACGGCACCGGTCCGCCTCTGGGGGGCCCAGCCGGCGGGCTGCGCGCCCGTGGCCGACGCCTTCGCCGCCGGCGCGGTGGACGTGGCGCCGGTCCGGCCGGCCACGGTGGCCACCTCGCTGGCCATGGGCGACCCGCCCGACGGCCCCGAGGTGCTGGCTGCGGTGAGGGCCACCGGCGGCGGCGCGGTGGCGGTGCCCGAACGGGCCATCGGCGAGGCCGGCGACCGCCTGGCGCGCACCGAGCGGCTGGTGGTCGAGCCGGCCGGTGGGGTGGTGATCGGGGCGCTGGCGCAGCTGGCCTCCGAGGGTCGCTTCGGCCGGGAGGAGACGGTGGTGGCCTGCCTCACCGGTGGCCCGCACTCCCGGTGGCGATCCACTCGGTCGTCGGCCGCGTCGGCCGCGTCGGCCGATCCGGCCTCGGCGATGGTTGGCGGGCGGGTGGCCGGTACGATCCAGGCCACTGTCTCGGCCCTCTCCGCCGCCGTGCGCGAAGGGTCACCCGGCTCACCAGAGGAACCCAGTCGATGAGCGTCACCGTCCGAGTGCCCACCACCCTGCGCCCCCTCACCGGCGGCGAGTCCGAAGTGTCGGTCGACGGCGACACCGTCGGCGCCGTGCTCACGGCCCTCGACGCCGCCCATCCCGGGTTCGCGGCCAAGATCTTCGACGACGAGGGCAACCTGCGCCGCTTCGTCAACGTCTTCGTCGCCGACGACGACGTGCGCTTCATGGACGGCCTCGACACGGCGGTCCCCGACGGCGAGACGCTGTCGATCATCCCGGCCGTCGCCGGCGGCTGACCTCCGACGACGGGCGAAGAGCTCGACCGCCAGCTCCGGGCCGGCTGACTCCCGATAGGCCGCCCGGCCCAAATCCGGTCGGGACCGTGGGCCATTGGGTCCAACGCGGTTGAGCGTGCCGCTCGCGCCGACGATGGCCTGTGCACAGCGGGAACCACCCCGGCTGGAGCGAGGCACCGCGTCGGCGGCGTGCGCGCCCTCCAGCCGGGGGCTTCTCGGGCGGTGTGGATTAGCAGTCTCGGTCCTAGAGTGCTAATGCTAGAGATCACCTCATCTCCACCAGTACCCGGTAGCCCAATGGAGGGAACCACCAGTGTCGAAGATCATTGCGTTCGATGAAGAGGCTCGCCGCGGCCTCGAGTCGGGCATGAACCAGCTCGCCGATGCCGTCCGCGTCACGCTCGGCCCCAAGGGCCGCAACGTCGTGTTGGAGAAGAAGTGGGGCGCCCCCACGATCACCAACGACGGCGTCTCGATCGCCAAGGAGATCGAGCTCGAGGACCCGTACGAGAAGATCGGCGCCGAGCTGGTCAAGGAAGTCGCCAAGAAGACCGACGACGTCGCCGGTGACGGCACCACCACCGCCACGGTGCTGGCGTGGTCGATGGTGCGCGAGGGCCTCCGCAACGTGGCCGCCGGCGCCAACCCGATGTCGCTGAAGAAGGGCATCGAGGCCGCGGTCGACTCGGCCGTCGAGGCCATCGCCCGGGTCGCCGTCGACGTCGAGGACAAGGCCCAGATCGCCCAGGTCGCCTCCATCTCGGCCGCCGACGAGGAGATCGGCACCATGATCTCCGAGGCCATCGACAAGGTCGGCAAGGACGGCGTCATCACCGTCGAGGAGAGCCAGACCTTCGGCATGGACATGGACCTCGTCGAGGGCATGCGCTTCGACAAGGGCTACATCTCGCCCTACTTCGTCACCGACCCCGA
>CAZWMT010000055.1:0-40291 GCA_964635055.1 uncultured Microthrixaceae bacterium | reverse complement strand
CTCGGCCGACCGCCAGGCGCTGGGCAAGATCACCGCCGAGGGCGTCTTCCTCGAGGAGCTCGAGCGCGACCCTGCCCGGTTCCTGCCCGACGTGGCCCACCAGCACCTGGCCGAGGGCGGCGACGTGGTGCAGATCGACCTCAACCGGCCGATGGACGAGATCCGTGCCGAGCTGTCCAAGTACCCGGTGAAGACCCGCCTGTCGCTCACCGGCCCGATGGTGGTGGCCCGCGACATCGCCCACGCCAAGATCGCCGAGCGCCTCGCCGCCGGCGAGGGGATGCCCGAGTACCTGCGCGACCACTGCGTCTACTACGCCGGACCGGCCAAGACCCCTGAGGGCTACGCGTCGGGCTCGTTCGGGCCCACCACCGCCGGCCGCATGGACTCCTACGTCGAGCAGTTCCAGGCCGCCGGCGGCAGCTTCGTGATGTTGGCCAAGGGCAACCGCAGCCAGCAGGTCACCGACGCCTGCCGGCGCCACGGCGGGTTCTACCTGGGCTCGATCGGCGGGCCCGCCGCCCGCCTGGCCCAGGACTGCATCCGCCACGTCGAGGTGCTCGAGTACCCCGAGCTGGGCATGGAGGCGGTCTGGAAGATCGACGTCGAGGACTTCCCCGCCTTCATCGTCGTGGACGACAAGGGCAACGACTTCTTCGCCGAGTTCGCCCGCCCCGTCGACATCGTCGCGAAGCGCTGAGTCGCTGACGGGGGCTGGTCCTGGCGCCGAGTCGCCGAGCGCCGCCCGCGCCGCCCGCGCCGCAGTATGGCGTCGCGTCGGTCCGGCGAATTCATGGTTGGGCATGCGGCGAAATCGGATTTCATATGCGGCGAAATCCGATTAGAATGACCGTCATGGGTGATTTGGACCGGCGCACGACCCCGGTCACGATCGAGTTGCTCGAGGGATTTCGCACTGCGGTGGTGAACGGGCCGCGTCAGGCCGGGAAGAGCACCCTGGTCCGTCAGGTGCAGGCTGGACGGGGACCGGTCGTCAACCTCGATGATCCGTCGCTGCTCGACGCTGCCGTTGCTGATCCGATCGGGTTCCTCGAGCAGCTCCCCGAGCGAGCGGCGATCGACGAGTTCCAACGAGGAGGCGACCGCCTCTTGCTCGCGCTGAAGATGGCCGTCGACGCCAGCGATGCGCGAGGGCAGTTCCTGCTCGCCGGGTCGACGCGGTTCCTCACCACCCGCACCCTCTCCGAGACCCTCACCGGCCGCATCGGCATCGTCGAGCTCCTGCCCCTGTCCGCGGGCGAGGTTCGGTCGAACACCGAGTCCTTCCTGGACAAGCTGTTCGATGGCCCGCCCGACCCAGGAGCGTTCGAGTGCGAATCTCTCACGAGAGCCGACTACGCCGAGGCCATTGCCTGTGGAGGATTCCCTGAACTGGTGCTCGGGTCCCAGACGCAGCGTTTCCGAAGCGCATGGTGCCGGTCCTATGTCGACACCGTGACGGCGATCGCCAATGTCGAGCAGGCCGCGCCGGTGCGTCGCCCCGATCTCATCGCGAGCCTCCTCCACCAGATCGCCGTTCGCAGTGCGCAGGAGGTCGTCTTGAGCGACTTCGCTCGTGAGCTGCAGGTGGACGAGGGCACGGTTCGTTCGTATCTCGACGTGCTCGCAACCTTGTACCTCATCCGGCTCGTCCCCGCCTGGACCACGAGCGCAACGAACCGGGCGAAACGTCGGCCGGTGGCGCACGTCCTCGACACGGCGATCGCCGCCCACCTCGTCGGCATGACAAGCGAGCGACTCGCGGCGATCGACTCCCCGTGGATGGGGCCGCTCCTCGAATCGTACGTCGTGGCCGAGCTGGCGAAGCAGATCGGATGGGCGGATCAGCCGACCCATCTCCTCCAGTATCGAGACCGTTACCAGCGCGAGGTTGATGTCGTCTTGGAGCGTGGTTCGGATGTCGTCGCGATCGAGGTGAAGGCCACATCCACGCCTCGACCCGGCGACGCCAGGCACCTCGCCTTTCTCCGCGACCGGCTCGGGGATCGCTTCCGATGCGGCGTCGTGCTCCACACCGGCAAGCAGCAACTCAATGTGGGTGATCGGCTCTACGCGCTCCCCGTCAGCGCTCTGTGGGGGTCATCCTCGTAGCCACGCGAACGCCCGTTCCGGTGCCCGTTCCGGCACGATGGGGCTACCCCAGCTGCCTCCTCGGAACGTCGGGCACGCTTGTTCGTACGCGACCCCTCAGACGCTGCGGCCTCGGTCGTGGGGGTCAGTCCCGGGGGGAGAGGACGCAGACCTCGTTGCCCTCGGGGTCGGCGAGGACCACCCAGGTGACGTCGGGGCCCTGGCCCACGTCGACCCTTGTGCCGCCCAGCGCCAGCAGGCGCTCGACCGCGGCCGCCTGGTCGTCGTCCTTCGCGGGGGCGACGTCGAGGTGGATGCGGTTCTTGCGGGTGTCGCCGGCGTCGAGGCCGGGGCGGGTGACGAACACGAGGGTCGGACCGGTGCCTCCGGGATCTCCGAGGGCGACGTAGCGCTCGTTCTGCTTCGTCACGGTCCGGCCGGTGGCGGCGACCCAGAAGTCGCGGAGGGCCGAGCCGTCCGCGGCGGCCACGACGACCGCGGCGATGGCGCCGGCGTGGCGGTACTCGCCCCGCGGGTCGAGCACGCAGAAGGGGTTGCCCTCGGGGTCGGCCAGCACCACCCAGGGCACGTCGGGCGCCTGGCCCACGTCGGCAGGGGTGGCGCCGAGCTCCAGCAGGCGGACGACGGTGCGGTGCTGCTCCTCCGCCGAGGTGCTGGCCAGGTCGAGGCGCACCCGCTGGCGGCCGGCGTCGGGATCGTCCACCGGCTCGAACACCAGGTCGGGGAACTGCCAGGTCGACGGGTCGTCGGGGTTGCCGCCCGGCGCGCTGATGCAGATCTCGCCGTCCTCGTCGACGGTCTTCTCCCACCCCAGGGCCTGGCACCAGAACTCGGCCAGTGCCGCCATGTCGTGGGCGTCGATGACGACGTTCTCGAAGCGCATCACTGCATCTTTACCCCGGCGACCCCCCGAACTCGGCGCCGAATCCGGCGCGGGACGCCGGAAACTGCGCCGAGTTCGCCTGAGCCGGATGCTCGGCTCAGTCGGGCTGGCTGGCGATCCAGCCGAGCAGGACCGCGCCGACGGCGGTGAGGCCGGTCGACACCGCCGCCCGCTTGGGCAGGGTGCCCCGGGCGCCGGCCAGCACGGAGGCGCAGGCGTCGAGCGAGTCGACCGCCATCCCCACCTGCAGTGAGCGTTGCTGCACATCGGCGTCCTCGGTGAGCAGCGGCGCCACCAAGGCGAACTCGCGGGCCGCGAACAGCCGGCCCAGGTAGGGCGCCGACGGGTTCTGGGCCGGGTCGATGCCGAAGAGGCGGCCGCCGAGGTTGGGGAACAACCAGCCGACGGCCCCGATGGCCGTGCGCAGCACCATCAGCGTGAGCTTGGCCTGCGTGGCGGTGATCGGGACCCAGTCGGGAACCGGCGGGAGGGGTGGCGCCGAGGGCAGGCGGTCGAGGTCGGGGGCGGTCATGGCGGGCTCCAGGGTGAGGGGGCGTGGGGGCAGGTGATTCGGGTGCCAGCGGGGCGGCCTGGGCTGACGGAGCGGGGCGCACGGGCACCGGACAAGAGCTGGGTCATGAGGGCGCCGCCCGGGCGGGGAGGGGGTCCGGGGGGAGCGGGTGGCGGAAGAGCGCCGCCGCGTTCCGATGGGTGATCTTGGCGATCTCGTCGGCCGGCAGCCGGCCGAGCCGGTCGTGCAGGAAGGCCTGGGTGGCGGGCCAGGTCGAGTCGGCGTGGGGGTAGTCGACCTCGACCATGAGGTGGTCGATCCCCACCGCGTCGCGGGCCGCCAGCAGCGACGACGGGTCGTCGATGGTGCAGAACCAGAAGTTGCGGCGCAGCACGTCGCTGGGCGACAGGTCGGTGCCGAGGGTGCGCCACGCCCGGCGGCCGTGGCCCGATTGCTCGACGATGTAGTCCAGCCGGTCGATCAGCATCGGCACCCAGCCGATGCCGCCCTCGGACATGGCGATCTTCAGCTCGGGGAAGCGTACGGGCACGCCCGACCACAGCCAGTTGGCGCAGGCGTCGAGCGACAGGGCGCCGAACAGGGTGGCGCCGAGTTCGATCATCGGCGCGTCGAGCGGCATGGGCATCATCCCGGACGAGCCGACGTGCAGGCACACCACCGTGTCGGTCTCGACGCAGGCCTGGAGGATCGGGTCCCAGAAGCCGGAGTGGACCGAGGGCAGGTCGAGCTTGTGGGGGTTCTCGGGCAGGGTGACGGCGCGGAAGCCTCGCTCGGCGTTGCGGCGCACCTCGGCCGCGCCGAGTTCGGCGTCGGCCAGCCAGGTGATGCCGAGGGGGATGGTGCGGTCGGGGTGGGGCTGCCACCACTCGTCGTGCAGCCAGTCGTTCCAGGCCCGGGTGACGGCCAGGCCCAGCTCGGGGTCGTCGGCGCGGGCGTAGACCGTGCCGCAGAAGCCGGTGATCTGCGACGGGAAGTTCACCGACGCCCAGATGCCGGCCAGGTCCTGGTCGCGGATGCGGTCGTCGATGCGGTAGCAGCCGGGGCGCATGTGCTCGAAGCGGCGGGGCTCGACGGCCGACTCGTTGCGGTCGCGGCCCACCACCGCGTTGAGCCCGAGTTGGGGGAACACCTTGCCCTCGAACTCCCACACCTGGTGGCCCTTGCTCGTCTCGCGGACGTGGGGCGCCCGGTCGGCCATCGCCGCCGGCAGGCGGCCCTCGAACAGGTCGGGGGGCTCGACCAGGTGGTCGTCCACCGAGATGACGGTGTAGTGGATCGGGCCCGGCTCGGGGTCGGGCAACAGCCCGGTGACGGGGTCGGGAACGCCTGGATCGCCCGAGGCCCCGGTACGAGGCCCGGCGGCGGTCACGCCCATGGCCGCAACGCCGGCGTCATGGCCCGGCGGGATCCGTGAAGGGGGGCCCGAGCGCCCGGGTCACCCGCCGCTGATCCGGGCGCGGCGTCGGCCGGTCCGGGCCGGCAGGGCCGCAGCGGTGCGGGTGCGTTCTTGCGGCCCCCATGCGGGCGCCAGTGGCGCTTCTCAACCCGCGCTGGCTGTCGGGCGGTCCGCCGAGAGCCGGGGTCGGGGGCGCCGGCCCGCGCCGAGGCTCCGGTTCGGTGTCGAGCGGCGGTCGTCCCCATCGCCGCCAACGGTAACGTCACGCGACACGGGTGGCCGCGTGAGTGGTCCCCGAGACGAGGGGGTGCTGATGCTCGATCTGGTGATCCGCAGGGGCGTGCTGATCGACGGGACGGGGGCCGAGCGCCGGCCCGCCGACGTGGGCGTGCGGGGCGGGCGCATCGTGGCCGTCACCCCGCCCGGCGAGTTGGACGACGAGCGGGCCGGCCGCGTCATCGACGCCGACGGGAGGGGGGTGGCGCCCGGCTTCGTCGACCTGCACACCCACTACGACGCGCAGGCCTTCTGGGACCCCACCCTCAGCCCGTCGCCGCTGCACGGGGTCACCACGGTGGTGGGCGGCAACTGCGGGTTCAGCATCGCCCCCCTGAGTGGCGACCCCGCCGACGGCGAGTACCTCATGCGCATGCTGGCACGGGTGGAGGGCATGCCGCTCGAGTCGCTGGCCGCAGGGGTGCCGTGGGACTGGCGCAGCACGGAGGAGTACCTCGACCGCCTCGACGGCACGCTCTCGGTCAACGCCGGGTTCCTGGTGGGGCACTCGGCCCTCCGGCGAGCGGTGATGGGGGAGGACGCGGTCGGCCACGCCGCCACCGACGAGCAGGTGTCGGCCATGGCGGCGCTGCTGGCCGAGGGCCTGGCCGCCGGCGGGCTCGGGTTCTCGTCGTCGTGGGCCACCACCCACAGCGACGGCGCCGGCGACCCGGTGCCGTCCCGTCACGCCACCCATGACGAGTTGGTGGCGCTGTGCACGGTCGTGCGGAACCACCCGGGGACCACGCTCGAGTTCATCCCCACCGTCGGCCCCTTCGGCGACGAGCACGTCGAGCTGATGGCCGACATGTCGCTGGCCGCCGACCGGCCGCTCAACTGGAACGTGCTCATCGCGGCCAACGCCCGCTCGGGCGACGACGTGGCCCAGCGCCTGTCCGCGTCGGATCGGGCCGCCGAGCGCGGCGCCCGGGTGCTGGCGCTCACCGTGCCCGACCTGATGCGCATCCGGCTGTGCTTCCTCACCGGCTTCCTGCTCGACAGCTTCCCGGGCTGGGCCAAGACCATGACCCTCCCGCCGGCCGAGAAGCTGGCCGCCCTGGCCGACCCGGTCGAGCGGGCCCGTCTGCAGGCGGGTGTGGACAGCCCCGAGGCCGGCCCGTTGGCCCGGGTGGCGCAGTGGCACCGCATGACGATCGAGGAGGCGTTCACCCCCGAGACCAAGGTCCACGAGGGGCGGCTGGTCGGTGACATCGCCGACGAGCTCGGTGTCACACCGTTCGACGCCCTGCTCGACATCGTCGTCGCCGACGACCTGCGCACGGTGATCCTGCCGCCCCAGACCGGCGACGACGAGGCCAGTTGGGCGCTCCGCGCGGAGACCTGGCGCGACCCCCGGGTGATCCTGGGTGCGTCGGACGCCGGCGCCCACCTCGACTTCATCGCCACCTTCAACTACACGACCGCGTTCCTGGGCGACTCGGTGCGCGACCGTGGCCTGATGGGCCTGGAGCAGGCCGTGCACCTGCTCACCGACGTGCCCGCCCGCCTCTACGGCCTGAGCGGCCGCGGCCGCGTCGCCGAGAGGTGGGCCGCCGACCTGGTGGTGTTCGATCCCGACCGGGTGGCGCCGGGGCCCGTCAGCATGCGGGCCGACCTGCCCGCGGGCGCGGCCCGGCTGTACTCCGAGCCCGAGGGCATCGAGCACGTGATCGTCAACGGCGTCGAGATCGTCGGCCCCGGCGCCACCTTCACCGACGCCCGCCCCGGCACCCTGCTGCGCAGCGGCCGCGACACCGAGACCGTCTCGCTCTCGGCGAGCACCCCCTGACCGTTCTGGGACCAGAATCGGGCTCTACCGCCCGATCCGTGGGCGTGAGGCACCGTCGGGGACGTCGGCGGCTACTCGAGCGGGGTGCCGCTGGGCGAAGGGCCGCGAGGGAGGGGCTGCGTCGCCGGTCGGCGGTGACTCTGGCGACGGCAGGGGCACACCCGGGGTTGGCGGTCACCCCGTGACGCCACCGAGGGTGGCCGGAGGTGGGCCGTGTCCCGCCCTACAGGGGAGAGGTGGAGGAAATGGCAGTCACCGGTGACTGGTAGTTCCTCCGCCTCGACCCCACCGCCCGCCCCCTGGCCGCTGTGGGACCCCGCGACGGAAGCGACGTCCGCACTGGCACGAGACGTCGACCGGGGAGCCGGGTTCTCGTTCTTGGCGCCGAAAACCACCTGACCCGTGGTTGCGGGCGCCGAGAACGGTTTGCCGTTCGCTCGGGGCGGGAGACGCCTCGGGGGAGGAGGGCGTTGCCGGCGAACGTCCCCCGCCCGGACGGGTACTTGCCTGGCGGCCATCCGGCTCGCCGGCGGCGGCGGCGCCGCGGGACCCGGCTTCTCGGTGCTGGAAACCCACTGGCTCGGGATAACCGTGCCCAGAACGGAAGCGGTTGGGCCCGCTCGCCGGGCTAGAACGTGTTCCATGGAAGAGCTGGCCGACGAGGTGCGGGCGATCATCGCGGAGTTGGCCGCCAACACCGTGCCGCCCGACAAGGAGGCCCGGGCGCTCGAGCTGGCCCGCGAGCTGCGCTGCCTGCTCGATGGGCCCCGCCGCCCCCGCTGGTACGACGGGCTGCTCGACGGCACCGGCGTGACGAACGCGGAGGGCGCCTTCCTGGCCCACGGCGCGCTGCGGGGCACCGAGAACCCGGTGGCGCCGCCGCTGGTGCTCACCGACGGCACCCGGGCCGACGGCGCGCCGGCCAAGGTGGCCACGGTCACCATGAGCCTGGCCTACGAAGGCCCGCCCCACGGGGTGCACGGCGGCTTCGTGGCGGCGCTGTTCGACGATGTGCTCGGCGCCGCGCAGGGGCTCGTCGCCGACCCCGGCGTCACCGGTCGCCTCACCGTGCGCTATCGCCACATCACCCCGGTGGAGGAGGAGCTGCGCTTCGAGGCGTGGATCGAGTCGGACGACGGCAAGCGCATCGTGGCCAAGGCCACGTGTCACGCCGGCGGCGGCGAGCTGCTCACCGCCGAGGCGGAGGCGCTGTTCGTCCGGGTCGACTTCGAGGAGATCCAGGCCCGCATGGCCGCCCGCCGCGGCGCCTGAGGCCGGGGCCTGCGGCCGAGCATCCTGGTTCTGGCTACGGAACGTCGGAATCCGGGTCGACCGACGACCCGTGGCTAGATGACGGACCCCGCGAGCAGCAGTGCGATCACCGCGCTGACCAGCAGGACGCCCGCGCCCAGGGCGACGACCGCGATCAGCAGGGCGAGCCCGCCGCCGGGGCGACGGTCGTGGGCGCCGACCTGCCAGTCCGACGTGTCGAGGGGCACGACGTGAGCATCCCCCGGTTGCGGGGTGCTGACAAGGTGCCCGGTCGGCGTCGACAGTTCCCCCGGAGGTGACTCTGGGCGGAAACTCACGTTCGGTGGCGGGTCGGGGCTCGGACCGCATCGTTGGAGGAACTACCTCCCGAATACGGGGGGTATTTCCTCCAACAGCCCTGGGCAGGACGGCGTCCGATCACCCTGGGTGGTGTTCCGTGCGTCCCGCGGCTACAGGTCGGCGATGAGCTTGAAGCGCTCGGCGAGGCCGACGTCGCGCTTGGCGCCGGCCTCGGCCAGCTCGTCGACGATGCGCTGGTGGAACGCGGCCTGCTCCACCTCGCGGGTGGCGCCGCCGCCGTCGGCGGGCCGGCGGCTGATCCCCATCGTCGTCTCGAACTGGCTCTCGTGGGCCAACAGCGCGGTCACCTTGGCCTCGGCCTGGGCAAGGGTGACCACCTCGAGGTGGTCGGGCTTGTCGGCCTCGAACAACAGCAGCGCCGAGGGTCGGTGGTGGGCGATGGCCTGCTCGGGGAAGAAGTGGGGATCGCGGGCGGCCACCACGCCGTCGCAGGCCAGCAGGCCGGCGGCCCGGTGGTCGGGGTGCAGGCGGTAGCGCTTCCACGGGTCGTGGCCCAGCACCACGTCGGGGCGCAGGTGGCGGATCCAGTACGCGATCTCCCAGCGCTGGCGCAGCCCCGCCTCGAGCTCACCGTCGGGCCAGCCCAGGAACACCACCTCGCCGGTGGCCCCCAACCGCGCCGCCGCGGTGCGCTGCTCGGCCTGGCGGGTGACCACCAGGCGGGCCAGGTCGGCGTGGGGGTCCCAGGTGCCCTTCGAGCCGTCGGTGCAGATGAGGTGGTGCACCTCGCAGCCCGCCTCGGCCCACTTGGCCAGCGTGGCCCCGCACTGGAACTCGACGTCGTCGGGGTGCGCGGCGATGGCCAGCGCCCGCTCGGGGGTGGGCAGGTCGACGCTCACGCCACCACGCTAGGCATCCTGTGCGGGCGGCGGCGGGGACCGTCTGTGCGGGCTGGGTCGCGGGCCGGGTCGCGGGCCGGTCGTCGGCCGGTCGCACACCGGGGTAGGCCCGCGTGCGGTCGGGGTCGAGACCGCGAACTGGCGCCTGATCCGGTCGTTCCAGCAACAAGATCGGGCGCCAGTTCGCGGATCGCCTGAACTGGCGCCCGATCCGGTCGCGCTGGCAACGGAATCGGGCGCCAGAACGCGATTCCGGACGGGCCGACGGAACGGAACGGGACGCGGGGTCGTCCGGGTGCCGCGGTCCGTCCGCCGCCGTCGGTCAGGTGAGAGCGGTGAGGTCGTCGGGCACGTCGATGTCCCAGCCGAGGGGCACGTCGCGCTCGACCCGCAGCGGCAGGGCGAGACGGGCGGCCTCCCCGCGGTGCCGAGCGAACGACCCGGCGCCGTAGGCCCACCGGAACCCGGCGTTCGCCGGCACGCAGGCCACGTTGGTGCCGTCGTCGTGGCGGTCGGGCACCAGGGTGACGCCGTCGAAGTCGGCCAACCATCCCAGGGTGGTGGCCAGGGGCAGGTCGGCGTGGGCCACGATCACCTGGTCGTACCCCTCCCCGGCCAGGTGGGCCACACCGTCGGCCACCGCGCCGTTGAGCCCCCGCCCGGGCCGCAGGAGCACTGACGCGCCGTGGGCCTCGGCCCAGGCGGCCACCTCGCCGTCGTCGCACACGACCCAGACCGGTAGGGGGTGGGCCGCGGCCAGCACCTTGGCCGCCATCGACCGGGCCAGGGCGGCGCGCTCGGCGGCGGGGAGGGCAGGGGCGAGCCGCAGCTTGGCCTCGCCGAACGTCTTCACCGGCACCAGCACCACAGCGGCCATGAGCGCGGCAGTCTACGGTTTGGCGGGTGAGCATCCCCTTGGCGACGGTGACGGCCCGATGAGCGCGACGCAGGCCGCCGGGAGGGTGGCGCAGGCCGCCGGGAGAGTGGCGCCGGACGCCGGTCGACCCGAGCCGGACCCCGTGCGGCCCACCCGGCGGCGTCGCGACACCGGGTGCGCGGACGGGGCGCTTCCCGTGCGGTCGGGTCCCACGCCGGCCTTCTCGGCGCCGCTGGTCGCGGAGCGGAGCCGATGAACATCTGCGTCGCGGTGATCGGCGCCGGCTCGTGGGGCACCACCGTGGCCCACCTGGCGGCCCACAACGTGCCCACCGTGGTCTGGGCCCGCAGCCCCGAGGTGGCGGCCGAGGTCAACGAGCACCATCGCAACAGCCGCTACCTCGAGGGCTACGACCTGCACCCGTCGCTCACCGCCACCGACGACCTGGCCGACGCCGTGGGCCACGCCGACGTGCTGGTGATGGGCGTGCCCTCGCACGGCTTCCGGTCCACGCTCGAGGCCGTGCGGCCCCACCTGCGGGCGTGGGTGCCGGTGGTCAGCCTGGCCAAGGGCCTCGAGCAGGGCTCGCGACTGCGCATGACCCAGGTGATCGACGAGGTGTTGCCCGGCCACCCCTACGGCGTGCTCACCGGCCCCAACCTGGCCAAGGAGATCCTGGCCGGCGACGCCGCCGCCGCGGTGATCGCGATGTCCGACCCCAACATCACCGAAGAGCTGCAGCGGGTGTTCAGCAGCAACCTGTTCCGGGTCTACGTGAACGACGACGTGGTGGGCTCCGAGCTGGCCGGCGCCCTGAAGAACGTGATGGCCCTGGCCGCGGGAATGGCCGACGGGCTGGGGACGGGCGACAACACCCGGGCCGCGGTCATCACCCGGGGCCTGGCCGAGCTCACCCGCCTCGGCGTGGCCATGGGTGGCCGGGCCGACACCTTCGCCGGCCTCGCCGGCATGGGCGACCTGGTCGCCACCTGCATCAGCAGTCAGAGCCGCAACCGCCATGTGGGCGAGCAACTCGGCAAGGGCCGGTCGCTCGAGGAGATCATCGAGGAGATGCACATGGTGGCGGAGGGCGTGAAGACCACCAAGGTGGTGATGGAGCTGGCCCGCGAGCACGACATCTACATGCCGATCGCCGAGCAGATGGACCTGGTGTGCAACCAGGGCGCATCGGCGAACGAGGCGTACCGGGGCCTGCTGCGCCACGAGGCCCGCCACGAGCTCCACAACACGTGACTCCCGCGGGCGGCGGGGGGCCGTTCACGGCGGTGGGCACCACCAACGCCGGCCCACTGGCTGCCGTCGACGGGCGCGGCGGGGTGCAGGGACTGGACGGGTCGTGGTCGCTCGACTGGTGGGTGGGCGCCGACGACCGCTGGCACCTCCCGGCCGAGGAGACCGCGGTGCGCCAGCGGCTGGTCGAGGCCACGCCCGTGGTCGAGACCGCCATGCGCATACCCACCGGCGACGCGGTCGCCACCACGTTCGGCGTGCGTGCCGCCGGGGTCACCGACGACCTGGTCGCCCTCGACGTCGCCAACGACTCCACGTTGCCGGTGGCGTTGGCCCTGGTGATGACCGGCCGATCGAAGGTGACGGTCGAGGGCCGGCAGGCGGTGATCGACGGCACCACCACGGTGCAGTTCGGCAGGGCTCCGTCGCGCTGGGCCGCGGGCGACGACCCGGCTGCGGTCCGGGCGGCCGTGGTGGACGGAGCGGCCGCGGCCGCCGACCTCACCGGGCCCATCGGTCACGGCCGGGTGCTCGCGGTGCTGTTCCCCCTGGCCCACACGGCCCGGCTGCGCACGACCCTCACCGTCCCGGCCGGACGGAACCGGTCCCCGGGCACGGGTGCGCCGGGGCCCGACCCGGCGGCGGTCGCTCCGACGCCGGAGGCCGAGCGGGTGGCGAGTGGGTGGCGGGCCCAGCTCGACCGGGGGATGACGGTGCGCCTGCCCGACGAGCCACTCACCGATGCGATCGACCTGGCCCGGGCGGCCATCCTGCTCGCGGCCGCCGGGCCGCTCGACGACGCCCCTGTGGCCGACCTGGCCCGCCTGGCGAGGGCGTTGGACGGCCAGGGCTTCGGCGACGAGGCGGGCGCGGTGGTGGCCCATCTCGCCGGCAGGCAGCGCCTGACCGGTCGCTTCGGGCGGGGGTCGGTCGCCGCCGCCGACACCGCCGCCGCGCTCCGGGCCTTCGGCGACCACTGGCGGTGCACCCACGACCAGGCCCTCGCCGAGGCCCTGGTCGGTCCGGTGGCCAAGGCCGCCCACCGCATCGGCAAGAGCAGGGGCAGTCCCGGCGATGCCGGCGCCGACGCGGATCGCTTCGAGCTGGCCGTGGCGCTGCACGCCGCGGTCGACCTGCTCGACGGCGCCGGCCAGCCGGACACGGCCCGTCTCGTGGCGGCCCTGCCGGCGGCGTCACTCGACACCGCCGACGCCGGAGCGGCCCGTGCCGGCACAGGTCCTGTGCCGCTCGACCAGGTGTTGGGCGGGGCGCTGACGCCCGAACATCGTTCCGTGGGCGACCGCTCGGGTGCGGGCACGAACTCGCTCGCCGCTGGCGGGGGACCGGGTGCGGAGGTGGCGGGAGCGGGTCGGGTCGACGGCGACCGCTCGGGTGTGGGGTCGGGCTCGGTCGCGGCTGGCGGGGGACCGGGTGCGGAGGTGGCGGGAGCGGGTCGGGTCGACGGCGACCGCTCGGGTGTGGGGTCGGGCTCGGTCGCGGCTGGCGGGGGACCGGGTGCGGAGGTGGCGGGAGCGGGCCCGCCGGACGCGGGCCGTGGAGCGGGTGGGCCGGCGGGCGGAAGGGGCACGTCCGACGCGGGCCGTGGGACCGGTGGTCCGACCCGCGGATCGGGTCGACCCGGCCCCGGCACCCGCTACGCGGTGGCGGCGGCCCGGCTCCTCGAGTGCGTCGGTGTCGCGCTCGTCGACGACGGTCGCGGTTCGCCACGCGCGACGGCCGCCGGCGCTCCGCCCATCATCACGCTGTTCGCAGGATTCCCTCTCGCGTGGCGGGGCCAACCGGTCGAGGTGCACGATGCCCCCACCCGCTTCGGCCTGCTCTCCTGCGCGGTGCGCTGGCACGGCGAGCGTCCGGCGCTGCTGTGGGACTTGCGCCGCTGGCCCAACCCGCCACCCGGGCCGGCCGTGACCCTCGCCGCACCCTCGCTCGACCCAGGGTGGTCGACGATCGAGGCCCAGGGCGAGGCGCTGCTGGCCGCGCCGGCACCTCCCGATCTCGAGGCCTCGTTCTCATGAGGCCCACCATTCGGGAGCGGGCCGCTAGAAGCAGGCGTGACCGAGATCTCGGAGACCGAACAGACGGGTACAGCGTGCACGTCGTGCACCTCGGCACCTCACCGAGTCACCACGAGGAAGCCGGGCGGGCGTGGCTGCTGCGCGAGGAGGGGGCGTCGTCGGGATCGGCGGGTAGGGCACCGGGACCAACGGGGCCACGGCCCGTCAGCCGCAGGCTGTGTCCACCCCGGCTCGCCAACCGTGGCTCGTCGACCGGCACCGGACGGCGCCGCGGCGGCTGGTGTCGGGTCCTCCGGAGTCGTGGCCGGCGTCCACCTGCGCACGCACACCGGGGGCGTCGGCCGTGGTGAAATTCGGCCGGGCCGGTCGGCGGACCATCCGTCACGTGCTCGAGGGCCTGAAGGTGCCCGAGGACGAGATCGCCGCGGCCGAGCGCGACGGCACGCTGCCGTTGCTGGCCATCGTGCACCTGGTCTTCGAGGAGTCACCCCGCTACGACGCCGACACCGTCGCCGGCAAGGTGGGGCTCCCGTCCGAGCAGGTGTTCCACTTCTGGCGGGCCCTCGGGTTCCCCGACCCCGAGGACGACGAGGTGGTGTTCACCCGCACCGATCTCGACATGATGCGCATCGCCGCCGAGACCATCGCCGACGAGGTGGTCGACCCCGACGTCGCCCTGCAGATGGCACGGGTGATCGGGTCGTCGATGTCGCGGGTGGCGAACGCGCAGATCGCGGCGCTGGCCAGCCGGGTCGCGAGCGAGGCCGCCGAGGCCGCGGAGGCCGCCGCCTCGGCCGCGACCGGAGCAGATGCTGCTGATGACGGCGGCGCCGACGCCCCCGCGGCGGTCGACCTCGACGCGCCGTTGCTGGCCCGCACCGAGATGATCCTCGACGTGATGCCCCGCATCATGGACTACGTGTGGCGCCGCCACCTGCAGGACGAGGCCCGCCGCCAGATGTTGCGACGGCGCGACACCGAGGGCGGGGCGGTGACGGTGGGCTTCGCCGACCTCGTCGGCTACACCGCTCTCAGTCAGCAGGTGCCCGAGCAGGAGTTGGCCCACCTGGTGGCGCGGTTCGAGGCCGTGGCCACCGACACGGTGGCTGGTCGCGGCGGACGCGTGGTGAAGATGATCGGCGACGAGGTGATGTTCATCGTCGACGACCCCGCGGCCGCCGCGCAGATCGCCCTCGACCTCGCCGACGCGTTCCGCGAGGACGAGGCGCTCTCCGACGTGCGGGTGGGCCTGGCCATGGGGTCGGTCATCGAACAGGACGGCGACGTGTACGGGCCGGTGGTGAACCTGGCCAACCGAATCGTGGGCATCGCCTACCCGGGATCGGTGGTGGTGTCTGAGGACGTGCGCGACGCGCTGCGTGACGATCCCGAGCTGAACGTGCGCTCGCTGCGCTCCCACACGCTCCGCGACATCGGCCGGGTGCGCCTGTGGCGCCTCCGCCGCGAGCGCGACGTCGACCCCGACTCGCTGCTCGAGAAGGCGCGGCTGCGGCGTGAGGTGGGACGCGAATGGATCGAGGACCACTTCGGAGCTGGATTGGAGTCGGAGGCACCCGACGACGCGCTCGCGGACTGACCCGGTCGCCCGGTCGGTTCGGCTGCTCGCTCCTGACGCGCAGCTGAGGCGCCTTCGGCGCGGGGCTGGCGAAATCGTCGCTCCGCTGCCGTCCCGCCCGGGCGCCCTGGTCGGTTGCGGGGAACGGGAGGGATGCGACGGGGTCGGGGGCCGGAGGGACGGTCCCACCTCCCTGGCCTTGCTTGGGGGAGGGGGGTCGGTGGTGGGTGGGGCTTCGTGGCGGTTCGAGCGTGCGCGTGGTCGCTCCGCTGCCGTCCCGCCCGGGCTCCCTGGTCGGTTGCGGGGACGGGAGGGATGCGTCGGGGTCGGGGGCCGGAGGGATGGTCCCTCCTCACTGGCCTTGCTGGGGGAGAGGGGGTCGGTGGTGGCGTCAGGTGGGCTCGGTGATGGTGGCGGTGGCGATGCGGCCTGGGGGCAGTGCGATGGTGGTGTCCCAGGGCTCGATCGGAGCGCCTCGCAGGTTGACCAGCCAGCCGCGGTGGCCGGCGATCGTCACGTCGGCGGGCTCGGGGCCGGGGTTGAACACCCGCACCTCGAGGCGGCCGTCGTTGCGGCGGACCGACGACACGGGTGCACCGGTCACCGACAGGCGCTGGCCGGTGTCGGGGCCGGTGCCCACGCCCCGGGCCCGTCCGACCAGCAGCGGCGAGAAGGCGTCGTCGACCAGCGCGTACGGGTCGACGTCGTCGCCGACGGCCACCGCGTAGCGCATCACCTGGGGGCCGATCTGCTGGGGCCCCTCCATCGGTGTGAGCGGGCCCGCGGGCAGCGGTCGGTATTCCATGGGGCCCTGCGACAGCATCCCGGTGCAGCGCAGCAGGGTGACCGCCAGCGCTCCGGCGCTGGTCGGGGCGCCGTCGGTCCCCTCATCCGCCTCCTCGTCCAGGTCGACGAGCTCGTACTCGAGCAGGCCTTCGTGAGCGACGGTCATCCCGCCCGCCTGCACGAACCGGCGGGACGGGTAGGTGGCCAGCCCCCGTTCGGTGGGGCCGCCCTCTGCGGTGAGGCCCCGCTCCACCACGGCGAAGGCGCACTCGGCCCGCGACACCGCGGTGCGCTCCGGCAGGGGGAACCATGCCCGTAGCCGGTGGTCGCGGCAGGGGTTGTCGAGCCGGGTCTCGACGCGGACGAACCGCTCGCCGGCCCGCAGCTCGAGCACCGTGCGCACCTCGACGGTGGTCAGGCGACCGTCACGGGTATCCAGGCCGACGGCGGCGACGGGCCACTCGTAGGCCGCGGTCACCTGGAGGCGACCCCGCACGGGGCCCTGCTCGAGCACGTCGCAGCCGACCTGGGTCGGGCGGTCCACCTCCCGGTCGGTGCCAGGTGGGCAGTAGTTGTAGGTGTCGCCCACGTCGCCGCCGTCGACCAGGCGTCCCAGCCCGGCGTGCCCGTCGAGCGCGAAGGTCCCGTCGCTCGGGTCCACCGTGACGGTGACGAGGCCGTTGGTCAGGCCGGTGTGGCCCGACACCGTGACGGGATGGGTCGGCGGGGCGGGCCGGCTCACCGCCCTCCATCCGTACCCGGCCACGTCGTCCACCCGGGCCAGCACCTGCTGCTTCGGCGCCTGGCGCACCCGCACCTCGATCGGGGCGGCGGGGTCGGGCACCAGCGCCTGCAGGTCGTGGACGGGGAACGCCGCCGGCACGCGCTGCTCGTCGTCCACGTTCAGCACCACGAGCGCGCCCCCGCCGGCGGTCGCCTCGACGGTGAACGAGTTGGCGCCGAGCTCGTCGATGGCGCGGGGGACGAGCTGCACGGCCTCGTCGATGGTGAGGGTGAAGAGCTCGGCGTCGGCCGCCCACGTGCGTACCGTCTGTGTGCCGGGTACCTCGTCCCCGCCCGGCACCACCACCGCGACCATCCCGCCCCTGGTGCGGGGGCTGGGGTTGACGACCACCGAGCCCGTGTGGGCGAGGGTCATCGCGAACCGGTCGACGGCCCGCTTGGACAGGCCGTCGGCGATCTGGGTGGCCTCGGCGTAGCGATGGAGCACCGCGTCGCACACCTCGTCCACCGAGCAGGCGCAGATGGAGTCGTGGGCCGAGTTGTGCACCAGGTGCGTCCAGGCCTCGTCGAGCAAGCGGCCGGGCCAGGCCACGGCGTCGGCGAACAGGGCCCACAACGGCTCGCACACCGCCTCGACGGCCCGCTCGGCCACCGCGGCGGCCTGCCGCACGTCGGTGCGGTTCGAGGCCACCCCCATCAACAGGTTGGCGTGCGCGCCCGACCGCAGCTCGCCCTGCCAGGTGGGGAGGCCGTCGACCGGTGCGCCGGCCAGGTGGTCGGCCAGCGAGCCGACCCGCAACACGAGGCCGTCCTGGGCCCGGTTGGCCTCGTCCACCACCTGGCCCAGCCAGGGCATGGGCACCTGGTGGTCGGTGCCGTTCATCCACAGCACCGGCGTGGGCGCGGCCCCGCCGCCCGGTTCCCCGCCGGGGTCGCCGCCACCCGTGTCGCCGGCCGCCTGACCGCCGGCTTCGTCGCCGGCCCCGCTCGCGCCGGCACCGTCCAGCATCGTGCGGTAGCGCTCGACGAACTGGGTGATGCGCTCGACCAGGTCCTTGCCCTCCATGGGCAGCACCGAGCCGTTGCCGTAGCCGTCCGGCAGGTACTCGGCCCGCACGGTGGAGCCGTCGGGCGCCTCCCACCAGAACGCGGCCCGGCCGATGGCGCGGGGGACGCCCCGCCACACGACGGCGTGCTCCAGGCCGAACTGGCGCAGGATCTGGGGCATCTGGGCCACGTGGCCGAACATGTCGGGCAGGTAGCCCACGGGCATGGCCCCGCCGAACGACGCGGCCCGGTCGAGGCCCTTGGCCAGGTTGCGCACGATGGTCTCGCCCGACACCAGGAACTCGTCCATGAGGATGTACCAGGGGCCCATCGCCAGGCGCCCCGAGAGCGCCAGGTGGCGCAGGCGCTCCTCGGCGTCGGGCCGGACCGCCAGGTAGTCGTCCACCACCGCCATCTGCCCGTCCAGCAGGAAGTGGGTGTAGGCCGGGTCGGCCTCGAGGCGGGGCAGCAACTCGTCGAGCAGGTCGACGAGGCGGAGCCGGAAGGTCTGGAACGGCGAGTACCACTCACGGTCCCAGTGGGTGTGGGGGACGATGGTCACGCGGCGGGGGGAGGTGTCCACGACCGGGATGGTAGGTGGCGCCCGCGGGCCGCACCCGGCGTAGCGTCTCGTCCATGTGCGACACCCTCTGTGCCCTCGGCCCGGTCAGCGCGGCCGGCCTCACCATGCTGGCCAAGAACTCCGACCGGCCGCCCACCGAGGCCCAACCGCTCGAGTGGCACCCGGCCCGTGACGAGGCCACCACCCGCACGACCTACCTGACGATCGACGGTGCCGGCGGCCCGACGGTGCCGTTCCTGGGCTCGCGGCCCTCGTGGATCTGGGGCGTCGAGCACGGGGTCAACGAAGCGGGGGTGGCCATCGGCAACGAGGCGGTGTGGACCACCGTCGACCCGGCCGGCGCGCCCGAGGCCTTGATCGGCATGGACCTCGTGCGCCTGGGCCTGGAGCGGGCCACCACGGCTGCCGAGGCGGTCGAGGTGATGACCGCGCTGCTCGAACGCCACGGCCAGGGTGGGCCGTGCCACCCGGGTGGCGGCCAGTCGTACTGGTCGTCGTTCCTCGTGGCCGACGCCACCTCGGCCGTCGTGTTGGAGACCTCGGGGCGCGAGTGGGCTACCGAAGCCGTCGACGGCACCCGCGCCATCTCGAACCGGCTCACCATCCCGGCCTTCCACGACCGTCTGCACCCCGACACCGGCGGCCTCATCGAGCACTTCGTCGATCCCCGCCTCGAGGCCAGCCAGGCCGTGCTGGCCGCGGCCCCCGGCGACGTCGCCACCACCAAGGCCCACCTGCGCAGCCACGTGGGCAACGACGGCTACTCGGTGTGCATGCACGCGCCCGCGGCCGACGCCACCACCGCGTCGATGGTCACACTGCTCGGTGGCCCGCGCCCTCGGGGCTGGTTCCTCCTGGGTCGGCCGTGCCGTTCGGTCTACGTGCCGCTCTGGGTGGGCCGCGACCTGGGCACGCCGCCATCGTGGGAGCGCTTCGCCGGCCTGCGCGACGAGCACCGTGACGCCACCCGCGCCCTCGAGGCGGAGCTCGACGCCGAGGCTGCCGACGACGACGAGTGGGGCCCGGAGGCATGGGCCCGGGTGGACGCCCTGCTGTCGTCGCTGGGCCTCTGAGCTCGCCAGACCCACGGCGCAGCGTGGGTTAGCGTCGGACCATGCCCAAGTTCGTCATGCTCTCCACGATCGGCCCCGATGGCTTCGCCACCCTCCGCGAGAACCCCCAGCGGCTCAAGGCGGTCAACCACGACGTCGAGTCCATGGGCGTCAAGGTGCTCGACCAGTACGTGATCTTCGGGCAGTACGACTTCATAACGATCCTCGAGGCGCCCGACGACGTCACCATGGCGCGTGTGGCCACCACGCTGGCAGCGCGGGGCACGTTGAAGACGACCACCCTCAAGGCCATCGAGGTCGACGACTACATCGACGCCATGGGCGAGGGGGTCGGCGGCACCCCGACGTGACGGCGCGACGCATTCGTCGGCGCCCGGCCGGAGCTCAGTACCACCAGGTCGACTTCTTGCGCTCCTTGCGCAGCGACTCGGCCGTGAACGCCACGGGCAGCACCTCGCCGTCGGACAGGCGGCGTAGTTGGTACAGGTCGTCGCCGACGTAGCCGGCGACCTCGAAGCCGCGGGCCCAGTGCTGGTCGAAGCGGCGGCGCACCTCGACCTTGGTGCCGACGGGAAGCGGGTCTGCGGGCATCGATGCTTGGATCGCTTCCTGGCTGGTGATGGTCATGCCGTCTCCGGGTGGTGTGCTGTCGGTCGTGTTCCGTGCCTCCCCGCCCGTCATCTTCGACGGGGTGGAGCGGGGATGCAAGGGGTATCGGACCGGACCACACCGGAGGTGAAGCAGAGGTAAAGGCGACAGTGGGAGATCGCTGCAGTCTTGCATCCCCGCGGTCACGAGTCGGCGATCACCACGTTGGCCTCGATGGCGATGTCGGTGCGCAGTGAGCTGGCGATGAAGCACTCGCGGTGGGCCACCTCGAGCAGGTGCTCGACCCGCTCGGTGGTGGTGCCGGGCCCGACCACCACCCGTGGCCGGAGGGTGATGGCCGTGACGCGCACGGGTCGGTCCGCCTCGGGCATCTCGGCCTCGGCCTCGTCCTCGTAGGACCGGACGTCGACGCGGGCCCGTGCCGCCACCGCGAGGAACGACAGCAGCTGGCAGGACGAGGCCGCGAGCAACAGCAGTTGCTCGGGGTTGAGGAGGGTGGGGTCGCCCAGGAACGCGGGGTCGGAGGCCAAGGTGAGGGTGGCGTCGGCCGGGGGTGCAAGCGCCGTGTGGGTGCGGTCGTAGCCGTCGTAGCCGGTAGCGGTCGAGCCCGACCACGATGTGCGGGCCTGGTAGCGGTGAACGGGGTCGTCGCCGGCGCTCATCGGTCCAGTGTCCCAGGCCCGGCTCGGGCCCCCGTGGATCGCGTGGATCGGGGTGGGCCCCGTCGGTCGGATGCGGGCGTCGGGGTGTGCGTCGCCGGCCCGGTGGCGGGCCATGATGGGGCGATGACCACGGCGCCCACCCTGCGGAAGGCCATCAAGGCCAAGTCGCCGGGCCTGGCCGTCGAGCGAGGGCTGTGGGAGACCGGCCACGACGTGGTGGTGGGCGTCGACGAGGTTGGCCGCGGGTCGTGGGCCGGCCCGCTCAGCGTCGGCGCCGCGGTGTTGCCCCGGGACCGGCGCGTGTACAAGGTGCGCGACTCCAAGCTGCTCACGGAGGCCGAGCGCGAGGCACTGTTCGAACGGGTCGCCGAGTGGTGTGTGGCGTGGGCGGTCGGCCACGCCAGCCAGCAGGAGTGCGATGCGCTGGGCATGTCGGCGGCGCAGAAGCTGGCGGCTCGGCGGGCGATCGAGGGCCTCGGCCTCGGCGAGCCCGACCGCGTGCTCATCGACGGCAACTGGGACTTCGTGGGGGGCGGCCGGACCCAGCGCATCGTGAAGGGTGACGCCACCTGCCTGTCGATCTCGGCTGCCTCGATCCTGGCCAAGGTGACCCGCGATCGCATCATGCGGGCCGAGGCCCCCAACTACCCCGGGTTCGACTTCGAGTTCAACAAGGGCTATCCGTGCCCGCGGCACAAGGCGGCGCTGCAGTGGTATGGGCCGACCGCGATCCACCGGCGGAGCTGGGTGTTCATGGACCACCTGCCGTGGACCGGGTGCCCTCGGGTGCGGCCACCCGACCCGCAGGGGGTCCTGTTCCCGCCAGGGCCCCTGGATGGTGCCAACGAACGCTGAATGAAGGTGCATCCGCGCTATCGCCTGACCGGTGAGTCAGGTACAGTTGGGCGTTGTCGATGTGGCCGATGGGCGTGTGACAGCGGGCGGCGGGGGGCAGATGATGGCAACGGGGCGTCGGCGACGGGCGGCGATCGTGATCGCCGCCTGCCTGCTCGCCGCGGCGGGGGCCAACGCGGGGCTCACCCCTGCGTCGGCCCGCCCCGCACAGGCCGGCGGCACGGGATCGGACACGGAGCTCGCGGCCGATCCGTGCCCCGGTGACCTGATCGTGGTCGGCTCGGCCGCGTCGGACGGGCCGACCATGTGCACCCACGGGCCCGACCCGGGCGTGAGCCCCGACGACCTCGCGGCGCAGGGCGGCGTCGCCGCAGAGGCCAGTGCCGGCATCCAGTGCTACGGCAACGGCACCAGCGGCGAGCGGGTGCAGTTGCTGTATGCGTTCGCGGGCACCAACCGGCTGGCGACCCTGCGCGACGACATGGAGCAGCGGGCGGCCGAGATCAACGCGATCTACGACGCCAGTGCGCAACAGACCGGTGGCCATCGCTACGTGCGGTGGTTGACCGACGCCAACTGCAACCTCGACATCCGGGCGGTCCCGGTTGCGGCCACGGACATCGCCGTCAGTGGGTTCGTTTCCGGCCTCATTCCCCGCCTGACCGCGTTGAACTTCGACTCGAACAGCCGCAAGTACCTCATCTGGGTCGACACCGGCACCCCCACCACCATCGGATCCGGCACGTGCTCCGGCGTCGGCACCCTGTTCCCGGACGAGTCGACGAGCCCGAGCCAGAACTGGAACAACCTGTTCGCCGGCTACACACGGATCGACGACAAGTGCCTCTTCCCGCTGTTCGATCGGGTGGGCGGCAAGGTCGAGGCCCACGAGCTCATGCACACGCTCGGCGCGGTGCAGGGCCCCTCGACCCGCACCACCGGCTCACCGCACCACACGCTGTTCGGCCACTGCACGGATGACTACGACATCATGTGCTACGTCGACGGGCCCGGCACCGCGGTGCGTATCGTCTGCGCCGACACGTCCAACGAGATGCGGCTCGACTGCAACCACGACGACTACTTCTCGACGAACCCGCGCAGCGGCACGTATCTGGCGACCCACTGGAACACCGCGAACAGCGACTGGCTCGAGTCCGAGCCCGGGGCGGCGCAGGCGCCGGACGCGCCGCAGGGGGTGCGCGGGGTGCCGGGTGACGGACGGGTCACGCTGACGTGGTCGCCGCCCTCGTCCGACGGCGGCGAGCCCGTCCTCGGCTACCAGGTGTACCGAAACGGCCAGCTCGTCGTGCCGACCACCGGTCCCGGCGCCTCGGCCGGTCCCGAGGACCCGGCCGTGCCGGAGGTGACCACCACCGCCACGTCGTTCACCGACGTCGGCCTGGTGAACGGTACGACGTACAGCTACCAGGTGGCCGCGGTGAACGTCGTGGGCGAGGGCGCCAAGACCGCCGCGGTCGGGGTGATGGCGGGCATCCCCCGGCCCGACGCCATGGTGGCCCCGGCCCGCTCGGGCCCCTTCCAGGTGGACAACGCCTACTTCACGTCGGTGGCCGGCAACCCCCAGACCCAGACGCAGAACGTGGCGCGTGGCACCTCGGTGACCGCCTTCGTCCGGGTCCAGAACGACCGGCCGGGGGCCGACTCGTTCAAGGTCAAAGGGGTGGCCACGGGCTCGGGCGGCTACACGGTCCGCTACTTCCGCGGCACCACCGACATCACCGCCCAAGTGGCGGCCGGGTCCTACACCATCGAGAACCTGGCCCCGGGCGCGTTCGTCGACCTGAAGGTGAAGATCACCGCAGGGACCCGGGCCGCGGCGGGCAGCAGTCGGACGGTGACGGTGACGGTGAAGTCCAAGACCACCAAGACCGTCAAGGACGTGGTGCAGACGACGGCTGTCCGTACGTAACCGCCCGGACCTGACCGCCCGCTGACCGTCCGGACCCGACCGTGAACGGGCGACGTCGCCCGGACGGCGCCGCAGGCTCAGTCGGTCTGGGTGCCGACCAGCAGGTCCTTGAACGGGGTCTTGGAGTCGATGCCGGGGTCCTTGGGTAGGCCGAGCACCCGCTCGCCCACGATGTTGCGGAGCACCTCGTCGGAGCCGCCGGCGATGCGCATGCCGGGCGTGCCCAGCACGAACTGGGCCCACGAGAACGTGCCCCACTCGCCGGTGTTGGCGACGAGCCGCGGCCCGAGCACGCGGGCGACGAACTCGGCGGTCTGCGTGAGGTTCTGGGTGAGGGCCATCTTGGCGATCGACATCTCGGGACCGGGGAGCTGCCCGGCCTTGATCTTGTCCAGGGCCCGCTGGTTGGTGAACTTGGCCACCTGGAACTTGATGTGCAGGTCGGCCAGCTCCTGGCGGTAGACCGGGTCCTGGTCGAGGCCGAAGTGGCGCAGCATCTCGCTGAGGCGGGTGCTGTTGGCCAGACCCATGCCGCCGCCGCCCGAGCCGGCGCCGATCGACGCCCGCTCGTTCATCAGCGTGGTGAGGGCGACGGTCCAGCCCTCGTTGACGTCGCCGAGGCGGTGGTCGTCGGGCACCCGCACCTCGTCGAAGAACACCTCGTTGAAGCTGGCGCCGCCGGTCATCTGGCGCAGGGGCCGCACCTCGACGCCGGGGGCGTGCATGTCGACCACGAAGCCGGTGAGGCCCTTGTGCTTGGGCTGGTCGGGGTCGGTGCGACAGATCACCTCGCCGATGTCGCTGTACTGCGCCCCCGAGGTCCACACCTTCTGGCCGGTGACGACCCACTCGTCGCCGTCGCGCATCGCCCTGGTCTGCAGGCCGGCCAGGTCGGACCCCGCGCCGGGCTCACTGAAGAGTTGGGCGCCGACGAGGTCGCCGCGGTACATCTTGGCCAGGTACGCCTCCTTCACCGTGTCGGTGGCGTGGGCGAGGATCGTCGGGGCCACCATGCCGAGGCCGATGCCGAAGAAGCTCTGATCGGGGACGGCGTACTTCGCCTCGAGCTGGGCGTAGGCCCGGTCGTAGGCGGCGGGCAGCTCGCGCCCGCCGTACTGCGCGGGGCCGAAGATGTAGCCGAACCCGGCGTCGAACCGTTTCGCCCGCCAAGCCTTGGCCTTCTCGAGCGCGCGGCGCTCGGCCTCGGGGTCGACCTCCTCGAACAGGGAGATGTCGTCCTTGCCCTCGCCCCACACGAACTTCTGGTCGGTGTCGCGCAGCTCGGCGTTGGCGTCGAGGAAGGCCTTGGCGTCGGCGCGGAACTCGTCGAGGGACAGATCGGGCATGGCGTGCTCCTGGGTCGTGACCGGTTTCTTGACCGCGCGGTCAAGATAGTGCGCGAACCGTGGTGCCGTCCCCACGCGACCGTTCGCCCGCGGGCGCGGGCGCGACTCAGCTCGGGGCGGTGGCCCGCAGGGCGGGGGTGCGCTCGGCCGGCAGGTGGTCGTCGAGGTCGCCCAGCAGGTCGTCGCGGAGGGCGCGGTGCGACGGGTCGTCCCACCGGTTGGCCCGCTGGAGCGGGTCCTCGGCGAGGTCGTAGAGCTCGCCCTCGGTGCCGTCGTAGCGCGGTACCTGGCAGCCGCGCGACCAGATCGGCCACTGCCAGCGGAACCGGCCGCCGATGCCCGGCGCGGTGGCCAGGTAGCGGGTGACGGTGACGCCGTCGCGGTGCAGCGACTGCAGGTGCATGCCCACGTTGGCGAACTGGCTGTCCCAGGTGGTGAGCACACGCTCGCGCCCCGACCCGGGGGCGGTCGGCAGGGCGTCACCGTCCATCGCCTCGGGGGCGTCGATTCCTGCGATGGCGCAGATCGTGGGTGCCAGGTCGACCAGGCCCACGGGCTCGGGGATCACGGCGCTCGGCACCCCGGTCACCGCCGCGGGTCGCCAGAGCAGCGACACCCGCATCAAGGAGTCGACGTGGTACGGGCCCTTGAACACCAGGCCGTAGTCGCCGCCCAGGTCACCGTGGTCGGAGGTGTAGAAGACATCGGTGTGGTCGGCCAGGTCGAGTCGGTCGAGCTCGCCGAGCACCCGCCCCACGGCGTCGTCGATGAGCTCGTTCTCGACCGCGATCATGGCGGTGATCTCGCGGATCTGGTCGTCGGTCAGCTCGCCGGGCGCGACCGTGGTCGGCCCACCCTCGGGGTTGGTGAAGGTGCCGCGCCGCCACGCCAGCCAGTGGGCGGGCTTGCCGGCCAGCACCCTTTCGGCCTCGTCGCCTCGAAGGTGGTTCTCGGGGAGGGGCACGTCGGGCCAGGCCACCCGGCGCCGCACCTCGTCGGCGGGCGGGTCGTACGGGTGGTGCGGATCCGGGAAGGAGAGCCAGCAGAACCAGGGGGCGGTGCCCTGGTCCCGGATCCAGGCGAGGGCGCGATCCGCGGTCCAGTCGGTGTGGTACAGCTCGCGTGGGATGGGGTTGTGGTGCACCTCGGGGGCGCCGGTGTCGCCGCCGCCCGCACCGGTGAGCACGGTCCCGAAGCCGCCGACCGCCTCGGGATGGTGCTCGTAGAGCCAGTCCGTGTAGTGCAGCGGCATGGCCGGGCCGTGACCGGCCATCTCGACGTGCTCGAACCCGTACCACGGCCCACGCTGGCCCCGCGACGCCAGGTTGTTCTCGGTGTTGCGCTGGAGCAGGTCGAAGTGGGGCTGGAAGTGGGCCTTGCCGACGAGCGCCGTTCGGTAGCCGGACCGCGCCAGCACGTCGGCCACGCTCAATGCGTCGGGCGGCAGGGCGACGCCGTTGGCCCGCACGCCGTGGGTGTAGGGGTGCTGGCCGCTGAGCATGGTCGAGCGCGAGGGCATGCACACCACGTTCTGGACGTGGCACCGGGTGAAGTCGAGGCCGGACGCCGCCAACGCGTCGAGGTGCGGGGTGCGGGCGACGGCCTGGCCGTGCACCCCGAGCGCGTCGTAGCGCTGCTGGTCGACGGTGATCAACAACACGTTGCGTCGGCGGGAGGTGCCGTCGCCGGCGGGCCCGGGCGGTCGTGCCGGCGCCGCCGGGCCTCGGTCCAACCCCACCCGCCGGCGCAGGTCGGCCTCGAGACGCCGCCCGCGGAACACCGCTCGCGCCAGGTCACCCGCGTGCCCGCCGACACGCTGGGCCACTCCCGCCGGAATCTCCATCTCGATCACCGCCGATCTCCCGAACCGAACGGGGAGAGACCCTACCGCTCACCCGATCGGCGGTTGGTGATCGGCGGGCGGGCCACCGGTCGTCGCCGTCGACATCGCCCCGGGCCGTGGCGGCGATGCCCTGACCGAGGGACGAGACGCCTACCCTGGCGGCGTGCGCCGGCCCCGTCTCGTCCTTTGGCTGTTCGTGGGCTGGACCCTGTTCGTCTGGGTCAACCGCATCCGCAACATCTGGACCGACGACACGTTGACCACCTCGGGGCAGGTGGGGCGCACGATGCTCGTGGCGTCCTTCGTCGTGCCGGCGATGATCCTCGCGGTGACCCTGCTCCGCGGCACCTGGGGCCGGTGGTTCCCCGCGTTCATCCGGGCCTTCGCCGCCTGGACGGTCGCGGTGTGGCTCGTGCGCATGGTGGGCATCGCCCTGCACGGCCACGAGGCCGCCTTCGTGGTCGTCCACGCCGTGCTCGCCGTCGTGTCGTCGGTTCTGGCCGTCGCCGCCTGGCGCACTACGATGCCCGCCGTCATGGGACAGCCCGTCACCGTCATCGAAAAGCCCGCCCCCCGCCACGGCATGGTGCGGTTCGAGATCAACCGCAGCCTCACGGGGATGCAGCACGAGCGCTACGAGGCCGGCCAGGACATCGCCGGCCACCGGCCCCCCGACGAGCTGGCCCGGCGCCTGTTCGACCACGGCGGCGTCAACTGGGTGCACGTGAACAGCAACGTGATCACCATCGACCTGGCCGACGGCCACGACTCGACCGGCCTGCGGGAGATCATCGAGGGGCTCTTCACGTACTACCGCGAGGGCGTCAGCCCCGCGCCCGTCGCCGACGCCTGACCCGCTGACCCCCGCTCCACCGCTGCCGCCGGTCCGCCCTGGTGGTCGAGGGCGGGGAGTGTGGCCGGGCCCCCGGTAGCTTCAGCCCATGGTTTCCAGCGCGCGTTTCAAGGTCGGGGTGCAGCTGCACCCGCAGCACTGCAGCATCGACGAGCTCCGGGGGGCCTGGCAGGCCGCCGACGCGCTCGGCGTCGACAGCATCTGGACCTGGGACCACTTCTACCCGCTCTACGGCGACCAGGACGACGTCCACTACGAGGGCTGGTCGCTGCTGGCCGCCATGGCCGTCGACACCACCAACGCCCGCTTCGGGATGCTGGTGACGTGCAACTCGTACCGCAACCCCGACCTGCTGGCCGACATGGCCCGCACCGTCGACCAGTTGAGCGGTGGTCGCCTGTACCTGGGCATCGGCTCGGGCTGGTTCGAGCGGGACTACGACGAGTACGGCTACGAGTTCGGCACCGCGCCGGGCCGCCTGCGCGCCCTCGGTGAGGCCCTGCCCCGCATCAAGGCACGGCTGGCCAAGCTCACCCCACCACCGGCCGGCGACCTGCCCATCCTCATCGGCGGCTCGGGGGAGAAGGTCACGCTGCGGCTGGTGGCCACCCACGCCGACGCCTGGAACACCTTCGGCCCGCCCGCCAACTTCAAGGCCAAGAACGCGATCCTCGACGACTGGTGCGCCAAGGTGGGCCGCGACCCGGCCGCGATCGAGCGCACGGTTGCGATCAACGGCGCGGAGGTGGACGACGTCGAGGCGTACCTCGACGCCGGCGCCACCCACCTCATCGTGATGACGGGCCACCCCTTCGACCTGGGCCCGGTCGAGGCCCTGCTGGCCCACGCCCGGGCCTGAGCGGGCGGGCCTGAGCGGGCGGGCTGGAGACGCCGGCGTCGGCGGTCAGTCGCTGCCGGCGCGGCCGAGGTCGGTGAGCGTCCAGTCGTCGAACGACACACCGAACGGGGTGAAGCCGTTCACCTCGGTCAGAAGGTTCGACTCGCCGTACTGCACCGCGGCGATGCCCGACGGGATCGGATCGTCGGCGTCCTCGGCCGTCAGCAGCTCCTCGCCGTCGAGCGTGAGGGTCAGTTCGACGGACGCACCGTCCTGGCCGCCGATGCAGGTGGCACCGAGCTCGTAGATGGCGGCAGGGTCGTAGTCGAAGGCGGGCTCGTCCGGCAGGGCAGGCTCGGCCCCGTCGACCGCCTCGGGGGCTCGAGCGAGCTGGGTCGGGGTGCCGTCAGGGGCGACCTCGGCGATGCTGGCCACGCCGGCACTCGACACCGAGAAGTCGTACGACCGGAAGTCGTCACCGGTCGGGTCGACGATGCGGCACGACAGCCCGGCCTGCGAGCCCTCCGTGAAGCTGACGGTGGTCTCGACGTGGACGTCGGCGAGCTCGTCGGCCCGCTCCTCGATCGCCGACGGCCAGACCAGGGTGGGCAGGGCGATCTGGCCCGCGGGTGCGCCCGCGCTCGGGGACTCGCTCACGCTGAAGGTCATCACACCGTCGGCGATCTCGCCGGTGGCGGTCTCGGTGTCGAGCTCCTCCGGCGCCCAACGGTTGCGGTCGTCATCGAAGGTCTCGCTCAGGATGACGTCGCCTTCGGGGGCGTCGCCGGCGGTGGTGGAGGTCGTCGCGCCCGAGGTCGATGGTGCGCCGGAGGTCGATGGTGCGGTGGTGTCAGCGGCCTCGTCGTCGTCGCCACCGCCACCACAGCCGGCCGTGAGGGCGAGGACGGCGACCAGTGCGGCCGCCGTTGCGGTACGGGGAAGATGCTGGATCATCTCGTCTCCTGGTCTGGTCGGCCACGCCAGGTGCACGGCCGGCGGACAGCTACCCGGTTCGCCGCCGACCTATGCCCGGCGAGAGGTCGCGCCGGTGAGGAGGTGGAACAGATGGCGGCTCCTCGTCGTTGTCAGGAGCACGACGACAGGGGGAGAGTCACCCGATGTCATTCTTCGGTGGTCACAAGTCATCCATGGTGGAGGCCGACAAGGCCCTGCCCGGTCACGATCAGCCGCTGCCCGGCATCCCCGAGACCCACGCGGTGAACGGCAACCGCATCCAGCCGCCGTTCCCCGAGGGCCTGGCCACGGCCGTGTTCGGCCTGGGCTGCTTCTGGGGGGCCGAGCGCCTGTTCTGGAACCTGCCGGGTGTGTACAGCACCGCGGTGGGTTACGCCGGCGGCTTCACGCCCAACCCCACCTACCAGGAGGTGTGCAGCGGCCGCACCGGCCACACCGAGGCGGTGCTGGTGGTGTTCGACCCTGCCCAGATCGCCTACGAGGCGCTGTTGCAGGCCTTCTGGGAGGGCCACGACCCCACCCAGGGCATGCGCCAGGGCAACGACGTGGGCACCCAGTACCGCTCGGCGGCCTACTGGGCCGACGAGGCCCAGCGGGCCGCCATCGAGGCCACCCGGGCCGCCTACCAGGAGCGCCTGACCGCCGCCGGCCACGGCGAGATCACCACCGAGGTGGCCGAGGCGCCCACCTTCTACTACGCCGAGGACTACCACCAGCAGTACCTGGCCAAGGTGCCCAACGGCTACTGCGGCCTGGGTGGCACCGGCGTCAGCTGCCCCATCGGCCTCGCCGGCTGAGGCGCGCGCTTGCGAGTATCGAACATACGTTCGATACTCGAAGGTATCGCCCTCATCGAGCCCGCCTCGCCCCCACCGGCCCCCGTCCCGGAGCCCAGGTGGGGGGGCGCGGCCGGCCGGGCGTTGGGAGAGATGAACGAGCGCGTGCGGCCGGTCGCGCTGGCCGAGCAGCGGTGCCTGCCGGTCGTCGAGGCGCTCGAGCCACTGCTGGTGGGCGCCGGCCTGCAGCGGGGCTCGGTGGTGTCGGTCGGTGGGCCGCCGGGAGCCGGCGTCACCTCGTTGGCCCTGGCCCTGGTGGCCGGGCCGTCGGCCGCCGGCTCGTGGGTGGCCGCGGTGGGGCTGCCGTGGCTGGGGTTGCCCGCGGCCGCCGAGGCCGGCGTGCACCTGGGCCGTCTGGCGCTGGTGCCGGCCCCTGGGCCGGCGTCCTGGGCCGGCGTGGTGGCGGCGCTGGTCGACGCCTTCGACGTGGTGCTGCTGCGCCCCGAGCGCCGGGCCCGTCCCAACGACGCCCGCCGCCTCACCGCCCGCGCCCGCGAGCGGGGGGCGGTGCTGGTGCTGCTGGGCCCGCCGGGCGGGTGGCGCGAAGGCCCCGACGTGGTGCTGCAGGTGACCCGGTCGCGGTGGGAGGGTCTGGGTGACGGGCACGGCCACCTGCGATCGCGCGAGGTGCGGGTCGAGGCCACCGGCCGCCGGCGCGCCGCCCGCCCCCGCACCGCGGATCTGTCCCTCCCGGCGGGAGATCCAGCCCCAACTCGGCGCATCCAGTCCGCTGAGGGCGGACCAGATGCGCCAAGTCCGAGACTCGAGCGGGCACTCGGCCCGTGACCCCCACCCGCACGCTGGTGGTGTGGTGCCTGGACTGGCCGGTGGTGGCGGCCGGTGTGCCCCTCGACGTGCCCGCCGCGGTCCTGCACGCCAACCGGGTGGTGGCCTGCTCGCCGGCGGCCCGGGCCCACGACGTGGTGGTGGGCCTGCGCCGCCGTGAGGCCCAGGGCCGGTGCCCGGCGCTGGTGGTGCTCGACCACGACCCCGGCCTCGACGCCCGCCGCTTCGAGCCGGTGCTGGCCGCGGTGGAGTCCCTCACCCCACGGGTCGAGGTCACCACCCCCGGCACCTGTGCCTTCGCCACCCGGGGCCCGTCCCGCTACTTCGGCGGCGACGAGGCCCTGGCCCGGCGGGTGGTGCGGGTGGTGGCCGAGGCCCTCGCCGGCCGGGGGGCGGTGGCGGTGGGCGTGGCCGACGGACCCTTCGCGGCCCGCCTGGCCGCCCGTCACGCCGCGGCCCGACACATCGTCGCCGGTGGGCCCGGCCCTGCCGGCCGCCACGCCGCTGACCGGCACGCCGCTGCGGCCCAGCACATCGCCGCCGGCCCTGCTGACCGCCACCCTGCCGGCCGCGACCCTGCCGGCCGCGACCCTGCCGGCCGCGACCCTGCCGGCCGCGACCCTGCCGGCCGCGACCCTGGATCCCCCGCCGAGCCGGTGGTGGTGGTCGCCCCCGGGGCCAGCGCCGCCTTCCTGGCCCCGTTGCCCGTGGCGGTGCTCGAGCGTCCCGACCTGGTCGATGTGCTCGAGCGGCTGGGGCTGCGCACGCTGGGGGCGGTGGCGGCCCTGCCCGCGGCCGATCTGGTGGCCCGCTTCGGGCGGGAGGGCCAGGGGGCCCACCGCCTGGCCGCCGGCCTCGACGAGCGCCCGCCCGACGCCCGCCGGCCGCCGCCCGACCTGGTGGTGTCCGCCGAGCTCGACCCGCCGGCCGAGCGGGTGGACACCGCCGCCTTCGTGGGCAAGGCCCTGGCCGACCAGCTCCACGAGCGGTTGGCCGCCGAGGGCCTGGCCTGCACCCGGGTGGCCATCGAGGCCGAGACCGAGCACCTCGAGCACCTCGAGCGGCTCTGGCGCCACGAGGGGGCGCTGAGCGCCGCGGCCCTCGCCGATCGGGTGCGTTGGCAACTCGACGGGTGGCTGAACGGCAACGCCGCGGTGCGGCCCACCGGCGGCATCAGCCGGCTGTCGCTCGTGCCCGACGAGGTGATGGCGGCCCGGGGTCGCCAGCTGGGCTTCTGGGGCGGTGAGGCGGCCTCCGGTGAGCGGGCCCGGCGAGCCCTCGCCCGGGTGCAGGCGATGCTGGGCGCGGCGGCGGTGACCGTCCCTGAGCCGCGTGGTGGGCGGGTGCCGGCCGAGCAGGTGTCGTTGGTGCCGGTGGAGGCCCTGGGGGAAGGCGAGCGGGCACCCGACCTCGGGCCGACAGGCCGGTCGGGTCCGTCGGTGGTGGGGTCGGGGGAAGGTCCGTGGCCGGGGCGGGTGCCGCCGCCGTCACCCGCGGTCGTGCACCCCGACCCCCTGACTGCCGAGGTGGTCGATGCCACGGGGGCGCCGGTGGGGGTGAGCGGCCGTGGCCTGGTCTCGGCCATACCCGCCCGCCTGTCGGTCGCCGGCGGGCCCTGGGTCGAGGTGGCGGCCTGGGCGGGGCCCTGGCCCCTCGACCAGCGCTGGTGGGACCCCGAGGCCCACCGCCGCCAGGCCCGGTTCCAGGTGCTCACCGCCGAGGGCGTGGCCCACCTGCTCACCCTCGAGGGCGGCCACTGGTGGTCCGAAGCCGTCTACGACTGACCGCCGCGACGACGCCGTGATCGTCGCTCGTGATCTGGGCTCATCTAGGCTCCGCCAGCGCCGCCGGCAGTCCGGCGCCCATGAGGTCGACGAAGTTGGCCCGGTAGAAGCGGTCGCGCACCTCGTCGGACCGGTCGCCGAGCGAGCGTTCGAAGCGTTCGATCGGGCGCCGGCCGCCCTCGACGTGGGGGTAGTCCGACGAGAACAGGCAGACGTCGGGGCCGATCTGATCAGTGATCCACCCCACGTCCTCGGTGGGGTACGGGGTGGCCCGCACCTGGCGCTGGACGTACTCATTGGGGCGCAGCGTGAGCGCCTTGATCCGCTCCTCGTGGCGGGCGAAGGCGTCGACCGCCGACTCCATCTGGCGCACCCAGCTGGGCACCCAGATGGCGCCCTGCTCGATGACGCCGATCCGCAGCCGGTCGAAGCGCTCGAGCACGCCGTCGAAGATCAGGGTGGCGAGGGTCTGCATGGGTGGGCCGGCGATGGCCATGTAGTCCACCGAGCGGAAGTTCTCGTCGCCACCGTGGAAGTCGGGCGGCACCGGCAGGCCGTTGACGAAGTAGTGCGGGTCGAGCAGTCGCCCGCCGCCGCCCACGTGGAACACCACCGGGATGCCCGCGTCCTGCGCCTGGGCCCACACCGGGTCGAGACCCCGGTGGCTGGGTGAGTGCCGGGCCGGGCACGCCGAGGCCACCAGCAGGGCCGCCGCGCCACCGGCCACGGCCTCGCCGGCCAGGGCCTCGCTGCGGTCGAAGTCGGCCAGCGGCACGTAGGCGGTGGGAAGCAGCCGGGGGTCGTCGGCGCAGAACTCGGCCATGGCCCGGTTGTGGGCGCGTGCCGCCCCGTAGGCCAGGTCGAGGTCGCCCTTGTGCTCGAGGTCGTTCAGGTAGCCGTTGTGGAACGTGTTGAACACCAGTTGGCTGGCGAAGCCCAGGCGGTCGAGGGCCACCGAACGGTCCCCGGCCACGTAGGAGCCCAGCGCTCGCCAGTTCTTGTCATCCATGACGTCGGTGGTGTCGGCCTCGTCGGCCGGGACCTCCAAGAGGCGGCGGCTGCGCTCGATCTCGGCATCGATGAAGCGGTTGTCGATCGGCGGCGAGTTGAACGTGCGCACGCCGATGCGCTCGCGCACGTCCGGATCGGCGTGGGTCATCAGCCAGTCCGGCACTTCCATGATGTGGGCGTCGGCGTCGTGCACGATGCGCCCCTCGACGTACGCCATGGCCTCCACGCTACGCGAGAGCTCTCCGCCATGGCCGGGCCGGCGGAGGAGCCGACGGCGCGGACCTGACGCGGGCGCTCAGCCGAGCACGGGGTTGATGGTGCTGGCGCCACCGGCGGTGACGTTGACGAGCGCGGCCGCGCCGAAGCTGCTGGCGTTCTGCCAGTACTCCTGTGGGTAGGCGGCGGTCGTGTCGACGATCGTGACGCGGTAGGAGCCGGGGGCGAGGCCGGTGATGTCGTAGGTGCCGTTGGCGGCGGTGACGTCCCCGCCGGCCACGCCGCTCGGCCCGATGGCGATCACCCAGGCGCCGGCGTTGGGGCCGGTCGGGTCGGTGACGGTGCCCCCGATGTGCCCGGTGGTGAGCGCCAGCGCCGCGTTCGCGACGGTTGGAGCAGTGACGGTCGTGGCTGAAGCCAAACCGTGGAACGGCTGGTTGTCGTGCCACTCCATGGCGTGGCCGCCCGACCCGTCGATGAAGCCCACCTTGTAGCCGGCGGCCGGCACCGACAGGGAGTAGGCCCCGGAGCCGTTCGTCACGCCTGCGCGCACGAACGCGAAGTCCGACGCCCGCAGGGCGATCACCTGCGCACCCGCCAGCGCTCCCCCTGGTCCGGTCACGGTGCCGGACAGGGTGGCGCCGCCGCCCGCCGGACCCTGCACCGGCAACGCCCCGTTGGCCGTCGCCTCCTGGCCGGCGGTGACGGCCACCGGCGACGCCCCCAGCGCGTCGGTGGCGTTCGGGAAGAACTCGGGCCGGTGCCCGCCCGTCGGGTCGAGGAACGCCACCAAGTGGTTCCCGGCGGTGAGGCCGGACACCGAGTAGACGCCGGCGCCATTGGCGGTCGCGACCCGCTGGGCCTCACCCGTGGCCGACATCACCACCACCATCGCGCCGGCGACGGGGGTACCCGAGCCCTCTTCGGTCACCGTCCCTGTGATCGAGCCTCGGTTCGGTGCCAGCGCCGGGTCGCTGACGACCGATCCGGCCACCGGCACCGTCACCGAGGTCGGCGCGCCGGCGAAGCCCGCCACATGAGCGCCGGTCGGGTCGACCGCGTACACGAAGTGCGAGCCTGCGGGCACGGCCACGGAGAAGTGGCCGGAACCGTCGGCCACGCCCGTCCCGGACATGGCGAAGTCCGAGGACCGCAAGACCGCCACGAACGCTCCCGCCACCGGTGCGCCCGATCCCGCCGTCGACACGGTGCCCTCCACGCGTCCGGCAGGGGCGTAGACCCGGGTGCGGGCCATGACCAGGTCGAGTACCCACACCCGCCCGTCGGCGTCGGTGGCCACTCGCTGCGGGGTCGTGGCCGGCGTCTGCCACGAGGACACCAGCGTGCCGTCCGGCGCGTACGCCTGGACGAGACCGTCCTCGGCCGAGGCCGCGTACAGCGTCCCGTCCGGGGCGGTGGCCACGCTCGTCGCCGCGTTGAGCGGGAGGTTGCGGACGAACGTTCCCGTGTCGGTGAACGTCACCACCCGGTCGTTCCCGGTGTCGGCCACGTAGACCCGGTCACCGGAGACGGCGACGTCCGACGGCTGGTCCAACTGACCGTCGCCGGTGCCTGGAGCGCCGAACGTCACCGACGAGTTGCCGTCCGCGGTGAAGCGGACCACCTGTGACGTGCCCCGCAGGCCGGTGGCGATGCAGGCGTTCGAGAAGTCGCGCTGGATGCAGACCGTGCGGCGCCGTTCGGCCACGAACACCTGACCGGTGTCATCGACGTCCACGCCTGCGTACGTGCCGTTCAGGTTCGGCGCGACGTAGGTCGAGACCAACGTGCCCTCGGGTGAGTAGCGGCGCACGACGCCGTCGTCCGCGTCCGTGACGAGGGCCTGCGTGGCCGCGACGAAGAGGTCGCCGGTGGGTCCGCGGGCGACATCATCGAGGTTCGGCACGGAGAAGGATGCCCCGGAGCCTCCCACCGCCGTGTATCGCTTGATGCTGGACGCGCCCCCGACGTAGTACCCGCCGTCCGGGTGGGTGTCGATGCCCTTCCGGGCCTGTGGGAAGTTGCCGAGGAAGAGCAGCCGGCTGAGCACCGGCGCCTGATCGCGCCCCACCGGGACGGTCACGGTGTTGGACGGCGCCTGCGCTCCTTGGGTGGTCGTGGCCGTGACCGTGCCCGCGAACTGGCCGTGGTCGCCCACGCCGGCGACGTGGGTGCAGTCGACCACCTGCGCGGCGCCTGGCACCAGGTCGCCCACGGGGCCGGCGCACTCGGGCAGCGACGTCGAGCTGGTGGCGATGCCGGTGAGCGGCACTGTCCCGGTGTTGCGCACGGTCACGTGGTAGTCGAGCGGGTCGCCCACCGTGGTCGTCACCTGATCGACCGAGAGCGTGACGTCGACGAGCGCCCCCGTGCCACCCTGGAGCTCGTAGATGACCGGTGCATCGCAACAGGAGGAGCTGTTGGCGTCCGCCGGCGAGACGGCGACGATCCGGCGATCGGCCCGGAACGCGAAGTCGGTGATCCCGTCCGAGACGGGCGGCAGCTTCGGGACCGGGATCCGGGCGATCTCGGTGCCGTCCGGTCGGACCTTCACGATCTGGTCATGGGCCCAGTCATCGAGCCAGGCGTTGCCCACCTGGTCGAACTCGATGGCGTTCAGCTTGGTCCCGGGCACCTCGGCGGCGAGGTCCCACGATCCTCGCGGTTCGCCGGTGAGAGCGAACCGCTGCACCGTTCCGCCGAGCGAGCTGCAGCAGGTCACCACGTGCACGATGCCTTGTGGATCGACGGCCACCGCGTCGGGATAGCCGTCCACCGGAATCCGACGCACCGAGGTCCCGGTGGCATCGAAGACCTGGATGCGGGCATTTCCGGAGTCGGCCACGTACACCGTCCCGTCCGAGCCGACGTCGATGCCCGAGGGGGAGTTCATCTGGCCGGCGGCGGTGCCCCTGCTCCCGAACGCCGCCTGGAAGTCGCCCGCCGGAGAGAAGCGCTGGATCCGGTCGTTGCCCGTGTCCGAGACGAAGACCGAGCCGGCGGCGACATCGACGTCCTCGGGGCGGTTGAACCGGCCCGGACCCGCGCCCAGCGTGCCCCACGACATCAGGAAGTTGCCGCTCGGGTCGAACTTCTGGATGCGGTGGTTGTCGGTGTCGGCGACGTAGACGTTTCCCGCGCCGTCGATGGCGACGCCGCGGGCGTGCAGGAACTGGCCGCCACCATCGCCGAAGGAGCCCCACCGGCGCACGAAGGCGTGGGCGGCATCGAACTCCTGCACCCGCCCGAGGGTGCGGTCGAGGGTCCAGAAGTGGTCGTCCGGGCCCTGCCAGAGGTTGTAGGCCAACGTGAACTGGCCGTCACCGCTGCCGGTGCTGCCCCAGCTGGCGACGAAGGCGCCGGTCTCGTCGAACTCCACCACCTGGTCGTCGTCGAGCACGAAGGCGTGGTCGGCGGCGTCGACCACCACGTCGTGGACGCTCGAGACCTCACCGGGATCGTTGCCTCGCTGTCCGAAGCTGCGGACGAAGGCGCCGTTTGTCGCGGCGTAGACGTGCACCTCGCCGTCCGAGTCGCTGGCGGCGTACACCTGCCCCCCGGCCACATCGATGCCGTCGAGCGCCACGCCCGCGGGCCACGACGTCGAGAGCGTCCCGTCGGGTGCGTACTTCAGGACCTGCCTCGGGGTGGTGGCGGCCACGAAGACGTTCCCCGTGGAGTCCACAGCCAGGTCACTCGTCTGGTCGGCGCCGACCGGGAACGACGACACCGGTGCCCCGGCAGTGGTGAGCTGCTGCACCCGGTCGACGCAGGCGGCGCCGTAGCACGACTCGAGCGTGTACAGGTTGCCGTTGGCGCCGAGCACGATCTCCTCGAGGTGGTTGAACTGGCCCGGGGCCGTCCCGTGGCTCCCGATCACCGCCAGGCGGGTCCCGTCGGGCGCGAACTTCTGGATGCGATCGAGGGCGTCGGCCACGTAGACGTTGCCGGCGGCGTCGACGGTGAGGGCATCGCCGTCGGGGATCTGGGGGGCGCCGGGCAACCCTGTCCCACGGATGCCCCACGTGCGGACGATCGTCGGCGGGGCTTCGTTCGTGTCCGCCTCAGCGGGTGGCCCCTGGGGTGCCACCAGGTCCAGGGCGAGGAGGCCGGCGACGACGACCAGCGTGGCCAGCCGACGCCGCTGCATGCGCCCTCGCTCCACCAGTCGCACGCGACCTCCTCCGCTGCGTCCATCCTACTGGTCTCGGTGCATGGCGAGGCTGGGACCGCGGACCGCTACGCCAGGCTCCGCCTCCCTGCGGTGCGGTGGGCGCTGGCCAACCTGATGGCCGTGGTGCTCCTGGCCGACGTGGCCATGAAGTCCCCCTGGGTGCCGGCCCTGGCCGAGGTGCGCCAGGCCTCCCCGGTGCCATCGGAGCCCGCACTCCCGATCACCGACGGTCGCAGCCTGCTCGACGCCTACCTCGCGCCCACGCCGTACCCGGCGGACGCCGACGTGGAGCCCGTGATCGACCAGGTGCTCGAGCGGGTGGGCGAACTGGCCGCCGGCGGCCCTCGCCCCTTCGTCGGGGTGCAGGCCGGCGACTACCTCCTGAACCCGGCGTCGGTCGATGTGGCGCGGGCTGTGCGTTTCGACGAGACCGTCGTGTGGCCCGTGTCGCCCGATCACCCCGGCACCGCCGGCGATCCCGTGTCCCGCGCCGACCAGCGGGACCTCCTCGAGGGCGAGGTGCCCGACGGCATGGCCCAGTTCCTCCTCACGATCGACCTCGAGCCCGAGCCCGCCTCGTTGCCCACGTCGGTCGACACCGCCGGGCTCGAGCAGGCCGCCTCCGACCTGGGGTTCGTCGTCGTCGACCGCTACCAGCTCCCGAGCGGGCTCGAGGCCCGCCTGTGGCAGCTGCCGACCAGCGGCTGAGGGGGCGCCGCCGTCCGGCGGCTACGCGAGACTTCGACCCATGACCGGGGGAGCGGCTGAGGGGCCGGTGGCGGGCCAGGACCGTCGGGCGCGGCGCGAGCGCACCGACCAGTGGTTCATCCACCAGGGGCTGCCCCACTTCATCGACGACTACAGCGTCACCGGCGATGTGCTCACCCGCGCCGTGCCGTTCCTGTCGCTGGTGTTCGTGCTCGAGGCCTTCAACACCTTCAGCGACACCCGCGAGGGATGGGCCGAGGTGGCGCCGTTCTTCGTGGGGCTGGCGGTGGTCGTCGGCGCCCTGGTGCTGGTGAACCGGTTGCGGGGACGGCGGGCGCTCCAGCGGCCCGACCGGGTGGGTGGCGTCGAGATCGCCGTGTTCCTGCTGGTGCCGCCTATTCTGCCGGCGGTGCTGCACGACGACCGCCTGGTCGACTCGCTGGGCATCGTGGCCGCCAACATCGTGATCCTCGGGGTCGCCTACGTGGTCACCAGCTACGGCCTGTTGCCCATGACCCGGTGGGGGATCCGGCAACTGGCCGGCCAGCTGGGCGACCTGGCCAACGTGATGGCCCGGGCCCTGCCGCTGCTGTTGATCTTCTCCACCCTGCTCTTCCTGACCACCGAGATCTGGCAGGTGTGCTCGTCGCTGGGCGCCCCGTTCTACGCCATGACAGCGCTCATCCCCTTCGTCGCCGGCACCCTCTTCCTGGTGCTGCGGGTGCCCCAGGAGCTCGACGCGGTCGCCCACTTCGAGCACTGGGAGGGGGTGCGCGACCTGGCCGCGGGCACGCCCGTGGGCGACCTCGACCTGGACGGCCTGGCCGACCCGCCCCACTCGCCGCGCCTGAGGCGTCGCGCCTGGTTGAACGTGGGCCTGGTGCTGGTGGTCAGCCAGGGCGTGCAGATCCTGCTGGTGTCGATCGTGGTGGGCCTGTTCTACGTGGCCTTCGGGCTCTTCGCGGTGAGCGAGCGTGTCACCGGGGAGTGGTCCGTCGGCACCGTGCACGTGCTGGCCCGCTTCGAGCTGTTCGGCAACGAGGCGGTGCTGACCACCGAGCTCCTGCAGGTGGCGGCGTTCATCGCCGCCTTCTCGGGGCTGCAGTTCACCGTCTCGGCCATCACCGACGACACCTACCGCCGGGAGTTCTTCGAGCGCGCCGTGCGCGGCGTGCGCGAGGCCCTCGCGGTCCGCGCCCTCTACCTGGCGAAGCTGGTGGAACCCGCGGACTGAGCGGCCGGTCCCGCACGGGGGCGAGGGATGCGTGCGCCCTGATGGTGTCATGGCCCCCGCCGAAGAGCGGGGAACTGTAGCGAACATATGTTCGATAGTGTGGGACCATGCACCTCCTGGACGCTGCGCAGCGGAGCGGAGCAGCGGTGGGCGCCTGCGTCGGGTCCCGAAGGGGCGCCGACGGAGGAGGCGCAGG
>CAZWMT010000054.1:0-40317 GCA_964635055.1 uncultured Microthrixaceae bacterium | reverse complement strand
TGAGCGGAGCGGGGGCCCGAGCGGCCCGGCGACGGAGTCGCCAGGAGCGGGGAGCGTGACCGACCCGGCCAACCCGCTCATCGTCCAGAGCGACCTGACCGTCCTGCTGGAGACGGCCGCGGCCTCGGCGGCCGACGCCCGGGGGGCGTTGGCGCGCTTCGCCGAGCTCGAGAAGGCGCCAGAGCACGTGCACACGTACCGCATCACGCCGTTGTCGCTGTGGAACGCCGCCGTGGCCGGCCTGACCGCCGAGGAGGTTGCCGGGACCCTGACCCGGTACGCCAAGTACGACGTGGCCGACGTGGTGCTGACCGAGGTGGCCGACCAGATGGGCCGGTACGGGCGTCTGCGGCTGGTGCGCGACCACGACACCGCGGCGCTGGCCCTGACGTCGGCGGAGCCGGCGCTGATCGAGGAGGTCGGGCGGGATCGCGCCGTGTCCGAGCTGCTCGGTGAGCGCCTCGACGGCAATCGCTTCGCGGTGCGCCTGGGCGACCGGGGCCCACTGAAGCAGGCGTTGCTGGCCCTCGGCTGGCCCGTGGCCGACGAGGCAGGTTTCGAGGAGGGCGCCGCGCTCACCGGCGTCGAGCTGACCGCTGAGCTGCGCTCGTACCAGGGTGACGCGCTGGGGGCGTGGTGGCAGGACGGCTCCCCGGCAGGCGGTAGCGGGGTGCTCGCCCTGCCGTGCGGCTCGGGCAAGACGGTGATCGGCCTCGGGGCCATGGTCACCGCCGCCGCCCGAACGCTGATCGTGTGCACGTCGATCTCCGCCGCCCGCCAGTGGATCCGCGAGCTCCTCGACAAGACGACGCTGGACCCGTCCCAGGTCGGTGAGTGGTCCGGCGAGCGCAAGGACCTGCGAGACGTCACCGTCGCCACCTACCAGGTGCTCACGTGGGCCGACCCCTCGGTCCCCAAGGAAGCCGACCTGCTCGACCGGCACCCGAACCTGGCCCTGTTCGACGAGGCGGGCTGGGGCCTGGTCATCTACGACGAGGTCCACCTGCTGCCGGCGCCGGTGTTCCGGGCGACGGCCCGCATCCAGGCGGTGCGTCGCCTCGGCCTGACCGCCACCCTCATCCGCGAGGACGGTCGCGAGGGCGACGTCTTCTCCCTCATCGGCCCGAAGCGCTTCGATGCCCCGTGGAAGGAGCTCGAGGCGCTCGGCTGGATCGCCCCCGCCGTCTGCACCGAGGTGCGGGTCGAGCTGAGCGACGAGCGGCGGATGGCCTACGCGGTCGCCGAGCCCCGCCAGCGCCACCGGGTGGCGGCGACGTCACCGGAGAAGCTCCCGGTCCTGTACGACCTGCTCGAGCGCCACGACGGCGAGCAGGTCCTCGTCATCGGCCAGTTCCTGGACCAGCTCCGCACCGTGGCCGACGCGCTCGGCGTCCCGCTGCTCACCGGCACGACGGCGCAGCGCGCCCGCGACGAGCGCTTCGCCGAGTTCCGGGAGGGCACCCTGCGGATCCTGGTGGTCTCGAAGATCGCCAACTTCTCGATCGACCTGCCCGAAGCGTCGGTTGCCATCCAACTCTCCGGCCAGTTCGGCAGCCGCCAGGAGGAGGCCCAGCGTCTCGGTCGACTCCTGCGCCCCAAGCGCGACGGCGGTCAGGCGCACTTCTACTCCGTCGTCGCCGCCGACACCGAAGAGGCCCGCTTCGCCCGCAACCGCCAGCGGTTCCTCACCGAGCAGGGCTACTCCTACCGGATCGTCACCCCCGCCGGCGCCTGATCTGGGTGCTGTTCGTGACGGTCCAGAGGCTCTCGACGTCGTGGTAGGCGCTGGCCTCCGCCGGCGCGCGCTGGATCACGTCTGCCTGCGTCGCGCCCTGGATCTGGCGAGGAGACGTGGGTTCATCTCGCCGACGACGCCGCCGTCGCCGTCGAGGCAGACGTCGGTGATGTAGGAGGCCGGCGCCGACGCGAGGAACACGGCGGCGATGGATAAGGGCGTCTTCCCTGCGAAGGGTCGGTCAGGCCGCGGGCTGGACCTTCTTCACGGAATCGATGGGCAGGCTGACGGTGGTGGCCTCGTACACCACCGTGCCGGTCAGTTCGGGCGTGAGGTCGATGATCACATGCTCGTGGCCTGGCTGGCCGTAGACCTCACGTACGGTCCCACGGACCTCGTCGAGGCCCCACGGGATGAGTACCTCTTCGCCGTAGAGGAGCTTGGGTGCAGCCACGATGCCTCGATTCACCAGGGTGGTGCGATGTTCAGGAGCGCCGCCAGCTTGGCGGCGACCACGGTGTCGATGGTACCGACCAGACCATCGATGATCCCTCGATATTCGGTGTATGACCTCTTCGTTGCCTTGATCGGACCGACCCTGGCCAGTTGCAGGATCTTGACCTCGTTGCCGTGGCCGATGGCGTTGCGGAGGTCCACCAACAGGTCGAGTGACTTCAAGGCTGCCTCAGGCACAGCCCCGACAGCCTTGACGGCGGTCATGAAATCGAAGCCGAGGCGACCGAAGTCGCTGCCGAGCGTGTCGGTCCGAGGCGTGTGGGTGTTCAGCTTCCGGCCACTCATCAGGAGCTGTTCGAGCAGCTGTCGTTGCTCGGCCCTCGCCTGCAGCACGTGCACGGCGACCGCTTCGTCGTGCAACTCCCGGCAGTACGTCTGGAATTGGGCCACCAGCGCGACCATGAGGCTCCGGTTCAGCTGGTCGGTTCCCCACTTGCGCCCGGGTGTCCCGCCGGCCACCTGCGTGTGGACCTTCTCGAGCTCTCTCAGGCGCTTCAAGCCGGCGCCCTTCCAGTTGACGAGCGCGACTGACGCCATCAGCGGTGACCACCTCCCTGGTCGCCGACACGCGTGACGGCGACCGCGTGGCTTCCCTCGGCGTGCACTTCGAGCGGCGGGTAGCCCTCGAAGCACCCGCTGTTCAGGCTGACCGTGGCCACCGACCCACACCACCGGGCCATCGTGGGATCTCGCCGGGGCCGTGGTGCGAGGCTGGCCTGAAGCCGGGCGTCGCCCAGGGGCTCGGTGTTGTGCATCAGGTCATCGGGTGGGTTCACCATTGCTCCCGCGGCGCGACTGGCGCCGAACTCGATCCGGTGGCGGGGGAAGCGGCCAGCCTCGCGATGGTACGTAGCGCCTCTGACAACGTTGCCGGCCCTGAGGCTGCCCCGGCCCTCCCGCTCGCCGGCGTCCGAGGCTCAGGCACACACGGCGACTGCACCCATCTCGAGGTGCTGCTCGGTCGGACGGCAGGAACCCGGGAGGGTCGGCGAATCGGCCGGCCTGAGTCACCGAGCCCCCAGCCGATGATCGGCCGCCTCCGTGATGCTGGACTGGTGCAGACGGAGGGACACGGGAGGGGAGCGTCCTGGGTTCTGGGCCCCGACTGACCCCCTGATTCGAAGCCGAATAGACCCGGACCCCTCACGGAGAGCGACAAGACCCCTGGTCAGGGCGTTGCAGGCTCACTGAGTTGGATGCGGAATAGGTGCCTCAGCCGCTCAGAGGTCGGGGAAGCGGGATGAGGCGTTGGACTTCCTCTCGTCCTCTTGCCCAGGTCACCGCTTCGATTCCGTGTCATGTTGCAGGTGCTCGAGGTCGGCGGCCAGGGTGCGAGCGTCGGGCTTGACGAGGACGGCGACCAGCGGCCGGCCTCGGACCTCGCGGATGAAGCTGTCCTCGGCGTCGAGCCACGCGTCACGGGATCGGGCGGTGGCCTGAACGGGTAGGCCGATCTGGCGTTCGGCGGCGTCGGCGGCGTCGTTCATGACGTCGAGATCCACGTGGCCGATGACGAGGACGTCGACGTCGTTCGGCGCTCGACCCGACTGGCCGAGGTATCGGGCGGCCCAGGAACCGAAGAGCATCACGGCTTCGGCGCCGGGGAGGACGGCGAAGGTGTCGGCGACGATTGCCGGCGGACCGTAGGTGCCGAGGATGAGTTGGCGCATCGCCCCGTAGAGCGGGTGTCCTCGTTGGCGCGCACCAGGCGGGTCGGGCCGGTCTTGCGAGTGACGAGGATTCCGGCCCTCTCGGCTCGGTCGACCTCACGTGAGACGGTCGGCATGGCTCGATCCGGTCCAACCCACGAGCTCGGTCAGGTTGTGCTCGGTGGAGGGGTCCGAGAGGAGGCAAGCCAGCAGGCGGCCCTGCGTACCGTGTCGAGGCGCCTGGCCGAACTCCTGTGAGAGGCAGAGCGCGATGGGCCTGGCAGAATGGCGGGCGATGGATCGCGACATGAGGGATTGGCTCCGGAGCTTGGCGGTGCAGGACGGGTCCCCACGCGAGCCGAAGCCACAGATCACCGATTCCGGTGCGGACTACCTGGTCGCCATCGCGACCGACGGGACGCTGGCGGCGGCGCTCGCCGAGATCGCGGCCACAGAGCCCGAACTCGCCGGCTGACGACCGGGATGATCCTGGTCGACGAGTACGCGGCACTGCCTGCTCTCGTCGGTCGGTCGCTCGCAACACTCGCCGACGAATCGCTGGCGCTCACCTACAGCCGTGCCTACCGGCTGACGAGGGCTCTGCTCGATCCGGGACCAGGACGCCTCCAGACGAGAGGGCGCTTCACACGGCTTGCCGATGCCCTGGAGCCGCAGGACCGACAGGTCCTCAGCGAGCGGCTCGCCGGAGCCGACGCCAGCACCGTTTCGATCATCGATCCCCGCCCGCTCATCCGCACGGCTGGAGCGATCCAGAATGCGTACGCGGTATCGCTGCTGCAGGCCGAGACGCTTGCGGCGGCTGTGACCAACGATTGGCCCATCCGATTCGCGTCTCGCGACAGCATCTCGACCGCCTTCAGTCGTGCCGCTGATGAGCTCGGTCTTGACGTCGCAGTGGTTTCTGACGAATAGGACGGCGATGTCGCCGTGGCGCCGGCGCCGTCAGATCACAGTTGGGGAAGCGGGGCTTGAGCTCGCCGACGGCGCTGCTGTCGACGTCGAGGCAGACGCCGGTGCGGTAGGACGCCGCCGGCGATGCGAGGAACGCGGCGGCGAGGCGCGGGCTGTGGTGTGGGAGGAGCAGGTCGCACCGGCCGACGCCGCTGCCTGGCTGGCCGTCCCCAACCTCGGGATCTGCTCGACCTACCGCCCCGGCGGCCTGAGCGCTGAGCACGTCGACCGCCTCGCCGCCCTCGAGACGTGGCGGTGGTCGAAGCGCCGGCCGCCCGATCCCGATGGGCGCACCGCATCGGCCGAAAACGTTCAGCGGAACGTTTTCGGGCGCCGCGCTTCCGAGCGCCACTGGCCCTCGAGGCGTAGCGTTGCGCCGTGCGGAAGGGCGAGGCCAAGGAGATGGTCCTGGACCTCATGGCCCGCGATCTCGCCCGCTCGGGTGCTCCCGTCGTGATCGATCCGGAGTCGCCCGATCCGCGTGATCCCGAGAAGTTCGTCCTCGGGGGACGGATCGCCTGCCCGATCCACCACTTCAGCGGATGGCACGTCAAGATCGATCTCGGCTGGTTCGACGGCGGCTACGAGGAGCCACAGGTCCATGGGCACCCGTTCTACTGGTACGTGTTCGCGATACCCGCCCGGTACGGGCGGGGCCGGGATCACTACCTCGTCTGCGACTACCTCCAGATGCGTACCTGGGTGCTCGACTTCACGGCGCCGCTGGGCCGCGACCATCGAGATCACGCGGACTGGCGGGCCGACGTGCACGTCTACTCGGACGAGCGCGAGGGCTACTTCCGATGGGGCGACGAGCCCGTCGGGCAGCCCAAGGATCCGGAACGGGTCTTCGCGCTCGACAACGTCGCCACGGTCCACGACCTGCAGCTGATCAAGGAGCGGGTCGGCACCTTCGGCCTCGGCGGCGAGTCGGCGGCGCACCGCCGCCTCAAGCTCTACGTCGCCGCCCATCCGACCGAGTTCGGGCTCAGCGCACAGGCGAGCCCCCACGTCGAGTACCGCTTCCAGACCGGCGACCGCGTGGACGTGCTGTTCGAGAACCACCTGCCTGACCGCACGGTCGTCGAGGTCGAGGTCGCCGGTGAGCAGAACATCTGCGTCGGCATCCACCAAGCCATCAAGTACCGCAGCCTGGCCGAGGCCGACGCCGGCTACCGACTGATGGACGACCACGTGCGGTCGCTGGTCGTCGCCTACGACACCCACTACCAACGGGCGGAGGATCTGGCCGACAGATACGACGTGGCCCTCCAGTCGGTCGAGCGGGAGAAGGTGCTCTCGCTGGCGAGCTGAGCCCGTCGACCTCGCCGACAACGTCTGATCAGCCACGCCATGCGGCTACGCCGCAGGCGCCCGACGAGGCGGAGCACCCCGACCCACGGGCCTCCGACCTACGGGCGTACGACCCAGTGACGCCCCACGAGGTGGACGACGCCCTCGCTGCCGCTCGCCTGCATCGGGGCGGCAGGGAAGCTCCTTGGCGCACCACAGCTGGGGCTCTTTCGATGATGGATCGGGGGCGACGGGGGTCCGCGTTCTTGTCAGACCCGCTCGGTACCTTCCGAACATGGGAAAGAACAACAAGGCCCGACGGGCGGCGAAGGCCCGGGCCAAGGCCAGGAATCGGCCCCGGGGCGGCTCCGGCGGCTTCGGCCACCACCGGCGCTCGTCGTCGTTCGGCGGCGGCGGTGGCGTCGGCCACGACGGGCCTCTGTTCACCGATGAAGAGCACGTGCGGGGGCTGCTGTGGGTGACGTCGCAGTCCCACCGTGAGGGCGACCCGGCTGCGGACCAGGGGCTGGCGATGCTCGCCGAGTTGCCGCCGGCGCTGGTCGACCCCGTCATCGAGATGGCACTGGTCGACCAGATCAGCCTCGTGTGGCAGGGCGGCTGGCAGCCGTCCGAGCTGCTCCGCCAGGCGCGCCGTGGCTCTCGTTCTTCGGCGGGTGCTCGCCTGCTCGCTCATGCCATCGCCACCGACCACGCCGGTCGGCGCTCGTCGACACTCGACAGTCGCTGGGTGGCGCAGGTCGAGTCGCTCGACCTTCCGGCCGCCGACGGAAGGTCTGGCTGGGTCCGTCGCTGGGCCCGGGACGAGCAGCTTGATCGCCGAGAGGCGGTCGCCGTCGTGGTCGATGCCTTGGCCACGCTCGGGCTACCGAGGCTCGACCCGGTCCTGCCGCCGCCGGGCTCGAGCCCGTCCGCGGCGGCACGGGCGTCGGCAGGACCGGGCTCGACCGGTGCCACCAACGATCCTGTGCTCGAGCGGATCCGGGCGCTGCTGGCCAAGGCCGAGTCGACCACGTTCGAAGCCGAGGCCCTGACCTTCACCGCCAAGGCCCAAGAGCTGATGACCCGCCACGCCATCGACGCCGCGCTCCTCGATGCGGGTGGCAGCGCCGACCGCGACGCACCCATCACGATCCGCGTCCCGATCGATCCGCCGTATGCCGACGCCAAGTCTTGGCTCCTGCAGGTGGTGGCCGAGGCCGGACGATGCCGGGCGGTGTTCCACAACGGCCTCGACCTGGAGTCGCTGATCGGCTTCGCCGACGATGTGGCCTCGGTCGAGCTTCTGTTCACGTCGCTGCTCGTGCAGGCGCAGACGGCCTTGAGCCAGGCCGCCCGGTCGGCGCCGGCGGGGACCCGCGTGCGCAGCCAGGGCTACCGCTCGGCCTTCCTGCTGTCGTTCGCCGAGCGCATCGGCGAGCGCCTGCGCGAGATCAACGACGAGGTGTACGCCACGGTCGAGGCCGACCAGGGTGGCGCCTTCCTGCCGGCGCTGCGTTCGCGCCTCGACAAGGTGGACGCTGCCGTGACCGAGCGCTTCGGCGAGCTGATCTCCAGCCGCGTGCGCGGCGGCTACGACGCAGCCGGCTGGTCCGGCGGCCGCCTCGCCGCCGACAATGCCCAACTCGCGTTCGGCAACGTCACCGCCGCCGCCTCCTGAACCGTCCAGGCCGCAACGAGGCGTCGCCTTCCTCGTCGGCTCCGCCGAAGGTTCGGCGTACGACAGGCCCAACTACCAGTGGTTCGGCGCTCGGCACGAGCGCTTCGCCTACGTCGATCGCGACGCGGTCGCCGAGCCCTACCGGGCGCCCGCGCCGAGCCGGTTGGCGTCAGCCGACGCTCTGCTCGGCGAGGCCGGTGAGCAGGTCCTGCCACCACTCGGCCAGGCGTCGCTGGAAGTCGAACAGCGGGAAGCCGTGGCGGGCCACGTGGTCCTGGTGGATCTCGTCCCAGCCAAAGTGCTCGACGGTGACCCGGGTGGCGCCGCCGACGGGCTCGAAGCGCACGTGCACCTCGGTCTCCTGGTCGGCGCTGAACGACGTCGGCCGCCACGTGAGGACCAGTCGCTCCGGCGGCTCCCACGCCCGGACCCGGCCGATCTCGACGACCCGCCCGTCGGCGTGGGTCTCGACGAAGCGCCCGCCGGCCCCCGGCTCGAGGGACATCCGCCCCACCCCCCGCCGGCTGGGCTGGAAGAGCCGGTTCGGTCGCCACCACTCGCCGATCTCGGCGGTGAAGGCATCGAACACCCGCGCCGGCGGCGCGGCGATGCGCAGCGCCACCATCACCCGCGAGCCCGAGGCCGTCACGGCGCCCTCACCCGTCGCCCTCGACGTGGGCCTTGAGCGCCGCGAGCTGATCGGCCCAGCCCGCCTCGACGGCGTCGAGCCAGGATCGCAGCCCGGCCGTCGCACCGGCCCGCAGCGAGTAGATGCGGACCCGGGTGTCGAACGGCGGGCTCGTCTCCTCGACCACCTCGCTGTCGCGCAGGACCTTGAGGTGGCGGCTCATGACCGACGGGCTGACCGCCAACGCCTGGGCCAGCTCCCCGGCACGGCGGGGCTGCTCCTGTAGCAGTTCGACCACCCGTCGCCGCGCCGGGTCGGCCAGCGCCGCGAAGGTGCGGTCCAACGGGTCGGGATCGGCCGCCGCCGCGGCGCCTGGCGTCACCCGCTCACGCCCAGTTCGTGGCCTCGATCCTCTGGCCGATGGCGTCCTCGGCCTCGGCCCGGGTGACGTCGCGCACGTGCGCCGAGAACGTCCACACGTGGCCCTCGTGGTCGACGGCCCGGTAGGTGCGGTCGCCGTAGAACTGGTCCTCGGGCTCGGCGGCGATGGTGGCGCCGGCGGCGCGGGCCCGCTCGCAGTGCTCGTCGACGTCGCCCACCAGGTCGACGTGGGTGGACTGGGTGTTGACGCCGCCGACCGACGCGGGGCTGCGGGTCCAGTCCGCCCACTCGCCGCCGACCATGATCCGGCCCCGACCTTCGATGGCCATCTCGTAGTGGCACATCTCCGGCGCGTCGTCGGGACCGTCGATGGCCATGGTGACCTCGAAGCCGAAGGCCTTGGCCAGCCAGTCGAGGGCGGCCTTGGGGTCCTGGTAGTAGGCGGCGACGGTGAAGGTGGGCGTGTCCATGGCGGGTTCCTCTCTCGAAAGACAGAAATAGTTTCCTGATTCGAGAACTATCTGTCAACCCCTCGCCTTGGATCGGGCTGGAGGGCGGCGGTCCTCCCGGTCTCCTCGACACTGACAAGGCTCGCTCATCGCGCCGGGCGCGTCGACCGCCTCGCTGCCCTCGCAGGCTCGCGGCCGCCCATCCTCGTCGCCCGGCGGGACGGGTCGGTCATCGACGGCGCCCACGGGGTGGCGGCGGCGCGGGTCGTTCACGACCACCCCTCGGTCCGACCGGCGGGTGGCCGAGGTGCGCGTCGACCGTCAGACATGACGGCGGAGTTAGATTCGGCGGATGACGACCTTTCGCGCCATCGCCGCCTCCGAGCCGGGCCCGGCCACCCTGCAGGAGCTCACCGACGCCGACCTGCCCGAGGGTGACGTCACGGTGGCGGTGGCCTACTCGTCGCTGAACTACAAGGACGGGCTGGCGGTCACCGGGACGGGCAAGATCATGCGGTCGCACCCGATGATCGCCGGCATCGACCTGGCCGGCACCGTCGAGGCGTCGGACTCACCCGACTGGCGGGTGGGCGACGAGGTGCTGGTCAACGGCTGGGGCCTGTCCGAGACCCGGTCGGGTGGGTTCACCCAGCGCCAGCGGGTGCCGGCCGAGTTCCTCACCCGCAAGCCCGACGGCCTCACGCTCCAGCAGACGATGGCGGTCGGCACGGCCGGGCTCACCGCCATGTTGTGCGTCCTGGCCCTGGAGGGTGCCGGGGTGACGCCGGGCGACGGCGAGGTGGTGGTCACCGGCGCCGGCGGGGGTGTGGGCAGCGTGGCCGTGGCGGTCCTGGCCGGACTGGGGCACCACGTGACCGCGTCCACCGGTCGCCCCGAGACCCACGACTACCTCCGCTCGCTGGGCGCCACCGAGATCATCGATCGCGACGTGCTGGCGACGGCCGGCCGGCCGCTGGACAAGGAGCGGTGGTCGGGCGGGGTCGACACGGTCGGCAGCCAGACGCTGGCCACCGTGCTGGCCCAGACCCGCTACCGGGGGGCGGTGGCCGCCTGCGGTCTTGTCGGCGGCAACGACCTGCCCACCACGGTGCTGCCGTTCATCCTGCGCAACGTGTCGCTGCTGGGGGTCGACTCGGTGCGGTGCCCCGCACCGGTGCGAGACGAGGCGTGGGCCCGGCTGGGCACCGACCTGCCGACGGACCTGCTCGACTCGATGACGACCGTGTCGGGGCTGACGGACGTGCCGGCGCTGGCCGAGCAGATCCTCGCCGGGCAGACGCGCGGTCGCGTGGTCATCGACACGTCCCGCTGACGTGTCGGGCGGGACCCGCCCAGTGGGCCGCCGCGCCTTCCGTGCCGCCGCGTCGTGGTGCCGGCGTGAGCCATGCGTCGTGCAGCTGCGCCCCCGGGCCGTCGTGCGGCTGTGTCGCCGTGTCGCCGTGCTGCCGTGCCGCTTCCACGGTGCGGCTCCGCTGCCGTGCCGGGGCGCCGCCGCGCCGCTGCGGCCGTCGTGCCACGCCGCCGCGCCCGCCCGCGGATGGCTACCTGACGCTCATGTTAGGTTCGGTCGTGGTCGGTCGGCGCCGGTGCTCGACCGCGATCCCCGACGAGGGCCCACAGGGAGGGCACGTGTGGAACTCACGCTGAGCGACGACCAGGCGTTCTTCCGCGACACCACGCGCCGGTTCCTCGCCGCCGAGTGCGACATCGCCAAGGTGCGGGCCCTCGCCGCCACCGACGACGGCTTCGACGCGGCCTACTGGCGCCAGGGGGGCGAGCTGGGCTGGACGTCGCTGCTCGTGCCCGAGTCGCTCGGCGGGGGCAGCGTGAGTGGGCACGGCGTCGTCGACCTGACGATCGTGGCCGACGCCTTCGGGCGTCATGTGGCCCCGGGGCCCCTCGGGCCCACGAACGTGGTGGCGGCCGCCCTGGCCGCCGCCGATGGTGGCGAGCACCGCCCACTCCTCGACGGCCTGGTGGCGGGGGCGGCCATCGCCACCTGGTGCGGCGCCGAGCACGCGCTGGGGCGCGGCATGCTCACCGCCGCCCGCACCGCCGACGGCTACGTGCTGTCCGGGCACTCGACGCCGGTCGAGGCCGCGGCCCAGTCCGACTCGTTGCTGGTGACGGCTCGCCTCGACGATGGCGGTGACGGCGACGACGACCTGGTCCAGTGCGTCGTGCCCGCCACCGCCTCCGGCATCACGATCACCCCACTCGACGGGCTCGACGTGGTGCGGCGCTTCGCCCGCGTCGACCTCCGCGACGTCGTGGTCCCGGCGTCGGCGGTGCTGACGAGCGGCGAGCCGGTCGCGGCCGACGTCGAGCGACAGCTGCAGCACGCGCTGGTCATCCAGTCGGCCGTCCTGGTGGGTGCCGCCGAGCGGGTCTTCGACTTCACCGTCGAGTGGGCGTTCGACCGCTACTCGTTCGGGCGCCCGCTGGCGTCGTACCAGGAGCTCAAGCACCGCTTCGCCGACATGAAGATGTGGCTCGAGGCCAGCCACGCGCTGGCCGCCGCCCTGGCCCGCGAGGTGCAGGCGGCCGCGCCCGGGGTGAAGGAGACCGCGAGCGTGACCAAGGCCTACCTCGGCACCTACCTCGTGGAGCTGCTGCACGACTGCATCCAGATGCACGGGGGCATCGGCCTCACCACCGACCACGACCTGCACCTCTACCTCCGGCGGGTGGTGACCGAGCGGTCGTCGTTCGGCACGCCTGCCGACCATCGCCGGCGGGCCGCCCGCCTCGCCGCGGGGGTGGCAGCGTGAGTCCGACTGGGCAGGGCGTGGGCCCGGCCTGTGTGGCGCGGACGCAGGAACGAGCGACCCGCCGCCGGTGTGGCCGGACGCACGACGAGCGCCGCGAACAGGGGCGGGGAGAATGAGCGCCGACCCGACCAACGGCGAGATGGAGTCGGTCGAGTCCTTCGTCGCCCGGGCCGAGGCCTGGTTGCCGGAGCACCTGGCGCCCGCCGACACGACGAGGATGGAGAACGGCTTCGGGTCCGACGAGGAGGAGCTGGCCGCGGTCGCCCGGATGCGCGCCACCCAGCGCACGCTCTTCGACGGCGGGTTCGCCGGGATCTGCTTCCCCCGCGAGTACGGCGGCCTCGGGCTGACGCCGGCGCACCAGCGGGCGTTCAACGAGGTGAGCGCGCCCTACGACATGCCCACGCTCATCAACATCCCCACCTTCGTGCCCTGCGGGGCGGTGCTGCTCGAGTTCGGCACCGAGGAGCAGAAGAAGGCCCACATCCCCGCGATGCTGAAGGGCGAGGAGCTGTGGATGCAGTTCCTGTCCGAGCCCAGCGGCGGCTCGGATGTCGCGGGCGCCATGACGACCGCGGTCCGCGACGGCGACGAGTGGGTCGTCAACGGCTCGAAGGTGTGGACCACCGGCGCGTGGTGGTCCGACTACGGGCTCTGCCTGCTGCGCACCAACTGGGAGGTGCCGAAGCACCGGGGCCTGTCGGTGTTCATCATCAAGATCCGCCAGCCCGACATCGAGGTGCAGCGCATCGAGATGATCAACGGCTCGCGTGAGTTCTGCCAGGAGTTCATGACCGACCTGCGGCTCTCCGACCGGGAACGTGTCGGCGACGTCGACGACGGGTGGACCATCGGCCGGCGCTGGATGTTCCACGAGCGCAGCGCCATGGGCGGGGGGTCGCCCTACACGAGCGGCAAGCCCCCGAGCCACGGCGCGGCGTCCACCGGCCGCGACCACCTGGTCGAGCTGGCGCGCGACACGGGTCAGCTCGACGACCCGCTGGCGCTCGACCTGATCGGCGAGGCGCGGACCCTGCGCCGCGCCGCCAGCGAGCTCTCGGAGCGGATCGGTGAGGGCATCGGCGCCGGCGTCGTCCCCGACACCGCGGCGGCGGTCGCCCGCCTCATGAGCGGTGTGGTCAACGAGCGCATCCGCACCATCGGCCTCGACCTGGCCAAGTCGTCCGCGGTGGCGTGGGCCGACGACGACCCCGCGGCGCTGTTCGGCACCGAGTTCCTGATGCGCCAGTCGGGCAGCATCGCCGGGGGCACCCTCGAGATGGCCCGCAACAACATCAGCGAGCGGGTGCTGGGCATGCCCCGTGAACGCACCCTCGACAAGGACATCCCGTTCCGTGAGGTGCCCAAGGGGCCTCCGGCCGCCGGTGGCGCCTCGCGATGAGCCCATCGTTGAGCGACGAGCCGATGACGAGCGACGACCCATGACGGTGCGACGGCCCATGACGGTGCGACGGCCCATGACGGTGCGACATGCCCATGACGGTGCGACATGCCCATGATGGTGCGATGAGCCCATGAGGAAGGTGCGCCCATGAAGTACTTCGTCACGTACCCCCTGGTCACCCATCCTCACGACCCCGCGCTGGTCACCGGCGAGGCGATCGCCCGCTTCGCGGTGGCGGCCGAGCGGACCGGGTTCTCGGGCGTGGGGTTCACCGACCATCCGGCCCCCACCCATCGGTGGCTGTTGGCCGGCGGTCACGATGCACTCGATCCGTTCGTCGCGCTCACCTACGTGGCCGCGGTCACCGAGCGGATCCGCCTGATCCCGAACATCCTGGTGCTGCCGTACCGCAACCCCTTCGTGGTGGCCAAGGCCGTGGCGACCCTCGACGCCCTGTCGGGGGGCCGGTTCACGCTGGCGGTGGCCGCCGGGTACCTCAAGGGCGAGTACCGGGCGCTCGGCGTGGACTTCGACGAGCGCAACGCACTGTTCGACGAGGCGATCCAGGTGCTGCGGGGCATCTGGACGACCGACGACTACGCCCACGAGGGGCTGCATTTCACCGCCCACGGCCAGACCGCCAACCCCAAGCCGGCGGCACTGCCACCCATCTGGATCGGCGGGAACAGCAAGCTCGCCAGGCGGCGGGTCGCCGAGTACGGGCACGGCTGGCGCCCCTTCCCCGCGCCTCCCGGCGTCGCGACGACGGCGAAGACCCCGCCGCTCGAGGGTGTCGACGACCTCGCCCGGATGCTCGACCACCTCTGGCAGGTCGTCGACGAGGCCGGCCGTGACCGCGCCGACATCGACGTGTCGTACGGCACGGGGGCCGGTGGGCACCTGGGCCGCGACGACTTCGACCCCGACGCCAGGCTCGAGGCGCTCGACGAGCTGGCCCGCCTGGGGGTCACCTGGGCCGACGTGCACATCCCCGGAGACTCGATCGACCACGCCATCGAGGCCATGGAGCAGTTCGGCGAGACCGTCATCAGGCCCGCGGCGGCGAGCGCGCCCGGTCCGGACGATGGGCGCTGAGCCCACTCGGGCCGCCACCCTCGCGGCGCTGGTCCGCTCGCGCTCGGGCGACCCGCACGTCGGGCTGCACTTCGAAGGTCAGCGCTGGACGTGGGCCGAGGTCGTCACGGAGATGGAGGTGCGGGCGCGCTGGCTCGCGGCGGCGATGGGGGCGGGGCCGCCCCATCTCGGCGTGCTGCTGGACAACGTGCCCGAGTACCTCTTCCTCTTGGGTGGCGTGGCGCTGTCGGGCGGTGTGTTGGTGGGGATCAACCCGACCCGACGGGGCGAGGAGCTGGCGCGCGACATCCGCCACGTCGACTGCCAGCTGATCGTCACCGACCGCGAGCACGCCCGCCTGCTGGACGGGCTCGACCTGGGCGTGGCCGGCGGTCGGACGCTGATCAGCGATGCCGACGCCTACGCCGCCACCCTGGACGAGTTCCGGGGCGCCGACATCCCGCCGGTCGAGAGCACGCCGGCGCCGGACGATCTCTCGCTCCTGCTCTTCACGTCGGGCTCGACCGGTGCCCCCAAGGCGGTCCGCATGTCCCAGGGTCGAGCCGCCGGCAACGACGGGCGGCGCATGGGGTTCGGCCCCGACGACGCCCTCTACTGCGCCATGCCGATGTTCCACGGCAACGCGCTCTGCTCGATGGTCTTCCCGGCCATGGGCACCGGTGCGTCGCTCGTGCTCCGGCGCCGCTTCTCGGCGTCGGCCTTCCTCGACGACATCCGCGAGCACCACTGCACGTTCACCAGCACCGTCGGACGCGTCCTCACGTATGTCCTGGCCACGCCCGAGACCGACCACGACCGCGACCACGACCTGAAGTTCATCCTCGCCCCGGAGTCGTCCGCCCCGGACATGGCCGAGTTCGAGCGCCGCTTCGGGGTCCCCGCCTTCGGTGGCTACGGATCGAGCGAGAACGCGGTCGTGCTGGCCCCGAGGCCGGGTCAGCCCGCCGACGCCCTCGGCCTGCCGGTGGGGGGCGCGGACGTGGCGGTGGTCGACCCGGCCACGAAGCGGGAATGCCCGCGCGCCCGGTTCGACGCCGACGGGAAGCTGCTCAACGCGGAGGACGCCATCGGCGAGATCGTCGGCCGGGACACCCTCGACCGGTTCGAGGGGTACTACGACAACGACGAGGCCACGACCGAACGCACCCGCGGCGGGTGGTACTGGTCCGGCGACCTGGCGTACCGAGACGAGGAGGGCGTCTTCTACTTCGCGGGACGCAACGCGGACTGGCTGCGCGTCGACGGCGAGAACTTCGCGGCGGCGCCCGTCGAACGGGTGCTCCACCGGTTCCCCGGGGTGTCCGGCGCCGCCGTGTTCGGCGTCCCCGACGAGCGCACGGTCGACGACCAGGCCATGGCGGTGATCGAGATGGCCGCAGGTGGCTTCGATCCCGCGGCCTTCGACGACTTCCTGGCCGGGCAACCCGACCTCGGCACGAAGTGGGCGCCCCGCTACGTCCGGGTCACGCCGGCGCTGCCCGTGACCGCCACCAACAAGGTCGACAAGGCGCCGTTGCGTCGCGAGCGGTGGGCCCCCGCCGACGGCGACCCGGTCTTCTGGCGCCCCGAGCGGCGCGACCCGCTCCGCCTGCTGACCGACGACGACCGGGCCGAGCTCCGCGGCCGGTTCGCGGCCAGCGGTCGCCAGTCGGTCCTGGACCGGTAGATGGCGTCCGGCGACGACGACGGGCGTCGCACCGATGGGGCGCTGGCCGGGCTCGTCGCCTGGCTCGGCGAGATCACCCCGGGCGCCACCTTCGAGGTGGTCGGCGTGGAGCGGCCCGCCGCCGGCTACTCGAGCGAGACCCTCCTCGTCGACCTCCGGCGGTCCGACGCCGGGGGCGGGCACGACGAGCGGGTGGTGCTGAAGCTCCAGCCGGCGGGCCCGGCCATCTTCTCCCGCTACGACTTCCCCGTGCAGGCCGCCGTCCAGCAGGCCGTGGCCGCCGCCGGCATCCCGGCGGCGGTGCCGGCGCTGGCCGAGCCGGACCCCCGCTGGACCGGGGTGCCCTTCCTCGTCATGCCTGCGGTGGGCGGCCACATCTTCGGCGAGGTGCCGGCGCTCGACCGCCGGCTCTCCGGAGCCGAGCCCGCGGCCAACCGGGCGCTGCACCTGACGTTCCTCCAGCTCGTGGCCGACATCAACCGCATCGACTGGGCGGCGGCGGGCCTCGACGGGGTGGTGCCGCGCCGGGACAACACCGCCGAGCTGGCGTACTGGCGGGACTACCTGGCGTGGCTCGCGGACGGCGAGGTGATCGTCCCCACGCTGGTCGCGGCGCTGGACTGGTGCGAGGCCCACGTGCCGGCCGTCGAGCCCGCGCCCTCCCTGCTCTGGGGCGACGTCCGCCTCGAGAACGTGATCGTCGACGACACGTGGGCGCCCCGTGCGGTGCTCGACTGGGAGATGGCGACGATCGGCGCGGCCGAGCACGACCTGGCCTGGCTGCTCACGTTGCAGGCCACCCAGGACGCGCTGGTGGGCCGCACCGTGGCCGGGTTCCTCGACCACGACGAGGCAGTGCGCGGCTACGAGGCCAGGCTCGGCCGTCGGGTGCAGAGCCTCGCCTGGTACGAGGTGCTCGCCGGGGTCCGTTCGACCGCGATCCTGACCCGGATCGCCCACCTGAACGACCAGCGGGGCGCGCCCAACTTCTTCCCGATCGCCGACAACCCGATCCTCGACCTGCTCACGGACCGAATCGAACAGGCGGCCCGATGACCTCGCTCGAGCAGCTCCACATCGACCCGACCACGCCCGGGTTCTTCCTGCGCCCCGACTACTACGAGGTCCTCGCCCGGCTGCGGTCCGAGGCACCGATCCACCAGGTCGCGCCCGGGATCAAGACCGTCGCCTGCTACGAGGACATCCGGGAGATCAGCCGTGATCCCGGCCGGTTCTGCTCGAGCCGCGGGGTGCTGGTGAACGACCCCATCCGTGAGGGCCGTCCGGTCGAGGGATCGATCCTGCACATGGACCCCCCGACCCACAACAGCTGGCGCAAGGTGCTCAACCGTGACTTCACCGGTCGGGCGCTCGCGCGGATGGAGCCGCGGGTGCGCGAGCTCACGGTCGGGCTGCTCGACGCCCTGCCCCGCGGCGAGGTGGTCGACCTGGTGGAGGTGCTGACCGCCCCGTTGCCGGTGCTGGTGATCTGTGAGCTGCTGGGGGTGCCGGACCGCGACCGATCGGAGTTCCGGCGCTGGTCCGATGCCACCATCGTGGCCTCCGACGGCCGCGCCGCCATGTCGTCCGACGACACCGCGGCGCTGCTCGAGATGGTGACGTACCTGGGGGAGCTGGCCCGGGCGAAGGCGTCGGCCCCGGCCGACGACATCATCTCGCTGCTCGTGAACGCCGACATCGACGGGCACCGGCCCACGGGGGGCGAGCTGCTCACCTTCAACATGTCGCTGGTGGTCGCCGGCAACGAGACCACCCGGCACCTCATGTCCGGCTCGCTGATCGAGCTGGCGGCCCGCCCCGACGACCGGGCGTGGCTGTACGACGACCCGGGACGCATCCCCGGCGCGGTCGAGGAGTGCCTGCGGTGGGTCACGCCCATCCAGCAGTTCGCGCGCACGGTCACCGCCGACACCGAGCTCTCGGGCGTCGCGGTGGCCGAGGGCGACTACCTGGTCATGCTCTACGCCTCCGGGAACCGCGACGAGGCGGCGTTCGGCCCCACCGCCGACCGGTTCGACCTGGCCCGCGAGGCGACCACACCCAACCTGGCCTTCGGGTTCGGCGAGCACTTCTGCCTCGGCGCGGCGCTGGCGCGGATGGAGGCCCGGGTGCTGTTCGAGGAGCTGGGCCGGCGCCGGGCCACCTTCGAGCAGGCCGGCGAGGCCGTGTACCTGCCGTCGAGCCTGGTGCGGGGGCCGGACTCGGTGCCCTTCGTGTTCACCTGATCGGTGGCCCTTGAATCTAACAGTGGCGTCAACTAGGATCGGGCCATGCCGTCACGAGTGCTCGACTTCCCGGTCTTCGACGTGGACAACCACATGTACGAGACGCCGGATGCGCTGACGAAGTTCATCGCCCCCGAGTACGCCGGCACCATCCAGTACATCCAGGCCAACGGCCGCACCAAGATCGCGGTGAAGGGCCAGATCAGCGACTACATCCCGAACCCGACCTTCGAGCGGGTGGCGGCTCCGGGTGCCCAGGAGGAGTACTTCAAGGTCGGCAACCCCGAGGGCAAGCCGTACAAGGAGATCCTCGGGCGCGGCATCGACGCGCTGCCGGCCTTCCGCGACCCCGCACCCCGCCTCGAGCTCATGGACGAGCTGGGGATCGACCGGGCCCTCATGTGGCCGACGCTCGCCAGCCTGGTCGAGGAGCGGCTCCGTGACGATCCCCTCGCCATCCACGCGGTGGTGCACGCGCTGAACCAGTGGATGCACGAGCACTGGACGTTCAACTACGAGGACCGCATCTTCCCCACGCCGGTCATCACGCTGCCGATCGTGGACAAGGCCATCGAGGAGCTCGAGTGGGTGCTCGAGCGGGGCGCCCGGGTCATCCTCATCCGGCCGGCGCCGGTCCCGGGCTTCCATGGCCCGCGGTCGTTCGCGCTGGCGGAGTTCGACCCCTTCTGGGAGCGCGTGCAGGAGGCCGACATCCTCGTCGGCATGCACGCCAGCGACAGCGGCTACCAGCGCTACCTGAACGAGTGGGAGGGCGTGCGCGACGAGTTCACGCCCTTCACCGGCCAGTCGGGCTTCGACGCCATCGTCGGCCACGGTGGCCGGCCCATCATCGACACCATGGCGTCGGCCATCGGCCACGGGCTGTGCACGCGGTTCCCCCGGCTCAAGATCGCGCCGGTCGAGAACGGGTCGGCCTGGGTGCGCTACCTGCTCGAGGCCATGGAGTCGGCGTACCGCTTCAACCCGCACGTGTTCGACGAGGATCCCGTGAAGGTCTTCGAGCGCAACATCTTCGTCCATCCCTTCCACGAGGACGACACCCCGGGCCTGGTCGAGCTGATCGGCGTCGACAACGTGCTCTTTGGCTCGGACTACCCCCATCCCGAGGGCCTGGCCGACCCGATCTCCTACGTCGACGAGCTGCAGGGCCTGTCCGACGACGACATCGCCAAGGTGATGGGCGGCAACCTGGCCCGGCTGATGAACGTCGACCCGATCGGGGTCTGAGCGGGTGCCGCGGGTCGAGATCGACACCGACCGCTGCAGCGGCCACGGCCGGTGCTACACGCTCGCGCCCCAGGTGTTCGCCCCCGACGACGAGGGGTACGGCCGCTTGATCCCGGCGGCGGGGCCCGACGGCGCCACGCCCGAGAGCGCTCCGGCCGAGGGTGGTGCGGCGGACGGTGGTGCGGCGGAGGGAGTGGTGGGCGACGAGCACGCCGAGCCGCTGCGCCTGGCCGGCATCAACTGCCCCGAGTACGCCATCACCATCACGCCCACCTGATGCCCCGGCGGGCGCTCGTCACCGGCGGCAGCAGCGGCATCGGCCTGGCCGTGGGCACGATGCTGGTCGAGCGCGGCTACGACGTCGTGCTCAACGCCCGGCGGGAGGGGCCGCTGGCCGACGCCGCGGCGGCGATCGGTGCCCGGTACGTGGTGGGCGATTGCTCGATCGAGGCCGACGCCGCGGCCGTCGCCGACGGGGCGGGCCCCGTCGACCTGCTGGTCCACGCCGCGGGGATGATGGCCGGGACCTTCGTGCGCAAGGAGTCGGTGGCCACGTTCGACGCGGTGATGGCGGCCAACCTGCGCTCGGCGTTCCTCATCACCAACGCGGTGCTCTCCGGGATGTCGGCGGGCGGTCGCATCATCTTCCTGTCGTCGTCGTCGGCCCACGCCCCCCAGCCGGGCAAGGCCGCCTACACGGCGTCGAAGGCCGGCCTCAACGCCTTCGCCCTGGCGCTGGCCGGCGAGGTGGAACGCGACGGCATCGCCGTGCACACGGTCACGCCGGCGCCCGTGGCCACCCCGATGCTCGACGCCGTCCACTTCCCGATGCACGCGCTCGACGTGGAGCACGTGGCGGGCGCGGTCGTCTGGCTCGACACCCTCGACCCGTCGGTCGTCCTTCCCGAGCTGGAGCTCCGAGCGGCGACGGTCGGCCCCTTCGCGCCGGAGCTCTTCGTTCCCGGCGCCGCCCAGGCCCTCGGCCGCACCGAGCCGCCCTGAGATCTGGAGTTCCTTCATGCCCGCTCAGGTATAGACTGGTATCGGTATACTCGCCGGGTGCCAACGGACGCGACGTCGTTTCCGGTCTGGTCGTTGATCCGCGAGGCGAGAGAGCGTGCCGACCTGACGCAGGCCGAGCTCGCGAGGATTGCCGGGACCTCCCAGCCCGCCATAGCCCGCTACGAACGCGCTCGCTCGATGCCCGATCTCCTGACTCTCCGCCGCTTGATCGAGGCATGCGGTTTCGATCTGCAGCTGGTGTTGGCTCCTCGAGACCTGCAACGGGAGGCCAATGAGCAGGCTGCGCTTGATCGGACCGTCGAGCAACGTCTCGACGCCGTCGAGCAGTACACAGAACTCGTGAGTGAACTCCGTCATGGGTGACCCCCAAGCTCCGCCGCTCCGGGTGGAGCACCTGCTCCGCACCATGGATGAGCACGACGTGCTGTACGTGATCGTCGGTGGGCTCGCTGCCGCCGCACAGGGCGCCGGCAGGGTGACCTTCGACATTGACGTGGTGCCGGAGTGGTCGAACGAGAACCTCAATCGTTTGGCGGACGCGCTGCGGTCGCTGAACGCGAAGCTCCGAGTTCCTGACGGTGACGACCCGGTCACCTACCCCCTGGACGCGAAGTCGCTTCGGGGCTTCGAGGTCTCGAACTGGCGGACCGACGCCGGCGACCTCGACGTCATCATCGGGACGCCGACGAGCGTGCGTGGACGCCTCGCCGGCTACGACGACCTGGCCGAGCGCTCCCATCGTCTCGAGGCCTACGGACTCACGATCGCGGTCGCTGACCTCAGCGACATCATCGAGTCCAAGCAGGTCCTGGCCCGAGAGCCCGATCTGGCGGCACTGCCGGAACTCCGTCGCCTCCAGGCCCGCCTGGCAGGCGAACCCAAGGACGACCAGTCCTGACGCCGAGGTCGGGTCGAAGGCGCGAGGTCATCGAGGGCCTTCCCGCTCGGGAAGACGCTCCGCAGAACGTTTGGCCGCGCCGCTCACGGTCGCGTGGTGCGCCGTAGTGCGTCCTCCTACCCACCGACGACTTGAAGGTCGAGCCCCAGCTCTCCCGGGGCTGGGTCAGGTTCGGACCCGGGCGCCGGCGGTGAGGTCGGCCGCGGTCGCGGCCAAGGCGCGGCGGTCGGGCTTCTGGCTGGTCATGTAGGGGACGTCGGTCGCGGCGATGGGGAAGATCTGCGTCGGCACCTTGTAGGACGACAGCAGCTCGCGCAGCTCCGTCTGCAGGTCGGCGGGGGCACGGTCGGACACGACGAGGGCGACCACCTCCTCGCCGTGGTCGGGGTGGGCGACGCCGAACACGAAGGCCGCCCGCACACCGTCGAGCGACATCAGCGCCTTCTCCACCTCGGCGGGGGCCACGTTGGCGCCCTTGGTCTTGATCAGGTCGGACTGGCGGCCGGTGAAGAAGAACCAACCGTCGCGGAACAGGCCCCGATCGCCGGTGTGGTACCAGCCGTCGGCGTCGAAGACCTCCGAGCGCTCACGCTTGTAGAGGCCGAGCATCACGCTGTAGCCCCGCACCCACACCTCGCCCTCCACCCCCTCGGCGGCGTCGTTGCCGTCGGCGTCGACGATGCGGTGGGTCACGCCGGGCACCTCGTGGCCGAACGTGCCCCGGTACTCCTCGGTGGTGCCGTGCAGGTCCTCCTCGCGGGTCCAGAACGTGTGGGGCCCGGCGGTCTCGGACATGCCCAGCGACGTGACGCTGAGGCCGGGGTCGACGGGGCGGGCATTGGCCGCCCGCCCCTCGTAGAAGGTGCCGAGACGCAGCGCGGACAGGTCGGTGCCGGCGAAGTCGGGGTGGGCGACGAGGGTGGCGCCGATGTTGGGCCAGGCGCTCACGCACGTGACCCGCTCGCGTTCCAGCAGGCCGAGGGCGGCTCCGGCGTCCATGCGGTCCTGGGTGACGAAGGCGCCGCCCACCGACAGCGCCCGCAGGAGGGTGAACGAGAAGCCGCCGACCCAGCACAGCGGCATCGGCGTCCAGATCCGGTCGGTGGGCTCGATGCCCGACATCGCCGCCAGGTTGCGGGCGTGGCGCAGCAACGGTCCGTGGCCGTGCACCACGCCCTTGGGCTCGCCCGTGGATCCCGAGGTGTAGGTGATGAGCATCGGGTCGGCCGGAGTCACGTCGTCTTCCATCGCCGTCACGACCGCGGCCAGTGTGGGGTCGACGGGCGTCTCGGGATCGGCGTCGAGGGTGGCCCCGATGCCCGTCGGCGCCCACGCCACCTCGGCGTCGTCCCAGAACAGCACGCGGCGCAGTTGGGGCAGCTCGGGCACGAGGTGCGGTGCGTCCGGGTCGCCTGCGGCCAGGCCGGGGGCGATGTCGAGCAGACGGGCCACGTAGTCGTGCGGGGCGAAGGCGGGCGCGGTGATGAGCACGGCCACATCCGCGTGGCGGAGCATCGTGGCCAGCTCGGGCGTCTTGTAGAAGGTGTTGACCGGCGTCGACACCGCGCCGATTCGGGTGATGGCGGCCCAGGCGACCACCCAGCCGACGCCGTTGGGCAACAGGGTGCCGACGTGGGTGCCCTTGCTCACGCCGAGCGCCACCAGTCGGGCCGCGAGCGCCGCCGAGCGGCGGTCGAGGTCGGCGTAGGTCAGGCGGTCGTCCAGGTCGGCGACGGCCAGGTTTCCGGGGTGATGGGCGACGGCGTGGCGCAGCAGGGCCGGCACCGTCGGCACGTGCTCGGGCCAGGTGGGGTGGTCGGACCCGGCCCAGGCCGCCCCCGCGGCGCGCGTGGCTGCCATCGCGGCACCGTACCCCTCGGTCATCCGGCGGTGGCCCCTCGGCCGACCGCGCCAGGGGTCGCCGCGGCCCCTGTCCTCGCGCCGTCGTGCTCGGTCATCCGGCGATGATCTCCGCCACCGCGGCGCGGTCCACCTTGCCCATGGCGTTGCGGGGCAGCGCGTCGACGATGAGGACCCGTTCGGGCACCTTGTACTTGGCCAACTCGGCCCGGCAGCGCTCGAGGATCTCCTCGACGGTGACCGGGCTGTCGGCGTCCAGCTCGACGGCGGCCTCGACCCGCTCGCCGAGGCGCTCGTCGCCCACACCGGTGACCGCACTGCCGGCCACCCCGTCGATGGCCTGCAGCACCCGCTCGACCTCGGCCGGGTAGACGTTGGCGCCGCCGCGGACGATCACCAGGTTCTTCCGGTCGCGGACGTGCAGCCAGCCGTCGGCGTCGAGCAGGCCCACGTCGCCGGTGTGCACGACACCGTCGGCGAAGGTGGCCGCGGACGCCTCGGGGCGGCCCCAGTAACCGAGGGCGGGCCTGTACACGCCGGCGTAGGGGCCGTCGGACGTCGGTGCCAGGCAGATCTCGCCCACGTCGCCGGCCGCGGCCGGCTGCCCGTCGTCGCCCAGGATGCGCACGTCGAGGTGGGGGAGCACCTGCCCGCTGGCCCCGGCGACGTGGGTGCCGTCCGGTGGGTCGATGCTGACCACGGTGGGTGCCTCGGACAGGCCGTACGTGCCGATGATCGGCTTGGCGAACTTGGCCTCGAACGCGCTGCGCAACCCTTCGGGCAGCTGCGCCCCCCCGGACCACACCTCATCGAGCGTGCTCAGCGCGTGGGGAGCGACCGTGTCGAGGTTCGCCAGGCTGTGCAGTATCGGCGGGGGGCCGTTCCAGACCGTGACCCGCTCCCGCTCGACCCAGTCGGCCACGCCTTCGGCGTACATCTGGTCCATGACCACGGTGGTGCCGCCGGCCTGGGCGACGAGCAGCGTGGTGAGCACCATCATGTTGAGGATGGTGAGGGGCAGGCAGTCGCCCTTGCGCAGGGTCTCGTCGTACCCGCGGCTGGTCACCAGCACCGCTCCGGGGATGAGCAGGTTGTACTGCGAGTGGACCGCGGCCTTGGGCCGGCCGGTGGTGCCGCTGGTGTAGGCCAGGCCGGCGGGCGCGTGGACGTCGACCGGTGGCAGGTCGTCGAGGGGCGGGGCCGCCGACGCGGCGTCCCGCCACGCGCCCGCCTCGACCACCTGGCGAAGATCGGCCAGCTCGCCTCGGTGGGGCTCGAGGGCAGCCGCGGTGTCGGCGTCGCACACCAGCAGCGACGCCCCGGAGTCCGCCAGCAGGTAGGCCTTCTCCGGGGGCGCCAGCGCCTGGTTCACCCCCACCCAGATGGCCCCGAGGCGCATCGCGCCGTGGAAGGCCACCACGATGTCGGCCTCGTTGGGCAGGGAGGCCGCCACCCGGTCGCCGGGTCGGACACCCAGGTCGCGCAGCGCCCCGGCCGCTCGGGCGCAGGCATCGTCCAGCTCCCGGTAGGTCCACCGCCCGCGCCGGGTCACCAGCGCCTCGTGGTCCCCGCCCGCGGCCAGCGCCCCGGCGAAGACCCGGGCGATGCCGTCCCGCCTTTCGAACACTGGCGTCATGTTCGTATGATCGTCCATCGGGAGCCACCGGTGCACGCAGGACCGGGCGTCAAGACGGAGGGGAGGGCTGTCGATGGACGAGGACCCCGGGCCCGCCGCCGCCCGCCACCGGTTCGACCGCGGCCGAACCCGACGATGACCACGTTCCGCGGCCCACCGCTCGACGCCGTCGACGGCGTGGGTGCCCTCACCCTCGGCGGGTTCGTCGACGAGGTGGCGGCGTCGCACGGCGACCGCGAGGCACTGGTCCTCGACGACCCGCTGCTCGACGGGCGCACCGTGCGCTGGTCCTACGCCGACCTGGCCCGAGCGTCCCACGCCGTCGCCGCGGCGCTGGTCGAGCAGGGCGTCGACCTTGGCACCAGGGTCGCCATCGTCATGGGCAGCCGCCCCGAATCGGTGGCCGCGCTGTTCGGCGTGGCCCTCGCGGGCGGGGTGGCGGTGCCCCTGTCGACGTTCTCCACGCCGACGGAGCTGGTCGACCTGCTCGCCGGCTCGTCGGTCGCCGGCGTGCTGGCCCAACGGACGCTGCTGGGCCGCGACCTCGGCGCCGAGGTCGCGGGCCTGGTGGGCGACGAGCGGCTGCCCTACCTGCGTTGGAGCGCGGCGGTGGGCGACCCGTCGTGGGACGCCTTCCTCGCCGGTGGGGCGCCGCACGGCGACGTGGTCGCCGCCCGTGCCCGCGCCGTCTCACCGGGTGACCCGGGCCTGGTGCTGTTCAGCTCGGGCACCACCAGCACCCCGAAGGGCATGCTGCACCTGCACCGGGCCCCCACCCTGCAGTTCTGGCTCCACGCCGACATGTTCCGGCGCACGCCCGAGTCGCGGGTGTGGGCGCCGTTGCCGCTGTTCTGGACCGCGGGGCTCACCACCGCGCTGGGCGGGACGTTGGCCGGCGGTGGCTGCTTCGTGATGCAGGAGACCTTCGAGGCCGGCGGTGCGCTGCGCCTGCTCGAGCGGGAGCGGGTGACCGAGCCCTACACGCTGCCCCACCAGGCGGCGGCGTTGCGCGAGCACCCCGACTGGGAGTCCACCGACCTGTCGTCGCTCCGCGAGGTGTACGGCAAGTCGGTGTTCACCCGCCACCCGACCGTCGACGGCGACACCAGCTGGACGATGCCCATCGCCTACGGCATGTCCGAGACCTGCGCCAGCATCGTGAGCCACCGCTGGAGCAACACGCGCGACGAGATGAAGGCCAGCACCGGACGGCTGCAACCCGGCGTACGCCTGCGGGTCGTCGACCCCGACACGGGGGAGGCGCTGGGGCCCGACCAGGACGGCGAGTTCGCGGTCGCGGGCCCCACGGTCATCGACCATTACCTCGGGTCCACCCGGGACCAGGACTTCGATGCCGACGGGTTCCTGCACACCGGCGACGTCGGCTATGTCGACACCGACGGCGGGGTGCACTGGACCGGCCGGCGCACCGAGGTGATCAAGACCGCCGGCGCCAACGTGTCGCCCGCCGAGCTCGAGTTCACGCTGCGGGCCTTCCCCGGGGTCCGACGGGCCCGGGTGGTGGGCCTGCCCGACGAGCGCCTCGGCGAGGTGGTCACCCTGTGCGTCGAGCTGGCCGACGGCACCGAGGCCAGCGCCGAGGAGCTGCGCTCGTTCCTCGCCGAACGGGTCGCCACCTACAAGGTGCCGCGCCACGTCCTGTTCTTCGACCAGGGCGAGCTGCCCACCACCGGCAGCGACACCAAGGTCCGCGACGACGCCCTGATCGCGATCGCTGCCGGCCGCCTCGGGCACCTGCCCGCCGACGCCCCCGACGAGTCCGCCGCCGAGCTGCTCCCCGCCCGATCCCCCGCAAACGAGGAAGCCTCATGACCGACGCCCGCTCCGACACCAGCTCCGACACCAGCTCCGACGCCGACGCCGACGCCGACTCGGACACCGACGCCGGCCCCGAACCGGTGCTCGACACGTCCGACCTCGATCGCCACATGGGCGTGCCCATGCGGGCCGGCGAGCTGAACGACGACGTCGCCGCCAGTGACATCCGTCGGTGGGCCCAGGCCATGCACTACCCGAACCCGTTGCACTACGACGCCCGCTGGGCGGCCGAGAGCCGCTTCGGCGGGCTGGTCGCCCCGCAGTCGTTCACCGTCGCCACCGACACCAGCCACGGGTGCTCGCCGGCCCAGGTGGGGCGCATCCCCAACTCGCACCTCATCTTCGGCGGCGACGAATGGTGGTTCTTCGGCCCCCGCATCTTCCCCGGCGACCACCTCGTCTGCCACCGCATGCCCTACGACTACAAGGTCACCGAGACCAGCTTCGCGGGGCCGACGTGCTTCCAGCGCGGCGACACGCTCTACATCAACCAGCGGGGCGAGCGGATCGCGCAGCAGCGGTCCACCGCCATCCGCTACCCGGTGCGCGAGGCCAAGGAGAAGAAGGTCTTCGACGAGCAGAGCGATCCCGAGTGGACCGACGCCGAGCTGGCCGACCTGGAAGCCCGCAAGCAGGCGTTCATCGACCAGATCCAGACGCTCGGGCACGACAAGCGCCTGTTCTCGTCGGTGTCGGTGGGCGACCGGCTGGCCGGTCACGTGCTCGGCCCCCACAGCCTGGCCAGCTTCACCACCGAGTGGCGGGCGTTCCCGATGACCATCTGGGGTGGCACCAAGACCGGCCCGACGACGGTGAGCGCGCTCGAGCTCGGCTACACGAAGGAGATGGCCGGCCACGAGGGCGACAAGCGCATGGAGCGCACCAACCCCGAGCTCACCGACGGCGCCTACTACGGGCCCTCGCGCGGTCACCTGCAGCCCCGATGGGCCCAGCACGTGGGCATGGCCCGCGGGTACGGCTACGGCGCCTCGATGGGCGCGTGGATCATCGACTACGTGGCCGCGTGGGCGGGGGAGTGGGGCGAGATCGTCCACTCGGACGCGCAGTACCGCAACCCCGCGTTCACCGGCGACGCCACGTTCCTGGCCGGCGAGGTGGTCGACACCCGGGTCGAGCGCCGCCAGAGCCTGGCCATCGTCGAAGTGGAGCTCACCAACCAGGCGGGCCGGACCATGGCCAAGGCGACGGTCGACGTGAAGCTCCCCGTCGGGTGACCGCGGCGGCCTCGGGAGGGGCGGTCGAGACGGCCGACGACCTGCGGCGCGCGCTGGGCGAGTGGCTCGACGGGGTGCTCACCCCCGAGATCGTGGCGCTCGGCCAGATGCAGCCCACCGACGACACCATCGACGGGCTGCGGGCCTGGAACCGCGCGCTGGCCGACGCGGGCTGGGCCGCCCCGGCCTGGCCGACCGAGTACGGCGGTCGTGACGCGGGCATCGACGCCCAGATCGCCTACCTGGAGGTGATGAGCGAGCGGGCCGCACCCGGTCCGGTGAACACCATCGGCGTGGCCAACATCGCCCCGGCGATCATGCACTACGGCACGGACGAGCAGAAGCGCCGCTTCCTGCGCCCGCTCCTGCGGGGCGACGAGATCTGGTCGCAGGGGATGTCCGAGCCCGACGCCGGCTCGGACCTCGCGGCGCTGCGCACCACCGCGGTGGCAGACGGCGACTCGTTCGTCGTGAACGGGCAGAAGACCTGGAACAGCCTCGGCCACTACGCCGATTGGTGCCAGCTCTACGTCCGCACCGACCCGACCTCCTCCAAGCACAAGGGATTGAGCTGTCTGCTCGTGGACCTGCACTCCGACGGCGTCGTCGAGCGGCCCATCAAGACCATCGCCGGTGGCGAGTCGTTCAGCGAGCTGTTCTTCAGCGACGTGCGGGTGCCCCGATCGGCGCTGCTCGGGCCCCAGGACCAGGGGTGGACCGTGGCGATGACCACGCTGAGCTTCGAGCGCGCCGGCGTGGCCCGGCTCCACCTCGGCCTGGCCCGCCGCCTCGCCGAGGTGCTGGCCGCGCCCGGCGTCGGGGCGTCGCTGGCCGATCCCCGCCTGCGCCAGCGCGTGGCCCAGGTGCACAGCGACATCGCGTGCATGCGCTGGATGACCAACCGGTCGTTCGCCCAGATGCGCCAGGGCCAGCCCACCGGGGCCTCGGGCAGCCTCACGAAGCTGGCGTGGGCCAGGGCCGACCAGCGCCTGGCGTCGCTGGCGGTCGACCTGCTCGGCGCCGAGGGCATGCTCGACGGGCCGTGGCCGACCAACCTGTCCTCCTCGCGGCAGACGTCGATCGCCGGTGGCACCACCGAGATCAACCTGAACATCGTGGGCGAGCACGGCCTCGGCCTGCCTCGCGAACCCCGCTCGGAGCGTTAGGAATTCTCGAGCGTCGTGGCTTGGTGAGGGTCGTCTACGGGCTCATGTCGGGCTCCGCGAGTCCTGGCCTCGCAAATACATCGGCGGTGTAGTCGCCGATGATGGGGACGTCAGCGCCAGGGACTCGGACCTGGACGGGGACGGAGGGGACTCAGCCGACGCGCTCCGGCGGATGATCAAGAGGCCTGTTGGTCGGGCGGCAGGAAGCGGCGCTTGCCGGTGCCGGGCTCGAGTCGCCAACCCTTGTTGGTCTTGAGCTCGTGGTGGTGCTCGCACAATTTGTCGAGGTCGTCGAACACCGTGTTCTTCGTCCTGGCCCAGCCGGTGCGGTGGTCGGTCTGCAGGAACATGGTCCGGATGCAGCCCAACACCTCGCAGTCGGGCTGGGTGAACTCCAAGGCCGTCTGCTGGTGGGCGGTCGTCTTGCGGCCGAGGTGCGCCACCGATCGCACGTCGACGCCGTCGGTGACGATCGCGGCCAGGAAGGCGTCGCCCATCATCTCCTTCACCGTGGACACCGGCACCTGGCCGACGCCGACGATGTCGCAGGTCTCGCCGGCGACGGTGTGGCCACGCTCGAGCGCCTGGTGATCGATGCGGACAATGACCTTGATGTCCCGCGACGGCCGGGCACGGTTCTGCCTCGGCGGCCACCGCCGCGGCGGCGCCCCCTCGGAGTCGGCGCCCGCCTCGGCCGGGTCGGTGTCGGTCGCGTCGGTGTCGGAAGAGTCGGCTTCCTCTTCACTGGTCGAGCGCTCGGCAGGCCCGACGACGAGCTCGGTCAGGGCGTCCGCTGCGTACGCCTCGTAGGAATCGCGTTCACCGCGGTCGCGGGCCGCGCGGAACAGTCGGTCCTGGATGGGGCGCACCGCCGCGAGGATGGCTGCCCCCATGTCGCCGGTGTTGCGGTAGGCCAACCAGAACGCCCCCTCGGCGTCGGTCCCGCACTTCATGTGCCTCGACGTGCGGATCCGCTCGTGCGCCGTCGCCTCATCGGTGGCCGACGCCTTGGCCCGCTGCGCCCGTTCCTTCAGTCCGGCCAGCGGCTGGGTGCGCGCCGCGGTCAGCAGCTCCTTCTCGGCGTCGGGGTTGACCGTCGCCCCGTCGGCCACCTCGCGCAGCTGCGCTTCGGACAGATCACCGTTCTCGGCCGCCACCCTGGTCGCGTCCAGCCCATCAAGCGCGTTGACCGCATCCAACGACCGTTGCGCGTCGCGCTTCGAACACCCCGTCCGCCGCGCCACGAAGGTGGCTGCGTCCTTGTCGCCGCACGATCGGTACGCCCCGGTCTCGGCCACCCGGGCCGCCGCCTTCAACTTCCCGATCGCGGCCATCCGCTCGATCCGCGCGTACTCCTCCATCACCTCGGCGGCGGTGGCACCGTCGACCCCGGCCATGTCGGTATCGTTCTGCACGAGTCCGGTCACCGAGTTGGCGATCCGGCCCAACCAGTGCGGGAGGTGCGGTGACATACCCCCATCATCCCCACCCCCTGTGACAGTCTACTCTCAGCCGAACCTCCTGCGGGGTGGCGTCCGGTACGACCGGGTGATCGGCGAAGGCAACGGCCAGCCAGCGGGTGTGCTCCGTCGAGTGAATAGCCGCGGCGCCCAGCTGAATCGCGTCATGTCAACCGAGCTGCGAGCCATTTGGATCGGGCCGACTGACGATCGCCCAACCCTTCGACCCGCGACCTGCTGTACGTCGCAGATCGTTCACGCCGCTCGGCCCAGGATGCCCCGCTGGATGAGGTGGCGCGCTGCGGCGATGGCCGGGGCCTCGTCGAGTTGGTTCAGCACCACCACGGTGTAGGGGACGCGTTCGATCACCGCGAGGAGGGCGAGCGCGTCGACGGCGGTGTCGCCGAACCCGCGGCGGTGCACCAGTCGACCCAGGCGATCGAAGAACACCAGCATGATCTCGATCGACATCACCGACAGCCCGGGGTCGCCCTGGTCGATCTCCTGCCAGGCGCTGATGACCCCGCCGTTCGAGCGGTAGCTGGCGAACCACGCCGCCAGCCAGGGCTCGAGCGCCGCGTCCGGCGCCGCGGGGAACGCGTCGACGAGCGCGGCCAGGTCCCGCCCGGCGTCGAGCGCGAGCGTGCGGAACAGGTCGTCGGTGCTGTCGAAGTACTGGTAGAAGGTGCCGTGCGAGCACCCGGCCTCCTCGACGATGTCGTCGACCCTGGTCTCGTGGTAGCCGCGGCGGGGCAGCACCGAGCCGGCCGCGTCGAGCAGGCGCCGGCGGGTGGCGATGCCGCGGGGCCGCATGGGGCGATCGGGCTCGGTCGAGATGGGGCCGTCCGGCCAGGTGGGCACCGTGCTGGTGGGCGGGTCGACCGTCGGGCCCGTGTTCACGCCGGCCACCGGCCCGTAGGCCACCCGGTGCAGCGTCGACGCCAGCGCCCTGGTGAAGCGCGGCCGGGGGATCGAGAACAGCCCGAGCATCCAGTAGTGGATGCTGCGGAGGATCATCGCGACCGTCGCCTCCGAGGCGGCGCGCACGTCCAGGCCGGCCGGCAGCCCACCGTCGAGCCGGGCGGCCTCGTCCAGGACCGTCTGCAACCGGACCGTCAGCGGCCGGGGCAGCGGTTGATCCGGGCGGGTCTCGCGGAACGCCGCCGGGAACGACAACAGGACGGGCTGGTAGGCCTGGTGCACCTCGACCACGCCATCGATCCAGTCGTCGAGCGCCTCGACCCCGTCGATGTCGGGGGTGGGGTCGGGAAGCTGGGCGACGAGCACCTCGAGCTCGCGCCCGAGGTGCCCCGCGAGGCGCCAGAACACGTCCTCCTTGCTAGCGAAGTACTGGTAGAACGCCGGCCGCGAGCATCCCGCGGCGTCGGCGATCAGCTCGACCTTGGCGTCGTGGAACCCGTGCTCGGCGAACACGGCCAGGGCCGCGGTGAGGATCGACCGCTGGGTCGTCGCTCCCCGGAGCCCCACCTCGGGGTTGTCGCCGAAGGGTGGCCGGCGCACCACCGCGCCCTCGTCGATCGCGGGGGGCTCCGGCTCGGGGGTGCTACCCGATGGCACCCGACTCCTTGAGGGCGATCAGCTCGTCCCATCCCAGGCCCAGCTCGAGGAGCACGTCGTCGGTGTGCTCGCCGTGGCCGGGGCACCGGCTGATCTCGGGCGGCGTCTCGTCGAATTGCGCCGGGCTGGCCACCAGCTGCACGTCCTGGCCGTTGGACGCGGTCATGGTGGGGAGGTAGCCGTTGGCGATCACCTGCGGGTCCTCGTACAGCTCGTCGAGGGTCTGGAACGCCGTCCACGCCCCCGAGAACCCGTCGAGCACCTCGCGCCAGTGGGCGAGGGGATGCGCGGCGAAGGCCTCGTCGAGCAGCGTGATGCACTCGACGCTGTTCGCCGCACGGGCGGGGGCGTCGACGAAGCGCTCGTCGTCGGCCATCTCGGGCCTGCCCAGCAGGGTCACCAGCTCGGCCCAGAACTTGTCGCTCTGCAGGAGCATGAGACAGACGTAGCGGTCGTCGCCGGTGCGGTAGGTGCCCACCCCCGGGTTCGAGAACTTCTTGCGGTCACCGCCCTGGGGGATCTTCGAGAACCCGAACAGCTTCGAGGCCACCACCAGCGGTGAGATCTGCCACATCGACGTGGCCATCAGCGACACGTCGACGATGCTGGTCTCGCCCGTGCGCTCGCGCTTGAACAGCGCGGCGCCGATGGCACCGGCGATGGCGAGCCCGCCCATCACGTCGCCGAAGGCCGGCGCCACCTGACCCATGGGCCAGCCGTCCTTGTCGGGCATCACCGAGGCCATGCCCGCCCGGGCCCAGTACGACGTGCCGTCGTAGCCGGCCTTCTCGGCGTCGGGGCCCTTGCTGCCCTGGCCGCTGCCCCGGGCGATGATGATGTCGGGGTTGCGGGCCCGGATGTCGTCGGTGTCGATGTGCAGCTTGCGGCGCACCTGCGGCAGGTAGCTGGTGAGGAAGACGTCGGCGGTCTCGACCAGCTTCAGCAGGGCCTCGCGGCCGTCGGGCGTCGACAGGTCGATGGCCACCGACCGCTTGCCGTGGTTGGGCTGCTCCATCATGAAGTTGACGCCCTCGGACCCACCGGGCAGCAGGCCCGACGTGACGAGGCCCCGCTGCGGGTCGCCGGTCTCGGGATGCTCGACCTTGATCACCTCGGCGCCCTGGTCGACAAGCACCGCGCCCGCCGACGGGACGAACATCCAACTCGCGACCTCGACGACCCTGACGCCGTCCAACGGTCCAGCCATGACCTACCTCTTTCGATCGGTGTGCTCCGGTGATGGGTGGCGCGGGCGGTGGCCCCGGCGCCGGGTCAGCTCCCCGACCGGCGATCCACGATGCTCACGGCTCGGCCCGCACGGTGGTCTTCTCCGCGTGGACGACGGGCGGCGCGCTGCGCCAGTCGGCGATGCCGTCGTCGACCCTCGCCGCGGGGAACCCGTCGTCGTGCACCTCGGCCCAGTGGGCGTGGTTGAGCTGGTGGAGGGAGAAGCAGGCGTTGAGCGCGTTGTGGAACCCCTGGTTGTCCTGGGTCTGGTTCACCGACTCCTTGATCATCAACGCGGTGACCGTGGGCAGGGCGGCGATGCGCCGGGCGAAGTCGAGCGTGTCGTCGGCCAGCCGGTCGGGGCCGAACACCTTCGACACCATGCCGAGCGCGTGGGCCTCGTCCACGTCGAGGCAGTCGCCGGTGAGCAGCAGCTCCTTGGTCTTGCGGGCGCCGAATTCCCACGGGTGGGCGAAGTACTCCAGGCCGCACATCCCGAGGCGCACGCCGACCACGTCGGCGAACGTGGTGCCCTCGGCGGCGGTGATCAGGTCGCACGCCCACATGAGCATGAGGCCGGCGCCGTACACCTTGCCGTGCACCTGCGCCACGGTGATCTTGCGGAGGTTCCGCCACCGGCGCGTGTTCTCGAAGTAGTAGTGCCACTCCTGGAGGATCATCTGCTCGGCCCCGACGCGGGTGCCACCGTTGATGGCCCGGGTCGGGTGCGTCTGGTACTCCTCCACCGCGACCGCCGAGCCCATGTCGTGGCCGGAGGAGAACATCGGCCCCTCGCCACCCAGGATCACCACCCGGACGGCGTCGTCGGCCTCGGCCCGCAGGAACGCGTCGTCGAGCTCGACCAGCATCCCCCGGTTCTGGGCGTTCCTGGCATCGGGTCGGTCGAGCATGATCCGGGCGATCACACCGTCGTCGAGGGTCTCGTAGTTGATGAACTGGTAGTCGGTCATGACGTCTCCCTTGCGCGTGGGTCGGGTGGTCGGGGATGGCGCGGTGGGTGCCGGCCAGAGGGCTAGGAGGGTGCTTCTTTTCTCACTCGGCCGAACCCGTCGCCGCATGACGTCCCTGGTCACAGGGATGCGGTTCGGCCGACCGGGCAGTGAATGAGGATCCTCCTAGGTGCCCGCGGGCCGGGCCAGCGTCATCGGGAACTCGTCGATCGACCGGACACCGCCCGTGTACTGCAGCTCGACGCCGTCGGCGATGGCGTAGTCGGGGATCCGGCGGTGCCACTCGCGCAGGGCGATGCGCAGCTCGAGCCGGGCCAGGTGCGAGCCGAGGCAGCGGTGGATGCCCCCGCCGAAGGCGATGTGGCGGTTGGACTCGCGGTCGAAGCGCACCACGTCGGCGTCGTCGAGGAAGTCCTCGTCGGTGTTGGCCGAGCCGAGCAGGGCGATGACCGTGTCGCCCTCGGCGATGGGGCAGCCGCCGATCTCGGCGTCGGCCACGGCACTGCGGACGATGCCCATGACGGGTGTCTCCCAGCGCAGCAGCTCCTCGATGGCGGCGGGGATCATGTCGGGGTCGTCGACCAGTTGGCGGCGGTGGTCGGGGTGCTCGGCCAGGAACGCGTACATGCAGTCGAGCGTGGCGGTGACCGTGTCGAGCCCGGCGATGAGGAACAGGAAGCAGATGTCGAGGATCTCGTGACGAGTGAGGCGGACGCCGTCCACCTCGGTGGCGAGGAACTCGGTGAGCAGGTCGTCCCTGGGCTCCTGCGCGCGCTCGTCGAGCACCGCATCGAAGTAGTCGTAGATCGACTGGGCCGTCGCCTTCTGGTGGGCGACCGCCTCATGGGTGCCGAAGGCGGTGCCCACGACGTGGTTGGGGCGGATGATGCCGTCCTTCATGGCGAGGAAGGTCGGGAGGTCGTCGAGCGGCAGTCCGAGGATGGTGAGGAAGACCTGCGTGGGGAACCGGGTGGAGAAGTCCTTGGCGAAGTCGATCTCGGTGCGATCGCCGAACCGGTCGATGAGGTCGTTCACCAGGTCGGTGACCGGCTGCTCCAGGTCGGCCACCTTGCGGGGGGCGAACAGCGGGTCGAGCACCTTGCGGTACTTCTTGTGGTCTGGTGGGTCGATCTGCAGGGGGATCAGCGGCCGGATGTTCTGCAGGTCGACCGCCGACATGTTCGACGAGAAGACCTCGGCGTCGCGCAACGCCTCGTCGATCTCGGCCCGGCCGCCCAGCACCACGCTGCCCTCCATGGGCACGACCCGCATCGCCGCTCGCATCTCGCGGTACACCGGCTGGGGGCACCGGGCCATCTCGGGGTCCATCTGGCTGAACGGATCCTCGTCCGCCGGCTCCTCGACCCCCGGGGCGGTGCCGTCGACCGGTGCGGCGGTTTCACTCATCTTGGCGACGCTACGACCGTCTAACGCGAGCGTCAACCAGCGGGGCGCCGGCTGTCCGCGCCATCACCCGGCGGTCGCGGCCACCACCACCCCTGGAGCCTGCCGGCCCCTGTCGTCAGCCGAAGGGGTCGAGGCTGGCGCCGACGACCCACATGCTGAAGTACTGCGCCGAGGCGCCGTAGGCCTGGGCCACGGCCACCTTCGCGCCGTCGACCTGGTGCTCGCCGGCCGCGCCACGGACCTGCAGCGCGGCTTCGGCGAAGCGCAGCAGGCCCGACGCGCCGATGGGGTTCGACGACAGCACCCCGCCCGACATGTTGACCGGGAAGGCGCCGTCGAGCGCGGTGGCGCCCGACTCGACGAGCCGCCAGCCCTCGCCCGGCTCGGCCAGGTGGTGGCCCTCGAGCCACATCGGCTCGTACCACGAGAACGGCACGTAGAGCTCGGCGCAGTCGATCTGCTCGCGGGGCCGGGTGATGCCGGCCTGGCGGTAGGCGTCGTCGGCGCAGTCGGCCGCGCCCTGGGGGGCGACCGGGTCGCGGCCCGGGAACCCGTAGGGCTCCGAGCGCATGGCCGAGCCGAGCACCCATGCCGGCGGGCGACCGTCGGCGGCGGCGGCCTCGCCACCCTCGCGGTCGGTGATCACCACGGCGCAGGCGCCGTCGGACGACGGGCACGACTCGAGGTAGTGGACCGGATCCCACATCATCACCGAGGCCTTCACGCTCTCGACCGAGATGTCCGCGAGGCGCAGGTGGGCGTAGGGGTTCTTGAGCGCGTTCCGGCGGTCCTTCACCGCGACCATGGGGCCGACGTCGAGCGGCGCGCCCGAGCGGTGGATGTACGACCGGATGAAGGGGGCGAAGGCGCCGCCGGCGCCCAGTGACGCGCCCTTGCCCGACCCGAGCGCGAACTGCGCGTTGCCCTCGGACTGCTTCTGGTAGGCCACGGCCAGCACCCGGCGGTGGCGGCCGGTCTCGACCAGGTGGCTGGCCACGATGCCCGTGGTGCCGCCCACCGAGCCGGCGGTGTGCACCCGGAACATCGGCTTGCCGTGGGCGCCGAGGGCATCGGTGAGGTAGAGCTCGGGCTTCATCACGCCCTCGAACAGGTCGGGCGCCTTGCCCAGCACGACGGCGTCGATGTCGGCCCAGTCGAGCTGGGCGTCCTCGAGGGCACGCGACGCGGCTTCGCGCACCAGGCCGCCGAGCGAGACGTCCCAGCGGCGGGACTTGTGGTGGGTCTGGCCGATGCCCACGACGGCGGCGGGTTGATGGGCCATCAGGCCGCCCCGCTCCCCGCTCTGGGGGGCCGCTCGGGCCCTTGTAGGACGCACACCAGGTTCTGCTGGAGGCAGGGGCCCGAGGTCGAGTGGCCGAGCGTGCGGGTGGCGCCACCGACCCGGATGGCACTCGCGGCTTCCGCGATGCGCACGAGGCCGGTGGCCATGATCGGGTTGGCGGCCAGCGGGCCACCCGACGGGTTGATGCGCACCTCCGGGCCGAGACCGAGCGCCTCGGCCAGCAGAGGCTCCTCGTGGGTGAAGGCCGCCTGCAGCTCGGCCACCTCGATGGGCCCGTCGCCGACGCCCGCCGCCTCGCCCGCCAGGCGGGTCGACGACGAGTGCAGCAGGTCGCGCATGCCCGGATAGTGCAGCTCGGCGCAGTGGGCGATGCCGCTGATCCAGACCGGGCGCTCGCAGACCGCCTTGGCCCGCTCGGCGCGGGCGATCACCACGGCGCAGGCGCCGTCGGTGATGGGCGGCAGGTCGTGGCGGCGCAGCGGCGCCCGCACGTGGTCCTCGGCCAGCAGGGCGTCGACGTCGAACTCGCCGGCCACCTGGGCGTGGGGGTTCTCCTGCGCGTCGCGGCGGCAGCGCACCGCGATCTCGGCCAGTTGCCGCTCGGTGACGGTGCCGGTGGCCAGCAGGGCCTGGGCCTGCAGCGCGGCGAGGCTGAGGGCGTCGGCGCCGAGCGGGGCCAGGTAGAAGGGGTCCATCTCCATCGGGTAGATGAGCGCCGGGTCGGCGGTGGACGAGCGGCCGGAGCCCATGGCGATGGCCACGTCGATGTCGCCCAGAAGCAGCCGCACGTAGGCCTCGTAGAGCGCCCACGCCCCGTCCATCTCGACGTGCGAGTCGCGCTTGGGGGGCCACGCGCCGATGGCGTCGGTGTTCTGGACGAACGAGAAGGCCTGGCCGGCCACGTAGTCGCAGCTCCCGGCGCAGGCGAAGTCGACGTCGGCACGGGTGAGCCCGGTGTGGTCGAGCGCGCCCGAGACCACCTCGAGCAGCAACTGCGTCTCGGTCTTGTCGGTGTGGCGCACCATGGGCGTGGTGCTCCAGCCGATGATGGCGATGTCGTCCGGGTGGTGGCCGAGCACGTGGTCGGGGGCTGCGGTGGCGGCCATCAGCAGAGCCGGTTCACGAGGTCGGGGTCGCCGTCGTCGGGCTCTCCGGTGGGGATCCACCCCACCAGGCCGCTCTCGCGGCTGCCGACCGCGTCGGGGTCGTTCTGCTCGGCCTCCGATGCCCACACGGGGGCGAGGCGCATCCCGATGCGGATGTCGTCGTTGGGCACGTCGACCAGCGGTTGGTAGCTGAGCACCACGTCGGTGCCGTCGAGCAGCACGTGCACCCGGGCGAAGGGCTCGGTCTCGGTCTGGCCCGGGTACTGGATCGGGGTGACGACGGTGTAGTTGGTCAGCACCCCCCGCTGGGGCAGGTCGACCTCGTCGTCGGGCGTCAGCTCGAGCGAGTCGACCGGGCAGTAGCCCCGCCCACCGGTGTAGGTGCGCCCGCAGGTGGGGCAACGCAGGCCGAGGAACCGGCCCTCGGCGGCGGCCTGCTCGGCCCGCACGACGTTGTCGGGCACCGGCGTGGTGTAGGTGATCGACGCTGCGTAGTCCATCATCGTCACCGGCTCGCCGGCGCCGGCATCAGGTGCGGCGCCGCCTTCGGGTGTCGCAGCCGGGACGGGTGTCGCGCCGGGGACGGGCGTCTCACCGGGGACGAACGCCTCGAGGTCGGTGAGGTGGCCCCGTCGCTCGGCCTTCCACTGCGGCGCCACCCGCATCCCGATGCTCATGGCGTCGGGCGTGCCGGCGTCGACCACGTGGACGAGGGCGGTGTCGGCCCCGTCGAGGCGGACCGTGGCGAACGCGAACGGGTGGTCGAGCGGGTGCTGCTCGGTGGGGTCGGCCACCCAGCACCAGGACTCGACCGTGCCTGCGGGCCCGACGTCGACGAAGTCGTGCGCCAGCTCGGCGCCGGTCTCCGGGTCCCACTCCAGCGGCGGGCACAGCACCCGGGCGCCGCTGCGGATGCCGATGAGGCGCTCCTGGGTCAACGCGGTGAGGAAGGCGCCCAGCACCGGGCCGAGCGACCGCTTGTAGGGGAAGGTGATGGTGCTCTCGACCACCGTGCTCATCCCCGCATCACCTCCCCGTGGCCCCGGCGCGTGCCGTCGGGACGGCGGCGAGCATAGGCCCACGCTGAAGCGGCAGCCGGACCTGTGTCGACAAGACCTCGCCCGAGCCTCGCCGGCGCCTCGCCGGCCGACGATCAGTCGTCGGCGCGCACCGTGCGCTCGAGGATGCCCAGTGTCGCCTTCAGGGCGGATTCGGGGATGATCGGCCAGCGGCCGCTCTGCTTCCAGTCCTCGCCGATCTGCGACCAGTCGTAGATCGAGGTCACGAGGGTGCCGCCGTCGGCGGGCTCCAGCCGGTAGCCGTAGTAGTGGCCGATGCTCGGGAAGCCTTCCCCGGACACCTCCCAGGTGAGGTAGCGGTCCGGCTCGAAGGCGGTGAACGTGACCGTGACGTCGTACTTCCCCAGGTCGATGTCGCCGAGCGCCTCACGGTCCATGTGGATCGTGAAGGTGTCACCGACCTCTCGGGCCGGATCGCCCGTGTAGGACTGGAGCATCCCCGACGCGTCGATGGCCACGTGGCCCTGCGGGCTGCTGACGACGGCGAAGATCCTGGCCGCGTCAGCGGGGATGAACCGTTGTACCTCGAAGCGCTCGGTCATCCGTCGAGTGTGGCAGGGCCGCGGCAGCGCGCGACGAGCCCTGCTGGCGCGAATCCTCGAGTTGGCCCCATCCGTTCACGAGCTGGCGCGAGGTGCCGGGCCGACGATTGCTCGATGCCGTCGCCAGGGGTGCCTTCGGGATCTGGGGCGTTCCGACGCTCCTATGGATGTCAAGGGGAATCGGGTCCTTTCGCTAGGCGGCGTGCTGCTCGGAGGTGGGAGCGAGTGCTTCGA
>CAZWMT010000053.1:28651-42400 GCA_964635055.1 uncultured Microthrixaceae bacterium | reverse complement strand
ACCAGCGCGCAGTTCTGCTGGCCGCCAGCGTTCAGAACCAACTGGCCGTTGACAAAGACCGGGACGATCAAGAACGCCCACAAGTGGTTCGCACCGATGCCGACGCCGGCGCTGCGACGCGCTCGAAGCTGCTCAGGAGGCTGAACGATGAAGATCTCGACGATCTTCGATCACGTCGAGTACGGGCATCTCGCCTTCGCGCTGCGCATCGCCCTGCGGTGAGCACGACCACAGGGCCGTGGGAGCTGCGCTGGCACCCGTTCCGGGGTGAATGGGTGCTGTTCACGGCCCACCGCGGGGCGCGGCCGTGGATCGGCGAGGTGATCGACGACGAGGAGCCGATGGTGCCCGAGGACAACGCCCTCGCCCCCGGTGGCCGGCGCATCGCCACCACCAACCCCGACTACCGGGGCGTGTTCACCTTCACGAACGACCTGCCGGTCTTCTCGCCGGACGCGCCCGAGCCCTCGGCGGGCGACGAGCTCTACCGCACGCGCCGGGCCACGGGCACGGCCGAGGTCGTCTGCTACCACCACGACCCCACCCGTTCGATGGCCGACCTCGACGACGACGAGGCGGCCGCGGTGGTCACCACGTGGCGGGACCGCACCCGGGTGCTCCAGGCGCGGGACGGCGTGGCCCACGTGCTGATCTTCGAGAACCGGGGGGCCGCGGTCGGCACGTCGAACCCGCACCCGCACTGCCAGATCTACGCCGGCGCGTTGGTCTACGGCACGATGGCGCGTGAGGCCGAGGTGGCCGCGGCCCACCATCGCGACACCGGCCGCGTGCTGCTCCAGGACGTCGTCGATCGCGAGCTCGCGGGCCCTCGGGTGGTCAGGGAGGGCGAGCGGTTCTTCGCCTGCGTGCCCTGGTTCGCCCGCTACGCGTACGAGGTGCACGTGCTGCCCCGTCGGCCGGTCACCTCGCTGGTCGACCTCGATGACGAGGCGTGCAGGTCACTGGCACTGGTGCTGCGCGATGTGGTGCGCCGCTACGACGCGCTCTGGGGCCTGCGCATGCCCTACGTGCTGGCCGTGCACCAGGCACCGGTCGGCGACCACCCCCACTACCCCTTCCACGTCGAGCTGCATCCCCCCTTGCGGGCGCCGGGCCTGCTCAAGTACCTGGCCGGGCCCGAGGTGGGTGGCGGCTCGATGACCAACGAGTCCGATCCCGACGAGAAGGCGGTGGAGCTCCGTGAGGCACTCGGCTGAAGACGCCCGGCAGTTGCTCTGCCTGCTGGGCGACCACCTGCGCGACGCGGTCATCGGCGCGCGGGGGATCGACATGGCGGTGATCGACTCGGAGACCGCGGCCGACACCATCTACGCCATCGACCGGGTGGCCGACGACGCCCTGCTCGGGTGGTTCGAACAGCACTGGACCGGCGTCGAGGTGGTGTCCGAGGGCCTGGAGGAGCCCGTCGTGGTCGGGACCGACCCCGAGTGGACCGTCATCATCGACCCCATCGACGGCACCCGGGGGCTGATGTATGACAAGCGCCCGGCCTGGTGCCTCGCCGCGGCGGCGCCCCACGGCGGCTCGCTCGGCGAAGTGGTCGCCGCGGCGATGACCGAGCTGCCCACGGCCAAGCAGGGAGCGGGCGACCAGCTCAGCGCCCACCGGGGTGGCGGCATCGTGGCCGAACGGGTCGATCTGCGCACCGGCGACCGTGAGCCCCTCTCCGTGCGGCCCTCGGCGGCGCGGGACCTCGAGCACGGCTTCAGCGGGCTGGCCAAGTTCTTCGTCCCCGGCAAGGTCGCGCTGGCCCAGCTGGAGGCCGAGCTGTTCCGGCGCCTCGGCTGTCGCGACGTGTTCGACGACGAGTACATCTGCTCGGGGGGCCAGCTCCACGAGCTGATCGCCGGCCGCGACCGGTTCGTCGCCGACCTCCGCCCCTTGGTCGACCCGGCGGCCTTCGCCTGTCACCCCTACGACGTGTGCACGGCGATGTTGCTCACCGAGGCGGGCGGCGTGGTCACCGACCCATGGGGTGGTCCCCTGGACGCGCCGTTGGACACGACGTCGCCCGTGGCGTGGGTCGGCTACGCGAACCCTGAGCTGGCGGCGTGGATCGGCCCGGTGCTGGTCGAGGTGCTCGCCGAGGTGCTCGATGCCCACCCGGATCGGTAGCGCGCCGGGGCGTCTCGACCTGCTCGGCGGCGTGGCCGACTACTCGGGTGCCCTCGTGCTCGAGACCCCGACGCGGCTCGCCACGACGGTCACCGCCGAGCCCGCCGACGCGTTGCTGGTCGGTCCGGTGCAGCTCGACGGGAACGACATCACCGAGCTGGCAAGGTCGGCCTACCCCGAGGTGCGGAACGCGCTTGTCGACGCGCCCCGATGGACGCACTACCTGGTGGGGGTGGCCGTGGTGCTGGTGCGCCACGGTGTGATCGAGCCCCCTCGCGTGCGGCTCTCGGTGGCGTCGGACCTGCCCCCGTCGGTCGGCGTGTCGTCCAGCGCCGCGCTCGAGGTGGCCGCCGCGCGTGCGCTGGGTGCCGACGACCTCGATCCGCTCCGCCTCGCCGCTCTGTGCCAGGAGGCGGAGAACCACGTCGTGGGTGCGCCGTGCGGGATCATGGACCAGGTGGCGGTCGCGATGGGCACCGCCGGCGCCATCCTCCCCATCCTCTGCCGACCGGCCTCGGTCCGACCCCTCGTTCCCCTCCCGTCCGGGATCGAGGTGGTGGGTTGGCCGACGGGGGCCAGCCACGACGTCAGCGGCATGCCCTACCGACGGGCCCGCGCCGCCGCGTTCATGGGCAAGCGCATCATCGAGGGCGAGCACGGCCAGAGCTGGCCGTGGATCAGCGAGCTCCCCGCCGACGCGGTGGCGGAACTGCCCGAGTCGCTCGAAGGCGCCGCGTTCCTCGCGCGCTGGGGAGAGACGGGCGATGACGTCACAACGGTCGATCCTTCCGAGACCTATCCCGTCCGGGCGGCGACAGGGTTCGGCGTCGAGGAGCATCGCCGCACCGAGGCGGCCACCGAGGCGCTGGCCGGGGGCGAGGTCGCGGCCCTCGGATCGCTCCTCGCGGGCAGCCACGCCGGCTACGACGCCATGGGGCTCGGCCACCCGGCCGCTACCGCGTGCGTGGACGAAGCGCTGCGCCGCCCAGGGGTGCACGGCGCCCGCTCGAGCGGCGGCGGTTCCGGCGGCACCGTGGTGGTGCTCTGCGAGCGGGGCGCCCTCGACGACGTGGACGGCCTCATCCGCTGACCCAACACTTCCTCGGCAAGGTTCAGACTTGACCCAAGAGCGCGAAGAACGGGGCGAGGGGTCGTTCGTCCCGTCCACTGGCGCCGTTCGGGCGGGTGCTTGGCGGGCGGTGGTGGTCCGGTTCTTGTCAGCGGGGCGGGACCCGTCGCCACCCTCCGCGTTCGCATCGACCAGGGTGCTCATAGTCGAGGCAATAGGGGCCGGAATCCGAACCCTATTGCCTCGGGTTTGGCAGGCCGCGGGCGTTTGGGCACCGAGCGTGAGATTCGGCTCCGTGCCGGGCACGGTCCACCCGTGGGCAAACCGGGCCGGTAACGGCCCTCTCCGCAGCTGCATCTCCTACTATCTTCGGTGGATAGCTCGACTTGCGGCGGCCGGGGGATCGTGGCCGTCGTGTGGACCGGGGGGAGACACCGAGATGAGCCCAGCGCCGACCGGTTCGAAGGACCCGCAGTTCACGTCGCCGTTCGTCGACGTCGACGAGTGGCGGGACGCGCCCGTGCGCTACCGCTATGTGCACGGCGGGTTCTCGGGCACCGACACCAGGTTCTCGATGTACTTCCCGCCTGCCGAGCGCTACGAGGGCCGGTTCTTCCAGCCCCTCATGCCCATCTCCGGCATGGAGAACGCGGTGCCGTTCGTGCTCGGGGTGATGATGGGCGGCTCGCTCGAGTTCGCCGCCGACTCCGGTGCCTACATCGTCGAGTCGAACCTGGGCCGCACCGTCATGTTCCCCGGCGACGACAACACCCTGGTCGGCTACCGCGCCAGTGCCGCCGTGGCGCGGTACTCCCGGGACCTGGCCGCTGAGATGTACGGCGAGCACCGCCCCTACGGGTACGTGTACGGAGGCAGCGGCGGCGCCTTCAAGACCATCGGCTGCGTGGAGAACACCGACGACGTGTGGGACGGCTCGGTGCCGTTCGTGCACGCGGCACCGATGGCCATGCCGAACCTGTTCAACGTCCAGGCCCACGCCATCCGCATCCTGCGCGACGTGTTCCCCCGGATCGTGGACGCCATCGAGCCCGGGGGCAGCGGCGACATGTACGCCGGCCTGACCGTCGAGCAGCGCGAGGCGCTGGTGGAGGTCACCCGCATGGGCTTCCCGCCGCGCGCCTGGTTCGACGTCGAGCGCATCGCCGCCGGCTACACCGGCGTGTTCGCCAGCCTCGTCGACAACATGATCCGCTGGGACCCGGAGTACTTCGACGACTTCTGGTCGGAGCCGGGCTACCTGGGTGCGAACCCGACGGACTCGTTGCTGGCGGCCCGGGTGCAGCACACCACCACCATCAGCCAGGTGGTGCGGTCGTCCGAGGCCTCCGAGCTCGGGTTGCCCATGTCCATGTCGGCCATGTTCGGTGACAGCGCCAACGACCTGCCCGCGGCGCTGCGGCTGGCCAGCATGCCCGACGGCAACGTCCAGGGCGCCAGCCTCACGCTCACCTCGGGCGCCGGTGCCGGGCACTCGCTGCACATCGCCAGCGTGATGGGCGACCTGGTGATGACGGGGTTCGGCGAGGCCCACTTCGAGGCCCTCCGCTCGATCGAGGTGGGCGACGAGGTCACCGTCGACAACGGCGTGTACCTCGCCGCCCAGACCTACCACCGCCACCAGGTGCCGACGCCCGACTACTGCGGCTGGGACCAGTTCCGCTGCGGCGGGGCCCCGATCTACCCGCAGCGGCGCGAGCTCATCGGGCCGCGCTACGCCCGTGACGCGGGTGGCTCCATCCAGAGCGGCCGCTTCGCCGGCAAGATGATCGTGGTCGAGGCGCTGATGGACGAGATGGCGTGCCCGTGGCAGGCCGACTGGTACCGCTCGCGGGTCGCCGACGCCCTCGGTGATCGCCTCGACGACCACTACCGGCTCTGGTTCATCGATCACGCCATGCACACCTCGCCCAACGTCGCGCCCGGCGATCCTCGGCCGGTGCGGTCCACCCGTGCGGTCAGCTACGCAGGGGTGCTGCAGCAGGCGCTGCGCGACGTCAGCGCGTGGGTCGAGCACGGCATCGCCCCGCCGTCGAGCACCGAGTACGAGGTGGTCGACGGCCAGGTGCTCGTGTCGCCGACCTCGCAAGACCGGGGTGGCATCCAGGCGGTCGTGACCGTCCGGGCCAACGGGTCGAGCCGGGCCGAGGTCGGTGTCGGTGAGTCGGTGGCGTTCTCCGCGACGATCGAGGTGCCGCCGGGGACGGGCACCGTCGTGGCCGCCGACTGGGACTTCGACGGCGCCGGCGACTTCCCGGGGGTCACCGAGGGCATCGACGGCTCGGCGTCCCGGATGGAGCTGGCAACGACGTACTCGTTCACCGAGCCGGGCACGTACTTCCCGGCCCTGCGGGTGGCCACCCACCGGCGCGGCGACACCGGAACCGCGTTCGCTCGGGTGCTCAACCTGGGCCGGGTGCGGGTCGTGGTGGGCGACGGCGACTGATGATCGACACCGCCCGTGATCGACACCGCCCCGTGATCGACACCGCCCCGTGATCGACCAGGAGACGGTCGACCGCCTCGGTCGCCACTGGGACGAGGGCTGGAACGGCGCCGACGCCGACGTGATCATGGCGCCGTTCGCCGAGTCCGTGGTGTTCAGCTCGCCGTTCATCCCCCGGCTCACGGGCGACCCGACCCAGACGGCCATCGAGGGCCGCGCCGCGCTGCAGTCCTACGTGGTCGTTGCGTTGGCCCGGGCGTCGGACATCCGTTACACGCTCGACGCCACGCTCGTGGGGGCCGAGACGATCGTGCTGCTCTACCGCTGCCACCTGCCCGACGGCTCGACCAAGCCGGGTGCCGACCTCATGCGCCTCGACGCCGACGGCGCGGTGGTCGAGTGGCGCTGCCACTACGCCACCGATCCCACGCGCTGGCGGGACTGAGCGCGCCCGCACCGGCGTACAACCGCCGGCGGCCGGCGGCGTCAGTCGTGCCGTCGGGGAGCCGGACTCGATGCGCGACCTCGCCATCCACCCACGCGTTCCATCCGTCGCCCGTCAAGCGCCCCCTTTCGTGGGGCTGGAGGCCGACCCTGGCTGACCTCGCCGTCAAGCCACGCGTTCCATCCGTCGCCCGCCAGCGCCCCCTGTCCTTGGGGCTGGAAGCCGACCGTGGCTGACCTCGACACCGACGCCCGGCGCGAACGGGCGACCGCGCGACAAGGCCGACAGCCTCGGGGGTCGACGTCGTCCGACCCGCGCCGCCGGAGACGACGAGCGCCCGGCGGCCGGTGCCGCCGGGCGCTCCTCGTGTCACTGGCGTGGCGGTGGGGGCGTCAGCCGCCCGTCGTGGTGGTGCTGTCGCCGCCGCCGCCGCTGCCGCTGTCGTCGACGAGGACGTAGTTCTGCGCGTCGGTGTCCCACTCGAACAGGTAGGGCGTCGGCGCACCGTCGGCGTCGGGCGGGGGGCCGTAGGTGCGCGGGGTGGGATCGCCCGACACGCTCACCTCGAGGCCGTCGATGGCCGACGCCAGGGTGCCGTAGTTGAGGTTCTCGCCGGCCGCCTCGAGCAGTGCCTTGGTGAGGTCGACGTCGGGGCAGGCCTGGAACGCCGCCTGGTAGGGCTGGTTCGACGGGTCGTCACCGGTCTCCTCGGGGGTCGGCGTTTCGAGCCCTGCGTCGGTGAGGACCTGGATGCACTCCTGCATCGTCGCCTCGTCGAAGCGGGCCTGGTCGGGGCCGTAGGGGCCGCCGGCCAACGATCCGTCGAGGACCGAGGTGTCGGTGGTGGCAGCGTTGGTGAAGAAGGCCCGCGCGCCGATCACGTCCAGGAACAGGAGCTTCGGGCGGTACGACGTGTTGTCGGCCATGGCGGTGGGCCAGTCCTGGGCGCTCGGCCCCACGAGGATGACCGTGTCGGCGTCGGCGGCCTCGAAGCGCTGGGCGATGGTCTCCACGCTGGCGCCCACCGCGGCCTGGTCGTCGGCGGGGGCGTCCATGACGCCGGTCTCGACCGGGGTGATGCCGAGGTCGTCGAGCACCGGGAGCACGTGGTCGGTCATCTCCTCCTCGTCACGGGCGGCGGTGTAGACCGCCACGTTCCCGTCGAGCTCGCCCTGGTCGGCGAAGGCCCGCACGACCGCCTCGGGCTGGTCGGTGTCGGGGGTCCAGGTGATCCACGGGGCCTCGGCCTGGTCGAGCCGCTGGGGGGTCATCTCGCCGCCCACGACCGCAGTCGCGTGGGTGGCGACGGGGCAGGTGACCGCGTCGGCGAGGAAGAAGCCGGTGATGAGGAACACGTCCTCGTCCTCGGTGAGCTTCACGCACGCCTCCTCGGCGGGCGAGGTGCTGGTGGGGTCGATCGGCGCGTACACGGGCTCGATCTGGCGGCCGTTGATGCCGCCGTCGGCGTTGATCTTGTCGAACAGCGCGTCGTACACCGCCTCGTGGTCGCCGAGGTCGTAGTTGAGGCCCGAGGCGACGAGGGCGGCGGTGTCCACGTAGGTCACGCCGACCTTGATCGTGTCGTCGGTGACGCCCGGAGAGGGGCCGGTGGCCGACGGCGCCGTGGTGCCCGTCGAGCCGTCCGTGCCGGAGCCGGCGTCGTCGGACGAGTCGCCCGAGGTGCACGCGGCCACGAGCAGCGCGGCGACGACGACCAGTGCAGCCATCCACCGAAATCGCTTCTGTCCCATCTGATCTCCCCCTGGGTGCCGCCACGCTGGTGCGCCCGGCCCGTTAACTAGGTTACCGACTGCGAGAACAGTATTCTTCCCGAACGGTCAGCGTAGTGCAGGCCGGTCGGTGGGATCGGTCAGGAGGTGGGCATGGCGACGTACGTCCTGGTGCACGGTGGGGGTCATGGGGGCTGGTGCTACCAGCGGGTCGCGCGCCTGCTGCGGGCGGCCGGCCACGAGGTCCACACCCCGACGCTGACCGGCCTGGGCGAGCGCTCCCACCTGCTGGGACCGCACGTCGACCTCGCGCTGCACCTGCAGGACATCGCCGCGGTGCTCGAGTACGAGGACCTGTCCGACGTGATCCTGGTGGGCCACAGCTACGGCGGCATGGTGATCACCGGCGCCGCCGACCTCGCCGCGGAGCGCGTGGGCCGCCTGGTCTTCCTCGACGCGGCCACGCCGGTGAACGGCCAGTCGCTCCGGGACGTGGCCGGTCCGATCATCGAGGCGGTCCGCCCGTTCGGCGCGACGGTGGACGGGCTGGAGCTGGTGCTCTTGCCGGCGCCGGATGCGGGCCTGCTCTACGGCGTGACCGATCCCGACGACCTGGTCTGGATGGCCGACCGCCTGACCCCCCATCCGTGGCAGTGCTTCGAACAGCCCCTGGACCTGACCGACGAGGATGCGCTGTGGGCCATCCCGCAGTTCCACATCGTGTGCACGTCGACCCTGGCGACGCGCGACCCCGAGATGATGGACCGGGCCCGGCGAGAAGGCCGGCTCTGGGACATCGACACCGGCCACGACCTGATGATCACCGAGCCCGAGGCCACCGCCGAGGCGCTCCTGGCCGTGGCGGCGTACTGATCGGACCGGCGATCCCCTGAGCCGGCACCGCGCCAGGGGAGCGCCGATTGCCGAGGCGCCGGAGCGCCGACGGGTCGGTCGGCCCCGCCCTCGACGGTGCCGCCCTCGACCCCGTGGACCGGGTCGTCCCGGTGGTGTCGGCGGGAACAGGGTCCGCCGGTTCAGGGCGGCGGGATGGCGGCGGCCTGGGCGTCGGCGACGATGCGGTCGCGGTCGTCGGGGAGGAGGAAGCGTGACGCCACCGCCTCGTCCGCGCTGGCCGTCACCGCGGCCACGTAGTCGTCGTGGGTGGGGTACCGCTCACGCAATTGCTCGTCGGTGAACGGGACCGCCGAGCCGAAGAGGGCGAAGATGATGCCCTCCTGGTCGCTCTCACCGGTCAGGGCGGCGACGGGCGCTTCCACCGCCGGCGTGCGGATCCCGCCGACCACGAGGCCCGACGGGTCGCGCCGAAGGGCGCCGTCGACCGTGTCGATCGGCGCGGCCGTGGGCGGTGGCGTGCCGTCGGTCACCCAGTCGGACAGCGCCACGAAGGCGGCCCGGAGGACCTCGCGCTGGGGCCCGTCGTTGATCGACGGGAGCATGGAGGCGATGTCGAACCCCTCGGCCCCGAGCTCGGCCCGCATGCGGGCGCCGTACTCGAGCAGCGAGGCGTCGGCGTGGGCGGTGCCCGCCACCTCCCAGGTGACGATGCGGTCGGTGTCGGGCTGGCGGGCGGCCAGGTAGCCGAGGAAGGCCAGGTCGGTCTCGGTCTCGAACTGCAGGACCGGCACGTCGAGGTCGGTGCGGATGGCCACGGGGTCGGCGTCGGGATCGGGCTGGTGCTGGCTGCCCCACAGCGGTGCGCCGCCGGCGCCGCGGCTGTGCACCAGGAAGCCGTCGAACGCGCCGGTGATCGGCTGGACGGCGTTGAGGAAGCTGACGAGTCGGAACGCCGACTGCGACTCGCCGATGGCGATCACGTCACGCGGCGTGGCGCCGCCGAGCAGCAGGCCGGCCCGGGCCGCGGCGGCGACCTGGGCGTAGATGTCGAAGGAGAAGCCGTCGCCCGGGTGGTGGAGCGTGCCGTAGCGCTCGGGGTTCGATTCGGTCAGGGGGCGCAGCGCGGCCGGCGGTGCCCCCGGGATCTCCAGGCGGGGGGTGCCGCCGCCCACACCCACCTGCTGGGCCGACACGCCCACGTAGACGTTGCCCCGGTCGAGGATCACCGGGTGCAGCAGGCCGAAATCGGGGTCGCCGTCGACGCCGGCGGTGACGTTGAACCATTCGACGATCACCGTGCCGTCGAAGTCGCCGAGATCGGCGGGGCGACGAACGAGCACGCGGGTCTTGTACGGGGCGGTGTCGGCGGGCCGCACGGTCCAGCGCCCGTCGGCGGTCAGGGCCCCGACCGGCTGGTAGGCGGTGGCCTCGCCGCTGAGGAAGAGCTCCTCCTCGACGTAGCCGTACTGCTCGGCGATGTCGCCGGGCAGGCGGTTGGCGGGCCGGCCGGCGATCGGGCCCTCGACCTCGGGCACGGCGACAGGTGCATCTGGGTACGACAACGTGGATCCCCTCAGTCGTGTGAACGGCATTCTCGCGCGGGTGTGACATTCGCGGACTCGTACCGGATTTCGGTGCCATGCAGGTTGTCGCAGAATGGTTGTCAACGGCGCGAACGACGGGGGCGAGGGGGCTTGGGTCTCGTCCTGTGGTGCCGTTCGGCCCGGTGCTGGGTGCGGCGATGGGGCGGCGGCACGGTCCGGCGGTGGGGTGTGGCCGGTTCGGGGCCAAAATGCCACTCTCCGTGGTCGAAGGAGCGTCGGTGCTCGAACTCGACGCAATGACCCTCGGAAAGCGACGGCTATTGCGTCGAGTTTGGTGGAGGCGGGCTCCTACCTGGGGGCGCCGGCCGCACCGGCGGCCCGGAGGCAGAAGGCGGTGATTGCGTCGAGCTCGGCGCGGTCGGGTTGGGTGCGGGCCCACAGGTGGTCGGCCAGCCGGCCCAGGGTGGCGTGGGCCGCCAGCGAGGCGTCGAGCGCGGGGTCGAGGCTGCCGAGGGCGGTGAAGGGCTCGACGAGCAGGGCGCCCAGGGGTGCGCTGGCGAAATGGCGGCCCGACGCCGGCCCTTCGGCGGCGCTGCCACCGTTCCAGAGCACCGCCAGGGTGGTGGACGCGATCGCCTCGTCGGACTGGGCCAGCACGCCGGCCACCCAGTGGCGCACCTGGTCGTCGGGGGCGGGGGCCTTGGTCATCTGGTGGGCGAGGTAGCCGACCAGCCGCTCGGCCCCGTCCTCGAGGATGGCGCCGACCAGCGCGTCCTTGGAGGGGAAGTGCCGGTAGAACGCGTCGTTGGACAAGCCGGCCTCGGCCACGATGTCGGCCACCCGCGGCCGCGACGTGGTACCGCACCGACCCATCACCGTCAGGCCGGCATCGAGCAGGCGGCGGACCTCGCCGGCGTACTCGGCGCCCCGCGGCGCGAGCGTGCGCTGGGCGATGCGAGCGGCGATGTCGTCCGTCGCGACCGGGTCGTCGGCGCCTTCAGGCATCGTTCTCCATTTCCAGAATACTATTCTGACGCCACCGACCAAGGGGGATGTGCATGGCGTGGGACTTCGAGACCGAGCCCGAGTTCCAGGAGAAGCTGGACTGGGCCGACGAGTTCGTCCGCGAGGAGGTCGAGCCCCTGGACATGATCTGGGGTGGGCTCGAGTTCACGCCGCTCGACGACGTCCGCCGGCGGGCCATCGACCCGCTGAAGCAGCAGGTGCGCGACCAGAGGCTGTGGGCCACCCATCTCGGCCCCGAACTGGGCGGCGAGGGCTACGGCCAGCTCAAGCTGTCGCTGCTCAACGAGATCCTGGGTCGCTCGTCGTGGGCGCCGATCGTGTTCGGTTGCCAGGCGCCCGACACCGGCAACGCCGAGATCATCGCCCATTACGGCACACCCCAGCAGAAGGAGCGCTACCTGCGCCCGTTGCTCGACGGTGAGCTGTTCTCGTGCTACTCGATGACCGAGCCCCACGCCGGCGCCGACCCCACGATGTTCACCACCAGGGCCGAGAAGGACGGCGACGAGTGGGTGATCAACGGCTGGAAGTTCTTCTCGTCGAACGCCCAGACGGCCTCGTTCCTGATCGTGATGGTGGTGACCAACCCCGACGTGAGCGCCTACAACGGCATGTCGATGTTCCTGGTGCCGACCGACACGCCGGGCGTCGACATCGTGCGCAACGTCGGCCTCGGGGGCGAGCCCGAGGGCCACGGCTCGCACGCGCTGATCCACTACGACGACGTCCGGGTGCCCGAGGACGCGCTGCTCGGCGGCGAGGGCCAGGCCTTCGCCATCGCGCAGACCCGCCTCGGCGGTGGTCGCATCCACCACGCCATGCGCACCATCGGCATGGCCCAGAAGGCCATGGACATGATGTGCGAGCGGGCCCTCAGCCGCGAGACGCAGGGCAGCCTGCTGGCCGACAAGCAGTTCGTGCAGGGCTACATCGCCGACTCGTACGCCCAGCTGCTGCAGTTCCGGCTGCTCACCCTGCACACCGCGTGGCTGATCGACAAGCACAACGACTACCGCAAGGTGCGCAAGGACATCGCCACCGTGAAGGTGGTCATGCCCACCGTGCTCCACGACATCGCCTGGCGGGCCATGCAGGTGCACGGGGCGCTGGGCGTCAGCAACGAGATGCCGTTCCCCGGGATGCTGCTGGGGGCGAGCATCATGGGCCTGGCCGACGGGCCCACCGAGGTGCACAAGGTGACGGTGGCCCGCCAGGTGCTGCGCGACCACCGGCCGAGCGACGACCTGTGGCCCACCCAGCACCTGCCCAAGCGACGGGAGGCCGCCCGGGCCAAGTACGCGGAGTACCTCGAGCGGGAGGTGGGGAACCTGTGAGCCCGAGCGACGAGGGCCCGGCCTGCGTGGCCCGAACGGCGGGAAGAGTGGCACGACGCCGCAGGAGCCAGGAAGGGGCGACATGAGCGATACGCCGAACATCGACCTGGACCGGCTCGCCACCTGGATGGACGCCGATGGCCTGGGCCCGCAGGGCGCGCCCATCGACGCCGGCTTCGTCTCGGGCGGCTCGCAGAACGAGATCTACGAGATCCGTCGCGGCGATCTTCACGGCGCGCTGCGCATCCCGCCGCCCACCGCCCCCGAGAGCCGCGACGCGGGGATCATCCGGGAGTGGCGCATCATCGAGGCCCTCGACGGCACCGATGTGCCCCACACCGAGGCCATCGCCGTGTGCACCGACACCGGTGTGCTCGGCCGCACCTTCTACCTCATGGGCTTCGTGGACGGCTGGTCGCCGATGGGCCTCTCGGGGGGCAAGCCGTGGCCGCCGCCGTTCGACACCGACCTCGAGGCCAAGCGCGACCTGGCGTTCCAACTCGTCGAGGGCATCGCCCTGCTGGGCAACGTCGACTGGCAGGCCAAGGGCCTGCAGGACCTCGGCCGGCCCGACGGCTTCCACGAACGCCAGGTCGACCGGTGGACCGCCTTCCTCGGCCGCATCAAGGGCCGCGAGATCCCGGGCCTCGACGTGGCCTCCACGTGGCTGCGGGCCCACAAGCCGCTGGACTTCGTCCCCGGGCTCATGCACGGCGACTACCAGTTCGCCAACGTCATGTTCCGCCACGGCGCGCCGGCCCGGATGGCGGCCATCGTGGACTGGGAGATGGGCACCGTCGGCGACCCCAAGCTCGACCTGGCCTGGATGCTCCAGGGGTGGCCGGACGACATGGACGCGCCCGAGGCGGCCACGTCGGGCTACGTCGATCTCCGGTTCATGCCCGCCCGCGACGAGCTCCTGGCCCGCTGGTCGACGGTGGCGGGCCGCCAGGTGGACGACATCGACTACTACCTGGTGCTGGCCAAGTGGAAGCTGGCCATCGTGTTGGAGCAGGGGTTCCAGCGGGCCGGCGACGACGAGAAGCTGCTGGCCTTCGGCCCCATCGTCCTCGACCTGATGGCCGGCGCCGCCGACCTGGCCGAGTCCACGGACTACGCGTCATGAGCCCGGCTGTTTCTCCGGAC
>CAZWMT010000053.1:0-28551 GCA_964635055.1 uncultured Microthrixaceae bacterium | reverse complement strand
CCCTCGAACTGGCGCCCGATCCTGTCGCCAGGGCGACCAGATGAGGCGCCAGTTCACCGGACCCCTCGAACTGGCGCCCGATCCTGTCGCCAGGGCGACCAGATGAGGCGCCAGTTCGCCCGATTCGCCCGATTCGCCCGATCTGCCCGATTGGCCCCAACGTCGCGGAGGACGCGCCATGAGTGACACCGACGAGTTGGTGGTCGAGCGGCGGGGGCCGGTGCTGGTGGCCCGCCTCAACCGCCCCGACGCCCGCAACGCGCTCAACGCCGGCCTGTTCCGGGCCATCGGCGGCGCGATCATCGAGGCCGAGACGGACCCCGACGTGCGGGTGATGGTGCTCACAGGGACCGGCGATCGGGCCTTCTGCGCGGGCATGGACCTGGCCGCCTTCGCGGCCGGCGAGGCCGTGGGCGTGGGCGACGACCCCGAGACCCGGGCCTGCAACCGATTGATGACCGGCGATGTGGCGGTGCCCCTCGTCGGTGCCGCGAACGGCACCGCGGTCGGCGGAGGGCTCGAGCTCCTGTTGGGCTGCGACCTCATCGTGGCCTCCGCCGACGCCAAGTTCGGGCTCCCCGAGGTCAAGCGGGGGCTGTTCCCCGGTGGGCGGGGCACCTACCTGCCCCTACGGGTGCCCTTGGGGATCGCACTCGAGATGTTGTTGACGGGCGATCTGGTCGACGCCGGCAGGGCCGCCGAGATCGGCCTGGTCAACCGGGTCGTCCCGGCGGGCGAGGTGCTCGACACGGCCGTCGGCCTCGCCGAGCGCATCGGGGCGAACGGGCCCCTCGGCGTCGCCGCGGTCAAGGAGATCGCACGGCTCGTGCTGGTGGACGCCGACAAGGCCGGCGAGCGTCAGCGGTTCTGGCAGAAGAAGGTGTTCCAGAGCGAGGACGCCCGTGAGGGCGCGACGGCCTTCGTGGAGAAGCGCCCGCCCGTGTGGAAGGGCAAGTGAGAGCAGCCGTCTGCCCCGCCTACGGGGCGCCCGACGTGGTGCGCATCGAGGACCGGGCCTCGCCGCCGCTCGAGGCGGGGCAGGTGCGGGTGGCCATCAAGGCGGCGGCGGTGAACTTCCCCGACGTGCTGCTGGTGGCCGGCGAGTACCAGGTGAAGGTGCCGACGCCCTTCGTGCCCGGTAGCGAGTTCGCCGGCGCGGTGGTGGAGCTCGGCGACGGGGTGGGCAGGCTCACCGTGGGTGAGCGGGTGTTCGGCACGGGCCTGGTCGGCGCCTTCGCCGAGGAGATCGTCGTCGCGGCGGGATCGGTCACCCGCATTCCCGAGGGGGTCGACGAGGCCCATGCCGCCGCCTTCGGGGTCGCCCACCGGACAGCGAACCACGTGTTGCGCTCGGTGGCCGACGTGCAGCCAGGGGACCAGGTGGTGGTGCTCGGCGCCGGCGGGGGCGTGGGCCTGGCTGCCGTCCAGTTGGCGGTTCTGCTGGGCGCCACCGTCACCGCGGTGGCGTCGTCACCGGAGAAGCTCTCCGTCGCCGCCTCCTACGGGGCCCAGCACCTGATCGACCACCGCGCCACCGACCTCCGTCAGGTGTTGCGTGAGGCGCTTCCCGGTGGCGCCGACGTCGTGGTCGACCCCGTCGGCGGCGACCTCGCCGAGCCCGCGCTGCGCTCGCTCCACTACGGCGGCCGCTTCGTCACCGTCGGCTACGCCTCCGGCGCCATCCCCCGCATCCCCCTCAACCTGGTGCTGCTGAAGGGCATCCACGTCATGGGCTTCGAGTTCCTGTCCTTCGCCACCCACGAGCCCGAGGCGCTCGCCCGCGACGAGGCCGAGGTGCTCGGCCTGCTCGCCGCCGGGAAGGTCGTCCCCCACATCGGTGCCACGTTCACGCTGGAGGACGCCGCCGCGGCCCTCCGACACGTCGCCGACGGCAAGGCCATCGGCAAGGTGGTCCTCCGCATCCCGTAACCCGTTGTCGTGCACGTGGGGTCGGGTTTCCGACCTACCTGCAGGAACCGGCGGCGGGTTGAGCGCGTCGTGGGGTCGACGATCGCCCGGTCACCAGATCACCATCGGTGGAGGCGATCGGGGCGCAGGAACGCGCGAGCCGACCGTTGCATCGGGTAACGACCGACGGGCCCTCCCCGAGGCGCTCGGCTTCGATGCCGCTGGCGGCCGGCGTCAGCCGCCTTCGACCGCGACCGGCGTCGGCGACCGGCGTCAGCGACCGGCATCGGCGACCGACGTCATCGCAGGCCCTCGATGGCGGCGCACACGCCGCCGTCGACGAGGACGTCGGTGCCGGTGAGGAAGCCCGCATCGCCGGACAGAAGGAAGGACACCACCGCCGCCACCTCGTCCGCGGCCGCGGTGCGACCCAGCGGGGTCTTCTCGAGCAGCACCGCCATGAACGGGCTCTCGGCCATCTCCTGCGCGCCCATCGGGGTGTCGATGAGGCCCGGCGACACCGACGTGATGCGGCCGCCCTGGGGCCCGATGCGGACGGCCTCCCGGCGGACGAATCGGTGGACGCCGCGCTTGGCCCAGGCGTAGGCCATGCCCGAGTCCTCGACCGACTCACCCACGGCGACGCGGATCCGATCGAGGAAGGCATCGTGCAGGGGGTCGTCCAGCACGGCGTCGGCGGCCTGCGGCTCGTGGAAGGCCAGGTGGGGCGCCATCGAGGCGAAGCAGACCATCGCCGTGCCGGTCGTGACCTGGGGCCGCAGGGCCTCGGCCAGGCGGGCGGTGGCCACCAGGTCGACGGTGAAGATGGCGCGCCAGTCGGCCATGGTGGGGGAGATGCCGGCCGCGTGGGCCACCGCCCGCAGGGTGCCCAGCTCGGCTGATCGCGCCGCCAACCGGGCCACCCCGTCGGCATCGGTGACGTCGAGCGCGAACGGCTCGACCGCGGCGGCGCCGTCGAGGGCCGCCAACTCGGCGGCCGCGGCGGTGGCCGCACCCTCGTCCCGGTCGACCAGCAGCAGCTGGTCGACCGTCGTGGCCATGCGGCGGGCGCAGGCCAGGCCCATGCCCCGGCCCGCCCCGGTGGCGATGCCCACCGTGGTCACGACGGGATAACGCTGTTCTGCATGACGGGTAACACTATTCTGACCTCGCCTCCCATGTTCCTCCTGCGCTTCGACCTCCGGGCTCCCGGCCCGACCCCGCCGGCCGACCTGTACGCCGCCGCGCTCGACATGGCCGAGTGGGGCGAGGAGCACGGTTGCCTGGCCGTCGTCCTGTCGCAGCACCACGGCTCGGACGACGGCTACCTGCCCTCACCCCTCGTCATGGCCGCGGCGATGGCGGCCCGCACGCAGACGGTCGGCCTGAGCATCGCCGCCCTGCTCCTGTTGATGTACGACCCCGTCAAGCTGGCCGAGGACCTCAACGTCCTCGACCACCTCAGCCGGGGCCGGGTGTCGGCGATCATCGGGCTCGGGTACCGGCCCGAGGAATTCGCCATGTTCGGGGTCGACCCCGCCACCCGGGGCGCGGAGATGGAGGAGCGGATCGGCGTCCTGCAGGCGGCGCTGGCGGGCGAGACCGTCACGTGGCGGGGGCGCACCGCCACGGTCCGCCCGCTGCCGTTTACCCCGGGTGGCATCCGCTTGTCGTACGGCGGCGGCTCGCCGGCGGCGGCGCGGCGGGCGGCCCGGTTCGGGCTCGACTTCGTCGGCGAGGCCGACCGTCCTGAGCTTGCCGACATCTACGCCGACGAGGCCGAGCGGGTGGGGCGCGCCCCCGGTGGGTGCCTCATCCCGTCCGCCGCCTCGCCTAGTTCGGTGTTCGTCGCCGATGACGTCGACGAGGCGTGGCGCACGATCGGGCCGCACCTCCTGCACGACGCCACCGCCTACGGGGCCTGGCTCGGCGAGCACCACGACGCCGTCACCCGTTCGACCGCCGCCACTGTCGAGCAGCTGCGGTCCGAGGCGGCCAACTACCGCATCGTCACGCCGGCCGAGGCCGTCGACCTCATCCACGCCCACGGCTACCTCGGCCTCCAGCCGCTCTGCGGCGGGGTCGCCCCCGACCTGGCATGGCAGTCCCTCCGCCTCATCGAGCGCGAGGTCCTGCCGAACCTGTGACGGCCGGCGGCGGCGTGAGCGAGTCGACTCATGCCGCGGTATGGCGGCTGGCGTTCCAGTGGTCGAGGTGGACCCGGGTCGACCACGACTCGATGCGCGTGCGGTCGGGCCCGGCGGGTAGCGAGTCGTCGCCGGCGAGGCGCTCGAGGATCGCGTCCAACTCGAGGCTCCGTGCCCACCAGTCGTCGAAGGTGACGTCACCCCGTCGCACCGCCCGCAGCCATTCGGCGGGCTCGCCCTGGATCGGCAGCTGGAGCCGCCCGGTGCCCAGCAACTCGACGCACTGGAAGCCAAGGCGAGCACAGTGCATGGCGTACTTGGTGTCGTAGCCGTGCGCGGTGATCAGCTCCTCGCGCCGCCCGCCACCTCGCCGGCCGTGGCCGCCGCCCCGGAGGTCCAAGAGTCGCTCGGCCTGCGTGCTCGGCTGGTGCTAACGAACGGCGGCGGTTGCGGCGTCGCAGAGGGCGACGAACTCGTCGGCCTCGTCGGCGGTCAGCACGGCGTAGTCGTGGTCGGTGGCCCGGTTGGTGAGGGCCTCCGCCTCCGCCCACAGCTCGGCGCACCCGGGGCCGGCGTCACCCTCCCAGCCGAAGACCGCCGCCATCGGCGACTTGAAGCGCACCGCCTCGCCCACGTCGAGGCCGACCGCGATCACCGCGCAGCCGTGGCGGGCCATGCGCAGCTCGCGGAGGGCGTTGAGGTGGTGCAGCGCGGCGGCCTTGGGGTGGTCGGGCACGGGCAGCGCCCGCCAGCCGGCGAACACCGGGGCGCCGCTGACCGAGGCCGATGCCGCGATCTTGTCGGCCAACTCGGCCAGGCGGGCCCAGTCCACGTCGTCGGCCAGGTGGTCGGCGGCCCAGGTGACCAGGCACCCGGCGAACAGCTGGGCCGCGTCCCCACGGGACATCACCGACCGTGACCCCTCCCAGACCGTGCGCACCACCTCGGGGCTGAAGAACACGAGGCAGGCGGTGACCTGCTCGGCGGTCACGTCACCCAGCACCCCCGCCCGGCCGGCGCCGTAGAAGTCCATGCCGTCGAAGCCGGCCTCGCCACCCACGCCGTAGGTGGCGGCGTCGAGCATGAAGTGCGAGCTCAGCGCGCTGACGGTGGGCGCCGTGCGAGCCGCGATCGATGTGGTGCCCATGGTTCCCCCTCGTGTCGGACGCCGTGGATTGTTCCAGCGCCCGCGACGATCGAGCGAACTGGCGGCCGATTCGGTAGTGGTGGCGACAAGATCGGGCGCCAGATCCGTGACCGTGGTGCGGCCGTGCGGGTGACGGTCGGAACGTGCGAACGGGCGGATTCGGTCGCCTCGCGCGCTGTCCGAGAACCCAACGGCGCGAAGGACGGGGCGAGGGGGCGTCGGGTCTCGTCTGCTGGCGCCGTCCGACCCTGTGCGCTGCGGCCAGGGGCCCCGGGGGCGGTATCGCCACGCTCGGCGTTCGGATCGAGTTCGCTGGTCATAGTCGAGGCAATAGCGCGCGCTCGGCGCGCGCTATTGCCTCGGGTTTGAGGGCGGTGGCCGGTGAACGTCAGGCGCCGTCGCGCTGCAGCAGCAGGACGCCGCTCGGGGTGCCGCCGCCGGAGGTGACCACCGCGGTGCGCGCGTCGGCCACCTGGCGGTCGCCGGCGTCGCCCCGGAGTTGGGCGACCGCCTCGTACAGGAACCCGAAGCCGTGGGTGCGGCCTTCCGAGAGTTGGCCGCCGTGGGGGTTCACCGGCAGCTCCCCGTCCAGGGCGATGCGGCGGCCCTGGTCCAGCCAGTCCTGGGCCTCGCCGATGCCGCAGAAGCCCAGCGCCTCGAGCCACGAGATGGCGTTGAAGGTGAACCCGTCGTAGAGCAGGGCGACGTCCACGTCGGCCGGGCGCAGGTCGGTGCGGGTCCAGAGGTGGGCGGCCTGGCCCATCACCTGGGGCTCGTGGGTGACGGTGTCCTGGTCCCACGAGATGCGCTCGGTGATCTGGGTGCCGACCGCGTTCACCCGGACCGCGGGCCGGGGCAGGTCACCGGCGACCGACGCATCCGACACGATCACCGCGATCGACGCGTCGCAGGGCACGTCACAGTCGTAGAGGCCGAACGGGGTGGTGATGGTGCGGGCCGACAGGTAGTCGTCCATCGTCATCGGGTCGCGGTAGATCGCGGCCGGATTGCGGGCCGCGTTGGCCCGGCCGTTGAGGGCGATGTAGCCGAGCATCTCGCGGGTGGCGCCGTAGCGGTGCAGGTACTGGTTGGCGTTCATCCCGATCCAGTTGGCTGCCGACATCGCCCCGAACGGGGCCCGCCACTCGTTGAACGGTCCCGAGACGCGGCTGCTCCCGGCGGTCGGCCGCAGGCCGAAGGCCGCGTAGGTGGTCTCCCACACGGTGCGGAAGCACAGGACGTGGCGGCACAGCCCACCGGCCACCGCCAACATGGCGGCGATCACCGATCCGCCGGGCCCGGGCAGGTCGCCGCCGCCGTTGATCCACGTGGGGCGGAGACGCAGCGCCTCCTCGACGGCGACGACGCCGCCCTCGCTCATGCCCATCGGCCCCGGGCCCGGGTAGGTCGACAGGCCGTCGATGTCGTCGAGGGTCAGGCCGGCGTCGGCCACCGCGGCCAGGCAGGCGTCGACGGTCAGCGAGAGGGGGTCGACCATCAGGCGCCGGCCCATCGCCGACCGCCCGATGCCCGACAGCACCGAGCGGTGCTCGAAGCGATCGTCGCTGACCGGCGGGCGAGGGGTCGGCCGCTGGGGCTCGGGCACCCGGTCGACCGGATCGTCCTCACCGGTGACCGCGAACAGGGGGATCCAAACGTCTTCCTGCTGCTCGAAGTGCACCGCCACCACCTGGCCGACGTGCACGTCGTCGGGCTCGCAACCGGTGACGTTCGTGGTGAGGTGCACGCCGGGGGCGTCGGCGAGGGCCACGTTGGCCACCACGTACGGCGGCTCGAACCCGGGCAGCCACTGCTGGTGGTTCACGGTGAAGCCGATCACCGTGCCCCTACCGGACACCGTGGTCGGCGACCACGCCCGGCTGCGACACGCCGGGCAGATCGGCACCGGCGGGTGCACGAAGGTCCGGCAGTCGTCACAGCGCTGCACCCGCAGGAGCCCGTCGGCGCCCGACGTCCAGAACCACTCGTTCATCGGCGTGAGCTGCGGCAGCGGTCGCACGGTTCTCCCGGTCCCGGCGGCCCTCCCGCCGTGTGACGCCGACGTTAGACGGCCGACGCCAAGGTGCCGGTGGCCGGCAACGTCGCGCGGGCGACAGGAGCAGCCAACGACGTCAGGTGCGGTTGTCCTGCGGTCGCTCCGCCGGCGGCGCAGGGTTCGGGTCGGCGCGCGACAGCGGCGGTCGCTTCCTCCACCCCGGGTGTCCCACTGATCGGGTGTGCGCTCGCCGCTCAACGCCCCGCACCCGCAGCGCCACGCGAGAGCAACGGCCAAGGCGCAGGGAACGGGGTGGGGTGGACGGCACCCGGGGAAGACTCCTCACGGACGGTGGCGATGTCGGGCGGCCGGACGGCAGGTGGAGGAAATGGTCGTCACGGGTGACTGGGGTTTCCTCCAGAGCGCCCCGATCGCAGCGCCCGCGGGCCGTGGCACCCACGGAGGGTGGCGGCCGAACGTGGGGACGACGTCACGGCGGTCCCCACCCTGTTCTCCGCGCCGTTGTCCATTCTGCAGTCGCGAAGACCGGCACGCGGGCCCGTTCGACGCGTCGGGATCGCCTCGAGTCCAGCCGCCGTGCCGTCCGCGACGCCGCCGCAAGGACCCGCCGGCAGAGTTGACGCCACTGTTAGAGAGCCGTACGGTCCCGTGCGACCCAGGGGAAGAACGACAGCACATGGATCCACAGGGACGATCAGCAGTGGTGACCGGCGGCGCCGGCGGCCTGGGAGGAGCGACGGTGCGCCGCCTCGTCGAGGTCGGCTACGGCGTCGTGGTGTTCGACCGGGCTGCGGAGGCGGCCGAGGCGCTGGCCGCCGAGCTCGGTGACCGGGCGACCGCGGCGTCGGGCGACGTCAACGACGACGATGCGGTGGGCGCGGCGGTGGCCGCGGCCCAGGAGTTGGGGCCCCTGTCGTTGATCGTGAACGTGGCCGGGGGCGGGATCGGCGGTGGACGCACGGTCGACCGCCACGGCGCGCCCCACGACAAGGCCAGCTTCACCGGAACGATGGAGATGAACGCGTTCGGCACCTTCAACGTCTCTCGCCTCGGCGCCGCGGCGATGGCCGGGAACGAGCCCGACGAGCACGGCCAGCGGGGCGTGATCGTCAACACCGCCTCCATCGCCGGCATCGAGGGCCAGACCGGCCAGCTCGCGTACGCGGCGGCCAAGGCGGCCATCATCGGCATGACCCTGCCGATGGCCCGCGACCTGGCGCCGATCGGCGTGCGGGTGTGCGCCATCGCCCCCGGCACCATGGGCACGCCCCTGATGCTCAGCGTGCCCGAAGCGATGCAGGAGCACCTGACGGCCAGCATCGTGTTCCCCAAGCGCATGGGTCGGCCCGAGGAGTTCGCGCTGCTGGTCGAGTCGATCGCCGCCAACCCCTACCTGAACGGCGAGACCATCCGCCTCGACGGCGCCCTGCGCTTCCCGCCGAAGTAGCGAGGCACCGGTGGTCCGGGTCGACCAACTCCTGGGCGCCCTGGCGCTCGAGCCGACAGGCGCCGACCGCTACCGCGGCACCAACGTCGACGAAGGCCACGGCGTGGTGTTCGGTGGCCAGCTGATGGCGCAGGCGGTCATCGCAGGGCTCACCGGCCACGACGCCATGCGGGTCAAGACGCTGCACACAGTGTTCGCCCGGGGCGCCTCGCACGACCAGCCCCTCGAGATCGTCGTCGACCCCATGCACGCCGGCCGTTCGTTCGCCAGCAGCACCGTCACCATCAGCCAGGGCGACCGTCTGTGCACCCGGTCGCTGGTGTTGCTCACCGCCGACGAGCCGAACTTCATCCACCACGCCGAGCCCGCCCCGGCGGCCGTCGCCACCCCGCCCGGGACAGCGCCGGGCGACGAGTGGCAGGTCGAGGTGGTGGGCGACGTGGACATCTCCGACCCCGACCAGGTGGGCCCGGCCGAGCTCGACGTGTGGTCGCGCTTCCCCGGCGCCCCCGACGAGCCGGGCGTGGCCCAGGCGCTGCTGGCCTTCGCCACCGACGGCTTCCTCATCGGCACCGCCATGCGCCCGCACCCCGGGGTCGGCCAGGCCCAGGCCCATCGCAGCCTGGCCACCGGCGTCGTCAGCCACACCCTCACCTTCCACGAGCCCTTCCCGGCGGCCGACTGGCTGTTGCTCGCCCACCGCAGCCCCCACGCCGGCCACGGCCGGTGCTACGGCCGCGCCGACGTGTTCACCCCCGACGGGGCCCTCGTGGCGTCGTTCGTGCAGGACGCGATGATCCGCCCCATCCCCGAGGAGAAGCAGACCCATGGCTGACGCAGTGATCGTGGCCACCGCCAGGACCCCGATCGGCACCGCCGGCCGAGGCTCGCTGCTCGACGTCGATGCCCTCGACCTGGGAACCCAGACGGTGCTCGAGGTGGTGCGCCGCGCCGGGATCGACCCGGCACTGGTCGAGGACGTGGTGCTGGGCGAGGCGCTCTACGGCGGTGGTGACATCGCCCGCTACGCAGCGAGCGAAGCCGGCCTGCAGGACGTGCCCGGGCTGGCCCAGAACCGCCACTGCGCCTCCGGCCTGGCCGCGGTGGCCACCGCGGCAGGATCGATCCGCGCCGACATGGACCGCGTGGTCATCGCCGGCGGCGTGCAGTCGTCGTCCACCATGCCCCGGTCGACCCGCCGGGTGCCGGGCACCGACGAGTCCGACCCGTGGATGTCGCCCACCCACCGTGACCGGCCCGACGCCCCGAACCTCGACATGTCGATCACCGTGGGCTGGAACACCGCCGTCGAGGCCGGGCTCACCCGCGAGGACATGGACGCCTGGGCCCTGCGCTCGCACCAGCGGGCGGTGGCGGCCATCGACGCCGGCAAGTTCGTCGACGAGATCTTCGCCGTCCCGGTCGTCGCCCGGGACGGGACCACGTCGTCGTTCTCGGTCGACGAGCACCCGCGCCGCGACACGAGCATGGAGAAGCTGGCGTCGCTCAAGCCCCTGCACCCCGAGATCGACGGCTTCAGCATCACCGCCGGCAACGCCGCCGGCGCCAACGACGGCGCCGCGGCCGTGGTCGTCGCCGCCCGCGAGGTGGCCGACGCCCAGGGTCTCGAACCGCTCGCCTCGGTGCGGGCCTGGGCATCGGTGGGCGTGGACCCTGCCCGCACCGGCATGGCGCCGATCACCGCGATCCCCAAGGTGCTCGACCGGGCCGGCCTCACCGTGGACGACGTGGCCTTGTGGGAGATCAACGAGGCCTTCGCCTCGGTGCCGGTGGCGGCCTGCCGGGCCCTGGGCATCGACGAGGAACTGGTCAACGCCCTGGGCAGCGGCTGCAGCCTGGGCCACCCCATCGCCATGACCGGCGCCCGCATGGTCATCTCGACCATCCACGAGCTGCGTCGCCGGGGCGGCGGCATCGGCGTGGCCGCGATGTGCGCCGGTGGCGGCATGGGCAGCGCCGTGGTGATCGACGTGTTCGCGCCCTGAGGGGCGCGGTCGGACAGGCAACGAGCACCGGACTACGAGAGAAGACGAGAGGGTGTGCGCCATGTGGCACGAGGAACGACTGCTGATCGACGGTGAGCTGGTCGAGGCCGAGGGCGGTCGGACGTACGAGACGATCAACCCGACCACCGGCACGGTGCTGGGCGTCGTGGCCGACGCCACCGTCGGCGACGCCGACAGGGCGATCGCCGCGGCCCGGCGCGCGTTCGACACGACCTCGTGGTCGAGCGACACCGAGCTGCGGTCGAGGTGCCTGCGCCAGCTCCATCAGGCCTTGGTGGACAACAAGGACGCGATCATCGCCATCAACATCGCGGACTCTGGTCTCCCGCTGATGCTCCATGCGGACGGGCCCGGCTTCGACGCACCGGTCGGGATGATCGAGTGGTACGCCGACCTGCTCGACAACTACGAGTTCATCGAGGACCTCGGCACCGCCGAGGTGCGAGGAGCCCCCCACCAGCGTTGGGTCGAGCGTGAGGCGGTCGGCGTGGTCGCCGCCATCGTGCCGTACAACTACCCGCTGCAGATCACGCTGGCCAAGCTCGTCCCCGCGCTCGCCGCCGGCTGCACCGTCGTGGTCAAGAGCCCGCCCCAGACCCCCTGGATCGGAGCCGCGCTCGGCAAGCTGATCGCCGAGCACACCGACATCCCCGCCGGCGTGGTGAACATGCTCACCGACAACGCGCCCGACATCGGCAAGATGCTCGTCACCGACCCGCGGGTCGACATGGTCAGCTTCACCGGCTCCACGCCCACCGGACGCCACATCATGGCCGCGGCCGCCGACAGCGTGAAGAAGGTGTTTCTCGAGCTCGGCGGCAAGTCCGCCTTCATCGTGCTCGACGACGCCGATCTCGCGCTCGGCACGATGCTGGCCGGCTTCACCATCTGCTCGCACGCCGGCCAGGGCTGTGCCATCACCAGCCGACTCCTGGTGCCCGCGTCCAAGCACGACGAGGCCGTCGAGCTGACCGCCGGCATCCTCGCGGCGGTGCCCTACGGCGACCCGTCCGACCCCGGGATGATGATGGGCCCGCTGATCAGCGAGCAGCAGCGCCGGAAGGTCGAGGCCTACGTGCAGGGAGCGGTCGACGACGGCGCCACCGTCGTCACCGGCGGGAAGCGTCCCGAGCAGCTCCCCGACGGCTTCTTCTACGAGCCCACACTCGTCACCGGGCTCGATCCGAACGCGACGCTCGCCCAGGAGGAGATCTTCGGCCCCGTACTGGCGGTCCTTCCCTTCGAGGACGACGACGACGCCGTGGCCATCGCCAACAACTCGATCTTCGGCCTGTCCGCCACGGTGGTCGGCGGCGACGACGACCACGCCACGGCCGTGGCCCGTCGCCTGCGCGCCGGCACCGTCAGCATCAACGGGGGCATGTGGTACGCCCCGGACGCGCCCTTCGGTGGCTACAAGCAGTCGGGCATCGGCCGCGAGATGGGCGTGGCCGGCTTCGAGGAGTACCTCGAGACCAAGACCCTGGCCAAGCCCGTCGGCTGAGCTCGCGAGTCGGAACCGTGCTCGTTCCGGCTCCCGATTCGACTGCTATGGCAGTCGAATCGGGAGCCAGAACACAGTGGCCGCCTATCGTCGTCCGTCCATGAGGTCCTGGGCGGCTCTGGCGGTCGCCATCACGTTGCTGACGGTGGGTGCGGCGTGCTCCGAGGACTTCGACCCGGGCGACCGCCGGCTGGCGACCCAGGGCGAGTACGCGCTGGCTGATCAGACCTGTGGGTTCGATGACGGCCGGGCCGTAGCCACCGGCACCCTGACCAACCACTCGGGCCGCAACACCGGCTTCGGGGTGATCGTGCGCTTCCTCGACGGCGACGTGGACCTCGGCCGCCCACCCGAGGTCGACCACCCCGAGCCCTTGGCCGACGCGGAGTCATGGGCCTGGGAGGTCGGCCTCGACGTCGACGCAGCGCCGGCCGACCTGCGCTGCAACGTGATCCAGGTCGTGATCGGCGACGACGTCGACCGCTGACGGCGGTGGCGTCGGCGTTCTACGGCCGTTCTTGGCAGCAAACGCACCGTGGGCCCGGCGTCTCCTGCCACGAACCTCAGCGGTCAGTCGGGGTAGCAGGCGCACCCGCCGCCGCAACCGCCGGCCGGCGGTCCGGTGGCGTCCGTGCGCGCGGCCGCCGACGAGCCGGCCGAGGCCGAGCCCACGGCGGCGAAGACGCTGAGCAGGCGGGTGGTGTCGGTGTGGCCGGCCGAGCAGGTGGCGGGGTCGTCGGACTCGGCCATCGAGCGGCGCAGCTCGAAGGACTCGCCGCACGCTCGGCACCGGTACTCGTAGGTCGGCATGACCGGATCCTACCGATGGCGACCGCCAGCGTCGCCGTCCGTCCCGAAGCGGGCAGGTGGAGGAAATGGCCGTCACTGGTGACGGCTATTTCCTCCAGAGCTGCGGCGCGGCCGCCTCAGGCGAAGGTCGGGATGATCTGGGGGAGGTCGACGGTCGTGCGGATGCCAGGCGCCGCCGCGCAGACGTTGCCGTCGATGATCATGCGCGGGGGCGGGCCGCCCCCAGGTGATCGCGCAGGGTGGAGCCCGTGTAGGCCGACCGGAACAGGTCGCGGCGTTGCAGCTCGGGCACGACCAGACGGACCACGTCCTCGTAGGCCCCGGGGGTGTGGGTGGCGGCGATCACGAAGCCGTCGCAGGCGTCGGTCTCGAACCACTCCTGCATCTGGCCGGCCACGTCGGTGGCGGTGCCGACGAAGCGGGGGCCCTGCAGCAGCGTGGCCCGGTGGCCGGCCAGGTCGGCCAGGGTGATCGTGTCGCCCCCGATGTGCTGGCGGAGGTTCTGCACCAGGCCCCGGATGCCCGACACCGACTCGATGAGCTCGTCGGTGATGACGTCGTCGAGGGCCATGTCCGAGAAGTCGTGGTTCATGAGCTCGGAGAGCAGGGTCAGTGAGGCCACCGGGTCGACGAGGTCGTTCAGGAAGTGCTGCTCGAGCTCCTCGGCGTGCGCGGTCGACTCGCCGACCACCGTGTAGACCATCGGGCACATGCGCACGGAGGCGGGATCGCGGCCGGCGGCGGCGATGCGCTCCTTCTGGTCCTTGTAGTGGGCGCGGGCGATGTCGATGTCGGGGTCGCCCATGAAGATGAGCTCGGCCCAGCGGGCGGCGAAGTCGCGGCCGCGTCCTGACGACCCCGCCTGCATCAGCACGGGTCGGCCCTGGGGTGAGCGGGGGACGGTCAGCGGGCCCCGGGTGCGGTAGTACGTGCCCTCGTAGTGCAGTTCGTGGACCTTCCCGGGATCGGCGAAGGTGCCCGATGCCCGGTCGAGCACGAGGGCGTCGTCCTCCCACGTGTCCCACAGCCCGGTGGTGGCCTCGAGGAACTCGTCGGCCCGGTCGTAGCGCTCGTCGTGGGCGATGTGCTCGGTGAGCCCGTAGTTCTGCGCCTCGCTGTCGTTCACCGAGGTGACCACGTTCCAGGCCGCCCGCCCGTCGGTGAGGTGGTCGAGCGTGGCGAACGTGCGGGCCACGTGGAACGGTGCGTGGTAGGTGGTGGAGTAGGTGGCGCCCAGGCCGATGGCCCGGGTGGATGCGGCCACCACCCCCAGCACCACGCTGAGGTCGAGCTTCACCGGCCGGGCGCCGACCCGCACCGCCTCGGCCACCGACCCGCCGTAGATCCCGGGCATGGCCAAGCGGTCGTCGAAGAACATCAGGTCGAAGCAGCCCTCTTCGAGGGTGCGCCCCAGCTTCTGGTAGTAGCTCGCGTTCAGGAAGCCGTGCTCGGTCGACGCGTGGCGCCACGACCCGGCGTAGACGGTGGTGTTGCCCGCCTGCATGAACCCCACCAGCGCCATCCGACGCCGGGTCTTGTCAGTGTAAGCCATGATCTCCCTGACGAGAACGTGAATTCCGTACTGGAAGAGTGAGCTTATACCCAGCGCTCGGTCTAAGAGGCGCTGATGCCGTTGAAGATGAGGGCCCAGGCCTCTTCGGCGCCCTCGTCGTCGGCGGGGGTGCCGCTGATCGTGGTGGAGAAGGCGTTGAAGCTGATGGCCTGGAGCAGGATGCCGGCGATGCGGCGATGGCGCAGCCCGGGCCGCAGGGCACCCGCAGCGGCGGCGTCGTCGAGCAGGCCCTCGAGCAGCGTCACCAGCGGCAGGTAGGCCCGTGAGGCCTCCTTGGGGTGCGCCGTGAGCAGTTGCTGGGCGAATTCGGCCATGGCCGGTGCGGGGACCACCTCGGCCGACCCCGTGCGCGGCCGGCCCTTGGCCCGCGGGCGACAGATCTCGTAGTAGCCGATCACGAAGCGGTGCAGGCGGGCCTCGGGATCGGTCTCCTGGCCGACCGCGTCGTCGAGCACCTCGGCGGTGGCGCGCACCGACTCCTCGAACAGGGCCAGCAGCAGCTCGTACTTGCCGGCGAAGTACTGGTAGAAGCTGCGCAGGGACTGCCCGGAGCGCTCGACGACCTCCTGGACGGTGAATTCCTTGTCGGGTTCGGCGGCCATCAGCTCGAGGGCCGCGTCGAGGAAGCGCTGGACCCGCGCCTCGGCCCGGACGCGTGCCGGATCGAGCGACCGGGCCACCGCGAGCTCGCGCCAGGTCGGGGCCGCGTCGTCCTCGTTGGCCGGTGCCGGCTCGTCCGCGCTCATGGCTGAGAGGGTACTACTACAGGTGCGAGAGGCCCGATCTTGAAGAAGTGAGTGAACGCTCGCATTAGGGGGAGAACCTCCTTCTCCCGGGCGTCCCTTCCGGGCGTCAGGGCAGGGCGTCAGGGCAGGGCGTCAGGGCAGACGTCAGGGCAGACGTCAGGGCAGGGCCTCACGGCGCGGTGTCGGGGCGCAGGTCGTCGTCCAGGGGCACACCGAAGGTGCGGAAGGCCATGGCCAGCAGGTCGTAGGCCCCGACGGTGAACACCAGGTCCATGAGCTGGCGGTCGTCGAGCTCGGCGGCCAGCACCGCCCAGGTGGCGTCGGTGACGAGCGCGTCGTCGAGCAGCTCGTCGACGGCCCGGAGCATGGCCGCGTCCAGCGCCGACCAGCCGGGGGCGTCGGGGCCCATGGCGATCCTGGCCACGTCGTCCTCGCCGAGGTCGGCATCGCCGGCCAGCACGGCGTGCTGGGCCCATTCGTAGGCCGAGCGGCGGCGCGCGGCCACCCGCAGCACCAGCAGCTCGCGCTGGCGGGGGGAGAGGGTGGTGGCCAACAGGACGTGCCCGTTGAAGGTGTTGAACGCCTGCGTGAGCGCGGGGTGGTGGGCGAGGGTGCCGAGCGCGTTCAACGCCTTGGGTCGCCCCGACCCGGACGAGAGGGTGTGGCGGGGCTCCGGTGGGCGCAACGCGGCGATCGCGTCGCGCATCTCGGGTGGCCAGTCGGACGGGGGGAGCGGTGCGAGCCGCGGCTCCGGCGCCGCCGCCTCCGCGGGGTCGTCAGGTGTTCCGGCCACCGTTGACCCCCATGACCTGACCGGTGACGTACCCGGCCTCGTCGCGCACCAGGAAGGCGCACATCGCGGCGATGTCCTCGGGTTGGCCCACGCGGCGCACCGGTGTGCGGGCGGCGTGGTACTCGACGCTGTCGCCCAGGCGGCCCTTGGCCTCGGAGGCCCGCAGCATGGGCGAGTCGACGAAGCCGGGCGATATGGCGTTGGCGGTGATGCCCTTGGGACCCAGCTCGAGCGCCAGCGACTTGGTCAGCCCGATCACCCCGGCCTTGGTGGCCACGTAGTGGGCCATGAACGGTTGGCCCCCCTGGGCGCTGGACGAGGCGATGTTGACGATCCGGCCCCACCCCGCGTCGATCATGGCCGGCACCACCGCCTGGCAGCAGTCGAAGGTGCCGGTGAGGTTGACCGCGATGATGCGGTCCCAGGTGTCGCGGTCGATCTTCAGGAAGGACTTGAACCCGTCGACCCCCGCGCTGTTCACCAGCACCGTCGCCGGGCCCAGGCGGTCGGCGACCTCGGCCACCCCGGCGTCGATCTGTCCCCGGTCGGCGACGTCGAGGGCGACGGCGATGGCCGTGCCCCCCGCGGCGGTGATGCGCTCGGCGGCCTCGGCGGCGGCGTCGCCGGTGCGGTCGGCCACGGCCACGGCCACGCCGTCGGTGGCCAGGCGCTCGGCGATGGCGAGGCCGATCCCGGACGCGCCACCGGTGACGATGGCCGTGCGTCGTTCGCTCATGTGGGGCCCGTTCCTGTCGGGGCAGTCGCTGCCGGGGCGGTTGGTGTCGGGGCGGTCGGTGTCGGGGCGGTTGGTGTCGGGGGTGTGGTCATCCGAGGCGACCCTCACGCAGCTGCTGGCGCAGCTTGAACTTCTGCACCTTGCCGGACGGCGTGCGGGGCAGGTCCGCCACCGCGTGCAGCGACTCGGGCCACTTCTGGCGGGCCAGGCCCTGCGCCGCCAGGTGGGCCCGTACGTCGTCCAGGGTGGGGGCGGTGCGGCCGTCGTGGATGCGGATCACCGCCGCGGCCCGCTCGCCCAACCGGTCGTCCGGCGCGGCCACCACGCTGGCCTCGGCGACGGCGTCCATCCCCAACAGCAGCTCCTCGATCTCCTGGGCGCTGATGTTCTCGCCGCCCCGGATGATGATGTCGGACAGGCGGTCGGTGATGGTGAGGTAGCCGTCCTCGTCGAGCACGCCGATGTCGCCGGTCGAGTACCAGCCCTCGTCGTCGAAGGCCCGCTCGGTCAGTGCCGGGTCGGTGTACCCGATGCAGCAGTCGGGGCCGCGGCTGACGATCTCGCCCTCCTCGGTGAGGCGGAGCTCCACACCGGGCAGCGTGTGCCCGTCGGTCGTCTGGCGCTTGATCAGTGGGGCGTCGAGGCGACAGCCGGTGATGGAGGGGTGCTCGGTGCTGCCGTAGGACCGGAAGGCGTCGATGCCCAGGCCCTCGAGCCGCTCCATCACCGCGAACGGCACGGTCGACCCGCCGAGTCCCGCGAACGGCATCAGGGCCAGGTGCTCGTCGGTGAAGTCGGGGTGGTCGAGCAGGCTGGTGAGGAAGTAGGTGGCGCCGCCCGACACCCCGAGCCCGTCCTCGACCATGAGGCGCAGGATCGCCGCGGGGTCCCACACGTCGATGAGGTGCACGTCGCGTCGGCGGAGCAGCGGCACGAGGAAGGCGTTGAGCATGCCGATGAAGTGGCCCACGGGGGCGCCGGTGATCTGGGGCGGGCCTCCGCCCGGGAACATGAAGTCGAGCTGGCGGGTCTCGCACCCGATGGTGCGGTGTGAGTGCACCACGCCCTTCGGGTCGCGGGTGGTGCCCGAGGTGAAGCCGATGAGGGCGGGGGCGTCCGGGTCGACGGTGGCCGGTCCCTCGACGGGGGCGGCGCCGAGCATCGTGTCGAACGCCCGCGCCCCCGGGGGGAGGGCCGCGGCCGGCGTGTCCCCGACGACCAGCCAACGCGGCCCGGGGTGACGGGCCAGCACGTCCTCGTACAGCGCGAGGTGCTCGACGTGGCCGAAGCGGTCGGCGGTGACGACCACCGCGGGCGCCGTGGCCCCGACGATGTAGTCGACCTCCTTGGGGCCGTAGAAGTGCACCACCGGGACGACCACCGCACCCAGGTAGGCGGCCGCCCAGAACGTGATGCCGGCCTCCACCCAGTTGGGGAGTTGCACCATCACCACGTCGCCGGCCCCGACGCCGTCGGCCCGCAGGCCGGCGGCCAGGGAGCGGGCCGCCCGGTCCATGTCGGCGAAGGTGCCGGACCACGGGCGCACCTTCGAGTGCACCTGGAAGGCGGTGGTTCGCAGGGTGCGCAGGCCGTCGGCCACCATCTCGCCGAGGCTCGCGTCGTCCCACCACCCCTCGGCCAGGTAGCGCGCCACCACGTCGTCGGGGAGCGGGCGGCGGGCCCAGCGCGGCCGGTCCCCGTCCTCGGCCCGCCCTGTGGGCGGGGAGTCGTCGCGTCGTCCGACCACGCGCCCCGTCACGTGTCTCCCCCGAAGGCCGCGGCTCGGCAACCTCGTGTCCGGCGAGCATCGTGTGCTCCGAGAACATGTGTCCGAGACATGGGTCCCGCTTCCCCCAGGGTGGCCGATGCGAGGGCGCAAAAACAGCATGTGTCACATCTGAGAACTAGATTATCATGCGTGCTCATGGCCGCCGCCGCAACGCCGTCGCCCGCGCCGGCCACCGCGCGCGACCACGGGTTCCACACGCTCCGGGTCGCCGGCACAGTGGCGGAGACCGCGGACGCGGCGTCGATCGTGCTCGACGTGCCCGACCACCTGCGCGAGGCGTTCACCTACCAGGCGGGTCAGTTCTGCACCTTCCGCTGCCCCATCGGCGACGAGCCCGTGCTGCGCTGCTACTCGATGTCGTCGGCGCCCGAGGTCGACCCGGCGCTGGTCGTCACCGTGAAGCGGGTGCCCGGTGGCCTCGCGTCGAACTGGCTGCTCGACCACCTGTCCGCCGGCGACGAGATCGACGTCACCCTCCCCGCCGGCGTGTTCTGCCTCTCCGAGGCCAGGGGCGCGGGCGACCTGGTCCTGTTCGGCGGCGGGAGCGGCATCACGCCGGTGTTCTCCCTGGTCAAGTCCGCACTGGCCACCACCGACCGCCCGATCCGCCTGCTCTACGCCAACCGCGACCGCGACTCGGTGATCTTCGCCGCCGCGCTCGACGAGTTGGCGGCCGCCCACCCCGACCGGTTCACGGTGCACCACCATCTCGACGCGGCCGGTGGCTACCTCGACGCCGACTCGGTGTCAGCGTACGCCGCAGGCGCCGACGATGCCGACGTCTACCTCTGCGGTCCGACCCCGTTCATGGATCTCGTCGAGGGGGCGCTCGCCGCCGGCGGCGTGGCCGCCGACCGGATCCACATCGAGCGCTTCACCCCCGGGGCCGACCCGGGCCCGCCGATCGCGGCGGACGACACGAGCGTCGACGCCGGCCCGGCGCAGATCACCATCGAGCTCAACGGTCGCACCGAGACCACCACGCACCACCCGGGCACCACCCTGCTCCAGGCCGCTCGCCAGGCCGGGATGTCGGCGCCCTCGTCGTGCGAGTCCGGCAGCTGTGCCACGTGCATGGCGATGCTGGTGGACGGCGCCGCCAGGATGCACGTCAACAACGCGCTCACCGAGGACGAGGTGGAGGAGGGCTGGGTGCTCACCTGCCAGTCGGTGCCCACCACGCCGACGGTGCACGTCGTCTACGGCTACGAGGAGGACTGACATGGGCGCGGCCCCGATCGACGACGTGATCGAGATCGAGCAGCTGCTGGCGCGCTACGCCGTGGCCATGACCAAGGACGACGTCGAGGCGGTGGTGCAGGTGTTCACGCCGGACGGTACCTACAGCGCCTTCGGTGACACCTATCCGCTGGCCGATTTCCCCACGCTGGTGGCGGCGGCGCCGAAGGGGCTGTTCCTCACCGGGACGCCGGCGCTCGAGCTCGACGGCGACGAGGGCACCGGCGAGCAGCCGCTGTGCTTCGTCGACCAGGCCGACCACGACCTGCGCATCGGGTACTACACCGACACCTATCGGCGGACTGCGGCGGGGTGGCGCCTGCGCACCCGTTCGATGACCTTCCTGCGCCGCAGCGGCGGCCGCGACTCGGGCCGCCCCCACGATCCCACCCGCCCGCCGCCGTCGGCCGGCAGCTGATGCCCGCCCTGGCGTCGTGAACCTGGACGAGTTCCGCACCGGCCTCGACGCCTGGCTGGACGAGCACCTGGGCGAGCTCACCCCCGGGTACGACGGCGCGGGCACCCTGGACCAGCAGATGGCGCACCTGGCGACGGTGAAGCGCCTCACCTTCGACGCCGGCTGGATGCGTCACGGCTGGCCCGAGCGGGTGGGTGGCATCGAGGGCTCGACGCTGCTGCGGGGCTACCTGGGCGAGGCGCTCACCTCGCGTGACCTCGTCGAGCCGGGCCTGTACTCGATGACCGAGGTGCTGGCACCCACCATGATCGACTACGCCCGGCCCGAGCTGGCCGCCGAGATGGTGCCCCGACTGCTGCGCGGCGACGAGACCTGGTGCCAGGGCTTCTCGGAGCCCGGGACGGGCAGCAACCTGGCCGCGCTGTCGTGTCGGGCCACGGCCGTGAACGGTGCCTGGCAGGTCACCGGCCAGAAGGTCTGGACCAGCCTGGCCCAGTACGCACAGCGCTGCGTCCTGCTGGTGCGCACGGGCACGCCGGACTCCGCCCACCGGGGGATCACCGCGCTGTTCGTCGACATGGACAGCCCCGGCATCACCGTGCGACCCCTCGAGACGATGCACGGCGTCGAGGAGTTCTCGGAGGTCTTCTTCGACGACGTGGTGGTGCCCGTCGAGCGCACCCTGGGCGACGAGGGCCGGGGCTGGGCGGTCGCGATGGACCTGCTGCCCTTCGAGCGCAGCACCGCCCTGTGGCATCGCGGGGCGCTGCTGCACCGCCGCCTGTCGCAGTTGCTGGGAGCCGCGCCGGAGGGGGCGCTCGACCCCATGGAGGTGGGTGAGGTGTTCCAGCAGGTCTTCACCTTCCGGGCACGATCACGCGCCACCCAGCACCGCCTCGACGCCGGCGATCGCCTCGGGCCCGAAACCTCGATCGACAAGGTGCTGGTCGCCACCACGGAGCAGGCCGTGTTCGACCTGGCCGCCGCGGGCCTGCGCGACGACGTCATCCTGGGTGACGACGCCGAGGCCGCCCACTGGCGGTCCGAGTTCCTGTACTCCCGGGCGGCGACGATCTACGGGGGCAGCGCCGAGATCCAACGCAACATCATCGCCCGCCGCCTCCTCGACCTGGGCCCCGACCGATGACCGCCCATGTCAGCGAACCGGCGCCCGATCCGGCGGTCCTGGCGACCGAATCAGGCGCCAGTTCGGGCCGGTTGCTGGACGTAGGGTCGGACCGATGACCTGCTGGCCAGCGGGTGCCGAACTGGCGCCCGATCTTGTCGTCCCGGCGACCGAATCAGGCGCCAACTCGGGCCGGCTGCCGCACTGGGGGTCGGACCGATGATCGAGGGCGACGACCTGGCCCTGTTCGAGCGCAGCCTGGCCCACGCCACCGAGGCGCACACCGGCGCCGCGCTCGACGCCGAGCTCGCCGCCCTGGGCTGGCTCGACGCCCTCCGCCACGATCCCCACGCCGCCGTCGCCACCCTGTTCACCGCGCAGGGCGCCGCCAACGCGGCCTCGGGGGCGCTCGACCTGGTGCTGGCCGAGGGCCTGCTGGACGGCGGGTTCGACGCCCTGCAGACCGATGCCGCGGCCAGCGCCGTGCTGCTGCCCCGGCTCGGGTCGGGTGACCCGCCGGCGGTGCTCCTGGGCGAGCAGCTGCGGATCGACGGCCTGGCCACGGCGGCCCTCGACCGTCACGAGACGACGATCGTGGCGGCCCGCTTCGAGGGTGAGGCGGTTGCCGTCGCGATCGATGCCGGCGCCCTGGCGGTACGAGCGGTCGACGGGCTCGATCCGGCGCTCGGGCTCGGCGAGGTGTCGTGCGCGGTGGTCCTGACCGCAGGATCCGTCGTCGAGCAGGTGCCCTGGGCCGACGCCGTCGCCCGGGGTCGGCTGGCCCTGGCCCACGAACTGGTCGGCGCGTCCCGCGCCATGCTCGAGCTGGCCCGCGCCCACGCCCTGGAACGCATCCAGTTCGGGGTGCCGATCAGCTCGTTCCAGGCGGTGCGCCACCGCCTGGCCGAGGCGCTGGTGGCGGTCGAGTCCGCCGAGGCCGCGGCCGAGGGCGCGTGGTACGACGGCACCCCGTTCACCGCGGCGATCGCCAAGGCCGTGGCCGGCCGCAGCGCCCGCACGGTGGCGCGCCACGCCCAGCAGGTGCTGGCCGGCGTCGGCTTCACCACCGAGCACCCCCTGCACCGCCACGTGCGGCGGGTGCTCGTGCTCGACGGTCTCCTCGGCGATGCCCGCACCCTCACGAGGGAGTTGGGCACACAGCTGCTCGCCGCCCGCGGGCTTCCGTCCCTCCTGCCTCTCTGACGTCGCGGGCCGACGAGGTGGCCGGACGGTGAGCCGGGTCAGCGGGGGAGGCCCAGCACCCGCTCGGCGATGATGTTGCGCTGGATCTGGCTCGTGCCGCCGGCGATGGTGCCGGCGAAGCTGCGCAGGTACATGTCGATCCAGGGCGTGCGGTGGACGTCGGACTGCAGCGGCGCCGGCGGCGAGCTCGGGGTCACCGGGTCGAGGCCGTCGGGCCCGAGCGACTCGAGCAGCGCCAGGTCGGCGGCTTGTCTCGCCTCCGAGCCGAGGAGCTTCAGGATCGACTGCTCGGTGGCCTCGATGCCACGCCGGGTCTTGGCCAACGTCCGGTAGCCGAGCAGGCGCAGCGCCTGGGCGTCGATGGCCAGGGTGGCGTACCAGTCGAGCACCAGCGGGTCGTCGGCCAGGCCGTGATCGTCGAGGGTGGCGGCGCCCCACTTCAGCGTGTAGTCGAGGCTCGAGGCGAAGTTGAGCCACAGCATGGCCCGCTCGTGGCCGAGCGAGCCGTTGGCCACCCGCCACCCCTGGTTGAGCTCGCCGACGAGGTTCTCGGCGGGCACCGACACGTCGTCGAAGAACACCTCGTTGAAGTCCTTGTCGTCCGGCGACACGATCGACCCGAACGGTCGCCGGGTGAGCCCGGGGGAGTCGGTGGGCACGACCAGCACGCTGATGCCCTTGTGCTTCGGCACGTCCGGGTCGGTGCGCACGAAGGTGAGGATGATGTCGGCGTCGTGCGCGCCCGAGGTCCACACCTTCTGGCCGTTGACCACGAAGTGGTCGCCGTCGCGCACGGCCCGGGTGCGCAGGCCGGCCAGATCGGAGCCCGCGTCGGGCTCGCTCATGCCCAGCGCGGCGGTGATCTCGCCCCGCAGGATGGGGACCGCCCATCGCCGCTTCTGCTCGTCGGTCCCGAACACCAGGAGCGACGGGGCGATGATGCCGAGCCCCTGTGGGTTGAAGCTGATGTCGATGCGCCGGCGGTCCAGCTCGTCGAGGTGGACGAACTGCTCGATGAGCGAGGCGTTGCGGCCGCCGAACTCGGGCGGGTTCCCGGGGACCAGCCAGCCGGCGTCGAACAGCGTGCGTTGCCACTCGCGCGACCACGCGGGGCTGTCGGCGCTCGAGAACGAGCGCTCGCCGGTGGTGGCCGGGTCGGGCGCGTGCTCGTCGAGCCAGGACGAGAATTCCCGGCGGAAGGCCTCGGTGGCGTCGTCGAAGGTGAGCTTCATCGGGCTTCCTCCTGCTCGGCGCGGGCCTGCGCGATCGAGTCGGCCATCGTCGATCGGGCCACCCGGGCCCGGTGTTCCCTGCTGGTGCCGAGGAGGAGCTCGCCCGCCTTGGCCCGCTTCAGGTAGAGCTGCAGGTCGTTCTCCCAGGTGAAGCCGAGCCCACCGAAGAGCTGGATGCCGTGCTTGGCGGTGAGGCGCTGGCAGTCGCCGGCCGCGGCCTTGGCCATCGACGGCGCCACGTGGCGGCGCTCGTCGCCCTCGGCGATGGTGAGGGCGGCGAACTGGCACAGGGCCCGCGCCCGCTCGATGGCCACGTAGACGTCGACCGCCATGTGCTTGACGGCCTGGAACGAGCCGATCGGCACGCCGAACTGCTTGCGCTGCTTCACGTGGTCGAGGACGAGGTCGAACACCCGTTGACAGGCGCCGACCATCACCGCCGACAGCCCGGTGACCGCCAGTTCTCCGGCCTGAGCGACATGGGTCTCGTCGATCCCGTTGCTGTCCGGCCCCAGCAGCGCCCGATCGGCCCCGACCGATGCGCCGTCGAAGGTGACCGAGCCGAGGTGCAGCGAGCCGTCGAAGGTGGCCTCGCGGGTGGTGGTGAGCTCGGAGGACGCCACCACGAACACGCCGAGGCCGCCGGGGGACGTGGCGGTGGCGGGGGTGGCGGGGGTGGCGGGGGTGGCCGCGACCACGGCCACCTCGTCGGCCCGGTCGCCGTCGAAGACGTGGGGGGCCGTGCCGTGCAGGCGCCAGCCGTCGCCGTCGGGCTCGGCCCGCACGGTGTCGGCCGAGAAGGCGACCGTGCCCGATCGGCCCTCGCACACCGCCTGCAACAGGTCGTGGCGCTGGTGGTCGTCCGCGCTCGCCTGGATCAACGGCACGAACTGGCTGGTGGTGGCCAGGAACGGGGTGGGGTCGCCACCCCAGCCGAGCTGCTCGAGGGCGATGACCAGTTCCACCGCCGATGCGCCCGAGCCCCCGTCGGCCTCGGCCACGACCAGACCCGTCCACTCGTTGTCCACGAGGGTGCTCCAGAAGGAGGCGCCGTCGTCGTCGCCCTCCACGACGGCGCGCACGAGCGCCGGCGGGCACTCCTTGTCCACCAGGTCGTGGATCACCTCCTGCAGCGCGTGCTGTTCGTCGGTGAGCTCGAAGTCCACTCAGATGCTCCTCGGGTCAGCGGTGGGGTAGATGGTCATGGCGGTCATCAGCGTGACCCACGATGCGGTCATCGGGGCAACCCCAGGATGCGGGTGGCGACCAGGTTGCGCTGGATCTGCGACGTGCCGCCCATCACGCTCTGGGCCCGGCTGTAGAGGTAGACCCGCAACCAGGTGTCGTCGTCCCGCTCGTGGTCCCGCTCGTCGTGCTGCTCGTCTGGGTGCCCGTCGGGTGCGTGGTGGGGCAGGCCGCCGACGGACAGGGCGGCGTGACCGACCGCCTGCTCCACCTGGGTCATCAGCAGCTTGTCCACGGAGCCCTCGGGCCCGTGGGTGACGCCGTCGAGGCGGTCGGACAGGCGCCGGCAGACGTGCAGCCGCAGCATCTCGGCCTCCACCGCGGCCCACGCCAGGTCGCGGACCTGCTCGGGCCCGTGACCGTCGGGGTGGTCGCGCACCTGCCGGGCCAGCTCCTTCACGATCTTGCGGTAGCGGGCCACGTACCCCAGCTCGCCGGGCTCACGCTCGTGGCTGACCACCGTCATGGCCAGCGGCCACCCCTCACCGGGCCCGCCGATCATGTTCGCCGCGGGGACGCGGGCCCCGTCGAAGAGCACCTCGCCGAACTCGCGGGTGATGCCGTTGATCATCTTCAGGGGTCGCTGCTCGACGCCCGGCTGGTGCATCGCCACGGCGAAGGCGGAGATGCCCTTGTGCTTGGCCGCGGCGTGGTCGGTTCGGGCCAGCACGAGGCACCAGTCGGCCAGGTCGCTGTAGCTGGTCCAGACCTTGTGGCCGGTGATCACGTACTCGTCGCCGTCGAGATCGGCCCGGGTGCGCAGGCCGGCCAGGTCGGACCCGGCGTCGGGCTCACTGAAGCCCTGGCACCAGCGGTCACGACCGTTGACGATGCCGGGGAGGAAGCGGCCGCGGATGTCCTCGCTGCCGTGGTGGAGGATGCCCTGCACCAGGTAGCCGAGGCTCGGTCGGGGGGGCGCGCCGGCGGCGGCCAACTCGTCGTCCACGATCACGTCGTAGACGCTGGGCAGGCCGTGGCCGCCGATCTCGACCGGCCAGGTCAGGCCGAAGAAGCCGGCGTCGTAGAGCGACTGGTGCCAGGCGGCCTGGCCCTCCCAGTAGGCGTCCGAGGTGGACGAGGTGCCCAGGTCCGGGTTGTTGTCCTCGAGCCAGTCGCGGAGGCGGGCCCGGAACGCGGCCTCGTCCGGCGAGTCACCGAAGTCCACGGTGACCTCCTTCCAGGCGTTCGATTCGGACAGCAGGCGCACGCGTGGACCGCCTTGTGCACGCGCCCCGTCGACTCGCGTCGGCCAACGGCCGCGAAGACGGGGGCCGGCCGTCTCCGCTGTCACGCTCCGTGCCCGCGAACCGTGTGGCTGCGCATTCTCGAGGCAATAGGGGCCGGGTTCCGGGGGCTATTGCCTCGAGAATTGACGGACTCGGCTCGCTGACCACGCTCCGCGGCAAACGGCCCGGGCGTGCTGCCGGCGAAGGGAACTGGCGCCCGATTGCGTCGCCCTGACGACAGGATCGGGCGCCAGTTCGGCGGATCCTGGTCACGGGCCGGCCCCGATGCCGTGGTGGGCCAGCACCCGGGTCAGGTTGGCGCCGACGTCGCCGAGGAGGCTGCCCGACACGAGCGCCCGGCGCAGGTGGACGTGGGCCAGGCACTCCCAGGTGTTGCCGATGCCGCCGTGCACCTGGATGGCGGTCTCACACGCGTCGCGGGCCGCCCGGGTGGCGTAGGCCTTCGCCGCCGCAGCTGCGGCGAGGGCCTCGTCGGGGTCGAGCGCGTCGACCGCCCAGGCGGCGTGCAGGGCGGCGCTGCGCGACCCCTCGGTGGCGACGAAGGCGTCGGCCAGCAAGTGCTGCACGGCCTGGAACGAGCCCACCGCCACCCCGTACTGCTGGCGCTCGGCGGCGTAGGCCCGGGCCAGCTCCACGGCGCCGGCCATGGTGCCGACCAGGTCGGCGGCGCTGAGTGCCAGTCCCAGCGCGGTCCACCCGGTGAGGGCGTCGGCGGTGAGGGGACGGGCTTGATCGGGCAGCGGCGTGACCGGAAGACCGGCGGCGAGCGCCTGCGCCGGCCGGGTCAGGTCGACGACGGCGGCGGCGTCGTCGACCCGACCCGCCAGCGCGACGGACGCCAGCGTGTAGCGGCCGGCGACGGGGACGAGCACGAGCGCCGCCCTGGCGTTCACGGAGTCGATGGCGACGGCCCGGCCGGCCAGGGCCTCCCCGTCGGGGCCGGAGAGCGCCGGGCCGGACAGGTCGGGCAGGAGGGCAACGGTCTCGGCCGAGGTCGCGGCCGGGGCGCCGACCAGGCGCCGGAGCTCGGCGGCCATCGTCGGCCCGACGAACGCGGCGTCGGCCACACCTCGCCCCAGCTCCTCGGCGACGATGCCGACCTCGACGCCCGAGGCCAGCGGCGCGTCGCGGTCGGCCGCGGTCCGCAGCTCTCGCCAGCCGGTCGCGTCGACCGCGGCGTCGAGCTTGGCGGTGCGCTCGCGGTCGCTCAGGGCCCCGACGGTCCTGGGGCCGAGCCGGTCGACGACCTGCCGGGCGGCATCTCGGAGCGCGTGCTGCTCCGGGGACAGGCGGACGTCCATCAGCGTGACCGGCCGCCGCCGGTGGCCGTGGCCCGGAACTCGGCCCCGCACCCGGCCCCGAACCCGGCCCTGCCGCCGGTGGCGGTGGCTCCGAACCCGGCGCCATCGCCGCCGCGTGGCACCCGTCTCCACGCGGTGCTCGTGGTTGCCGCCTCGTCCATCAGGCGGTGCCGTCGACATCGGACAGCACGGGCGCCCACTCGTCGCGCAGCACCCGTCGCAGCACCTTGCCGGAGGGCAGGCGGGGGATGGCGTCGACGATCACCACATGGCGCACCTGCTTGTAGGTCGCCAGGGTGTCGGCCACCAGTTGCTGGAGCGCGGCGGCGTCGACCGGGTTGGCGGGATCGATCTCGACCGCGGCCACGGGCACCTCGCCGGCCAGGGTGTCGGGGATCCCGAAGACCGCACAATCCACCACGGCCGGGTGGCCGTGCAGCACGGCTTCGAGCTCGGCGGGGGCCACCTGGAAGCCCTTCACCTTGATCATCTCCTTCGAGCGGTCGGTGAGGTGCACCCAGCCGTCCGGCTCGAGCCAGCCGATGTCGCCGGTGCGGTACCAGCCGTCCTCGAAGGCGTCGGCGTTGGCCTCGTCCGGCAGGTAGCCGGCCATGACCGAGGGGCTGCGGGCCTGGATCTCGCCGGTCCCGCCCGGCTCGAGCACCGCCCGGCTGTCGAGGTCGACCACCCGTAGCTCGACGTCGGGGGCGGGGAGGCCCGCGGAGTCGAGCCGCCAGGCGTCGGGGTCGGCCACGGGGTTGCAGGCGATGACGGGCAGCTCGCTGGCGCCGTAGGCCGGCATCCAGCGCACCCCGGTGCGGGCGGTGACGGTCTCGGCCACGCTCGCGGTGACGGGTGTGGCGCCCCACATGATGTAGCGCAGCGACGAGAGGTCG
>CAZWMT010000052.1:0-47142 GCA_964635055.1 uncultured Microthrixaceae bacterium | reverse complement strand
CCGGTGGCTCAGCCAACGGTGGACCCAAACCCCACCACGCCACGGGACTCATACCGCTTGGCCTGTTCACGTTGCTCGTCGGCCTCGTCTGGTGGCATGCACCTGCCAGAGGGAATCCGCTCGCCCGATCCCCGGGTGACGTCGCGGCGGCGACGCCGGACGCGACGTCGCCGCCCGCGTCGTCTTCGTCCGCGGCTTCGGGAGCATGGGTCGCGATCAGGGTCGTGACGTTGCTGGCGATCGCCGTCGCCGGCCTGTGGCGTAGCCGGGATGGCCGACGTCGGGGCTCTGCCCTCGAGGTGGAGGACACTCGCCCGCCGAGTTCAGCAGAGGGCGGGGGCTCGGGCGTTGGTGTTGGTGTTGGTGGTGGTTGGTGGGGGTTGGTGTTTGGTGCGGGGGTCGTTGGTGTAGGTGCGGCCGTCGGGGCTGGTGGCGGTGTAGATGCCGGTGTCGGGGTCGCGTGCGAAGGTCCAGCCGCCGTTGTGCACCAGGACGTGGTGTCGGCGGCAGAGCAAACAGCCGCGGTCGATGTCGGTGTCGCCGTGGTGGGCGTGCCAGAAGTCGAGGTGGTGGCCGTCGAGCCATTCGTAGGGTCGGTCGCAGCCGGGCCAGGGGCAACATGGGCCGTCGCGGCGGGCCATGCCGCGTCGTTGCGCCCGGTTGTAGTAGCGGTCTTGGCGGCCGACGTCGAGGATCTCGCCGGTCCGGTCGACGATGAGCGCGCCGATGGGGCTGTCGCACAGGAGCCGTTCGGCGTCGCGTAGGCCCAGGGGGAGGCCGTCGATGCGGCTGGTCTCCCAGTTGGGGTCGTGGGGGACCCGCTGGTCGGGGTGGAGGAACTTGGCGAAGCGGTGGCGGGTGAGGGTGTCGGAGTCGACCACGACATCGGCGGTGGTGGAGGGGGCGTCGCCGGTGTGGCCGCGGAGGTGGCGGCGCAACAGGTCGGCGAAGGCGTCGGCGCCGCGTTGGTTGGCGGTGCGGGGCCCTTCGGGCAGGTCGGGGGGGTCGGGGGGTGCGAGGTCTTTGGCGCAGCGTTTCCACAGGGCGACGGTCTCGGGGTCCAACAGCCCGTCGGGGACACCCCAGCCGTCGAGGAGTTCGCGGATGCGGAACCCGCGGCGGGTGTGGTCTCGGGGGGCGCGGTCGTCGACCAGGTGGGCCCAGTTGCGGCACACCGCGGCGAAGTCGGTGGGGCACATGTCGCGGGCCGACTCGAGGAGGGAGTCCTGGCAGAGGTCGAACTCGGTTTCGTGGTGGTGTTCGGCGCGGGCCATGGCGGTGAGGTGAGCACCGGTGATGGCCCCGTCGGCGAGGGCCGCGGCGATGTCGGGGTGGCGGGCCGCGAAGCGGGCGTCGTCGACGAGGCGGGACCCGGTGGTCTTGGTCATGGGCGCCTGCCAGGCCAGCCAACTGGGCGCGGAGAGTTGCCCGTCGAGGGCCCAGTCGTCACCGGCGTCCCACTCGACGACCGCCTGTAGCAGTGCGGCTTGGGTGCGTTCGGCCAGCCCGGCCAGGTCGCGCACCCGGTCGGCGCGGGCCGCGGCGGACCATCCCCGCCGGTCCTCACCGGCGAGCCCTTCCAGCGCTTGTCGGCTCTCGGCGACCGGATCGGACATGGGTTGATCGTACGAAGGGGGTCTGACAGGAATGGCCCGAACGGGGGGACGTCTCGCTGGGCTGCCCTGGCGGCACCACCTCGTCAAGGCGGCCACCCGACATCTCACCCGTCAACCGGGAGTGAACCTCTCAGGGATCAGCGCACCAACGGTGGGAGCTGCGTGATCGCCCAGCTGACTTCGGTGAGGCCCTCTCCCTGTCCGCTGAACGCCACCGCCGTACCACCCTCCACGGGCGTGAAGGCGACCGAGAACGGCTCGTTGACCGTGCTGCCGCCGAGGAGCAGGTAGAGCACGCCCGGGAAGAAGCAGAACACCAGCAGGAGCAAGCCGAGCACCATCGACGGGCTCTGATACACCGAGACGTACCCGGTCACCCCAGTCGGGCCCTGGGCATTGACCACTGCCCCCCGTGACGCCATCAACATCGCCAGGCGCTGTGACGCCTCGACTCGGCCGAGGGTGGTCAGGTTCGGCACGGCACCGGGCAGCCTCGGCGGGTACACCCGCTCCTTCCGTGGGTTGACGCTGCCGTCACCTGGATCGTGCGTCCAACTCATGATCCCTGCCCCTCACCTTCGCCGCGAACCCAGTCTCGCACCGCCCAGCCGGTTCCCGTGGTCTGCCGACGCACCGCCCAGCCGGTTCCGACGCCGGCGCAGAGCGGCGCTGCCGGGATTTGGATCTGAGACGTTCCGGGGGCGGTGGTCGAGTTGGATGGTCACTTTCGGGAGCTGAGCTCCTGCTTGCCGGGGACACCATCGGAGGAGCTGGTCGAGGCTACTGAGAATGAGGGGAGTCAAGGGCGTTAGGGAGTGATTGCGTCGTCAAGGGCGATGTACAAATGTGTATATGACCGCTCGCGGTAGATTCAGTTCGGGGATGAATAGAGGGGGGCAGCGATGAGCGACACACCTGGTGGTGACGACTGGGTCGAAGCGAGCGACCACAGGTGGTATCCGCCGGAGCAGATGGCGGCGACAGGTTGGACGCTGGGGGCGGACGGCAAGTGGTACGCCCCTCCCGATGATGACCCGACGAATGACGCCGGCGTCGCCGATCCGCCGCCACCCGCGACGCCCACAGTGTCTGGGCCGACCCCGTCGGCCGCCGTAGCGCCATCTCACCGATGGACCCCGTCGACGGCTGGTTGGCAGTTCTGGGTGGCAGTGGGAGCATCGATGGTGTTCTTTGTCGCCGCGGTGGTGATGTTCGGTGTTCTCTCCGGTGTCGTGTCGGACAAGGACGACGAGATCGCGGCGCTGACAGAACAGCGCGACGCCGCCCGCGACGAGATAGCGGCCGCGGAATCGACCGCCGAGGATCAGATCGCAGCGGCGCAGGATGCGGCCGACCAGACGGTAGTGGAGGCGCAGGACCGTCTCGATGAGCGAGCGGAGAGGCTCGATGACCGCAAGGCGCAGCTCGACGACCGCGAAGCCGCTATCGCGGACAGCGAGGCTGAGATCGAGGGCCGAGCGGCCTATCTCGAGGAACTGATCGGCAACGCCGAGGCCAGCCAGTTCACTGACGGCATCCTCCTGGTCGGTTCGGACATCCAGCCAGGCCGTTACCGAAACGACGGCGGCGGGTTCTGCTACTGGGCTCGTCTCTCGGGTGTGTCCGGCGAGTTCGGGGACATCATCACGAACAACAACGTCCAAGGGCAGAGCGTCGTCGACATCGCCTCAACCGACGTCGCGTTCGAGTCGAGCGGGTGCGGCACATGGACCAAGGTTGGATGAAGCGTGTTTCGGTCCTCTTCGTGCTGTTCCTCGTCGCAGGCTGCGGGGGTGGGGGGCATGCGGCCGCGATCTTGCCGACGAGCTCGACCCCGTCGACCTCGACGTCAACGTCCGAAGCCCCGACAACCACAAATGCTCCTGACCCGGATCAGGAAGTCGCTGAGCTCGAACCGTACGCTGCGACCGTCGCCGAGTACCTCGACCTCGCCAGCACGACGTTCCCGGCCTTGTCGGTGCCGCGAGGCCTCGACTCTGGCATGCCCGCGAACGACGTCGGCGGTGCGTTCGGTGGCCAGGTGGCCCCGACCGCGTCGGTGTACGTCCTCGGGCAAACGCAATCGGACTTTTCGCGTGGCGCTGTTGCCATCGTCGATGCGTCCGACAACACCATCCCGGCTCAGCTGCTGGCGTTCGTATTCTCGGAGCTCGACATCGCTGATCCGGACCTGAACGGCCCCGGCCCAGACCCATCCCACAGATTCGCCACCGAGGTGCTTCCAGCACTCAGGTCGGTCGATGACTTCGTCCAGAGGTTCGACTTTGGTGAAACGACGCTGGAGATGACGGTGAGGGCCCACAGGATCCTGGTCTTCGCGTTTGTGAAGTCGGGACAGGCGGTCCCGGCGTTCGTCACCGACCTACCGGGGCCGAGCGGTGGAGGTTGACAAGTCGTCCCTGCTCACGCTGCCCAGATGTGCTTGACGACAGTGATCACCCAGTTGAGGGTGGCCTCGGCACCGGCGAGGGCTGAGCGCGTGGCAGGTCAGCCGCCGGCAACCCGACCGTCGACAACGATCACGGTGCGCGAAGGCGCCGCCGGCAGGGTCAGGGCGCCGGCGCGAGGGCGCCGCCGCACTGTGTGCAGAAGTTCTTGCCGGGGGCGACGGGATGCCCGCACCCCGTGCAGTGCCGCGTCCTCGCATCAGTGTCGGCTTCGACCGTGTCGGTGATGGTGTCGACCGCGGCCTCGTGGGCGAGCGGGACGACGAGGTCCGTGCCGTTCCAGGTGTGGGGGATGGCGTCGCGGACGAGGCGCACCGCGAGGCTCTCCCGCTCGGACGGGGTCCACGAGTCGAACGCGTAGGTGACGGAATCGTCGCCGGAGGCGGTTCGCAGGCCGTCCACGACGTCCTCCACGCACAGCAGCACCGACGGCGAGATCATGCCCGACAGTGCCACCGACGTCTCGCGGTCGTTCTCGCCTCGGCGAGCGATGACGGTCGTCGACCTGCGGTCCCTGCCGGTGAGCGCCAGGAGCCCGATCGGGAAGAGGAGGATCGCCAGGGCGATCCGCCACCACGCCCAGTACTCCCGGTCGACGACGAGGGTCCCTGGGGCCCCTGAGCGCACGTGGTGGTGGGCCAGGAAGGACAGCGCCGACGACACGTCCTGCAGGACGGTCTCGGGCGACGCCGGCACCGTCCCCAGGTCTTCATGTCGCGGCGTCCGGTCGTCGTACACGGCACCGCTCGGCTCAACGCCGGCCTCCCCGCTCATGCCCGTGGCGAGCGGGAGATCGCCGTGGTCGGGGACGGAGGCCACCAGAGCCGTGCCGCACTCGGCGCACACGCGGCCGGCGACATACCCCGCGCCGCAGCCAGGGCACCAGAGCGGCGCTCGGACGTCGAGGGGTTCGTCGAGGTCGACGTCGCATTCGAATGCGGGGTCGATCGCGGTGGCCAACTCCACGGCCCATCGGGAGCCTCCCACCGACGCGAACCGGTGGGTGTCCGCACCCGTGGTCACCAGCAGATCCCAGCCGGCCACGCCGCTGACCACCTCGACGCGACGCACCTCGGACCGCGGCTCCTCCCACACCACGTCGCCGAGCGCTTCGGCCACGAACAGCAGGTTCCCGCGAGTCACCACCAACAGCCCGGTCACGTCGCCGTAGACGCCGTCGGTCAGGAGCACGACCTCGGTGCCCTCGACCAACAGATCGGGCACCAGGTCGAGCGCCCGACGGACCTTCCGGCGGTCGCGCGCGGTCAGATGCTGCTCGGCGAGCGCCTCGACCTGGTCCGCCACCGTGGCCACGGCGACACCCTAGGTCTCACCCAGGGCCCGCTACCGGGCGGCCCCGCTGCCTCCGCACGCCGGCCGTGGCCGGCGCTTACCCGGCGAGCTCGGAGCGCCGGCGGGGGACCCGGCTGACCGGGGGCACCACCGTGCCGGAGGCGGCGACCGCGGCCGCGGCGCCGGCCTTGCGCCGGGGGGCCATCAGGGGCTGGGGCTGGTGTGGGCGAGGGGCGTCGCGGTGCACCGGCGCATCCGGGGTCGGGTCGGCACCGTTCGCGGCTGCCGCCGCGGGTGCGCTGGTGTCACCAGCTGGCCAGGCGGCCGGGGAGTGGACCGGGATGTCGACCGCCGGCGAGCGTGTGGGCAGCGGGGTGGCGGCGGTCTCGGCCTCCGCGGCCGGCAGCAGCACCTCGGCGGGGCCGGCGGCGACGGTGGGGTCACGCTTGGGCAGGGCCGTGGGTGCCGGAGCGTGGGTCCTGGTGAGCGAGATGTCGTAGAGCATGTCCTCGATCACCTGGGGAGGCACGGGGTGACCGAACAGGTAGCCCTGGGCCCGGTGGCACTTCAGCTGCCGCAGCGCCTCCAGCTGCTGGGGCGTCTCGACCCCTTCGGCCACGGTGATCATGCCCAACTCGTTGGCCAGGGCGATCATCAGCTCCACGATGGCGGTGTCCTCGCGGGCCATGCCCAGGCCCGCGATGAAGCAACGGTCGATCTTCATCACGTCGGACCGGAAGGTGCGCACCGACTGGATCGACGAGGAGCCGCTGCCGAAGTCGTCGAGGGCCAGGGTGATCCCCAGCTCCTTGGCTTGGCGGAGCATGGTCCAGGCCGAGTCGAGGTCGTAGCGCAGGGCCGCTTCCGACACCTCGAGGCACAGCTGCGGCGGGGTCCCGCCGTCGGGAGCGCGGACGGCCTCGGCCAGCACCTCGAGGAAGTCGCTCTGGGCGACCTGGCGGGCCGACACGTTCACGGTGATGTCGATGGTGCCCAGCTGGGGGTAGGCGTCCTGCCAGGCACGCGCCTGGCGGCAGGCCTCGTTGAGGACCCATTCGCCCACCGGCACGATCAGCCCGGTCTCCTCCATGGCCGGCAGGAACTCGCCGGGGCTGATCAGGCCGCGCTCGGGATCGAGCCAGCGGATCAGGGCTTCGACCCCGGTCATCCGGTTGGTCTCGAGCGAGATGATCGGCATGTACAGCAACTGGAACTCGCCCCGCTCGAGGGCCTCGCTGAGGCGCCGGCCGGCGTTGGCGGGGGTCAGTCGGGCGTGCATGGACTGCTCGAACATGGCGATGGTGCCCGGGCCGTCGCTCTTGGCCTTGTGCAGGGCCACCTCGGCGTCGAGCAGCACCGAGCTCACGTCGCTGAGGCGCTCGTCGGTCACCGTGAGGCCGACGCAGGCGTTCATGGAGATGAGGTCCTGCTCGACCTGGAAGGGGGTCTGGATGGCACCGATCACCCGGCTGGCCAGTTGCTGGGCGCTCGTGGAGTCGGGGATCTCGGGGCACAGCATGACGAACTGCGTCCCGGCGTTGCGGACCAGCTTGTCGGCGGGCCGCAGGACCGTGCGCAGCCGGGCCACGATCGCCCGCATGAGCTCGTCGCCCACCGCGGCGCCGTAGGTGTCGTTGATGCTCTTGAAGCGGTCGAGGTCGATGATCATGATCGCGGCGCGTGCGGTGTTGCGGCGCGAGGTGGTGAGGCAGTCGGTGACCCAGGTCTCGAGCACCGAGCGGTTCGGGAGGCCGGTGAGGCGGTCGTGGTGGGCCAACTGGTTGAGCTCGGCCTCGAGGCGAGCCCGTGCGCCGTGCTCCCGGTAGGCCAGCAGGCCCGCGACCGACGCGACCACTGCGAGACCAATCGCGACCATCAACACGGGCTACCTCGATCGTCCGGAGACACTTGGGATACTCATCGGTGGACGTCGTGGCGAGTTGAGGGGGATCACCGCGAGTCGGGTGGTGCTGCTACACATCGTCCCCATGGCTGCCATCGACCTGGCCCGGGTGCGCCACGACACGCCGGGCGTCGCCCACGTGACCCACTTCAACAACGCCGGTGCCGCCCTCCCGCCGCGCCAGGTGCTCGATGCCATGACCGACCACCTCTGGCTCGAGGCCCGCGTCGGCGGCTACGAGGCCGCGGCCATCCGCGCCGAGGGGCTCGACCGCTTCTACGACGTGGCGGCCCAGCTGGTCAACGGCCACCCCGCCCAGATCGCCTTCACCGACAGCGCCACCCGGGCCTGGGACGTCGCCTTCTACGGCATCGGGCTCCAACCGGGCGACCGCCTCCTCGTGTCCAAGGCCGAGTACGCCAGCAACGTCATCGCCATGTTGCAGGTGGCACAGCGCACCGGTGCGACGATCGAGGTGGTCCCCGACGACGAGCATGGCCAGTTCTCGGTCGATGCGCTGCGCGAGTTGTTGGACGACCGGGTGAGGCTGGTGGCGGCCGTGCACGTGCCCACCCAGGGTGGGCTCGTCAACCCGGCCGAGCAGATCGGCGCGGTCGCCCGGGAGGCCGGTGTGCTGTACCTGCTCGACGCCTGCCAGTCGGTAGGACAACTCCCCGTCGACGTGACCGCCATCGGCTGCGACGTGCTGTGCGCGACGGGCCGCAAGTTCCTGCGCGGGCCGCGCGGCACGGGCTTCCTGTGGATGTCCGATCGGGCCATCGAGCAGATCGAGCCACCGGTGCTCGACCTGTTCGGGGCCACCTGGACCACCGAGCGCGGCTACGAGGTGCGACCCGGTGCCCGCCGCTTCGAGCTCTGGGAAACGGGCATCGCAGCCAAGCTCGGGCTCGTCGCCGCGATGGACTACGCGCTCGAGCTGGGGCTCGACACGATCGCCGAGCGGGTGACAGCCCTGGCCGCCGGCCTGCGCACCGCGCTGGGCGAGGTGGACGGGGTGTCGGTGCACGACCGGGGGCTGCGACGGTGCGGCATCGTCACGTTCACCGTCGACGGCTGGGCCGCGGCCGACCTGTCGCAGACGCTCCGCGAGGCCCAGATCAACACGTCGGTCACCACGGTCACCTCGAGCCGGTGGGACCTCGCCGACCGAGGCCTCGACGACATGGTGCGGGCCTCGGTGCACTACTACAACACCCAGCAGGAGATCGACCGCCTGGTCGACGTGGTGGGCGCCCTCGCCCAGCGGCGCTGACACCCGCCACTACCATCGCCCGATGCCTTCCGCCCGTCGATTCATCAGGACCCGGCTGCGGGGGCCGCTGGAGCGGCTGAGTCGCCACGAGGTCGATGACGCGATCCGTCGGTCGCCGTCGATCGTGGCCAAGGTGATGCCGATCGACCCCCAGTCGGCGACGCTGACGGTGTCGTCGACGCGCTCCACGTCGATCGCCCCGGACGGGCTCCCGCTGCCGCCGAACCACCTCCGCGAGGTCGACGACCCCGACGACTACGTCGTGGTCGGCGACGAGCACTTCGACGGCATGCGAGAGGCGCTGCGTGCCGCCGGCTACCCGCCCGACCGGTGGGGGACCGTGCTCGAGCTCGGCGTCGGCGGCGGTCGACTCATCCGGCACCTCGCCGACCATGCCACCCGGCACGAGGTGTGGGGGGTGGACATCAACGCCGAGTCGATCGCCTGGTGCGAGGCCAACCTCAGTCCGCCGTTGCGCTTCGCCCCCTGCTCGACCTTCCCCCACCTGCCGTTCGAGGACGGCACCTTCGACCTCGTCTACGCCGGGTCGGTGTTCACCCACATCTCCGAGTTGGCCAAGACCTGGCTGCTCGAGCTGCGCCGCGTCACCCGGCCGGGCGGTTTCCTCTACCTCACGGTCCAGGACCAGGAGTACGTGCGCCTCGCACAGGCCCAGGCCGAGGGGGGCCATTGGACCAACGAGATGGCCGCCGAGAACCGCGAGCTGCTGGGGCGGCTCGGCGACGACCTCTCGATGGTGTCGATCGACCGGTCGAACAAGGACGCCATGGTCTACTTCGACCGCGACCACCTGGTGAGGAGCTGGGGCGAGGTGCTCGAGGTGGTGCAGGTGCTCGACGCGGCGTACCACACCCAGACCGCGTTCATCCTCCGGAAGCGGCCGGTCAGCGAACGACGCTGAGGCTGAGGGCGAAGTCGCCGGCGGCATCGGTCCACCAACGGTCGAGCGCCAGGCCCGCCGCCTCGAGCTCGTGGGCGACGCGGTCTCGGCGGAACTTGGCACTGATCTCGGTGCGCACCTCCTCGCCGGCGGCGAGGTCGACGTCGAGGCCCAGGGCGGTCACGTGCACCTGCTGGTCCCGGGTGGAGCGCAGCAACATCTCGATCCACTCGGCTTCGGCATCCCACCGGGCCACGTGGTCGAAGGCGTCGAGGTCGAAGTCGGCGCCGAGCTCGCGGTTGATGACCGCCAGCACGTTCTTGTCGAACGCGGCGGTGACCCCCCGGGCGTCGTCGTAGGCCCGCACCAGACGCTCGGGGTCCTTGACCAGGTCGGTGCCCAGCAGGAGGCCGTCGCCGGGGCTGAGCACCGAGGCCATCTCGGCCAGGAAGCCCCGGCGCTCGGCGGGTGCCAGGTTGCCGATGGTGCCCCCCAGGAAGGCCACCAGTCGGCGGCCGCCGCCCGGCAGCGTGGACAGGTGGCGCTCGAAGTCGCCGACGACCGCGTGGATCGCAAGGGTGGGGTACTCCGTGGCCAGGGTGGCCGCGGACTCGCGCAGGAAGGCCTCGCTGACGTCGAAGGGCACGTAGCGGGTGAGCCGTCCGTCGCGGACCATGGCGTCGAGCAGGAGGCGCGTCTTGTCGGACGAGCCGGAGCCCAGCTCCACCAGGGTGTCGGCGCCGAAGCTCGCGATGGCGCCGGCCTCGCGGCGGAGGATCTCCCGCTCGCGCCGGGTGGGGTAGTACTCGTCGAGACGGGTGATCTCGTCGAACAGCTCGGAGCCGTGATGGTCGTAGAACCACTTCGGCGGCAGCTCCTTGGGCGAGGCGGTGAGCCCGGCGCGCACGTCGGCGCGCAGGGCCGCCGCGAGCTCGGCGGGCTGCAGGTGGACCTCGACCGAGATCGCGGGGTTGCTCGTGCGGGTGGTCACGCGAGGGGCTCTTTTCGTCGGTGTGCGGGTCGGGAGGGGGATCGGCGGTGACGGGTCGTGGGCGGTCGGATCTCGGGCCGCGCGGTACGGCTCACTCGGACCGAGCCCGGTGGCTCACCACGACGGGCTCGGGGGGAGGCTGTCGAGCGGGGTGTCGCTGACGACGCCGGCGACGGCGCTGACCACCGACCGGTCGGGCACCTCCGTCCATCCCGGCCGCTCGTCGAAGGGCTCGGAGGCGACGATGGCCCGCTCGCCGTCGGCCCATCTCCACAGCGAGTCGCCCACCCTGGTGGCGGCCAGCCCGGACCCGTCGGTGAGGACCAGGTTGAGGCGCCCTCCCGACCGCTCCTCCACCGTCCGCACCACGTCGACGAGCGCGTCCGCCGGGGCCCGGCCGGCGTCGAGCCGGGCCAAGACGAGGTGGAACAGCACCTCCGAGTCGGCGGCTCCGAGGATGGCCGACTCCTGCTCGACGGTGAGGAGGCGACGCAGCCGGGCGCCCACGCCGTCGCGGAAGCCCTCGACCGCCCCGTTGTGGCCGAACAGCCAGCGGCCCCGGGTGAACGGAGGGGTTCCGCTCGCCTCGGTGGGCGCGGGTGCGGTGGCGCCGCGCACGAGGGCCAGCGCGGCGGTGGTGGCCACGATGCCCGAGAAGCTGGCGAAGGAGCGGTCGGCCCACATCGGTGCGGTGGTGCGGTGCACCCCCGGTTCGGGCCGGCGGTCGAGGTCGTACCAGCCGACGCCGAAGCCGTCGGCGTTGACGGTGCCACTGGCCTGGTGCTCCGGGGCCCAGGCCTGGTGGGCCAGCCCGTGAGGTGGGTCGACGAACAGGGCCTGCAGCGTGGTGGGGGGGCCCAGGTAGGCGGCCAGTCGGCACATGGTGGGCCTCAGCGGTCGGCGCGGGACAGGTCGGCGGGGGACAGGTCGGCGGCGCAGCGGAAGCCGGCGAAGATCTGACGGCGGATGGGGAAGTCCCAGTTGCGGAAGGTGGTGCGGACCGCCGACGGGTCGGTGGCCCACGAGCCACCCCGCAGCACCTTGTACTCGGTGCCCCAGAACACCTCGGAGTACTCGCGGTAGGGGAACGCCACGAAGCCGGCATAGGGGGTGAAGTCCGACGCGGTCCACTCCCACACGTCGCCCACCATCTGGTGGCAGCCGACCGCGCTCACGCCGTCGGGATAGGCGCCCACGGCGGCCGGGCCCCGGTGGCGCTGGCCGAGGTTGGCGTGCGCCGCGGTGGGCTCGGCGTCGCCCCACGGGAACCGGCGAGCCGTGTTCGTCGCCGGCGCCCAGCCGGCGGCACACTCCCACTCGGCTTCGGTGGGCAGGCGCCGGCCCGCCCAACGGGCGTAGGCATCGGCCTCGTACCAACACACGTGCTGCACGGGCTCGTCGGGGTCCAGCGCGAGTCGCTCCCCGAAGCGCAGGACCGTCCACGTGTCGCCGGAGCGCTCCCAGTACTGCGGGGCTTCGAGGCCGGCCTCGTGGCGCCAGCCCCAGCCGGCGCTGCTCCACCACCGCTCGTCGTCGTAGCCACCGTCGTCGACGAAGGCGAGATAGGCGCCGTTGGTCACCGGCGCCACGTCGATCAGGAAGGGGGCGATCTCGGCGAGGTGCGCGGGCCGCTCGTTGTCGTAGGCCCACGGGGCCGCGTCGGTGCCGAGCACCACGGCTCCGCCCGGCACCAGCACCTGTGCGGTGAGGTCCGAACCGGCGCGGGTACGGCGTGGCGGCGCCGGGGTGGTGTCCACCGGTGGCACGGCGCGATCGCCCATGAGCTGGCGGGTGGCCAGGATGGTCTCGTCGTGCTGGTGCTCGTGCTGGAGCACCATGCCGTAGACGAACGCGTCCGCGAGCAGCGGGTCGCCGGCCGGGCCGAACGGGTCGTCCCCCTCGAGGGTGTCGAGGCGGTCGAGCACCCGGCGCCGGACGCCGGCCACGTAGCGGCGCGCCTCGTCGGGGCCCAGGAGGGGCAACGCGGGCCGGTCGGCCCGTGGGTGGCGGAACGCGTCGTAGAGGTCGTCCAACTCGGGCCGCTCGGCCGGGGGGCCGCCCAGCGCGCGCTGCAGCCAGATCTCCTCGTAGTTGCCCACGTGGGCCAGGTCCCACACCACGGGTGACATCAGCGGTGACTGCTGGCGCCGCTGCTCGTCCGGGTCGAGCGCATCGACGAGGGCCAGTGTGCGGCGACGGGCGGCCGCGAGGGCGTCGGCGATGGACTCGCGGGTCGGTGTCAACTGGCCCACGCCGCCTCCCCGTCGCCGGGTGTGCCTCCCGGGAGGAGTCGGCCCAACGCGTGCCACTCGTCCAGCCGATCGTCGGCGGGGCAACGCCGGCGGGCGACGTGGTGCTCGGCGTAGCGCGCGACGGCGTGGTGCAGGCCGGCCGACGCAGCGGTGCGGGACAGGGCGGCGAGGGTGGCCGCGAAGCAGGCATCGGCCGAACGGGCCAGGGCCGGGTGGGCGAGGCCGTGGTGGGCGGCATCGGACCACAGGCCGGCCGTCTCGGCGGTGGCCTGAGCCGCGGTGGCCGACGCCTCGGGGTCGGTGAGCAGCGTGACGATCACCGCGACGGCCACCGGCCAGATCGACGCATCGATGGCGTCGAGCATGCGCAGCTCGAGCCACCCCCGCGGTCGGACCGGCGGGAACAGGGTGGTGAGGTGGTAGGCGAAGTCGTCGTCGGTCGGCCAGCCCGCGGGATGCCCGTCGGTCATCCACTCGGCGAACGAGAAGGGGTGGCGCACCGGCAGGGTCTGGTCGTCCCCCCGGATGAGGAGCACGTTCGCGGCCAACGCGTAGCGCAGCCACGTCTCGGCGGGGTCGTCGGCCAGCGCCGGCGCCGCGGTGCGGCTGGGGTCGATGCCCCACCAGGTGGCCAGTCGGTTCGCCACCCATCCGCTGGGGCGACCGGTGCCGCCCTCCTCACCGAAGGGCGAGTTGGCGAAGCAGGCCACCATCGTGGGCCCGATGGCGTGGGCCAGCCGCCAGCGGCCAGAGGGGTCGCCCGGCCCGAGGTCGACGTTGATCTGCAGCGCGGCGGTGTTGCACATCATGCGGCGACCGTGGGGCCCCTTGGCGTCGAAGGCGGCCTCCATGGCGTCGTACCGAGCCGACCTGAGCACCCGCCTGGGCGGCCGGAAGGCGTCGAGGCCGATGGGCACGAGGGCCACGCCCACCTCGGCCATGCGCCGGCTGAGCTCGAGGGCGTCGGTGTGGGCGGCGCCGCAGGCGGCCTCCAGGCCCACGACGGGCGACGTGTTCAGCTCGAGCTGGCCGCCGGGCTCGAAGGTGACGGTGCCGCCCGCCGGCAGCGCGCCCCCGGCACCCGCCGCGTGCTGCAGGCCGTGGAGGTCGAGGCGGTCGTCGGGATGACGGGCGGAGATGGTGAGCCATTCGAGCTCGAGGCCGACCTTCTCGGGCCCGGGCGCCGGGTCGAGGGGGAGGAAGCATCGCTCGGCCAGGGACCGGACGTCGTCGGCTCCCAGCGTTGGCCGTTCAGATGGCATGGTGGGGCGCGGGCCTAACGGTGCCCGCTGGTGGCGCCCACCCACTGTGGGTCGCGAATCGCCCCGAGGGCGAGGTGCCGCAGCTGAATGAGATGGGTCATCGAGATCCTCCGACGTCGTCGGGCCTGGGTCTGTTCGTCACGGAACGGACGCGTGGATGACGAGCGCTCCGTGGCCTTCGCGCCACCGTATCGGCCGGCGGTCCGCGCGGTCCGGCCGTGCCGCGCCGGGCGATACCGGTCGCTCAGGACCCGCTCCTGACGATGAAGCGCCCCCCACGGCCAGCTACCTTGGTCGCGGTGCGGCCTGCCAGATTGCCGCGCGGACCTCACGACCGCTCGGCGGGTGTGGCGCCGTGCCTACCGACTCGTGTGCGGCGTGCCGCGCCCGGGCGCGGGGCAGGGCCCTCGCTGGCGGCCACGGTGGCGATCGTCTGGCTCATGGCAGTCGGCGTGCTGGTGTCGTCGGCCTCGCCGGCCCACGCCCTCACCGTCAGCGAGGCCAGGGCCGCGGTCGACGAGGCCAACCGGCAACTGGCCGAGGCTCACGACCAGGTACGGCGCGCCGAGGCGGCCATCGCCGACGCCACCGCCGAGCTGGGCGATCTCCAGGCCGACGAGCTCGCGCTCACCGAGCAGCTCCGCTCGAAGCGGCGCCAGGCCCGCCAGTTGTCGGTGGCCGCCTACATGAGCGGCGGCAGCGAGAGCAGCATCGAGTTGCTGGCCGACAGCGAGCAGGCCAGTGATCTCCTGTGGCGCCAGACGATGCTGGCCCAGCAGTCGCTCGACACCCGGCAGGTGGCCCACGAGTTCCAGCAGCTGCGCAACGGGACGAGCGACGACGTGGAGGCCACGGTCGAGCGCCTCGACCGCCTCGACCAGCGCTTGGAGGAGGCCCGCCAAGAGGTGCCCCACGCGGAGCGCGCCCTCGAGCTGGCGCAGATCACGCTCATCGGCGTGCAGCAGGCCGCCGCCGCGGCCCGCGCCGCCCGCGACGCGGCGGCGGTGGGCGGCGACAAGTGGGCGGCGCTGCGCCGGTGCGAGTCGGGCGGGAACTACGCCACCAATTCGGGCAACGGCTTCTACGGCGCCTACCAGTTCGACCTGCAGACGTGGCAGTCCGTCGGCGGCACCGGGCTGCCGTCGGACGCGCCGCCGTGGGAGCAGGATGCCCGGGCCCGGGCGCTGTACGCGGCCCGAGGCGACGCGCCCTGGCCCATCTGCGGCCGCTTCCTGCGCTAGGGCTCCGACGAAGTGGTGGGGTGGCGGAGCGGAGCGGAGCCGCGGTGGAGGCGAACCGGATGCCGAAGGCGCTCCGACGAAGTGGTGGGGTGGCGGAGCGGAGCGGAGCCGCGGTGGAGGCGAACCGGATGCCGAAGGCGCTCCGACGAAGTCGGAGCCGATGTCAGGGCGCAGCCGGTGCGAGGGGGCTCGGGCTGTCGGGCTCGAGGGGGATGGCGCCGAGTGGGCCGTAGCGCCGTCGGAAGGCGAGATAGCCGATGAGGCCGGCGGGCAGGGGTAGCCAGTACGAGAACAGGCGGAACGCCAGCGTGGCCAGGAGCGCCTCGTCGACCTGCACGCCGGCGACGGTGAGGCAGGCCACGAGCCCACCCTCGACGAAGCCCAGGCCGCCGGGCGTGAGGGGGATCATGGTGAGGACGGCCGCGGCGCCGTAGGCGAGCAGCACCGCCGACATGCGCGGGCTGGCCCCCACGGCGCGCAACGCGGCCACCAGGGCCAGGTAGTCGAAGGTCCAGTTCCCCACCGACGCGGCCAGCGAGCGCTTCCACCGCGACCCGAGCGTGGCGATCACCCGGTCGCGTTGTTCCACGAAGCCCTCGGCGCGTGGGTACGAGTCCCAGTGGCGCCGGGCGGCCAGCCAGCGCCCCGCGCGCTCGATCCAGCGGCCGACCACCAGGAGGGGCTGGTCGGTGGTGACCAGCACGAACCCCACGCCGAACAGCAGCAGGAACAGGATGCCGCCTCCCCACGACACGAGGAGCAGGCCTTTGGGGATGGGGGCCCCGAAGAGGGCGAGGGCCAGCGCCACCACCGGCAGGGCGCACAGGGTGCCGGTGGATATCAGCGAGGTCGCGGCCAGCGTCGAGCCGGCTTCGGCCTTGTCGATCCCGGCCACCGAGAGCATCCGGTACAGCACCGCGCCGCCGACGGGGGCGCCCGCGGGGATCACCTTGGTGACCGCGTTCGAGACCAGCTGCGACGTGCCGGCGACGAACCAGCTCACCTGGGGCAGGGCGCACCGGATCAGGGCCCACGAGCAGACGAAGCTGCAGGCCATCAGTGCGGCGATGACGGCGAACCACTCGATGCTGATCTGGCGCAGCTCGGGCGCGGTGGACCAGACGTCGGCGATGCGGGGGAACAGGCCGTAGAGGGTGACCAGGCTCACCAGCAGGAACAGCGCACGCCAGATCGACCAGCGGGTCGAGGGGGCGGCACGTGCCGGGGGCCCCGCCGGATCCGGGGGCGCATCGGCGGGAAGGTTGTCGGAGGCGCCCGCCGCTGCGCCGTCATCGAGAACGGCCACGCCAAGACGATAGTGGTCGTTGCCGGGCACCGGCCCCGACTCGCGGTCCGACCGGTCGGTGACCGCCGGCGCGATCAGTGCCCGACGGCGGGTCGTGGCCCTCCCACGGGCCCTACCGGCCCGCCGGGACGAGGGCCGACCAGGGCGAGCGCGACGACGGCGGTGCCGACCGCGAGCCGGGGGAGCCAACGCCGTCGTGGGCGGTGGCGACCGGCGGATGCGGACGGTGGGGGAGGCCCCGGAGCGGGCGCCGGCGGTGGAGCGCCCGCTCCGGGGCGGGATGCGACGAGGGCCGGGGTGCGGGCCAGGAGGAGGTGGTGGCGCACCCGCCGGAGCCGGCGGCGACGATGGCTCCGGGTCCTCGTTCGCATGCCGTCATCGTAGTGGAAACACACGGAGAGTCAATGAAAAATACTGAGAGCCTCAGCCGGGCTCCTCGGTCGGCCGCGGATCGTCGCGGCGGGTCCGGCGGAACGCGGTCAGCACGGACAGCACCGAGCGCCGCTCGTGGGTCGAGCGGGTGAGGTGGGTGTCCACCACGTCGTGGCGGTTGACGTAGGTGGACACGAAGGCCTGGAGCGTCGCTCCCGCGGGAAGGGCCAGCAGCGCGCCCACCGGCCCGAGGATGGAGGCACCCGCGATCACCGCACCGAACGCCACCGCCGGATGGATGTCCATGGTGTGGGCGGTGATGGGCGGGGCCAGCAGGTAGTTCTCGACCTGCTGGTAGACGAAGATGGCTACCAGCACCCACAGCGCTTCGATGGGCTGGTCGATGAGGGCGATGGCGATGGGCAGCGCTCCGGCCAGGTAGGTGCCGACCACCGGCACGAACTGCGAGAGCACCCCCACCCACAGGGCGAGGGGAAGGGGGAACGGCACGCCGATGAACAAGAACGCGAAGTAGTGGAACACCGCGGAGAGGAACGCCAGGAGGCCACGTGAGTAGATGTAGCCACCCGTCTTGTCGATGGCGATCTCCCACACCCGCAGCACCTCCCGTTGGCGGTCGGGGCGCATGGTCGAGCAGATCGCCCGCCGGAGGCGGGGACCGTCGGCGACGAGGTAGAAGGTGAACAGCAGCACCGTGAGGCCCCGGAACAGCACGCCCACCGCGGTGGCGCCGACGCTCAACACGTTGCCGGCGAGGCCGGTGGCCAGGTCGTTGGCGGCGCCACCGGAACGGAATTGCTCGGCCAGGTCGTCGGTGTTGACGTCGGCGTCGAACGTGTCGTTCACCCAGCGCTCGATGTCGGTGATGTAGTCCGGAGCCTGGTCGACCAGGTTCTGCACCTGGTCGACCAGGAGCGAGCCCATCGCGTAGATGAACAGGGCGGCGGCGATGAACAGCAGGGCGAAGACGAACGCGGTGCCGGTGCCGCGCCGCCAGCCCTTGGCCTGCAGCCAGTTGACGGCCGGCTCGAGCGCGAACGACAGGAACAGCGCCACCAGCAGCATGATCAGCAGGTCCTTCAGCTTGCCGATCAGCCACACCGTGGTGGCCAGGGCCACGATGCCGAGGAAGAAGAGCACGATGGCCTGTGGCACCCACCGCGGCATGCGGTCGTAGTCGGCCAACAGGGTGGCGGGGGATGCCGTGTTGGAGGGTGCGGTGTCGGGGGATTCGGTGTCGGGGGGCGGCGCCTCCGGCGACGGCGCGTCGGCCGCGTCCTGCGGCTCGTCGGCGTCGTCGTGCAACTGCTCCCCTCCGGGCATCGAGGCCACGCTAGTGCCCGCTCCCTGAGTAGACAGCCGGTCCGACCGCTCCTACGTTGGGTCGCCGACCGAGGGGGAGCCATGACCTACCGAGTGATCCAATGGGCCACGGGAACCGTGGGCATCCACGCCGTGCCCGCCATCGCGTCGCACCCCGACCTCGAGCTGATCGGCCTCTGGGTGCACGCCGACGACAAGGCGGGTCGTGACGCGGGTGAGCTGTGCGGGGTGGCTCCCCTGGGCGTCACCGCCACCCAGGACGCCGAGGCGCTGCTCGCCCTCGATGCCGACTGCGTCTGCTACACGGCCCACTCCGACGTGCGTCCCGGCGAGGTGGTGGACGACCTCTGCCGCATGCTGGCCGGCGGCAAGAACGTGGTGAACACGTCGTTCGTCCCCCTGCTCCACCCCGAGCAGGCGGGCTTCCACGACCAACTCCAGCGGGCCTGCCTGGAAGGTGGCACGTCGTTCTACACGTCGGGCATCGACCCCGGCTTCGGCAACGCCGGCATCACCATCCCGGCGCTGGCCCTGTGCAAGGAGATCACCACCGTGCGCATGGCCGAGATCGTGAACTACGCCACCTGGGACAACCCGTTCACGATGTTCGAGATCATGGGCTTCGGGAAGGCCGACGTGTCGCAGTCGCTCCTCCTGTCGCCGGGCTCCACCGCGCTGGCGTGGGGCCCGGTCGTGGCCCTCGTGGCGAAGGCCCTCGACGTCGAGCTCGACGAGATCACCGAGTGGCACGAGGTCATCACCGCCGACGAGGCGTTCAGCATCGCCTCGGGTCCCATCGCCGCCGGCACCATCTCCGGCATGCGGTTCGAGATCAGGGGCATGGTCGCCGGCGAGGCCCGCATCGTGGTCGAGCACGTCACCCGCCTCCGTGACGAGGACGCCCCCGACTGGCCCCAGGGCGCGGGCTACCGCATCGAGGTGGACGGCGAGCCCTGCGTGACCATCGAGCTGTCCGTCTCGTCGCACGTGGGCGACCACAACCACGCCGGCTGCCTGGCCACGGCCATGCACGTCCTCAACGCCATCCCGCTTGTCTGCGACGCCGACCCCGGGGTGCTCACCTACCTCGACCTGCCCGTCTACACGGGGAGGCACCTCCTCTCCCGCTCTCCGGCCGGCGCCTCATCGCACCAGCAGGACTCGCTCGTCCCTCGCTCGTCGTGACGCCTTCGGTCCCGCCATCGGCGAAGCCCTGATCCGACGTGGACGAGCCCCTGTACGAACGGGTCGGCGGGCAGCCCTGGTTCGACGCGCTGGTCGAGCGCTTCTACGTCGGCGTCGAGTCCGACCCGGTGCTGCGGCCCCTGTACCCGGACGACCTCGGCCCCGGCAAGCGTCACCTCGCGCTCTTCCTGGCCCAGTACTGGGGAGGCCCGGGCACCTACAGCGAGCTTCGGGGCCATCCGAGGCTGCGGGCGCGGCACCTTCCGTTCGCCATCGGTGACGCAGAGCGCGACGCGTGGGTGGCCCACATGACCGCCGCGGTCGAGGCCGCCGAGGCCGACGACGCCACCAAGGACGAGTTCCTCGCCTATGTGGCCGACGCGGCCACCTTCCTGATCAACCAGGGCCCGCTCAACCTGCGCCCCTCCGGCTGAGCGTCGGCCCGCGGGTCTGGCGCGGCTCCGGTCTGACAGGCGCGGTTCGGCCCAGGTAGGTTCACGCCGTCAACCGGGGCCGTGGGGGCCCGGTGCACGGGAGGGACCATGCGAGCTCGACGGGTGATCGGGGCGGCCGTCGTGGCCGTCGTGCTGGCGGTCTTCGTGCCTGTCGCGGCGGCGCCGGTGGCGTCGGCCGCGCCGACCGAGGCGGCCAAGGACCCGGTGATCATCGTGGCCGGCACGCTGGCCGGCCACACGCTGGCCAGCATCTACTACGAGCCGCTCGCCGCCCGGCTGCGCGCCGACGGCTACCGGGTGTCGATCTTCGGGCTGCCCGGGAGCGGCCTCGGCGACATCGGCGCCATCTCGCAGAACCTCAACGCCTTCGCCGACACGGTTCGGGCACAGACCGGTGCCGCTCGTGTCGACCTCATCGGTCACTCGCAGGGCGGGCTCGTCATCCGGCACTACCTCGAGTACCGCGGAGGTGCCAACGAGGTGGACAGCGCCATCAGCCTCGGCGCGCCGCACCACGGCGCCGCGGTGGCCAACCTGCTGACCTTGCTGGGTCTCGGCTCCTGCGCCGGTGTGGTCGCCTGTCGCCAGATGACCATCGGGTCGCCGTTCCTCAACGCGCTCAACGCCGGCGACGACACCATCGGCACCGTCGCCTACACCAACTTCGCCTCGGTGGTCGACGGCATCGTGCAGCCCTACACCACGTCGTTCCTCGACGATGCTGATGGCAACAACACCAACGTCAAGATCCAGAGGCAGTGCCCGCTGCGAGTCGTCGGCCATGTCGCCCTGCCCTACGACGGCACCGTGTACAGCGGCATACAGGACGCGCTGGCCCACCGCTCGATCACCCTGAACTGCTTCGCCCTCTGACCCGCCGGTCCGGCCCACCGGTCGGGCCGGGCGGCGCCGCGTCAGCCGAAGGGGTTCTCGGTGGCCGAGACCTGGGCCGTCTCGTCCTTCTCGTCGGACACGCTGACCTTCAGGATCGGCTTGCCGTCGACGCCGTCGATGCGCAGCCACTCCTCGGCGTTGAGCGGGAAGGGCACCATCTGGGTGCGGAAGGCGATCTCGGTGAGCTCCCCCTTCCAGCCGTCGTCGGTGGCCTGGGCGACGAGGTGGCAGGTGGCGAAGGAGTCGCCGACGCTGGTGACGAGGTTGGCCGGGCCGTCGTAGATGGTGTCGCTCATGGCGGCGAGGATACGAGCGCGACCCGGCGGGCCGCCAGGGACCAAAGTCCCTGTTCCCCTGGCTCTAGGGTGCGGTCACCGCGCACGCCGCTTCGACGTAGCCCGGCTGGTCGGTCACGGCCGCGTTCGTCGCGGCGACGGTGAGGCAGTACAGGGTGGCGGGCTCGAGGCCGTCGACCACGTAGCCCGCGCTGTTGGCGGGCAGGTCGGCGACCTCGTCGAACACCTCGCCTCGCACGCGTGCCACCAGGTAGCGGTCCTCGTTGTCGGCGACGTCGATCCAGGTCATCTGCAGGCTGGTGGGGCCGGCCGCACTGACCGCGAGGTTGGTCGGTGGCGACGGCGGCGTGACCACGACGCTCGACGTCGTGGCCGCCGTCGTGGCGGTGCCAGAGGCCGTGCTCGTGGCCGCGGTCTGGTCGGCGGTCGAGGTGGGGGTCGAGTCGTCCCTGCCGAACAACAGGTACGCCGCGACCGCCAGCACCATCACGACGATGATCGCCCCGATGAGCAGTGGCGCCCGCCGGTTGGGGCGATCGGTGCCGTCGTCGCCAGCGGCCACTGCCGGCACCGCCCACGATGCACGCGGATCGTCGGGTTCGGGTGCCACCGCGGGAAGGGCCGGGGGTGGCGCCGCCGGCGGGATCGGAGGCACGGGGATCGAGGGCGCGGGGATCGAGGGCGCAGGGCCGGGCTCGCTCGCCGCGGTGAACAGGTCGCCGGCGGTGGCCCGGGTGCCCGCCGGTGTCGCCGGCGTCGACGGGGTTCCCGGGGTGGCCGGGGTGGCCGGGGCGGCCTCATCGGTGGTGAACAGGCGATCGGCCAGGCCGGGCAGCGCCCGGCCGCAGGTGCGACAGACCGGTGCGGCGGCGGGGTTGGTGGCCCCGCAGGCGGTGCAGGTGACCTGTCCGGTCTCGCTCATCGCGGTGACGCCGCCGCGGCGTGGCGGCCCGCCACCCGGCCGAAGAAGGTGGCGTCGCCGATGGACAGGCCCGAGGCGTAGGTGCGGCCCTCGAGTGGCAGCCCGGCAGCCACCCGGCCGGCCGCGTAGAGCCCGGGGATCGGGGTGCCCGACGGGTCGAGCACCTCGCCGGTCGCCCGGGTGGCGAGGCCGCCGAAGGTGAAGCCGGCGTAGATCGAGTTCTCGGTCGTGCAGTCCAGGGCGCCGAACGGGCCGTCGCCGAGGGGTCGCAGGTACTCGGCCGCCTTGTGGAAGAGCGGGTCCTCGCCCTGTGCGGCGAACCGGTTGTAGGTGTCGACCGTGTGCACCAATTGCCCCTCGGGGATGCCCAGGCTCGCCTCGAGCTCGGCGATGGTGCCTTCCACCGCCGCGACCTTGTGGAACGCCTGGGTGGGGCCGTGGATCTCGTCGTCCAGGATCAGCCAGCAGCGCCCGTCGGCCCGGCGCAACATGGCGTCGCTGGTGCGGCCCACGTAGGCGTCCTCGTTCACGAACCGCTGGCCCTGCTCGTTCACCAGCACGCCCTTGCAGTGCGAGCCCGGCGGGTAGATGGCGTTCACCACCAGGCCCTCGGCCATGTTCACCACGTCGGCGCCGGCGCCCTGTCCCACCCGTATGCCCAGGCCGTCGTCCGCCGGCGACGCCGCCTCCCAGTTGCACCGCAACAGGTCGGGCGCGTGCTCGGCCAACATCTCCTTGTTCATGATGAAGCCACCAGCGGCCAGGATGACGCCGCGGCGAGCCCGGATGTGCACGGTCGTGCCGTCGTGGTCGGCCACCACACCCAGCACCCGACGGGTCTCCGGGTCCTGCACCAGGCGCTCGACCCGGCACTCGTTCAGCACCGCGGCGCCGGCCTCGTGGGTGGCGGTGAGGAAGAACTCCATCAGGTAGCCGCCCACCTCGCCGGGCCGGGCCGGCTTGTGCCCGCGGGGTGCCGGTGCGGCCTGGTCGGCGAACGGGTGCACCTTCTCGTTGCCACTGAAGAAGAGGGTCTCGGGCCCGAACGGGTGGGTGGTCTTCTCGGCCACGAACGACTCGTCGAACTCGACGCCGAGCCCGCACACCCAGTCGAAGTGCTCGACGCTCCCCTCGCAGTACAGGCGCACCTTCTCCTCGTCGGCGTGGCGGCCGGCGGCGAGGCGCACGTGCTTCACCATCTCCTCGACGGGGTCGTCGAAACCGCACGCCTTCTGCACGCGGGTGCCGCCACCGAAGTAGACGACCCCGGTCGACAGGGCGGTCGTGCCGCCACCCCGGGTCATGCGCTCGAGGACCAGCGTGTCGGCGCCGGCTCGGGCCGACTCGATGGCTGCGGACGCGCCGGCGCCACCGTGGCCCACGATGACCACGTCGGCCTCGTGATCCCACCGGGGAACGAGGTGCGGAGGGATCGCGGTGGTGTTGAGGGAGGTGGTGTTGGGGGAGCCGGTGTTCGGTGAGGACGCGTCGGGTGAGGACGCGTTCGGTGAGGACATGTCGGGCGGCGACGGGTCCGGGGTCACCCGGCGATCGTAGAGCGGCGCCCGCCCCGAACCGGGCGACTCAGGCGTCGACGGTGCCTGCGGAGCGGGGCGGCGGCTCGTTGAAGGCCTTCTCCCAGCCCTTCTCGGCCAGGCGGTGGCCGACGCGGCGCCCCACCACCACGCCGACCGCGATCGACGCAGCCCAGCCGGCGGCGACCACGATCGGGGTGTCGGGGTCGGCCGGGTCGGGCATCTTGTCGCGGCCCGTGCCCCGGGTCCATGCCAGCTTGACCAGCTGGTGGGCGCCCAGGGCGGCCAGGCTGCCGGACGCGAAGGCCACCACCCGCCACAGCACCCGCCGGCCGGCGTCGGTGGCCTCTGGGGCCAGCTCCTGGGCCGCCGCCGCGGCGCCGGCGATCGCGAAGCGCCGGGCGGCGCGCTTGGCCATGCGTGTTGATCGGTCTCGAGCCATCGCCGCAAGCTAACGCGAGGAGAGGCGAGCGTGGCCAGGGCCTCGGTCGAGGCGGATGCGCTCGCCGTTGCGGGCGACCACCGCCGGCCAGTCGAGCTGCTGATCGACGGCGTCGGCCAGGGACTCGGCGGCGTCGGGCTCACCGTGGACCACGAACACCGTCTCGGGCGGCGTGGACGCGGTGGCGAGCCAGGCCAGCAGGTCGTCGCGGTCGGCGTGCGCGGACATCACGAGGCGTGACACCTCGGCCCGCACCCGGTGGTAGATGCCGAACATCTTCAGGGTGCGGACGCCCTCGGCCAGGCTGGCGCCCCGCGTGCCGGGGGCCTGGAACCCGACCAGCACCACCGCGTTGCGGGGGTCGCCGAGGCGGGCGGCCAGGTGGTGCAGGATGCGGCCGCCGGTGGCCATGCCCGAGGCCGAGACCAGGATGAACGGCCCGTGGCGCTCGTCGAGGGCCTGTGACTCCTCCCGGGTGTGGGCCTCGTGCAACTCGAGGTCGCTGAAGAGGGGCGAGTCCCAGAGCTCGGGGCGAATGTCGGCCGAGTGGGCGGCCGCCGCCTCGGTGTAGGCGGCCAGGGCCCGGCTGGCCATCGGGCTGTCGACGAACACCGGCAGCCGCGGCACCGCGCCGGCCCGCTGCAGCTCCTGCAGGTGCCACAGCACCACCTCGGTGCGGTCGACCGCGAAGGCGGGGATGACCACCACGCCGCCGCGGGCGGCCACCCGGGTGACGATGTCGGCGAGGCGCTCGGGGGCGTCGGTCTCGGGCCGGGACTCGTCGCCGTAGGTGGACTCGATCAGGACGATGTCGGCCGCGCCGATCGGGTCGGGCGGCGGCAGGATCGGGTGGTGGGAGGGCCCCAGGTCGCCGCTGAAGGTGACCCGGCGGTCGCCCACCCGCACGGAGAGCGACGCCGCGCCCAGGATGTGGCCGGCCCATCGGGGCGTGACGGCGACGCCGGGCGCGACCTCGGTCTCGCCGCCCCAGGCCAGGTCGGTGAACTGCTCGAGCGCGTGGCGGGCGTCGTCCTCGGTGTACAGCGGCAGGGCGGGGTCGTGCTTCGAGTAGCCCCGCCGGTTGGCGTAGCGGGCCTCCTCCTCGTGCAGGTGGCCGCTGTCGGGCAGCACGATGCCCGCCAGGGCCCGGGTGCCGGCGGTGGCGTACACGGGCCCGGTGAAGCCGTCGTTCACCAGGCGGGGCACGTAGCCGCAGTGGTCGATGTGGGCGTGGGTGAGCACGACGGCGTCGATGCCGGCCGGGTCGACCGGCAGCGGCGCCCAGTTGCGCTCGCGCAGGCGCTTGGGGCCCTGGTAGAGGCCACAGTCGACCAGCACCCGGCGCCCGCCGGCCTCGACCAGGAACTTGCTGCCGGTGACGGTGCGGGCGGCACCCAGGAACGTCAGGTTCGGCGGCAGCGGGGAGTCCATGGGGCCACGGTGCCGGTGATCGGTGCCGCCGGCCAGAGGCGAACGGCCCGCCGGGCGCCTATTCGTCGAAGCCTTCGCCGCGGCCGTAGGCACGGTCGCGCTTCTTCACCTTGACGAAGGCGACGATCAGGAGGATGGCGGCGATGAAGAAGATCCCGAGCCCGTAGAACCACATGGGCCGAGCGTAGGCCGCCGATGACCATCCGGGCGCCTCCCGGCCGGTGCGGCCCGTCCCGAGGTCAGCCCAGGCCGAGGTCGTCCAGGTCCTCGCCGGTGATCGCCTCGAGGGCCTCCTTGACCGAGCGGTAGAAGGGGCCCTCGTCGATGTCGCCGGCCACCTGGTAGTCCGAGAACAGTTCGCGGAGACGGTCCCGCAGGTCGGCGAACACGAGGGTGACGCCATGGTCGGCCAGCTCGCGGTCGAGGTCCACCAGCATGTCGGCCGCGGTGACGTCGATGTCGGTGACCGCGGAGCACTCGAGCACCACGTGGTGGGGCCGTGGGTCGGTCTGGAGGATCACGCTGCGGACCCGTTCGTGGAACAACGCGGCGTTGGCGAAGAACAGCGGTGCGTCCCACCGGAACACCACGACGCCGGGGATCGTCCTGGCGTCGGGGTACCGGGCCACGCTGTGCCACCCCCGCAGGCCCGGGACCCGTCCCAGCGCCGCGGCCTCCGGCCACCACCCGCGCCGGAAGTAGAAGACGACCGACAGCGCCACGGCCACCCCCACCCCAGGGAGGACACCGAGCACCACCACGCCGAGCGTGGCCACGAGTGCCAGCACCAGCGACGTGGGCCGGGTGCGCGAGAGGCGCCGCAGCGTGGCCACGTCGACCAGTCCCGCGGCGGCCACGATGACCACGGCGGCCAGGGCGCTCAGTGGCATCTCCGCCAGCAGACCAGGGGCGGCGACGAGCATGGTGGCGACCCCGACGGCGCCGACCAGCCCCGCCATCTGACTGCGGGCGCCGGCATCCCGGGCGACGGCCGACCGGGTGGCGCTGGCCGACACGGGGAACCCCTGGAAGAGGCCGGCCATCAGGTTGGCGCCGCCGATGGCCACGATCTCGCGGTCCGGGTCCACCTGGTCGCCGGTCACGCCGGCCAGCGTGGACGACACCGCGATGGTGTCCGCCAGCGAGATGAGGACGATGCCGATCGCGGCGGTCAGGAGGGGGACCATGTCGTCGGGTGACACCCGAGGCAGCGTGATTCCGGGCAGACCCTGGGGGAGGGTGCCGAGCACCGGGACCCCGTGGCCCGCTCCGTCGAGGGCCACGTTCGCCACGGTGGCGGCGACCACGGCGAGCAGCACGGCCGGGAGGCGCGGCCACCAGCGGCGCACCGTGAGGATCACCGCGAGCGTGCCGGCGCCGAGCGCGAAGGCCCAGCGGTCGAGCTCATCGATGTGGCGCACGAACGAGCCCACCTCACCGACCACCCCGTCGCCGCCGTCGGAGAAGCCGCACAGGGCCGGCAACTGGCTGACGACGATCACCAGCGCGAGCCCGTTGAGGAACCCGATCCGCACGGGCTTGGACAGCAGCGTGGCCACGAACCCGACGCGGCCGATGCCGAGCAGCACCTCGATGCCGCCCACCAACAGGCCCAGCATGCCGGCCAGGGCCACGGCGGTCGCCGGGTCGTCGGTGCTGACCAGCGGCACGAGCGCGGCGAACACGAGGGGTGAGACGGAACTGTCCGGCCCGACGATCAACAGGCGCGACGGGCCCACCAGGGCGTAGGCCACCAGGCAGGCGATGGTGGTGTAGAGGCCTGTCACCGCCGGCAGGCCGGCCAGTTGGGCGTAGGCCATCCCTTGGGGGAGCAGGAGCGCGGTGAGGGCGAGGCCGGCGGGCGCGTCGTGGCGCAGGTCGCGCCATCGGTAGCCGTGCAACGTCGAGACCGACGTGATCCGGTCTGGCCCCCTCATGGGGTGGTTCTACGGCATGACCCGCGCGACGGGTAGGGCCGATCGGCCGCGTTCAGGCTGCGGGAACCGCTTCGGCGTCGAGCTCGGCTCGGCGGGCGTAGGCCCAGCCGGGGCCGCGGAGCACGAACGACAGCCGGTCGCGCCAGGTGGTCGAGTCGGCCACGTCGCGGACGATGTCGAGGTACTCGTGGTCGATGATCCGGACCGGGTTGTCGGACTCGATGTTCTTGGTGAGGCCGTAGACCACAGGGTCGTCGGCGTCCTCGCGCTCGAAGGTGCCGAACAGCCGGTCCCACACGATGAGGATCGATCCGTGGTTGCGGTCGATGTAGCGGCTGTTGCTGCCGTGGTGCACGCGGTGGTGCGACGGCGTGTTGAGCACCTCCTCCGCCGGGCCGATGCGCTTGATGACGTCGGTGTGGATCCAGTACTGGTAGAGCAGGTTCACCTGACGGGCCGTCTCGATCAGCGCCGGCCGCACGCCCACGAGGCAGAGCGCGCCGTAGGGCACGCTCGTGTTCAGGAACTCGGCCACGGGCTGGCGCAGCGCGGTGGACAGGTTGTAGCGCTCGGAGGAGTGGTGGGCCACGTGGTAGGCCCACAGGTACCGGGACTCGTGGTCGAAGCGGTGGTTCCAGTAGTAGACGAAGTCCCACCCGGCGATGGCCGCGGCCACCGCCACGGCACCGGTCCCAAGGTCACGACCCCGGCGGTGGCGGCTGGCCCACAGCCGCTTGGCGCTGGTGGCCGACGACAGGGCCGTGGTGGCGGCCACGCCGCCCGCCACGATCGCCACCGGGCCGCCGAAGCGGGCGATGGCCCGGGCCTGCTCGCGCTCCTCCTCGGTGGCGGCCCGCCGAGCCCGACGGTCGGCCCACGTGGTGACCACGGCGGCGCCGGCGGCCAGGGCGACGATGCCTTTGCCGATCTTCCCGCGCTGGGGAGCGATGCGCTCGGAGAGGGCCCGGGTGGCCAGCGGCACCGTCAGGCTGAGCACACCCATGGCCAGGTTCGCCAACGTGTCGTCCCGCTCGTAGTCCGAGCTCGACGGGCCCTCGCGCTCGGCCCGGCGCTTCAGGTACCACGCCTCGGCGCCCATGCTGGAGAAGTAGAACGGGATCGCCCCCACCGTCAGGTCCATGCCCAGAGTCTCGCGGCTGCGTCGAGCGTGTGCCCAACGCCTGAGTAGGTCGGCCGACCGCCGGGGCGAGAAGTTGAGCAGTGCCTACTCATGAGCGCCCGGGAGCCGCTCGTCACCATGTGCCCATGCGACGACTCGTCTCCCTCCTCGTGTCCCTCAGCCTGCTCGGCGGCGCCGGCCTGGCCGCGGTGGCGTCCGCGCCGCCCGCGGCGGCGCTGAACGACATCACCACCTTCACCGCGCCGAACATCGGCAGCCCGCTCTCGATCGTGCCCGGTCCCGACGGCAACCTCTGGTACGCCTCCTCGCTCGGCGACCGGGTGGGCCGGATCACCCCGTCGGGAGCCATCACCACCTTCACCAACGCCAACGTGGACGGCCCCACCGACATCACGCTGGGCCCGGACGGCAACCTGTGGTTCACCTCCACCAGCAACAACCGCATCGGCCGCCTCACCCCTGCGGGCACGATCGCCACGTTCACCAACGCCAACCTGGACCGGCCCCAGTCGATCGCCGCCGGTCCCGACGGCAACCTCTGGGTCACCAGCTTCCAGAACGACCGCGTCGCCAAGATCACCACCGCCGGGGCGATCACCGTCTACCCCGCCAACAGCAACGTGGACGGGCCCTACGACATCACCGGCGGGCCCGACGGCAACGTCTGGTTCACCTCGTTGAGCAACAGCAGGATCGGCCGCATCACCCCCGCGGGCACGATCACCACGTTCACCAACGGCAACGTCAGCGGTCCCCAGGGCATCACCCTCGGCCCGGACGGCAACGTGTGGTTCACCAGTGGGTACAACAGCCGCATCGGCCGCATCACCCCCGCCGGCACCATCACCACGTTCCCGGGCTTCCAGTACGGGCCCCGGAGCCTCACCACGGGACCCGACGGGAACCTGTGGGTCACGTTGGGGACCAACCACAAGATCGCCCGCTTCGTGCCGTCCTCCGGGGCGGTGGCCACCTTCTCCAGCCCCCAGGTCGAGTTCCCGGGCGGCATCGATGCGGGCCCCGACGGCAACCTCTGGTTCACCAGCGGCAACGGCCGCATCGGCCGCCTGTCCACCCCCAAGTGCCTCGGTCAGGTGGCCCGGGTGCTGGTGGGGGCGTTCGGCGCACCGACCGCAGGCAGCGATGTCATCGTCGGCACCACCGGCAACGACGTGGTCAACGCCGGTGGGGGTGACGACCGGGTGTGCGGCCGGGGCGGCAACGACACCCTGCGGGGCGAAGCCGGCGCCGACCACCTCGACGGACAGGCCGGCAGCGACACGCTGAACGGCGGCTCGGAGACCGACCAGTGCGCCGGCGGCCCGGGCACCGACTCGGCCACCAAGTGCGAGTCGACCTCCGGCCTGCCGTGAACCTCCTCGCCCGGCGGAGGGTGCGGCGTCAGAGGCCGAACGGGTAGGTGTCGGCGCCGCCGGTGAGGCGGTGCGCGGCCACCGGCGACACCGGGGTGGTGGCGTCGAACCACACGTACTCGTCGAACTGGTTGGGCAGCGAGGCCTGGAAGTAGTGGCTGGCCAGCTCGGTCTCGGGGCGGTAGATCACGCCGATGGCCCGCTCGAGCCTGGGCGTGGCCAGCTCTTCGCGCACCTCGGGCCGCACGGGTTCGCGCAGGTGCAGCATGAACGCCGGGATGCCGGTGTCGTGGCAGAGCCGCTCGTAGCTGTCGTGGTGCGAGGGCCGGATGACCTTGCGCTCCATGCGCCCGCCCCAGTCCGACGCCGCGGCCACCGTGCCGTGGTCGGTGCCGAAGCCCACGAGGAAGGCGTCGTCGCCGAATTCGGCCCTCGTCAGCAGGCCCACGTTGTGCTCGCCGCGCGCTCCCATCTCGGTGGCCGAGGCGTCGCCGATGTGCGAGTTGTGCTCCCACACCACCACCTTCGCCTGGGGGCCCCGATGGGCGCGCACGACCTTCAGGGTCTCGAACATGTGCTGGTCGCGCAGGTTCCACGACTCTCGCGAGCCGTAGTACATCACCCGGTAGTAGCGCTCGGCGTTGGCCACGACCGCGGCGTTCTGGGCGGCCTCGACGAAGGCGCGGTCGTCGCCCTCGGCGTAGGCCAGGCGCTGCTTCAACAGGTCGGTGAGGGTGGCCACCACGCCCTCCTCGCACCCGCGGAACGAGCCGGTCACCACGGCCCGCCCGTAGCGGGCCGGGTCGCTCTCCCACGGGGTGAGGCAGGCGTAGCGATGACGGGCGACCTCGGCGGCCGGGGGATCGACCTCGTCCAGGTAGGCGAGCACCGCGTCGCGTGAGGTGTAGAGGCTGTACAGGTCGAGTCCGTGGAAGCTCACCTGGGCGGCGGGGTCGCGCACGCCGGTGTTGTGCTCGTGCAACCAGTCGACGAGCTGGCTCACCTCGCGGTTGCGCCACATCCAGGTCGGGAACCGGGAGAACGGCTCGAACGACGGCCCGCTGGGAACCCGGTTGCGCACGAAGGCGTCCACGCGCGCCGCGTCGGGCCAGTCGGCCTCGACGGCCACGGCGGTGAACCCCTTGCGCAGGACGAGCTCGCGGGTGATGCGGTCTCGCATGGCGTAGAACTCGGCGGTGCCGTGCGAGGCCTCGCCGAGCAGCACCACCGACGAGTCGCCGATCCGGTCGAGCAGCGGACCCAGCTCGGCGTCGCCGATCCACGAGAACGGCTCCGCGGCCTCGTGCACCAGCGCGGTGGTGCCGTGCAGACCGGTGCGCCGGGGCGGGCGCACCACCCGGGCCGGCGGACGGGGGTCGGACGCGGGCTTCGCCGGCGTCCACGCCGGGAGGGGTAGCGGCTCGGGGTCGGCCGGGTCCGCGTCGCCGCCCGGCCAGCCCTGCTTGCCGACGAGAGGCACGAACCGCACGGGGCCCAGGTCCTCCTCGCGCAGCTCCTGGCCGACGCGGCGGACCCGCAGCAGCTCCTGGTTGCGGGACTCACCGCCCACCGGGATGACGAGGCGGCCGCCGTCGGCGAGCTGTTCGAGCAGCGCCTGGGGGACCGTGGGACCCCCGGCGGTGACGACGATGGCGTCGTAGGGGGCGGCCTCGGGCCAGCCGAGGGTGCCGTCACCGACGAGCACCGACACGTTGTCGTAGCCCTCGGCGGCCAGTCGCTCGACCGCCTGGTCGGCGAGGTCGCGATGGCGCTCGATGGTCCACACCGCCTCGGCCACCCGGCTGAGCACGGCCGCGGCATAGCCCGACCCCGTACCGATCTCGAGCACCCGGTCGTGGGGGTCGAGCTCCAGGGCCTCGGTCATGAGGGCCACGATGAACGGCTGCGAGATGGTCTGGCCCGACTCGATGGGCAGCGGCGAGTCGTCGTAGGCGAACTCGGCCATCGCCGGGGCGACGAAGCGCTCACGGGCGACGGCGCCCATCGCCTCGAGCACCGCCTCGTCGCTGATGCCCCGGCCGGCGAGGTCGCGGGCCACCATGCGCGCTCGCTGGCGGTCGGGATCGGGGAGGTCGGAGCGGGTCATGTCACGGCCAAGCGAACCCTGTCCTACGCCCCAGGGCCAGGGTCCTTGGTCCCTACCCCGCCAACGGGTCGCCGACCGGGTTCCCGAGCACCGCGGCGCGGTCGGGCGGGAGGTGCACACGCGCGGTGGCGCCGGGCACGTCCTCGATCGCCACGTCCTCGGCCGTCGCGGCGAGCACCGACATCGGCCCGGGCAGGGAGAGCGTGGCGGCGGTGGCGCCGAGGTTGGCGGCGACGACGACGTGGTCGTCCCCGGCGCGGCGGTCGTAGACCAGCAGGTCGGGCGCGGTGTCGGTGCGCAGCCGGAGGTCGCCGGCGTGCAGCGCAGGGTGCTCGCGGCGCACGTGGAGCAGCGAGCGGTACAGCTCGAGCAGCGACCAGGGCCGGCCCGTCTCCGAGGCGACGTTGCGGGTGCGGCGGTTCGCGTTGACCGGCAGCCACGGTGTGACCTCGGGTGGGCAGAAGCCGGCGTGCACCGTGCCGTCCCACTGCATCGGCGTGCGGACCTCGTCGCGGTTGAGCCGCTCGGGCAGCCGCTTCGACACGGCCTCGGGGATCCAGGCGAAGAACTCGGACGCGATGGGGTCGAGGGCCTGGCGCAGAGGGAGGTACGTGTTGGCCATGCCGATCTCCTGGCCCATGTAGAGCGTGGGCACACCCCGCACGGTGAGCAGGATCGCGGCCAGCACACGTGCCTTGTCCTCGTCGCCCCCGACCCGGTCGATGCTGCGGCTGCGGTCGTGGTTCTCGAGCACGTAGGTGGGCTGGGCCGGGTGGGCGAAGGCGTGCTCGAACCGGGCGATGCAGTCACGCAACCAGGTGGCGTCGTAGCGGAAGGTGAGGAACTCGAAGAGGAACACCAGGTGCAGGCCGTCGCGCCGCTCGTCGCCGGTGAACCGCTGGAGCACGTCGGCGCTCCCGAACACCTCGCCGAGGAGCACCCGCTCGGGCTCGTACTCGTCGCACACCGCGCGCAGCTCACGGGCCAGGGTGACGTTGTCCGGCGTGTTCTCGGTGTGGACGTGGGGCCAGAGGCGGGGCGGCTCGGTGCGCGACGGCGTCGGCCGCAGCGGGTTGTCCCGCCACTGCGGGTCCTTCATGATCGCCCCGAACATGTCGAGACGGAACCCGTCGACCCCCCGGTCGAGCCAGAACCGCACGGCGTCGAACATGGCCGCCTTGACGTCCGGGTTCCGCCAGTTGAGGTCGGGCTGGCACGGCAGGAACGACGCGAGGAACCACTGCCCGCGCTCCTCGCCCCACTGCCAGGCCGTGCGGACCTCGAGCGCCGAGCGCCAGTTGTTGGGGGGCCTGCGGCCGTTGCGGCCGCGCCCGTCACGCCACAGGTACCAGTCGGCCTTGGGGTTGTCGCGGGAGGACCGCGACTCGACGAACCACGGGTGCTGGTCGGACGAGTGGTTGAGCACCAGGTCGAACATCACCCGCAGGCCCCGGGCGTGCGCCGCCTCGATCAGCTCGTCGGCGTCGGCCAGCGTGCCGTACTCGGGGGCCACATCGCAGTAGTCGCTGATGTCGTAGCCGAAGTCCTGCTGGGGGCTGGCGAAGAACGGTGACACCCACACCGTGCCGGCGCCCAGGTCGGCGATGTGGTCCAGGTGCTCGATGATGCCGCGCAGATCGCCGATGCCGTCACCGTCCGAGTCGGCGAACGACCGGGGGTACACCTGGTACACGGTGGTGTGGTGCCACCACGGCGTCGCCGCGGGTGCCGCAGAGGCGGGAGTGGAGGCGGGGGTAGGGGCACGAGGTGTCTTCGGCCCGTCGGTGCTCGTCACGATCGGCGACGCTACCGGTCACGGCCACGCGGTAGACACGGGTCGTGACGTCGCGGGCACCACTGGTCGGCCTCGCTCTGGTGATCGCGGTGGCGTCGGTCGTCGCCGGGTGCACCAGCGGTGCCCCGCCGGACCGGGCTGTCCCTTCCGACCCGTCGACCACGACGGCCACGTCCAGTTCCCCGGATGCCACGACCGGCACCACGGGTGCGACGGGTGACACGGCCCCGTCGGCCGGCGACGCGGCGAGGGTGACCGAGGTGACCGACGGCGACACGATCGACGTGTCGATCGACGGGCGCGACGAGCGGGTGCGCCTCGTCGGCATCAACGCCCCCGAGGCGACCCACGACGAGTGCTTCTCCGGCGAGGCCACCGCCGCCCTGGCCGACCTGGTGGAGGGGCGCTCGGTGCGGCTGGTCCGCGACGAGAGCGACCGCGACGACTACGGCCGCCTGCTCCGCTACGTCTTCGTGGGCGACACGTTCGTGAACGAGGCCCTCGTGCGCCACGGTTTCGCACAGGCCTATCGCTACGAGCCCGACACCGCGCAGGCCGACCGGCTGGAGGCGGCCCAGGCGGCGGCCGAGCAGGAGCAGGCGGGGCTCTGGGCGCCCGACGCCTGCGGTCGGGTTCGCCCCGGCGGGGCGGGCCTGGTGATCGAACGGGTGGAGTACGACCCGCCGGGGGACGACACCCTCGACGCCAACGCCGAGCTCGTCGTGGTGCGCAACGGCGGTGCTGCCGCGGTCGACCTGGGCGGTTGGGGCCTCAAGGACGAGTCGGCCAGCCACCGCTTCTCGTTCCCGGCGGGGTTCACGCTGGCGGCGGGGGCGTCGGTCACGGTCCACACCGGGTGCGGGACGGCCACCGCCACCGACCTGTTCTGGTGCAACCAGGGCTCGGCGGTGTGGAACAACGACGGCGACACCGCGTTCCTGCTCGACCCCGCCGGCAACGTGGTCGACACCCGCACCTACTGACCCGGCTCGCGCAGGATGGCGATCAGCTGGTCGACCGCGGCCGGGAAGCGGTGCTGCGGCGGGCGGCCGAACCCGAGCACCAGGCCCTCGCCGCGGGCGTCGCCGCACCAGTGTGACCCCAGTCCGAACAACGCCACCGACCGGCGGGCGGCGCGCCGGACGAGCTCGGCCTCGGACGGTCCCGCCGCCGGCAGGAGCGCGGTGAGGTGGAGGCCCGCGGCGATGCCCGACAGCGTCAGGTCCGGCACGTCGGTCCGCAGCCGCTCGACGAGCACGTCCCGGCGGCCCCGGTAGATCGCCCGTGCCCGGCGGATCTGGCGGTCGAGCTCGCCGGCGTCGATGAAGGCCGCCAGGGTCGCCTGCTCGACACTCGACACGGCTCCCCGCCGGCCGATCGCCCGGTCGAGGGGCGTGAGGAGGTCGGGAGGGACGACGAGCCAGCCCAGGCGCAGCCCGGCGCCGAGCGACTTGCTCGCGGTCCCTGCGTACACCACCCGCTCGGGGTCGAGCCCCTGGAGCGCCCCCACCGGTTGGCGGTCGTAGCGGAATTCGGCGTCGTAGTCGTCCTCGATCACCCAGCCACCGATGCGTCGCGCCCAATCGAGCAGAGCGGCCCGGCGGGCGGGCGACATGGTGACGCCCAGGGGGTACTGGTGCGCCGGGGTCACCAGCACGGCGCCGACGTCCGCCAGTTCCAGCGAGGCGACCGACAGGCCCTCGTCGTCCACCGGGACGGACACGGTGACCAGGCCGGCATCCGAGAACAGCTGCCGCAACGGGGGGAGCGACGGATCCTCGACCGCGACCCGCTCGACCCCGGTGGCACGAAGGGCCTCGGCGAGGAACCCGAGCGCCGCGGTCATTCCCGCCAGCACCGTGATGTGCCCGGGATCGGTGACCACCGCGCGCGCTCGGCCCAGGTAGGCGGCCAGCGAGGCCCGTAGCCCGGGGTGACCCCTGCGCTCGCCGTACCCGAAGAGGTCGTCGTCGGGCCCGTCGAGGGCGCGCCGCCCGGCGGCCAGCCACGCCGCACGGGGGAACAGGCTGCGGTCGGGCTCCCCGGGGACGAGGTCGAGCGACACACTGTTGGGCGAGGAGGTGGGCGGACGCTCGACCGCCGCGGCGGTGGGCAGCGGCGCCACCTCGGTGCCCGAGCCCTGACGGGCCCGCAGGTAGCCCTCGGCCACCAGCTGCTCGTACGCCGACACCACCGTCGAGCGGGCCACGCCGAGCTGGTCGGCGAAGGCGCGTGACGAGGGCAGGCGGGTCCCGGCGGGGAGTCGCCCGCCGCGGACGGCGTCCCGCAGCGCCACCTCCAGTCGCGCCTGGCGTCCCCGGGGGCGGGTGAGGTCGAGCTCGAGGATCAGCTCTCGCACAGTGGTAGGGAAAAGTATCCCACCACTGGTCTTCACTCGCAGTCCAGTGCGCCATAGGGTGGCCCCATGATCGACCCTGATCCCGGCAGCGAGGCCGTTCCCGGTTGGGTCCGCCTCGGCGTGTTGGTGGTGCTGGCCGTCCCCCAGTTGCTGGTGGGGGTGTGGGCCCTGCTGGCCACGGCCAACTGGTACGAGAGCTTCCCCGGCGTGGGCCCCGACCTGGTGGCGGCCATCCCGCCGTTCAACGGGCATCTCGCGGCCGACGCCGGCGGCGGGTTCTTCGCCACCGGGGTGGGCCTGCTGCTGGCGGGCATCTGGCCCCGCCGTGACCTGGTGCTGCTGGCGCTGGCCGTGTTCCTGGCGTTCGCGCTGCCGCACACCCTCTACCACTCGTTCAACGAGGCCCCCGGGCTGCAGGGGGCCGAGGAGATCGGCAACGCCGCCAGCCTGTGGTTCCAGGTCGTGGCGGCGGCGGTGTTGGCGTGGGGCGCCTGGCGTGGAGCGCCCCGAGAGGTGGCCCTCGGGGCGCGGTAGCGTCCACCCCTGTGCCGACGGTCGAGCCAGTCCACACCATCGTCACCGGCGACCTGGTCGCCGGTGCCGGGCCCATCAGTCGCAGGCGGTTCCTCGCGCTGCTCGGCGCTGCCGGCGCCGCCGCCACGGTCGGGCTCCGTGCCGGCGCCGCGGGCGCCCAAGCGCCGCCCGTGCCCCCGGGCTACGTGCCCGCCTGGCCCGACGGCGTGATCGCGGGCGATCCCGGCCCCGGGAATTCCGTGATCTGGTCTCGCCTCTCGGCGCCGTCCGGGGGCGACCCCGTCCCCGTCACCTGGGAGGTGGCCACCGACGACTCGTTCGCGAGCATCGTGGCCGGCGGCGCCGCGGTGGCCGAGGCCGCGACCGACTGGACCGTGAAGGTGCCCGTGGCCGGCCTGGCGCTCGACTCGTGGTTCCACTACCGCTTCACGGTGGGCGCCGACGCCAGCCCGGTGGGCCGGCTCCGCACCGCGCCCCCCGAGGGCGCCGCCACCGCGTCGCTGCGCTTCGGCTTCGCGTCCTGCCAGCAGCAGGGCACCGAGCGGGTGGCCCAGCGGGCCGCCGCCGAGGAGGCCGACCTCGACTTCTTCATGCACCTGGGCGACTACATCTACGTCAACGACGGGAGCACGATCTCCCTCGACGACTACCGGGGCGTGTACCACCAGTTCAAGGGCGACGCCCGCCTCCAGCAGCTCCAGGCCGCGCTGCCCCTGGTGGCGATGTGGGACGACGGCGAGTTCCGCAACGGCATCGACCGCAACGAGGACCCCGCCCGCGCCCTCGCGGCCAAGACGGCCTGGTTCGAGAACATGCCCGTGGAGGCGCCCGGCGGCGACGTGACCCGGCCCTACCGCAGGGTGGCGTGGGGCGACCTGGTCGACCTGTTCCTCATCGAGACCCGGAGCAACCGCGACCCCGAGCTCGACGAGGACGACGTGGGGGCGTCCACCGCGGGACGCACCTGTCTGGGCGCCGAGCAGAAGGCGTGGTTGCTCGACGGGTTGGCCACATCCACCGCCCGGTGGAAGCTGATCGGCAACCCCACCGACTTCGCCCCCTGGGCCAACCTCGACCCGGACAAGCGGGGCTTCGGCGCGTGGGACGACTACGCCGCCGAGCGCGACGAGATCATCGCCTTCATCGCCAATCACGGCATCACCGACGTGGCCTTCCTCTGCGGCGAGACCCACGTGTGGATCGCCGCCCACCTCACCACGGACTTCAGTGACGCAGCGGCGCCGGCGGTGGCCTTCGCCTTCACCACCAGCTCGCAGTCGGCCGACCCCGACCTGGTGCGCGACGCCGGCGGCGACCCGTATGCGGCCACCCAGGGATTCGTGAACATCGGCTTCGGCTCCACCGTGCTCAACCCCCACCAGACCTACGTGAACCTGGTCAACTTCGGGTACACGCTGGTGCAGGTCGACGAGTGCGCCCTGACCGTCGAATTCCGCACGGTGAACGTCTACGACGTGGACTCGCAGCCCCAGACCCTCGCCCGGTTCCGGGTCGTGCACGGTGCTACCCGCATGGACACCGAGTTCGCCGACATCCCCTGCCTGTCGGCGCCCGACCCGAGCCGCACCATCGCCTCGCCGTTCACCTCGACCGGCCTCGCCGAGGTGCCCGAGGCGGTCGGCGGTGTGTGCCCCCTGCCGGCGGCCGAGCCGGTGCCGGCGGCGCCCCGCTTCACCGGGTGACGCCGGATCCTCTTCCAGAAGGGTCTCCCATCAGGCGTCGATGACGACGGGGACACCGAGGTGTTGGGGCAGGTGGTCGACCAGCGCTTGGATGTCGGCGTTCTTCAGACGGATGCAGCCGTTCGACACGTTGGTGCCGATGGCCGCTTCGTCGTAGGTGCCGTGGATGGCGATCTGGGGCGGTCCGCCTCCGAAGCTGTCCAGCACCTCCGAGAACCCCGACAGGCCGATGGCGGCGATGCCGTAGGCGCTCGGCTGGGCGTACCCCTGGATCAGGGTCGTGGTGAAGAACCGGCCCTCGGGGGTGGGGCTGTCGTCCGCACCGACGGCCACCGGCGCGTCCAGCAGCAGCTCGTCCCCGTCGAACAGCTTCAAGGTGTGCCAGGCGAGGCTGACCTCGATGTGGAGATCGGTGGTGGACTCCTCGAGGCCGTCGGCCTTGATCCAGCCCGTGGTGCCGTTGGGTCGGACGGGCACCTGCACCTGCAGCCAGCCCGCGCGCTGGTCCTGCACCACGAAGGCGAGCGGGTCCTCGGGCGCCTGGAGGCCGGGCCCCGGCTTCTCGACCGTCAGCGCCGGTACCGGGTCGTCGGGTGCCGAGAACACGTCCACCGACGTCGCCGGGGTGGTGACCACCGTCGTCCCGCGGTCGGGCGCGGTGGTGGTCGTGGGGGCCACGGTGGTGGTCGTGGGCGCCGCGTCCTCGCCCAGGTCCGGCCGGTTGGCGTGGCCGCACGCCGCCGTGGTGACGACGAGGCCTACCGCCAGCGCCGCGCCGACCAGCACCCGGCGCGAGCGGTGGGGTCCCCGAGGCACGGGCCCGATGGTACCGAGGCGGCTCAGGCGCCCTCGGTCGCGAGCAGCGCCGCCATCGACGCCCCCAGCTCCCAGGCCGCCTCCAAGGCGGTGCTGTCCGGCGCACCGGTGACCTCCAGGACGGGCTGCGCCAGCTTCCACCCGAGGCCTGCCGTGATGGTGGCGACTGCCCGCACGGCGCCCGCGGTGTCGTCGTTTCCGTGCACGTAGAGGCCGTAGGGGCGGCCGGCGGTGGCGTCGAGGCAGGGGTAGTAGACGAGGTCGAAGAAGTGCTTGAGCGCGCCGCTCATGTACCCGAAGTTGGCCGGCGTGCCCAACAGATAGCCGTCGGCCTCCAGCACGTCGATCGCGGTCGCGGCCAGCGCGGGCCGGACCACGAGATCGACGCCCTCGATCTCCGGATGGCCGGCCCCGTCGCGGGCCCGTTCCAGCAGCGCCTGCACCGCCGGCGAGGGCGTGTGGTGCACGACGAGCAGGCGGGGCACCGTCCCAGGCTCCCACAGGCTCGCCGTCGTTCGGCCCGTAACCTGCAGGAGTGCCGTCCGACGAGCTGATCGCCTACATCCGCGACTCGGTGATCGGCCTCGACGAGGTGGTCGACGGCCCCTTCGGGCCCCGCCCGGTGATCTACGCCGACTACACCGCGTCCGGGCGCTCGTTGTCGTTCCTCGAGGACCACCTGCGCTCGGTGGTCCTGCCCCTCTACGCCAACACCCACACCGAGTCGTCGGGCACCGGGCTGCAGACCACCCGCTTCCGCGAGGAGGCCCGTGACGTCATCCGCCGCTGCGTCGGCGCCTCCGACGAGCATGCGGTGCTGTTCTGCGGCAGCGGGTCGACCTACGCCATCGACCGCCTCATCGGTGTGCTGGGCCTGCGCCTGCCGTGCCAGCTCGACGACCGCTACCACCTGCTCGACCACATCCCCGCCGACGAGCGGCCCGTGGTGTTCGTGGGCCCGTTCGAGCACCACTCCAACGAGCTGCCCTGGCGGGAGTCCATCGCCGACGTCGTCACCATCGACGAGGACGCCGACGGCCACGTCGATCTGGCCCACCTCGAGAGCGAGCTGGTCCGCCACGCCGACCGGCCGCTGAGGATCGGCTCGTTCTCGGCGGCGTCGAACGTCACCGGGATCATGACCGACACGGTGGCGGTGGCGACCCTGCTGCACCACCACGACGCGTTGTCGTTCTGGGACTACGCGGCGGCGGCGCCCTACGTCGACATCGACATGGGCTCACCCGCCGACGGCCCCGCCTACCTCGACGCCATCTTCGTCTCGCCCCACAAGCTCATCGGTGGCCCGGGCACGCCTGGTCTCCTCGTGGCCCGCAAGGAGCTCTTCACCAACCGGGTGCCCGACGTGCCCGGCGGCGGCACCGTGCGCTTCGTCAACCCGAGCGAGCACGACTACCTCGCCGACATCGAACAGCGCGAGGAGGGCGGCACCCCCGCCATCGTCGACTCCATCCGGGCCGGGCTGGTGTTCCAACTGAAAGAGGCCGTCGGCATCGACGAGATCCGGGCCCGAGAGGAGCGCTTCGTCCGCCTGGCCATCGAGTCGTGGGAGGCCAACGAGCGCATCGAGGTGCTCGGGAACCACAAGGCCGAGCGCCTCTCCATCGTCAGCTTCGTCGTGCGCCACCCCATGGCCGACGGCCAGCCCGGCTACCTGCACCACAACTTCGTGGTGGCGTTGCTCAACGACCTGTTCGGCATCCAGGCCCGGGGCGGCTGCTCCTGCGCCGGCCCCTACGGGCACCGCCTCCTCGGCATCGACCTCGACCGCTCCCACGAGTTCGAGCGCGAGATCGACCGCGGCTGCGAGGGCATCAAGCCGGGGTGGACGCGGGTGAACTTCAACTACTTCATCGACGACGACACCGTCGGGTACCTCCTCGACGCCGTGCACCTCGTGGCCGACGAGGGCGGCCACCTGCTGCCCTGGTACCGCTTCGAGCCCGACACCGGCCTCTGGCGCCACCGCGACGGCCCCACCAAGCCACCGATGAGCCTGCACGACATCTCCTACGCCGGCGGGTCGATGGCCTACCCCCGCCGCCCCCACGAGCACGCCGTGGTCGACTTCGCCGCCCTGCTCGACGACGCCCGTGCCACCCTCCGCCGTGCCGCCGCCGACGAGCGCCCCGCGCCGCTCGCCCGCCCCGACCTCACGTCGGACTTCGAGCACCTCCGCTGGTTCCCCCTCCCCGACGAACTGGCCTGATGGCGCCTGGTCGAGACGCGTCTCCGGAGTAGGTTCGGGCTCGGTCAGTCGACGGAGCCTCGAGGAACCACCCACTCGCATCCTTGGCCGGTCACCTCGGCGATGCGATCGAAGTCCTGGTCGTAGTGCAGGACGGTGAGCCCTGCCGACTCCGCCGTCGCGGCGATGAGGAGATCCGGTACCTTGCGGCCGCGTTGGCTGTTCGCGGCGAGGAGGCGCTGCACCTGCTTCGCCCTGGTCACGTGGGCGCTGGTCGTCTCGATCAACCGGAACACCTCGAGCGCCTCGATGAGCGCATCCCATTCGGCCGCGTTCCGTGCCGAGTAACCCACTTCGAGGTCAGAGATGCCGGCCCTCGCCAGCTTGCCGTCATCGGCCAGTGCTTCGACCTCAGCCCGCACCGCCGGATTTCGGAGACGCCTCAGGACACTCGTGTCGACGACGTGGGTCAGCGCCACGCGTCCTCACGGTCGGTCGGTTCGGCGTCGGCGAGGACGTCGAGGGCATGCGCGACGCGGTCGTCGCGGGTCGACGCGGCTCGGCGCAGGGCCGTGTTCACCGTGTCCTTGAGCGTCGTCGTCCCCAGCTCCGCTCGCGCGGCCCCGAGCGCCTCGTCGTCAACGTCGATCAGTCGCTTGGTCACCGCGTCAGGATATACGAACGAATTCAGGTATATCCAACCCCTTCCTTCCGGTCGCCGCTCACGTGCGGGGCTGGAGGGAGGTGATGTGCCACTCGCCCTCCTCGGCGTAGGTGATGGCGCCGACCGGGGAGTCCGAGTCGATCGACGCCGACCGGGTGTTGCGCAGGGGGAGGCCGTCGGAGGCCCGGAACCAGAAGTCCTCGACCTGGCGCCCGGACTGGGCGTCGGACATGTTGCGGACCTGGTGGTAGTGCAGGGCGGGGACATCCTCGTCGCCCACGGTGACGGTCTCCGGGCCCACGAAGGTGGTGCGGCCGGCGCTGATGGTGGTGCCCGACACCGTGTCGCTCGTTCCCCGGCACTCCTGGTGCCACCGGTCGCCGGGCTCGGCATCGGCCCGGATGACCACCGAGTCGGGGCAACGGAACGTGGACGTGTTGCCGATGGCGGCCACGCCCAGGTCCCAGGCCTGGTAGGTCCGACCACCCCGCTCGACGAGGTCGCCGCCGCTGGGGCAGTAGTGCCACTCCTGCCAGTGGTCCTCGTGCAGGTCGATGCGGAACCGCCAGCAACCGTTCGCGGTGTGGGTGACCGTCGCCGGCATCCGGGGCCCTTGGCCGTGATCGCCCGGCAGCACCGACAGCGTCTCGGTGCCGTCCCCCGCGTACACGTAGACCCCTTCGGGTGGGCCGCCGCCGCCCGGCCCGTCGGAGCCGCCGGCGAAGTCCTCGACGGCCTCGTCGATCGACGCCGGGCCCGGCTCGCGTTGCAGGACGAGCGCGACGACACCGACCACCAGCGCGGCCACGATCACGACGATCCCACCCACGAGCAGGAGTCGCCGGCGTCGGTGGTCACGGCGCATGTGCGGTACCCGGGGCGGTCGGGTGGTGGTCCCACGACCCGAGGGTCTGGCGGTAGTTGGCCCGCTCGAACGCCGAGGGGTCGTCGGTGTTGCGGTGGCTCACGCTGCCTCGAAGTTGTCCGACGCTCTCGTAGTCGTGCTCGGCCAGCCAGGCCACCAGCTCGTCGCGCATGGTCTCGAGGTGCCCGGTGCCGTGGCGGAGCAGCGCCGAGGTGGTCATGGCCACGTCGGCGCCCACCAGCAGTGCCTTGGCGACGTCCAATCCCGAGTGCACGCCCGACGTGGCCGCCAGGCTGACGGTGTCGGGGAGCTGGGGTCGGAGCATGGCGATCCATCGCATCGGCAGGCGCAGCTCGCCGGGTGTGCTCAGCTCCAGCCGGGGCACCACGTCGAGGGTCTCCAGGTCGACGTCGGGCTGGTAGAAGCGGTTGAACAGCACCAGCCCGTCGGCGCCGGCCTCGACCGCGGCCTGGGCGAAGTGGCTGAACGAGGAGTAGAAGGGGCTGAGCTTGACGGCCAGGGGCAGGGTGATGGCCTCGCGCACCTGGCGGATGAGCTCCAGGTCCCGGTGCTCGACGGCGGCGGCGTCGTGGCCGGGGTCCGCGGCCACCCGGTAGAGGTTCAGCTCCAGGGCGTCGGCGCCGGCCTCCTCGAGCAGCTCCGAGTACCGCACCCAGCCGCCCCCGGTCGTGGCGTTCAGGCTCGCCACCACCGGGGCCTCCGTGACGGCCTTGGCCCCGGTGAGCAGGTCGATGTAGCGGTCGAACGCGGTGTCGAGGCGGGGGATGGCCGGGAAGTAGTCGAGCGACTCCGCGAAGTGGCCCGTTCCCTGTTCGAGGGCCTGGTTCAGCTCGAGCTCCTCGGCCACCACCTCCTCCTCGAACAGCGACGGCAGGACGACCGCGCCCGCCCCGGCCTCGTCGATCTGGCGCAGCGTCTCGAGGTCACGGGTGAGCGGGCCGGCCGAGGCGACGATCGGCGAGCGGAGGTCGAATCCCAGATACGGCGTGCGCAGCTTCATGAGCGGTGACCCCCTGCCTCGTGGCGGTAGCCCGCATCGGTGTCGACCTCGGGTTGCACGTCGGGGTCGGGCTCGTGGGGGATGGTGCGCTCGATGGCGGCGAGTTGCTCGTAGAGGTGCCAGCGCTCGTCCACCTCGGCCTGCGCCAGCGCGTGGAGGTGCTCGGCGTGCTCGGGGTGTGTTCGGGACAGCACCGCGAAGCGGGTCTCCGTGCCGGCGAAGGCCGACACGGGGATCGTCGGCCGCTTCGAGTCGAGCCGGAAGGGGTGGCCACCGTCCTCGCGGCTGGGCTGGAACCGGTAGAGGGGCCAGTAGCCGCTCTTCACCGCGTCGTGCTGGTGCGACATCGACTTGGACATGTCGATGCCGTGGGCGATGCAGGTGCTGTAGGCGATCAGCAGCGACGGCCCCGGCCAGGCCGCGGCCTCGAGGAAGGCCTTGGTGGCCTGACGGTCGTTGGCTCCCATGGAGATCTGGGCCACGTACACGTTGCCGTAGGCCCGGGCGATGGCGCCCAGGTCCTTCTTGCCGGTGGCCTTGCCCGAGGCCGCGAACTTGGCCACCGCGGCGAGGGGCGTGGCCTTCGACGCCTGGCCGCCGGTGTTGGAGTACACCTCGGTGTCCAGCACCAGCACGTTGACGTTGCGCCCGGAGGACAGCACGTGGTCGAGGCCGCCGAACCCGATGTCGTAGGCCCAACCGTCGCCTCCCACGATCCAGACGCCCTGGTCGGCCAGCGAGTCGATCACCGCCAGCAGATGACGGGCGTCGGCGTCGCCCGCGGCGGCGGGGGCCGCCAGCAGTTCCTTCGCGGCGGCGATGTGGCGCCGCTGGGCGACGACGGACGCCTCGTCGGCGCGGCGCTCCGGTGACGTGTCATCGTCCAGCAGCGCGGCGGCGAGGCCGTCGCCGAGGGTGCCGCCGAGGCGGCCCACCAGGGTGCGGGCCTGCCCCACCTGGGCGTCGAGGCCCAGGCGCAGGCCGAGCCCGAACTCGGCGTTGTCCTCGAACAGCGAGTTGGCCCACGCCGGCCCTCGCCCCTCGGCGTTGACGGTCCACGGGGTGGTGGGGAGGTTGCCGCCGTAGATCGACGAGCAGCCCGTGGCGTTGGCCACGACGATGCGGTCGCCGAAGAGCTGGCTGAGCAGCTTCAGGTACGGCGTCTCGCCGCAGCCGGCACACGCGCCGGAGAACTCGAACAGCGGCTCGAGCACCTGCGACCCCTTGGCGGTGTCGTGGGGGAGCAGGTCGCGGTCGAGCGGGGCGATCGACGAGAAGAAGTCCCATCGGGGCCGCTCGAGGTCGCGGTGGTCGAGCGCCGGCTCCATGTTGATGGCCTTGTGGCGGACCTCGGTCTTGTCCTTGGCCGGGCACACATCCACGCACACGCCGCACCCGGTGCAGTCGTCGGGCGCCACCTGGACGGTGAGCCGGTGGTCGGGCAGGTCGTGGGAGCGGAACGCCTTGGAGGGGAAGCCGTCCGGGGCGTCGGCCAGGGCGTCGGGGGTGAACACCTTCACCCTGATGGCCGCGTGCGGGCACACGACCGCGCACTTCGCGCAGTCGATGCAGATCTCGGGGTCCCAGATGGGCAGCTCGGTGGCGATGGCGCGCTTCTCGTAGCGGGCGGTGCCCGTCGGGAAGGTGCCGTCCGCCGGCAGGGCGCTCACCGGGAGCAGGTCGCCCTCGCCGGCCAGCAGACGGGCGGTCACCCGCCGGACGAAGTCGGGGTCGCTGCCCGTGATGATCGCGTCCGGCACCGGCGCCGACTCCGGGCCCACCTCCGCGGGCACGGGCACGGGCGCCATCTCGGCCAGCGAGCGGTCGACCGCGGCGAAGTTGCGCTCGACCAGGTGGCGCCCGCGCCGCCCGTAGGTGGCCTCGATCGACGCCTTGATGTGGGCCATCGCCTCGTCCGGGGCCAGCACGCCCGCCAGCTGGAAGAAGCAGGGCTGCATGACCGTGTTGATGCGGGTGCCCATGCCCTCCTCCCGGGCCACCTTGTAGGCGTCGATCACCCACAGGGCGATCCCCTTGGCCACGATCTCGTCCTGGATCGAGCGGGGCAGGTTCCCCCACACCCGGTCGGGCGGGTACGGGCTGTTCACCAACAGGGTGGCGCCGGGCCGGGCGCGGTCGAGCACCCGCATCGGCTCGAGCAGGCCGAACTGGTGGCAGGCCACGAAGTCGGCGTCCTCGATGAGGTAGGTCGACCCGATGGGCTCGGGGCCGAAGCGCAGGTGCGACACGGTCGACGAGCCCGACTTCTTCGAGTCGAACACGAAGTAGCCCTGGGCCCACAGGTCGGTGTGCTCACCGATGATCTTCACCGACGACTTGGTGGCCCCGACCGTGCCGTCGGCGCCGAGGCCGAAGAAGAGGGCCTGGACCTCACCGTCGGGCCGTGGGGCCCGGAAGGCGTCATCGACGTCGAGGCTCAGATGGGTGACGTCGTCGACGATGCCCACGGTGAAGTGTGGCTTCGGCGCGGCGGTGCTGAGCTCGTCGAACACGGCCTTGGCGTGGGCGGGGCGGAACTCCTTGGACGACAGCCCGTATCGGCCGCCGATCACCAGCGGCGTGGGGCCCGCGAACACCGGCATGACCTGCTGGCGGTCTTCGGCCAGCGCGGCGACGACGTCCTGGTACAGCGGCTCGCCCACGGCGCCCGGCTCCTTCGTGCGGTCGAGCACCGCGACCGCCCGGGTGGTGGCCGGCAGCAGGGCCACGAGCTCGGCGGCGGGGAACGGCCGGTAGAGGCGGACGGTGAGCAGGCCCACGCGCTCGCCGGCGGCGTTCAGCGCGTCGACCGTCTCTCGGGTGGTTCCCGCCCCCGAGCCCATCATCACCACCACCCGGTCCGCGTCGGCCGCGCCGTGGTACTCCACCAGCCCGTAGCGGCGGCCCGTGCGCTCGGCGAGGGCGTCCATGGCCTCCTGCACCGCCGCGGGCACGGCCAGATGGAACGGGTTGCAGGCTTCACGACCCTGGAAGAACACGTCGGGGTTCTGGGCGCTGCCCCGCAGCACGGGGGCGTCGGGCGTGAGGGCGCGGGCCCGGAACGCCAGCACGTCGTCGTCGCTCACGAGCGCAGCCAGGTCGTCGTCGCCGAGCAGGGTGACGGGGTCGATCTCGTGCGACGTGCGGAACCCGTCGAAGAAGTGGATGAACGGCACGCGGGCGCGCAGGGTCGCCGCATGCGCGATCAGCGCGAAGTCGTGGGCCTCCTGGACCGA
>CAZWMT010000051.1:17849-47432 GCA_964635055.1 uncultured Microthrixaceae bacterium | reverse complement strand
CCAGCGCGCAGTTCTGCTGGCCGCCAGCGTTCAGAACCAACTGGCCGTTGACAGGGCCGGACCGATGGACGCAGACGACCGCACCCAGGATGTTGATGGCGCTGCCCATCGCCACCTGGGAGTTCTCGCTCGGCGTCTACCTGACCGTCAAGGGGTTCCGCCCCTCGCCGGTCCTGGACGGCACCGCCCCCCCGGTCACTCCCCCGCAGCACGCACTGGCGGCGTGAGCACAGCCCGTCACCCAGCGCCGGCCGGGCCCCCTCACCGGGGCCGGGCCGTCGCCGCGGTCGGAGACGAACAGCACCTCGACGGGCCGACACGGCCCACCTGCACTCCACGAAAGGAACCCCTACCGTGACTCACCTGTCCGACAACCTCGATGTGGCGATCATCGGCGGCGGGCCCGCGGGCCTCAGCGCCGCCCTCACCCTCGCCCGGGCGCGGCGGTCGGTCGTCGTGATCGACAGTGGTGAGCCCCGCAACGCGCCCTCACCCGCGGTGCACGGCTTCCTCACCCGGGACGGCATCGCCCCCGCCGAGCTGCTGCGCATCGCCCGCGCGGAGGTGGAGTCCTACGGTGCCCGCCTGGTCGACGACCGGGTGGTCGACGTCACCGGTGCCGAGGGCGCGTTCGACCTGACGCTGGCCGGCGGTGCCACCCTGTCGGCCCGGCGCCTGCTGGTGACCACCGGCCTGGTGGACGAGCTGCCCGACCTGGCCGGCGTGCGCGAGCTGTGGGGCGACCAGGTGATCCACTGCCCCTACTGCCACGGGTGGGAGGCGCGCGACCAGGCCATCGGCATCCTCGGCTCGGGGCCGATGTCCACCCACCAGGCGCTGCTGTTCCGCCAGCTCTCCGACGACGTGGTCGTGTTCTCGCACACGCACCCACCCTCGGCCGAGCAACGGGCCGAGTTGGCGGCGCGCGGCATCGACGTCATCGACGAGATGGTCGAGGCCCTCGACCGCGACGACGACGGCCGCCTCGTCGGGGTGCGCCTGGCCGGCGGCGAGACGGTTCCCCGGCAGACGGTGGTGGTGGCGCCCAGGTTCGTGGCCCGCTCCGCGCTGCTGGACGTGCTGGGCGTCGACGTGGTCGAGCAGGAGCCGGGCATCGGGCTGCGGGTGGCGGCCGACGCCGACGGGCGCACGAACGTGCCGGGCATCTGGGTGGCGGGCAACGTGACCGACCTGTCCGCCCAGGTGATCGTGGCCGCTGCCGCCGGCCTGTCGACCGCGATCCGCATGAACGCCGACCTGGTCGCCAGAGCGGGCCGGCGCCTGACGTGACGGATCGGCATACGGGTAGGTTCGATCGCATGGCCCTGACCGACGAGCTGCTGAACCGTGTGACGTGGAAGATCCCGAACCCGCTGGTGCTGATCGGGTCGCGGGCCGGCGACGAGCGCAACGCCATGACCGCCACCTGGGTGACCCAGCTGTCGATGGAGCCGGTGCTGATCGGCGTCGGCGTGGACAACACCGCGGTCACCCACCGGCTGATCACCGAGGGCGGCTCGTTCAGCGTGAACCTCTGGAACGCCGACGACACGCGGGTGTTCGTGAAGTTCTCGAAGCCGGCCGAGGACGACGGCGGCACCCTCAACGGCCGTGCGGTCCGGGCCGCCACCACCGGCGCGCCCGTGTTCGACGAGGCCGTCGCCTGGATGGACTGCCAGGTGCGCCAGGCCGTCGACCTCGGTACCCACACCCTCTTCGTGGGCGAAGTGGTCGACGCGCAGATCAACGACGACGACGCCCGGCCGGCGTCGACCCAGGACACCCGCATGAAGTACGGCGGCGTCAAGCGGCACTGACGCCGCCGGCGCCCCCCGACGCCGGCGCGATGCATCCGGACCGCGCCCGCGGCCGGCACCACCCTGCACGCACGAACATCGCCAGCGTGGAGTACCCGCCCACCCGGAGTGGGCGCGATCGGAGACCGGCTCTCGCGTCGACCGGTCCTGAACATCGTCGGCCGGCCCACGGCCCACGTCCCGCCAGTGGCGGGCCCGATCCGAGACCGGCTCTCGCGTCGACCGATGCTGAACGTCGTCGGCCGGCCCACGGCCCACGTCCCGCCAGTGGTGGGCCCGATCCGAGACCGGCTCGCGAGTCGACCGGTCCTGAACGTCGGCCGGCCCACGGCCGCCGGTGGTGGGCCCAGGCGGTGTCAGGAAGCGGGCCAGCGGAGGCCTGCTCCGTCGACCGCGCGTTCGACCGCCGCCACCAACGCATCGACCGAGCCCCCGCAGGCGTCGAGGTCGCCGGCGTCGAGCAGCACGACGATGCCCTCGTCGGTCTCCGCCACCACGACGGGCGCGGTGCCGCCGGCGGCGGCCCGCACGGTCTCGGGCTGATCGTCGCGGTGGAAGGTGGCGAACGGCACCGACAGGCCGGCGCGGCACCGCTTCCACTCGGCACGCTCGCTGAAGGTGCCGTGGGTGATGTCGCACAGCGCGCAGTGCGACCGGCCCAACCGAGACCCGATCAGATAGGCCAACTCCCCACGGATCGTGTGGTCGGCGTCGTAGACGCCGACGAGGCGCACGAGCCGCGGCCCCGTCGGGTCGGTCGGGGCCTGCAGGTCGCTTCGGTCTGGGTCCCCGGCGATGGTGCATCCTGACAGAGGCGGGCCGGCCGGCGAGGCCACGGCCTGGGAGCCCTCGCCCCGTTCCCACCGTCCCACCGACGCCAGGGGCGAGCGGCGGCCCGTGCGGGCCGGCCTGGCGGTGGGCCTGGCATCTCGCCGGGTTGGGGCCCCCAGGAACACGGAGCGTGAGATCAGGAGCTTCACCGGGACGGCGCCCCTGCTTCGAGGGCCTTCCTGAGCCATGGGCGCCGCAGGCCCGCGCTCGTCGTCATCGTCGGTGCCCTCGACGGCGGAAGCGGACCGGCCCTCGCGGTCGTGGCCTCGCCCGTCACCGTCGCACACCGACGCCGAGCGGGCGGCGGTCACCAACAGGGTCCGACCCGGCGCCGCCGGCCACGCCGACTCCCGAGAACGGAGCAGGGGCGATGCCCTAGTCTCTCGCCGTGTCGGGCGCAGCGGACGGTGACCACACCCAGGGCGGCGCCCCACCCCCGCCGGCTCCGCCACCACCGCCCGGCGTGCCGGGCGCGCCGGCGTCCGACTCCCCGGTCCCTCCACCGCCTCCATCCCCTCCACCCCCTGCGCCACCCGTGGCACCGCCGGCCGCTCCACCGGGTTCGGCCGCGCCACCGCCGACACCACCGGGGCCACCTCCCGCCCCACCGCACCACACTCCACCGCACCACACTCCACCGCACCACACTCCACCGCACCACACTCCACCGCACCCCGCTACGCCGGACCCCGCCCCACCGCCTCCCGCCCCACCGCCTCCCGTTCCACCGCCGCCGCCGGCTCCTCCGCCGCCGGTCGCACCCGAGGGAGCACCAACGCCCCCGGCGGCTCCGGCGACGCCACCGGCCGAGGGCGTCGCCGCCGCCCCGCCGCCCGGCGCGCCGGCCCCACCGCCACCAGGCCCCGACCCGTCCGTACCCGAGTCGCCTACCCCGCCGCCGCCGCCTCCCGGGGCCGCCGCCCCGGCCGCTGCCGACCCGCCCGCGGCCGGCCCCTCACCTGCTCCGCCCCCGCCGCCACCCGCCGCCCCACCAGCGCCGGGGGCTCCCGCCGTCCCACCCGCTGCGGCGGGGCCGGTCGCTGCGCCCGTCACCCCTCCCCCGCCGGCGCCGCCGCACCCGTCAGGGCCGGGGCCCGGCGAGCCTCGGCGTCGGTGGTGGGTCGTGGCCGGGGTCGCCGCCGGCGCCGTGGTGGTGCTGCTCGGCGCCCTGGTGGCGTCGGCCGTGCTCGACGGAGACGACGGGGGCGCCGAGGACGGTGGCGGTGAGCAGTTCCTCGACCCGTCGACCACGACGGCGAACGACTCGACCACCAGCTCGGCACCCACGACCACCTCGCCGAGCACCACCACGCCGGCCGCCACCCTCGACCCCGAGTCGGTCGCGGCGTCGTCGATCAGCGTCGCGCCCAGTCCGACCGGGGTCGCCGCGGACGACGACGCCGTGTGGGTGGCGCATTCCGAGGACAACGGCACGGTGACCCGGATCGACCCCGCCAGCAGCGAGGTGGTGGCGTCGATCCCTGTGGCCACCGAGCCGAGGGGCGTGGCCGTGCTCGGCGACTCGGTGTGGGTGGCCGGCTTCACGACCGGCACGGTGCTGCGCATCGACGCGACCACCAACGACGTCGCCGCCACCATCGACGTCGGGGGTGCGCCCCGCAACGTGGCCGCCACCGCCGATGCGGTGTGGGTGACCGACTTCGACCAGGCCCGGGTGATCCGCATCGACCCCGCCACCAACGAGGTGGTGGGCACCGTGAGCGTGGGCGCCGACCCGTTCAAGGTGGAGGCCACCACCGATGCGGTGTGGGTGACCAACAACGCCGACGACACGGTGACCCGCATCGACCCGGCCACGAACCAGGTCGTGGCCACCGTGCCCATCGGCGCCGCACCGCAGGGCGTGCTGATCACCGATGACGCGGTCTGGGCCGCGAACGTCGACGACGGGACGGTGAGCAGGATCGACCCCGCCACCAACCGGGTGGTGGCCACCATCCCGGTCGGGCGCGAGGCGTCGGGCCTGGCGTTCGAGTCCGGGGTGCTGTGGGTGGCCGCCACCGGCGACGGCGAGGTGCACGCCATCGACCCGGCCACCGACGAGGTGGTGGCCACCGTCACCGCCGGCGACCGCCCCACCGGGTTGTCCGCGGCCGCCGGCACCGTGTGGGTCACCAACACCAGCAGCGCGTCGCTCACGCGCATCGACCCCGACGGGAACTGAGCGGCCGCCGGTCCACGGGGCGGCCGACACCACGATCCCTTCCTCCGGAGCGCGTCGGAGACGCCGAACCCTCTGGCACCGGCACCCACCGGGCGGCGAGGATCGGGGATCATGCACCGACTCATCCTCTGGGACATCGACGGCACCCTCATCACCAGCCGAGGGGTGGGGCGCCGCGTGATGGAGGAGGCCGCGGTTGCGGTGGCCGGCCTCGCCGAGGCACCCACCGTGGTGATGAGCGGCAAGACCGACCCGCAGATCCTGCGTGAGATCTTCCAGGCCGCCGAGTTGGCCGACGACCACATCGACGGGATCCTCCCCAGCGCCATGGCCGCGGCCGAGGCCGCCCTGGCCGATGCCGAGGACGAGCTGCGATCGGCCGGGAGCGTGCTGCCTGGCGTCCGAGCGCTGCTCGAACGGCTCGACGCCACGCCCGGCGTGCGCCAGACGCTGGTGACGGGCAACCTCACCGCCAACGCCGCCGTGAAGGTGGGGGCCTTCGGCCTGACCCACCTCTTCGACGCCGAGATCGGCGGCTACGGCACCGATCACGCCGACCGCCTCGAGCTGGTGCCGATCGCCCTCGAGCGGGCCCGCCGGTTCCGCGGCGAGACCTACGACCCCGACGAGGTGTGGGTGATCGGCGACACCCCCAACGACCTGGCCTGCGCTCGCGCCGGCGGCGTCCGCTGCCTGCTGGTCGGCACCGGCGGCCAGGAGGGCCTCGACGGCCTCGGTGCCGACGCCGTGCTCGCCGACCTGGGCGACGTCGACCGCGCCTTCTCGATCCTCACCGGCTGACTCACCTGGGGGCGGGCTCGGGCAGCTCGGCCGCGATCACCCAGGGGTGCGTCAGGCCGTGGCCACGGGGCGCGAGCCGCCCGCGGCCATGCTGGCCTCACCGGCCGTGGTGATCAGATCGCCGAGCTGGCGGTAGGCCGCCGACCGGGCCGACGAGGACCGCCACGCCAGCCCCACGGTGCGCGTCGGCGGGGTGGGGTGCAGGTGGCGGACCACCACCCGCTCGCCCGGGTGGACGTCGCGCTCGATGGCGGTGGCCGGCAGCAACGTGACGCCGAGGCCGGAGCCCACCATCTGGACCACGGTGGGCAGGCTGGTCCCCTGCACCTCCACGAGGCCGTCGCGCCCGGCGAGATCGCAGACCGCCAGCGCCTGGTCGCGCAGGCAGTGACCCTCCTCGAGCAGCACGAGGCGCTCGTGGGCCAGCGCCGCCACGGTGCACCGACGCTGGCGGGCGAGCGCGTGGTGCTCGGGGACGGCGAGCAGGAACGGCTCGTCGTAGAGGGCCAGCTCCTCGACCCCGGGGCGGTTGAGGGGCAGCGCCAGCAGCAGGAGGTCGAGCTCGCCGGCCTGGAGGTGGGCCAACAGCGCGTCGGTGCGATCCTCGCGGAGGTAGAGCTCGACACCGGGGTGGGCCTGCTCGATGAGCGGGATGGCCCGAGGCAGGACGTAGGGGGCGATCGTGGGGATGACGCCGAGCCGTACCGACCCCCCGAGCTCGCCGCCGGCGTCGGCGGCCGCCTCGCACAGGTCGTCGATCTCGCGCAGGATGCGGCGGGCCCGGTCGACGACCTCGGCGCCGGCCGGGGTGACCAGCACGCCACGGCTGGTGCGCTCGAACACCTGCACGCCCAACCGGGTCTCGAGCTCGCGGACCTGGGTGCTGAGTGCGGGCTGGCTGACGAAGCAGGCCCGTGCGGCACGCCCGAAGTGGTGCGCGTCGGCGACGGCCACGGCGTAGCGGAGCTGTTGCACCGTCGGCTGGCTCATAAGGTGAGACTATCGCTGCCAGAGGAAACGTGTACTTCCCTGATCGGCTGCGAGGGCGCAGAGTGGCGGCAGCGCATCACCGACCCGCCACGCGCACCACCACCGAGGAGACCGACGTGTCCGATACCCACGACAAGGCCAGCACCGAGAGCACCAGCGAGAGCGAGAACCCCGCCATCGACGCTCCCGAGCCCGCCACCGACCGCCGGCCCCACAGCAACAAGGACTGGTGGCCCGACCAGCTCGACCTGTCGGTCCTGCACCAGCACGGGCCTCACGCCTCGCCCCTGGACGACGACTTCGACTACGCCGAGGCCGTCGCCGCGCTGGACGTCGACGCGGTCAAGGCGGACCTCATCGCCCTCATGACCGACTCCCAGGACTGGTGGCCGGCGGACTACGGCCACTACGGGCCGCTGTTCATCCGCATGAGCTGGCACGCGGCCGGCACCTACCGCATCGAGGACGGCCGCGGCGGCGCCGGCGCCGGCATGCAGCGCTTCGCCCCCCTCAACAGCTGGCCCGACAACGCCAACCTCGACAAGGCCCGCCGTCTGCTCTGGCCCGTCAAGGCCAAGTACGGACAGGCCCTGTCCTGGGCCGACCTCCTCGTGCTCGCGGGCAACGTCGCCCTCGAGTCGATGGGCTTCGAGACCTTCGGGTTCGCCTTCGGCCGCGAGGACAAGTGGGAGCCCGAGGAGGTCATCTGGGGCCCCGAGGACACCTGGCTGGGCGATGAGCGCTACGCCGGCGAGCGCGAGCTGCAGGGCCCCCTCGGCGCCGTGCAGATGGGTCTCATCTACGTGAACCCCGAGGGCCCGAACGGCGAGCCCAGCGCGCTGGCCGCCGCCCGCGACATCCGCGAGACCTTCGCCCGCATGGCCATGAACGACGAGGAGACCGTCGCCCTCATCGCCGGTGGTCACAGCTTCGGCAAGACCCACGGCGCCGGCGACGCCGCCCTGGTGGGCCCTGAGCCCGAGGGCTGCCCGGTCCACTCGATGGGTCTCGGCTGGAAGAGCGAGTACGGCAGCGGGAAGGCCGGCGACACCATCACCAGCGGCCTCGAGGGCGCCTGGACCCCCACGCCCACCACCTGGGACAACAGCTTCTTCGACGTCCTGTTCGGCTACGACTGGGACCTGGTGAAGAGCCCGGCCGGGGCCTGGCAGTGGGTGCCCACCGATCCCGCCGCCGCCGAGACGGTGCCCGATGCGCACGACCCGTCCAAGCGCCACGCCCCGATCATGCTCACCACCGACCTGGCGCTGCGGATGGACCCCATCTACGAGCCGATCTCGCGCCGCTTCCACGAGAACCCCGAGGAGTTCCGGCTGGCCTTCGCCAAGGCCTGGTACAAGCTGCTGCACCGCGACATGGGCCCCGTCACCCGCTACCTCGGCCCGTGGGTGCCCGAGGCGCAGCTCTGGCAGGACCCGGTGCCGGCCGTCGACCACCCGCTGGTCGACGAGGGCGACGTGTCCGACCTGAAGGAGCGCATCCTCGGCTCCGGCCTGTCGGTGGCGCAGCTGGTCTCGACGGCGTGGGCCTCGGCCTCGACCTTCCGCGGCACGGACCTGCGCGGCGGCGCCAACGGCGCCCGCATCCGCCTGGCCCCGCAGAAGGACTGGGACGTCAACGTCGCCGCGGGCGTCGGCGAGGTGGTCTCGGTGCTCGAGGGCATCCAGGCCGACTTCAACGCCTCCGCCTCGGGCGGCAAGCGCGTCTCGCTCGCCGACCTGATCGTGTTGGCCGGCTGCGTCGCCGTGGGCGAGGCCGCCCGTGCGGCGGGCGTCGAGGTCAAGGTGCCCTTCACCCCCGGGCGCACCGACGCCACCCAGGACCAGACCGACGCCGACTCCTTCGCGGTGCTCGAGCCGAAGGCCGACGCCTTCCGCAACTGGTTCCAGGCCGGCGACAAGCTCCCGGCGGAGACCCGCCTACTCGAAAGGGCCGACCTGCTGACCCTCACCGCCCCGGAGATGACCGTGCTGGTGGGGGGCCTGCGGGCCCTCGGCGCCAACGTGGGCGGGTCGTCCGCCGGCGTGCTCACCGACCGGCCCGGCGTCCTCACCAACGAGGTCTTCGTGAACCTGCTGGGCATGGACGTCGAGTGGGCCACCTCGGCCTCGACCGAGGGCCTCTACGAGGGCCGGCCCCGTGGCGGTGGTGACATCCGCTGGAACGCCACGGCCGCCGACCTCGTGTTCGGCTCCAACTCGCAGCTGCGGGCCCTGGCCGAGGTCTACGCCAGCAACGACGCCGGCGAGAAGTTCGTCAAGGACTTCGTGGCGGCGTGGGACAAGGTGATGATGCTCGACCGCTTCGACGTGGCCTGACGCCGAGCGCAAGCGTGACGACGGCCTCGGTCCCTCGGGATCGGGGCCGTCGTCAGAGGGGGAACTCGTCGGTCACCGCGAGCACGTCGACGTCGGCGTCGGCGTCGGCAGCAAGCAGGTCACGAAGGTCAGCGTTCAGCCGCGCCACCTGTTCGGCGGACTCCCGGTGGCGCGGTGACCGTCGGCGGTGCGCTCCCAGGTCGGGGTGGACGGTCGCGCACAGGTCGAGCTCGGGGCTGTCGTCGTCCAGACGCTGGCCGTAGACGCAGACCCCGATGCGGCCCGGACGCCTTTCGCCGGCGTCGAGCCACCAGCCCCAGTCCTCGGCCACCGGCGGCGACACGGGCCAGCCCCGTGCGCCGAGCTGCACACCCAGATGCAGGCAGAGCGCCATGCCGTAGAAGCCCTCGTTCACCAGCTCTTCGTCCTCGCCGGGCAGCACGCCCAGGCCAGGGGCTCGTAGGTGGAAGAAGGGATTGGTGGCCATCCTCTCCCGTCGGAGGTTCACGACGCCCGGTTGAGTCACGACCGCCCGCTTCGCCGGATGACGCACCGCTGGAATTGAGGGCCCCGACAGCCGATGACGCGAGGGAGGCGACAGGACGGCACGGGAGCATCGGTGGCACCGACCAGACAGGCAGAGCAGGTCGAGGACGAAGTCGGCGAGGCGGACGCCGCGGAGGGTCCCGCGGGAGACCCGGGCGCGTGGCCTGACGAGACGTCGTTCCGGCTGCCGACGGTGTGGAGCCGCCAGGCCGAGCCGTTCCGCGGCCGACGGCCGGCGCCGGTCGTCGAGCTCGACGTCGACGCGGTCCATGCCGGGGCCGCGCAGCTGCGCGAGCGCCACGCCGAGCAGGTGGCCGCGATCATCGACCATCCGCGCTCCGACCCGGACCTGGTCCGGGCCGCCAGGCGCCACCTCGGCACGGGTGGCGGGCGGCTCCGCCGCACCCAGGCCCCCGAGGCCGACCCCCTCGGTGCCGCCGTCGAGCTGACGGCGATCCGCCTGGCCACCCGGTCCATGGTCGACGGCACGAAGGGCACGGTGCTGGCCGATGACCTGGTCCTGCGCCACGGGGCCGGGTTCGCCGCCGAATCCATCGCCCGACTGGCCACCGTCGGGATCGAGCACGGCGTCTTCAACGGCCTGCGACAAGAGCGCTGGCTCACCGTCGCGCCCCCGGACCTGCTCGAGCTCTACCTCGTCGCACCGCTCGCCGGCCGGGTGCGGGCCCACCTGGCCGGTGTGGACGACCCCACCTACGCCGACGCCACCGCCCGCCTCGCGGTGCTGCGGCAGGGCCCGCTCAACGTCCGCCTCGTCACCAGCTACCTGGCCCCCACCGAGCAGGCCTGGGTCGACGAGGACGTCGTCGCCCTGCCGAACCTGGCGCAACAGGGGCTGTCGTGGCCCCTCCTGTTGGCGTCGGCGACGACCCGCCCCCAGGTCGACGCCATCCTCGCCTGCACCCTGGCGTGGAGCCTCAGCCACTACACCTCGCTCGTCTACACCCTCGCCGCCAACCTGGGGGTCGAGGCGGCCGAGCCGCTGGCCCGTGTCCTCGACGACGTGCCCGACGCGCCGGCCAAGAAGCGCCTGGTGGCGATGCTCGCCGCCATCCCCAGCGACGAGGCCTTCGCCGCCCTCACCGATCGGGCCGACCAGAAGTACGTTCCCGCCGCGCTGATGGAGGCCATGGGCCGCTACCCCGTCCGGGCCGCCCGCCTACTCGCCACCCGCGCCGCCAAGGACGGTGGGACCGACGCCGCCGCCCGATCCTGCCAGGAGCTGCTGCGGGGGCACCTCGTCTCCCACCCCGGCGTGGTGGACAGGCTCGAGGCCGGGCCGCCCGCACTCGACGCCGGCGCCCGCCGGGTGCTGGACGGCCTCGCCGCCACGGCGAGCACCGTGCGGTACGCCGAACCCGATGCCCTCCCGTCGATCCTCGTCACGCCACCGTGGGAGGGCCGCAAGCGCACCAAACCGACCGTCGTCGCCGGGGTCGAGCCGGCGGGGTCGGGGCTCACCATCCACTGGGCGCCGGGTGAGCAGGTGCAGTGGGCCGAGACCCCGGTGCGCGTCCCATGGGGCGCCGCGTCGGACGCCGACGGGTGGGAGGCGGTCGTCGCCGAGGCGGTCGGGCCGCGCTCTCGGTACACGTACGGGGGCCTCGAGCTCCTGGCCGCCGCACCCCCGGACGTGACCCGCCGCCACCTCGACGGGTTCACCCCCCAGTACCCGTACGACGGGCTCCCGGCCCTCCAGCGCATCCTCGGCCGCGTCGACGACGAGGCCGCGGCGGCCTTCACGTTCCGCGTCGTCATGGTCCGGCCGAGCGAGCTGGCGCCGGCCCTGCTGCCGCTCGAGGGGCCCGCGGTCGCCGGGAAGATGGCCGGGTGGCTGGTGCGGGCCAAGAACCTCCGGTCGCTCGCCCGCACCTGGCTGGCCCGCCACCCCGACGCCGCCGCCCGCGACCTCGTCCCCCTGGCGGTCGCCAGAGCAGGCAAGGACCGGGCCGCGGCCGAGGCCGCCCTGCGCGTGCTCGACCAGGCCGGTCACGGCGACCTGGTACGAAGCGTCGCCGAGGCCTACGGCGACGCGGTCGGGGACGCGGTCGCCGCGGTGCTCGACACCGACCCCCTCGATCGCCTGCCCGCCAAGGTGCCCGCCCGACCCCCGTGGCTCGTCCCCGCGCACCTGCCCCCGGTCCTGCTGGCCGACGGGCAGTCCGCCCTCCCGCCCGACTCGGTCGGGAACCTGTGCACGATGCTGGCCCTGTCGAAGCCCGGCGACACCTACGCCGGCGTCGCGGTCGTGCAGGCGGCCACCGACCCGGCCTCGTTGGCCGAGATGGCCTGGGCGCTGTTCGAGCGCTGGCAGGCGGGCGGCTTCCCGGCCAAGGACGGTTGGGTGCTCGAGGCGCTGGGGCTGGTCGGCGACGACGAGACCGTGCGCCGGATCAGCCCGCTCATCCGTGCCTGGCCCAAGCAGGGCGGGCACGCCCGGGCGGTCGCCGCGCTCGACGTGCTGTCGGGCATCGGCAGCGACCTGGCCCTGATGCACCTCCACACCATCGCCGAGAAGGCCAAGGGCAGCCTGCGCGGCAAGGCCCGCGAGAAGATGGACGAGGTGGCCGAGGGCCTCGGCCTCAGCGCCGAGCAGTTGGCCGACCGGTTGGTCCCCGACTTCGGCCTGGGCCGCGACGGCACGATGGTCCTGGACTACGGCGCCCGCCGCTTCACCGTGGGCTTCGACGAGCAGCTCAAGCCGCTCGTGATCGACGACGGCGGCGCCCGCCGCAAGGTCCTCCCCCGTCCCGGCGCCAAGGACGACCCCGCCCTGGCCCCCGCGGCCTACGACCGCTTCAGGGGCCTGAAGAAGGACGTGAAGGCCGTGGCCACCGACCAGATCCGTCGGTTCGAGCGGGCCATGGTGCAGGGCCGGCGCTGGACCGCGGCCGACCATCGCGCCCTGTTCGTCGACCACCCCCTGCTGTGGCACCTGGCCCGCCGGCTGGTCTGGGTGACCGTCGAAGGGGACCCGGGTGGGGATGGGGACGGCGACGCAGCCCGCGCCGCCGCCGGCGAGGGCGCGGTCACCGGCGCGTTCCGCGTGGCCGAGGACCGCACCCTGGCCGACGCCTCCGACGAGGAGATCACCCTGACCGACGCCACATGGGTCGGCGTCGCCCACCCCCTGCACCTCGGCGACGACCTCGCCACCTGGTCCGACCTGTTCGCCGACTACGAGATCCTCCAGCCCTTCGCCCAACTCGGGCGCGACACCTGGGCGCTCACCGCCGAGGAGCGCGGGGCGACGGTGCTCCGGCGCCTCGGCGGCATCACGGTGGAGACGGGGCGCATCCTGGGCCTGTCGCACCGGGGCTGGGCGCGCGGCCCGGTGATGGACGGCGGCGTGTCCAGCGTGGTGCAGAAGGAGATCCGCGGCGGCCGGTACGCGGTCATGGACCTCGACCCCGGGCTCTACGCGGGCGGCCCCATGGAGTGGCCCGAGCAGCAGGTCGGCGGCGTGTGGCTGAGCGACGGCCCAACCGAGTGGGGCAGCAGCGAGGGCAAGCTCGCCTTCGCCGACCTGGACGACGTCAGCGCCTCCGAGCTGCTGCGCGACATCGAGCACCTCAAGGGCTGAGCAGGGCCTGACCATGACACGCGCCACTCCCCCGACCTCACGCCCCACGGCCGCGACCGGCGACCCTGCCGAGCGGGTCCAGCGGCCCCCCGCCGAGCAGCGCTGGGCCGACGAGCTGGCCCGCCTGCGCGACGCCGACACCGCGCACCGTCCCCCCGGCTGGCACCTCAGCCTCGACGCCGCCCGCCGCTTCGTCGTCGGCGATCCCAAGGCGGGCATCGAGCGGAAGTTCGTGGGCGACCCGTCCCTCATCGACCGCGCCCTCGTCACCCTGGCCACCAGCCGGGGGCTGCTGCTCGTGGGCGAGCCCGGCACAGCCAAGTCGTTGCTGTCCGAGCTGATCGCCGCCGCGGTCTCCGGCGACTCCACCCTCACCATCCAGGGCGGCGCCGCCGTCACCGAAGACCAGATCCGCTACGGCTGGAACTACGCGCTGCTCGTGGCCGAGGGACCCTCCGAGCGGTCGCTCGTGCCCGCACCGATCCTGCGGGGCATGACCACCGGCAGCATCGTGCGCTTCGAGGAGATCACCCGCTGCCCGCTCGAGGTGCAGGACTCGCTGCTGTCCATCCTGTCCGACCGGGTGCTGGCCATCCCCGAGCTCGTACCCGACTCGGATCCGACCGGCGCCGGCGGCATGGTGTTCGCCCGCGAGGGCTTCAACGTGATCGCCACGGCCAACACCCGTGACCGGGGCGTCAACGAGATGAGCGCGGCCCTGAAGCGCCGCTTCAACTTCGAGACGGTCTTCCCCATCCCCGACCTGGGCACCGAGCTGGCCCTGGTCGAGGCGGAGGCCACCGCCCTGCTGGAACGCTCGGGGGTGACCGCGGCGCCGCGGCCCGACGTGTTGGAGGTGCTGGTCACGACCTTCCGCGAGCTGCGGGCCGGGGTGACCGAGCACGGCGACCCGCTCGACCGCATGTCGTCGGCCATGAGCACCGCCGAGGCGGTGTCGGTGGCCCACGCCGTGGGCATCCGGGGCTGGTTCCTGCGCGGGGAGGCCGGCGACGCCGCCGACATCGTGCAGTGCATCGGGGGGGCGGCGGCCAAGGACGACGCCGAGGACCTGGCCCGGCTGCGGCGCTACCTCGAACAGCACGTGCCCCGGAAGAAGGGCCGGCACTGGCGGGCGCTGCACGACGCCCGCGACGGCCTCCCCGGCTGACGGCCGGCCCCTGCCCATGCCCGCCACCTTCGTCGGCGTGCGCCACCACAGCCCGGCCTGCGCCCGGCTGGTGGCCCACACCATCCGCTCCCTGCGCCCCGTCCACGTGCTGGTCGAGGGGCCGGCGGACATGAACGACCGTCTCGACGAGGTGCTGCTCGCCCACGACCTGCCCGTCGCCATCTTCACCTCGTACCGGGACGAGACCCGCCACCACGCATCCTGGAGCCCACTGTGTGCCCACTCGCCCGAGTGGGTGGCCCTCACCGAGGGCCGGGCCGCCGGCGCCGAGGTGCGCTTCATCGACCTGCCGGCCTGGCACCCGGCGTTCGCCACCCGCGCCAACCGGTACTCCGACGCCGAGCGCCGCCACCACGACGCCGTCGAGCGGCTCTGCGCCACCTACGCGGTCGACAACATCGACACCCTGTGGGACCACCTCTTCGAGCTGGACGAGTGGCCGCCACCGGCGCTCGCCGACGCGCTGGCGGCCTACTTCGACCTGGTGCGGGGCGACACCGAGACCACCGACGAGGACGACGCCCGCGAGGCCCACATGGCCGCCTGGGTGCGGGCCGCGGTGGCCGACGCCGGCGACCGGCAGGTCGTGGTGGTGACCGGCGGCTTCCACCGGCCGGCGCTGTTGAGGCAGCTGGCAAGTGCGGCGGCGGCCGGCGCCAGGCAGGACGCCGGGGACTCGCCGGGTGCCGGTGGGAGTGCGGCCGACACGGACGCCGAGGGTGCCGAGGGTGCGGACCCGGCGGGTACCGGCCCGGAGGGTGCCGGGGCTGCGGGCCCGGCGGCCGGCTGGCCGACGGACGGCTGGCCGACGGTCCCCGCCTTCCCCGACGGCGCCGTGGGCGGCAGCTACCTGGTGCCGTTCTCGTTCCGCCGCCTCGACGCGTTCACCGGCTACCAGTCCGGCATGCCCTCGCCCCGCTACTACCAGCGCCTCTGGGAGGACGGCCCCGAGGCCGCCGCCGACGAGATCGTCGTCGCCGTGGTCGACCGCCTGCGGGCGCGCCGCCAGCCAGTGTCGACCGCCGACCTGGTCGGCGCCCGCACCCTCGCCCTCGGCCTGGCCAGGATCAGGGGCCACCCGGCTCCCGGCCGGGTCGACGTGCTCGACGGGCTGGTCAGCGCCCTCGTCACCGACGCCCTCGACCGGCCCCTGCCGTGGACCGGCCGAGGCCAGCTCGCGGTGGGCACCGACCCCGTGGTGGTCGAGATGGTGGCCGCCCTCACCGGCGACGTGGTCGGGCGCCTGCACCCGGACACCCCGCTCCCCCCGCTGGTCGACGCGGTCGAGGCCGAGCTGGAGCGCCACGGCCTGCCCGAGGCCGGCGTGGTCGACCTGGACCTGACCGACGGCGCCGACCTCGCCCGCAGCCGGGTCCTGCACCGCCTCGCCGCACTCGGGATCCCCGGCTACGACCGCGGCCGCTCGGGCCCGGCCCCGGGAGCCCCTCCGCAGCTGACCGAGCAGTGGGTGCTGTCGCGCACCGACGGGTGGCTGCCCGCCCTCATCGAGGCGGGGTCGTACGGCGCCACGCTCGAATCCGCCGCCGCGGCCGCCCTGGGCGACCGGCTCGACGCGGGCGGCGCCGACCCCGACGTGCTGGCCGGCGTGCTGTTCGACGCCATGCTCTGCGGGCTCGACGACCTGTCGTCCGAGGTGACCGCACGGGCCGCGACCCTGGTGGGGACGGTCACCGAGCTCCCCGGGCTCGGCGCCCTCCTGGCCACCGCCCTGGGCCTGTGGCGCCACGACCGCCTCTTCGGCGTGGACCACAGCGACGCGCTGGGCACCGTCGTCGACGCCGCCGTGCTGCGGGCGCTCTGGCTGGTGGAGGCCATCCGCGGCGGGCCGGCGCCGGCCGACGACGGCCGGCTGCGCGCGCTGGTCGCGGTCCGCGACGCCCTCCTGCACGCCTCGGAGGTGCTCACCACGCCCGTCGACGCGGCGACCGCCGTGTTCGAGCGCGGGGCGACCGGCGACCGCCCCCCCGACCTCCAGGGCGGCTCGGTCGGCCTGGTGTGGGCCCTGACGGAGATCCCCCCTGAACTGGCGCCCGATTCGGTCGCTGGAGCAACCGGATCGGGCGCCAGAACCGACAGGGTCGAGGCCGCGGTACGGGGCTCGGCCCGGGTGGAGGTGCTGGGCGACTTCCTGACCGGGTTGTTCGCGCTGGCCCGCGAGCAGGTGCTGGCCGGCGCCGAGCCGGGCGTGCTCGGGATCCTGGACGAGGTGGTCGGCCGCTTCGGCGACGACGAGTTCCTCGTGGCCCTGCCGTCACTGCGCCTCGCGTTCTCGTGGTTCCCGCCCCGCGAGCGCCACCTCATCGCCGAGCGCCTGCTCGACCGCCGCGGGCTGCGGGGCTCGGCGCGGTCGTTGCTGCGCCTCGGTGCCGACCCAGCGGCAGTGGCCGAGGCCCGCGCGGTCGAGGCCCGCGTCGACCGGCTCTTGGCGGCCGAGGCGCTGCTGTGGCGGGAGGGAGCGGGCCATGGCTGAGCTCGACCCCACCCTCGAGCGGTGGCGCCTCGTGCTCGGCGAGGCCGGCAGCGCGTGCACGGGCGGCGCCGCCCTCGGGGAGACGGCCGCAGCCTGCGACGCGGCGCTCGACTGGCTGTACGAGCGCGACGGCGACCTCGACCGGCGGGGCATTCGTCGGTCGGGACCCCGGGGCGCCGGCCACGAGCCCTCGGTGCTCACCACCGTCGACTGGCTCGACGACATCCACCGGCTGTTCCCCCGGGAGACCATCGAGCGCCTCGAGCGCGACGCCATCGAGCGCTACGGGATCGACGACGTGGTCACCGACCCGGACGTGCTGGCCCGCGTCGAGCCCAACGCCACCCTGCTGAAGGCGGTGCTGCGGACGAAGCACCTCATGAACCCGGAGGTGCTGCGCCTGGCCCGCCGCATCGTCGAGGAGGTGGTGCGGCGCCTCATGGAACAGCTCGCCACCGAGGTGCGCCAGGCGTTCAGCGGCACCCGGTCGCGCGTGCCCAGCCGCCGGCCCCGGGCCGCGGACTTCGACGTGCACCGCACGATCCGGGACAACCTGCACCACTACCGGCCCGACGAGCGCCGCCTCTACGTCGAGCGGGCCCACTTCCGGTCGCGCACGCGGCGCCAGATCGAGCCGTGGCAGGTCGTCCTGGTGGTCGACCAGTCGGGGTCGATGGCGGGGTCGGTCATCCACTCGGCCGTGACCGCGGCGTGCCTGTGGGGGCTGCCGGGCGTGCGCACCCACCTGATCGCCTTCGACACCGAGGTGGTGGACCTCACCGCCGACGTGGACGACCCGGTCGAGCTGTTGATGAAGGTGCAGCTGGGCGGCGGGACCGACATCGCCAAGGCGGTCGACTACGCGGCGTCGCTCATCGACCAACCGCGGCGCTCGATCGTCGCGGTCGTCACCGACTTCTACGAGGGCGGCGACCGGTACCGGCTCTTGCGCACCGTCAAGGCGCTGGTGGCGCAGGGCACCCACGTGCTGGGCCTGGCCGCGCTCGACGAGGACGCCAACCCCGCCTACGACCGCGAGCTGGCCCAGGAGCTGGCCGACCTGGGTGCCCACGTGGGCTGCATGACCCCCGGCGAGCTGGCCGACTTCCTGGCCGAGAAGATCGGCGGCGGCTGACCGCCATGCGGGCCGACCGCTGTCGCCGCGTTCGGGTGGCGCCCACCGACCCGGCTCGGGGCAGGTGACCGGGATGCGCACCGACCTGCTCGCGCTCACCGACGACTCGCTGGCGGCGATCGCCAACCGCGGCCTGTTGAAGCGGGCGCAGCGCGAGGTCGCCGCCGGCGCCGGACCGACCCTGGTCGAGGACGACGGCACCGTCACCGCCACCTTCGCCGACGGTGTGGTCGTGGTGCTGGCCCGCGGCACCGCCCTCGACCGCAGCAGCTGCACCTGCGCGGCGACGGGCGTGTGCCGCCACCGGGTGATGCTGGCGGTGGCCTACCGGGAGCAGTTCGGCACCGCCGGCAACGGCGGCGAGGCGGCGTCGGACGAGGCGCTGTCCGACGAGGCGCTGTCGGACGAGGCGCTGTCGGACGAGGCGCTGTCGGACGTGCTGTCGGACCAGGCGGCTTCGGCCGGCAGGTCGAGGACGGGCGAACCGACGTCCGACCACCCGGCGACGGGCGAGGTCGCGGCCGCGGTCGGTCGGGATGGCTCCGACCGGCTCGCTCCCGGTGGGAACCCGGCCGAGGACGAGCCGAAAGCGGCGGCGAGTGGAGGAGCGCTGACCGCCGAAGGTGGCGACGACGCATCCGCGTCCCCGCAGGCCGTCGGTCGGGACCGCGGGACCGGAGACGGCGCGGCCCGCCTCGGCACCGGAGTCGCGCCAGGTGACCAGACGTCGGTCGGCACGAGGCCGGGAACGACGGCCGCGGCACCCGTGGCGTTCAGCGACAAGGAGCTGGAGGAGCACTTCGGTTCGCGGACGATGGCCGTGGCCCGCAAGGCCTGGCGGGCCGGTTACCGGGCCCGCATCCACTGGGCGACCCCCGCCGAGCCCGTAGCCACGGTCGAGCTGGCCTCGTGCACCGTGCGCTTCCTCGTGGCCGGCGAGCTGGGCTACGCCCGGGTCGACGCCGCCCGCGGCACCCGCGACGACGCCGTCGTCCTGGCCGTTTGGGCCTGCCGGGCCGCCGAGCGCCTGGGCCGGTCCGGCCCCGTGGTGGATCTGGAGGTCGGCGGCGCGGGGGTCGGGGAGGTGGGCGCCGGCAGATCGGGGGCCGGCCACTCCGGGCTCGAGCCCATCCTCCCGCTCGTCGGCGACCTGCTGGCCGACGGTGTCACCGGGACCGGACCCGAGATCGCGACGGCTGTGGCCCAGGCTCGGCGGTCCCTCGAAGGGGCCAACCTGCGGTGGCCCGCCGATGCCCTCGACGAGCTGGACGACCAGCTCGGCGCCTATCGGGACCGCAACGCCCGGTACCACCCGGTCCGCACCGCCGCCCTGGTGGCCGAGGCGTTCGGCCGGCATCGCTGCGTCGCCGGCGGGGGCGCGTCCCTGCGGGTGACGGTGCTCGGCACCGAGGAGCGGGCCGAGACCCCGCTGCGGCTCCTGCGCCTGACCGGCCTGGGCGCCCGGGTGGTCAGCGACCCGGGGTCGCGGACCGTCGAGGTCTACCTCGCCCACCCCGAGGCGGGCGTGGTGCTCGCCCTGCGGCGGCGTGTCGAGGTGACGCCCGACGACGACGATCCGGCGAGTGGTGCCAACGCCGCCCGCGCCGTTGGACACGGTGCCACCACCCCGTCGCCCGCGTCGGCGCCGCTCGGGCCCCCTGCCTCCCGCTCAGCGGGGCCGCTCGGGCCCGAGCTCGGGCGGCGCAAGGCCGGCGGGGCGCGCCTCAGCGCGCTGGCCGGCGCCAACGTGGTGACCGAGTCGGCCGTGCGATCGGCCAACCGGGTGGTGCGCATCGCCGAGAGCCGCGTCGCCAAGACCACCGTCTCACCCTCCGCGGGCGGTTGGGAGGCGCTGCCGCCGAGCATCCTGGTCGCCGACCTGGAGGCTGAGGCCGAGCGACTGGTCGCGCGGCCGCCGGCCGTGGTCCGGGCCCGGGTGGTGGCCGAGTCCGTGCGCGCCGTGGTGGTGGACGCCATCCGTGACGTGCAGTACCTCCCGGGCGAGCAACAGCTGGTGGCCACGATCGACGCGCCCCGTGGATCCGCCCGGCTGGTCCTGACCCACGACGCGGCGGCGCCCGGCGCGGTCGATGCCCTGTTCCAGGCGCTCCAGGGCGAGGACCCGGTGCGGTTCGTGGCCGGCCACCTCCGCCGCCACCACGGCGGCCTCGAGCTCGAGCCCACGGCGGTCGTGACGGGCACGACGGTGCTGGTCCCGGCGTTCGCCGAGTCGGCCGCCGAGGCGCTGCCCACCGGCGTGGCGACAATCACGGACCCGCTCGCGGCCGCGGTCGCCGAGGCGACGGAAGTCAGCGCGCAGGTCGTCCACCAGGGCTACCGCCACCTGCGGCCGAGCTGGAGCCAGCGGGCGGCGCGCGCCGCCGACCAGCTGACCAGGGTCGGCCTCACCGCCGCGGGTGCCGCGGTCGCCGACCTGGCCGACGTCGCCCGCTACGGCGGCGCCGACCTGCCGGAGCGCTGGGCCGACACCCACCTCCGCCTCCTCGTCACCGCCGAACAGCTCTGAGCCGGAGGGGACCGCCGCCCGGCGACGCTCGAAGGAGGCCCACGCCGCCCACGCCGCGGGCGTCACCGTGGCGGATCTGAACGGCTGACCGCGGGTGCGGCGCGTCAGCCCGTCCGGCGCTCCGGCTCGGGATCGTGCAGGTGGCGAAGGAAGCGCACGAGCACGAGGGCACTGCCACCGGCGATGGCGGCCCACAGCACGTTGAGCGGGCCGTCGGTGGTGCCGCCGGCCACCACCCCGACCAGGTTGGCCGCCAGCAGGCTGAGGCCCACCGTGGCGCCCTTGACCAGCATGATCGCCGCGGCGACGTGGCCCCACGGACGGCGGTGGCGCAGCCAATGGGAGGTGAGCAACAGGAGCGGCACGACCAGGCCCAGGTCGAGGACGTAGACAGGCGAGGTGGGGTGACCCGTGTCGAGCACGATCTTGGGCACGTCACCGGTGAAGATCGTGGGCACGATCTGTCCGAGCTCGATGACCGCCAGCCCGACGCCCACCGCGGTGAGGAAGCCGGCCGCGGCACGGATCGGCGTGGCGTCGTCGAAGCGGGCGGCGACCCCGGTGGGTTCGATGCGGATCAGGGCGGCGGCAAGGGTGAAACCGGCCAGCGACAGCAGCGCCACGTAGACGAGGAACAGGCGGTTCCACGAGTAGGCGAACACGTACGCGTACTGATACGCGACGTAGCCGAGGGCACCGAGCCACAGGAGGTGACCACGGGTCGAGCCGCGGCGCAGGGCCCATGCCGCGCCCACCAGGAGCGGCAGCACCACGAAGAGGGACACCAGGTCGGTGCCGCGGAAGGCGTTGCGAGCGAAGTCGGTCTCGCCGCCGTACGGGTCGAGGAGCAGGCCGCTGCCGGCGGCGACGGCCAGCAGCACGCCGATCAGCGCGGTCGCCGGCACCCATCGACGGGGCAGACCGCCGACGCCCGCGACCGCCGTCTCCGAGCGACTTCGACTGCCGGCCAGGGTCTGGGTTGGCGTCATGGAACGCACCTCCTGCAGCTCCTGTGACGAGCAGACCGCACCGACCACCTCGGTTCCAGAGGCGAAAGACCCCAGCGTCGAGGCGACGCCGCGGCGCTACGCGGCGCCGGCCGCGCCGCTCGCAGTGTCGGACCCGCCACCTCGTCCCGTGGGACTGTCCGATGCGGCACGCGAAACCGCCGTTGGCGGCGACCGGTCACGCCGGGGACCCCGCTCGAGCAGCCGCGGCCGCTCGGGCGCGGGCGTCAGTGGCGCTTGCGGGCGAGGGTGAGGCCGTCGCCGAAGGGCAGGATGAGCGACTCGAGGTCGGGGTGCGCGGCCACGTGGTCGTTGCAGGCCCGGATGGCCACCGTGTCGTCGTCGGTGGCGTCGGGACGCACCACCGCGCCACCCCACAGCACGTTGTCGATCAGCAGCAGCCCGCCGGCCCGAAGTCGGGGCACCAACGCGTCGACGTAGGCGGTGTAGCTGCCCTTGTCGGCGTCGACGAAGGCCAGGTCGAACCGGTCGTCGTCCGCCAGGGCCCGCAGCGTGTCGAGGGCGGGGGCGATGCGCAGGTCGATGCGGCCGTCGACGCCGGCCATGGCCCAGTGACGCCGGGCGATGGCGGTCCACTCCTCGCTGACGTCGCAGCACACGAGGGTGCCGTCGTCGGGTAGCCCCCGGGCGATGCTCAGCGAGGAGTACCCGGTGAACGTGCCCACCTCGATGGCCCGCCGGGCCCCGACCAGGCGGGTGAGCAGGGTCAACAGCGCGCCCTGATCGGGGGCGATCTGCATGCGGGCGGCGTCGCCGAGCGCGGCGGTGGCGTCGATCAGCGACCGCTGGACGTCGTCGACCGCCGCGGTGTGGTCGAGCAGGTACTCCTGCACGTCGTCGGGCACGAGGAAGCTGCGGGGCGCCATGCCCGAAAGTCTGCCGCGCCACGGTGCTCCCGGTGGCGCCACGTGCATAGGTGAGCGCGATGCGGTGGGCGCCGTCGCCGGCACGGGGTCGGAGGCCGTTCGCGGCCATGTGCGCGGTGATCGCCTTGCGGATGGCGTCGTGGCACGCCGCTATCGCGAGCGTCGGGTCATCGGCAGCGAGCGCTCGTGCCGAACGTATGTGACGGCGGGAGTCCTTGATGCGCTCGCCAGCCGCGCCGGGGTTCGCCATGACGCGGTCGAGGTCTCGTGTGGCCAGAGCCTCGCGAAGCCACCCTTGGTCGCTCACCATCAACCGAGGCGGATCGCAACCAGTGGCTGGGCTCTCACCTGAGCGATGAACGGCGAGGGCTCGTCGGCCGACCACTCGTCCGGCGACACGACGACTGGGTTGATCTCCACCTCGACGTTCTGTTCGACGAGCCGACAGGCGTGCCGTACAGCGCTGAGTTCGGCCGAGCCGACCACCAGCACATCGACGTCGCGTGGTGGTGGACCCGGTTCGCCGCGGTAGCGCGCGGCCCACGACCCGAACACACATGCCGAGTCGATTCCGGGGATGTCGACCAGCGCCTCGCTGAGCTGGCCGAGGATCCCGATGGTCTGAACAAGGATCGAACGTAGGTCGTTCGCCCAGGGCAGGTCCCAGTTGGCCCGGGCCAGAGTGTTGCGCCCGAGGGACCGAGTCAGGACCACGCCGTGCTCGGCGAGCCGAGCCACTTCTCGGCTGGCCGTCGCTTGGGCGACGTCTGCGCGCCTCGACAAGTCGCCGATGGCCAGCTCGTTCGCCCCAGGAGCGAACAGTTCCGCGAGGATGCGCAGTTGCTGCTCCGAGCGAAAGAGGGGAACGAGCGCCGGCGCCGATCTACTCACACTCTCGATCATATCATCCCGTGTGTCGATTTGATGGGTACCTGCCACAGCCGTCACCGCACGTTCCACCACTCGCCCGCCGCCTCGAGCGCGGCCCGGGTGCTGCGGACGTGGATGTCGTCGCACGAGAACCAGTCCACGAGACGCACGCCGTAGCCGTCGCAGATGGTGACGGCGCGGGCGAACCGGTCGGCCAGGTCGTGGGGCGGGCCCGCCGGGCTGACCTCCTCGTCGCAGTACGCCACCGCCGCCGTGGCCCGCCGGCTCAGGCGGTGCAGGCACGCGGCCAGCGTCACCTCGATGGGGTCACCCCGTTCGGCGTGGGACAGGCCCCGGAACTTGCCCGTCCGGTCGGCGAAGACCACCACGAGCCGACGTGGGCCGAAGTAGCGCTGCTCCAGGGCGAACGCCAGCGCGTGACGGCGAAGGTTGAGGTGGGTGCGCCGGCGGGCGACGAGCGTCTCGACAGCGATGCGGTGATCGAGCATCAGCGGCTCCCTGCAGGTGGCGAGATGGCGCTCCGAGCATCTCGACAGCAGGTTGGGAGCGGCGGATCGACGCCCACCCTAGTCCGACAGCTCACCGAAACATACTGAGAACCACGGAAACAACGCGTCAGCCCCGGGGCCGTTGCACGGCGGCCGGGACCGCGGTCGACCGCCTCAGGAGGGGGTGGTGGTCTGGAGCTCCTGAGCGCACTCCTGGGCCACGCGCGCCTGCTCGCCGAGGATCTCCGCGCCCCTGGGTGTGGCCTGCCCGCCGACGCCGAGCTCGAAGTTCAGGGCCGCGTTGTCGAGCAACGAGTCGTCCGGCAATCGCTCCATGATGCAGGCCACGAGGGGCTCGACGGTGTCCTCCGGCACCCCGGCGAACTCGAGCTGGGCCCGCACCAGCACGTCGGGATGGACGCAGTCGAGATACGACCGGGCGAGCGACTCGGCCTGATCACGCGTGACGTCGATGCCGATGACCTCGGGTCCCTCGCCGGTGAGGAAGCGGGCCAGCTCCCTCACCGTGGCGCCCGAGTCCGCGAGGTTGGACTCACCGAGCGTGTCGACCACCGTCGAGACGAAGCAGTCGAGCTCACCGAGCTCGGGCGGGAACGTGTTGATGTCGGACGGCGGCGCGGACAGCTCCCCGATGAGGGCTCCTTCGAGTGCCGCCCGGCCGTCGTCGATGGTCAACACGCTTCCCGGGCCCTCCGGTTGGCTCTTCCAGCGACAGCGCACGCCGGCGACCATCCCCTCGGCGAGGCCCACGGTGTCGGTCACGTCCTCGCCGTGCACCACCTGGCGGGCCAGCGCGTCGGCCACGGCGTCGACGATCCCGTCCGACATGCAGGCCTCGAGCGTGCTGTCCGGCGCGATCCCGACCGCGTCGGTGAACACCGTGCCCAACTCGTCCGGCAGACACGCGGCGATGGCGTCACCGAGCGCGTCGACCTCGTCGTCGTTCAACTCGACGCCGCCGTCGGCCAGGCTCTCGATCGCCGTCACCTCGCTCGGGGTGAGGCCCGCGTCCCGGAACCGCTCGAGCCCGACCGCGTCGACGACGGCGTCACCGGCGCATCGCCCGTCGGCGGCGGACACCGCCGGGATCTGCCGCATCCGGAGGAGGCGCTGCATCGCGGTGGCGAGCTCACCGGCGAGCCGCTCGTCGTCCACCGACAGCGTCGTCGTCGTGGCCGCCGCATCACGGGTCTGCACGCCGCTGCCGCAGCCGGCGAGGGCCGCGACGGCGAGCAACGCCCCACCGGTGATCCCGACCGCCATCCGGACCGACCTGGCCATGGCTGCTCCTCTACCCCGCCGGCCCCACAAGCTACCGCCGACGCTGGGCGGTCACGGCCGGGAGGTGCCGGCCGGCGTGGCCGAGCGTGGCGCCATCCCGCGGTGAGCTCGCCGCCACGCGAGTGGCCGCGGGCCCGCGGTCAATCGAGCAACACCGCGGTCTTGACCATGTTGAACACCCGCTGGTTGCCCAGGAGGTCGTTGTGGGTCAACCCCCGCACCATGACGTTGTGGGCACCGGTCAGCTCGGTCGACGAGCTCGGGATGATGTTCTCGTCGGTGTCCGACCGGATGGTGGTGTAGCTCACGGTGCCCGGCGTCTCGTCACCGGAGTTGAGCTGGTTCAGGAATGGCGAGCCCGGCGCCATGTCCGGGCAGCCCGTCTCGCCCGGGAACGCGAACACGCACCCGAGGGCGAGGATCGTGCCGTGGTTCGGCCCGCCGAGCGACACCCAGTCGTCGATCAGTCCGCCACAGGTGCCGAACCGGATGCACCAACGGGTGCCGAGCGCGCCCATCGAATGGGTGACCACATCGATCCGTGCCGCCCCGGTCTGCTGGACGACCCAGGAGACGAAGCGGCTGAACACCGTCGCGGTCAGGCGGTTCGACCGGGTCGAGTCGTACTCGAACGAGAACATCCGGTTCTGCGGCACACCGGCGGCCTGGAACTTGGCCCGCATCGGAGCGAACGCACCCCCCGTGTCGTGCATCCCGTGCACGAACACGATCGGCTCGAGTGAGCGGGGCGTGGCCGCTGCCGGCGCCGCTGCCGGTGCCGCCTGGGCGACCGGTGCGCCCACGACGGCCATCGCCGAGCAGGCGGCGACCAGGGCGAACACCACCGCCACCACCGCCACCACCGCCACCACGGGCGCCGGCGCCGCGTGCACCCGGCGCTGGCGACCGACCCCACGCCCGCTCGCCATCAGCCGACCTGTTCGCTCCGAGTGCTTTTGCTCCACCATGGTCGCGGCCTCCCCGCTCGTTCGACGAGACGACACCGAACCAGCTCCCGGCTACCAGGCAGCTACCGATCGGGTAGCCGACGGCTACGTCCAGCCGATCGGGCGACGGGTGAGCCGGCCCGCCTCCACGACGAGGACGTCCACACCACCCCGGCCGAGGGCCAGGCGACGAGAAGCCGGACGCCGCGTGGCGAGACGACCGACCTTCAGGTGGGCACCGGCGGCGGTGCGTCCGCGCCGCGGACGACGTTGGGGTGCTCGTAGACGCTGGCGTAGTAGTCGAGGCCGAAGCGGGCGATGGGCTCGAACATCCAGAGGTTCTGCAGCAGGATGTCGTAGCGCTCCTTCGGGTCCTGCTCGATGTTGTAGATGCGGGGCGCCGTCGTGCGCTGGATGAACCCCGGGTACGACGCCTGCCCGCGGGCGCCGGGTGCCGGGAGCGGCTCGAGGAAGTGGATCTTGAACCTCCCCCACTTGATGGCGAACATCTCGGTCCCGAGGAAGAACAACACGTGGTCGCGGGCCGACGTCTCACGCTCCCCGAGGAACAGCGGGGACTGGTCCACGCCGTCGATGGGACGGTCGCCGGGCACCCGCTCGCCGGCGCCGGCGAGGGCGGCCAACGTCGGATAGAGGTCGAGACCCGACACGATCTCGTTGGTGGTGCTCCCCGGCGCCACGCGGCCCGGCCAGCGCAGGACCGCCGGCACCCGGATGGCCCCTTCGAAGACGGTGCCGAGCTCGCCCCGGAACGGACCGGTGTCGCCCGCCGGCGACCACGGCTCCACGGTCTGGGGGCCGTTGTCGCTCAGCCAGACCACGATCGTGTCGTCGGCCGCCCCCGAGCGCTCGAGGGCGTCGAGCACCTCGCCGACGCGGTGGTCGATCTCGAGCATCACGTCGGCGTAGTCGCCGTTGCCCGATCGGCCGGCGAAGTCCGGGTGGGGCATCACCGGGTGGTGGGGGTGCGAGAACCCCACGAACGCGAAGAACGGGGCCCCGGCTTCCACGTGGCGCTCGATGAAGTCCGCGGTGCGGGCGGCGATGCGCTCGTCGACCAGGGGCCGGTTGGCCAGCGTGTAGGGCTCGAGCTCGCGGCAACCGCCGGCCGAGGACCCCTCCCACAGGTGAGGGACCCGGGCGTGCGCCGGATCGAACCCGATGGCGCCGGCGTACAGCGTCTCGTCCGAGCTGTTCGGGAACCCGTACCACTCGTCGAAGCCCTGGTCGGTGGGAAACCGGCCCGCGCTGTCGCCCAGGTGCCACTTGCCGAACATCCCGGTGGCGTACCCGGCGTCGGCGAACAGGTTCCCGAGCGTGTACTCCCACGGGGCGAGGCCGTACACCGCGCCCGGCGGGCTGATGTCCGACGTGCCCGATCGGATGGGGAGGCGGCCGGTCATGATGGCGGAGCGGGTGGGGGTGCACTGCGACTCGACGTTGAAGTTGGTGAACCGCAGTCCCTCCGCCGCCAGCGCGTCCAGCCGCGGCGTGGGCGCCCCCCGGAGCACGCCGCCGCCGTAGCACCCCAGGTCGCCGTAGCCGACGTTGTCGTGCAACATCACCAGCACGTTCGGCCGGACGTCGGGCCGGTCGGTGGCGGCGGTCATGGCCGTCCCGCCGCCAGGTCGGGAGCGTGCCCGGGCGTTCCCGACTGGTCCGGCGGCGGTGGGGCCCCACCGGGGCGTTGGCATCGAACCGAGCCAGGTGCTGCGGGGCGAGAACCCGTGTGGGAGGAGCCACCTGGCAGGTCGGGGGTGGTCGTGCACCGGTTCCGCCGCGGAGGGTGGCCACAGACCGGTTCACCTCGTCGGCCAGGGTCGTCTGGAGGAAATAGCTGCCACATGTGACAGGTATTTCCTCCAGGTCGAGCTCCGAGCCCCGGTGTGGCCACCGTCCGTGGCATCAGACGCGTTTCGGTCACCGCCGAGCCCACCAGGGCCCCCGTCAAGAGCCGGTCGTCTGTCCGGCAACGACCGGCCTGTCCGCTGGCCGACCCGCCGAGCTCCTGCGCCACCGTCACAACGGCAGCTCGACGCTCTCGCTGGTGCCGTCGGGCCCGATGTGCTCCATGTGGAGCGGGCCGCCGCCGCCCAGGCCACCGTCGAAGCCGAAGTGCGGGATCACCTCGGCGGCCAGGACCAGCATCTGCATCGGCGCCACCACCGCCTCGGGTGGGTGGACGCCGGCACCGGCGATCCGGCCGTCGTGCATCATGATCGCCCCGAGGGCCGCGGGGATGCCCGTGCCCTCCCCGGCGCCCGAGTCGCCCGACGAGAGCGAGAACACGTAGATGTGGTCCTCGCCGTCCTTGCGGCCCTCGACCACCACCTTCAGGCAGCCGGCGGGGCCGGTGACACCGGCCGCGTCGAGCAGGCCCTGGCGGGCGGCGGAGATGGTGGCCACCCAGCCGTCGACGTCGGCCTCGGTGTGCCCACCGGCGGCGGCGGTGTCCTTCAGGCCCTGGCGCACCGTCTCCATGGTGAGCTCGAAGTAGGGCAGCGGGAAGATCACGCCCCGGTTCGTGGCCCGCCGCAGCGAGGCGAAGTGGCGAGGCAGCGTGATGGTCTCGGGGTGCGGGTAGGGGTAGACGGGCAGGTTGCCGACGTCGCGGAACTCGGTGTCGAGGACGAGCTCCTGGCCGCTGTCCTCGAGCAGGCGCACGTCGCGGAACTCGCCTTCGACGAAGACGGGGACCGGGTCGGTCATGGCGTGGATGCGGTGCTTGATGACGGCCGCGCCCTCCTCGGGCTCGCCGCCGTGCACGTGCATGATGTCGACCGCGGTCGCCTCGTCGAGCAGTTCGTCGGCGGCGTAACGGGCCAGCACGTTGGCCAGGCCGGGCGAGTTGCCCATGCCGACGAGGGCGCACACCCCGGCGGCCTTGGCGGCGTCATCCAACGCGAGCTGGGCGACGGTGGCGTCGAGGTCGTCGCAGACGTCGACGTAGTCCACGCCGGCGTCGATGGCCGCCTGCAGCAGCGGCGCGCCGAAGCGGTAGAAGGGGCCGACGCAGTTGACGACCACCGACGCACCGTCGATCACGGCCCGCACCGACGCCGGATCGGTGGCATCGACCGCGACGCCACTGACGCCGGGCCGGTCGAGCGAGGCGGCGAAGGCCTCGGCGGCGTCGGCCCGCACGTCGGCGACCACGATCTCGTCGAACCAGGCCCCCACCGACAGCGCCCTGGTGGCGATGCTGCCGATGCCGCCGCAGCCGCCGAGGACCACGACCCGGCTGTTCGGGTTGGCGGTGCTCTGGTGCTCGGTGCTCGGGCTCTCGGTGGTCGGGCTCTCGTTGCTGTTGCTCATGCTCGGGTTCCTTCTCGGTCAGGCCGGCGGGTGTCGCCGGGTCGGGATCGGGGCACGCTGCTGACGCCGTCGGGGCCGGCGGCGCTCGGGTCGACCGCGCTCACTGGCTCGTGTCCAGGTCGACCGCGCTCCGGAGGCCGACGTCGTTCGGGTCGCTCGCGCCCACATCGACGGCAGCCGGGTCCACGCTGCTCGGGTCGACGCTGCTCGGGTCCACGCTGCTCGGGTCCACGCTGCTCGGGTCCACGCTGCTCGGGTCCACGCTGCTCG
>CAZWMT010000051.1:13842-17749 GCA_964635055.1 uncultured Microthrixaceae bacterium | reverse complement strand
GATCGCCGCTGCTCGGGTCGACGCTGCTCAGGTCCCCGGCACACGGGTCGACGCTGTCCAGGTCGACGCCGCCACCGGGTCGGCGGGTGTCGCCGGGCAGGGGCACTGCGAACCCCGGCACCAGCACACGGGCCAGCACCGCGTCGGTGGCGAGGACGGGGTCGATGGCGTCGTCGAACGCCCATTCGTGGAAGGCGGCCCGGGCCACCGCGAGCACCACGTTGGCGGTCGATCGGGCCCGGACCCGGGCCTCGAGCTCGTCGCCCCACTCCTCGACGAGATGGTCGGCGATGACCTCCTCGTAGTCCCGGTCCATGCGGGCGTCGTGGTCGGCGAGCGCCGGCACCCGAGCCAGCAACCGCATCCGAGGCCGACGGATCTGCGACTGCTCCTTCAACCGCATGCCCACGCCGGTGACCAGGCGCAGGTGCTCGAGCACGTCGACGCCGTCGGGGCGGGCGGCCAGAGCCAGGCGGAACTGCTCGAGGTACTCCTGGTGATCGGGGAACGCCGCCGCCTGCTTGGTGGGGAAGTGCAGGAAGAAGGTGCGCTCGGTGACGCCGGCCTCGGCGGCGATCTCCCCCACCGTCGTCTCGTCGAACCCGCGGTCGGCGAACAGGCGGACAGCCGCCTCGGCCAGCGCATCCCGGGTGGCGCGCTTCTGCGCCGAGCGCTGGCTGAGTCGGGCCGGCGGGGCGGCCGTCGCTTCCGCCGACTCTCGCTTCAGTGACTGCATCGAACTCACTGCAGGGACTGTAGCGAGGATCAGACCTCCTGGCAAGGGGCCAGCCCGAGGTTGCCGGCGCTCGCGGCACGGTGGCCCGAACTGGGATCCGGATCTCGGGGCAGGGACACCGAGTCCGGCGCCAGATGGGGTGGCCTACGGCCAGCCCGGGGATCTCGGTCGCCGATAAGGCCCCGGATGGGGTGGCCTGCGGCCCCCCGGGGGGATGAGATTCGCCGCAGCAGGTCCCGAGCGCTCGACCGTGGCGCATAACGTCGGGCGGGCCATGCCCCACCTGCGACCCTACGGACCCGCGGACGCCGCCTCCGCACACGCGCTCAACCAGGCCAACGTGCCCGAGGTCGGCGCTGCCGACGCCGACCGCTGGGCGTGGCTCGCCTCGCTGGCCGACCACGCCGATGTGGTCGACGACGGCGGCGAGGTGGTCGCCGTCCTCCTCGGGTTCGCCGAGGGGTCGGCGTACGACAGCCCCAACTACCGGTGGTTCGCCGCCCGCCACGAGCGCTTCGCCTATGTCGACCGCATCGCCGTGGCCGAGTCCTTCCGGGGCGCCGGACTCGCCCAGGGCCTGTACCGCTCGTTCGAGGCGTGGGCCCGAGGTCGCGGCATCGGCGTGTTGTGCGCCGAGGTGAACACGGTGCCACCGAACCCGCGGTCGCTCCGCTTCCACCAGCGCCTCGGCTTCGAGGTGGTGGCCGACCTCGAACCGTGGCCCGACACCGAGCCCGGGCACCGCGTCGCCATGGTGGAGAAGCACTTCGCCGGGGCGCCGGACGACCCCGACTGAGCGCCGGCGCCAGGTCCCAGGTGAACGCCGGCGCCATGTCCGCTGAGCGCCGGCGCCAGGTCACGGGTCAACGCCGGACGCCAGGCCCCCGATGAACGCCGACGCCAGATCCCGAGGTCAACGCCGACGCCGGGTCCCGGATGACGCCGACGCCAGCCCCGGGTGAGCGCCGGGCGGCGCGGCCGGACGACCTGCCCCGGTGAGCGTCACCAGGTGGCGGCACCGCTCGCAGGAGGCCCGAGCACGAGGCCGTCGGCGCCGGTGGCCGCCGCGGGACCGGCCGCCTGCCGGGGCCTGACCGCGAGTGTGTCGCTGGGCCCACGGCTTGACCCCGGCCCGACCCGAGTGCGCGGAGCCGTGGCCGGTGCTCAGCGCAGGGCGGCAACGTCGGCCAGCGCCCGCAGGGTGCTGGTGAGGTGGGTGCAGGTCGTCGGTCCGACCAATTCGGTGCGGGCGCGGGCCGCGACGTCGGAGAGATCGGCGCCGACCAGGCGAGCGGCGCTGGTCGCCCCGCCCGGGCAGGCCGACCAGGGCAGGACGCGGGGATCGACGGTGATCGCCGCCACGCGCCCGGCGCCGTCCACCTCGGCGGCGACCACGTACTCGTGCAGCACCATCTCCTCGATGTCGTCCCCGTCGAGCGACCGGTAGGAGTCGCGGAGATGGCTGTCCACCCACAGGTGGCCGGCGCCCTGCGGACGGGCGTCGTCGTGGACGACGTCGAGACGCCGCCGGCGCCGGACGGTGCCCTCGGCCAGGTCGGCCGACCGGTGCCAGGCACCCTGCCCATCGCCGTGCCCATCACCCGGCCCATCGTCCGGTCCATCGCCCGGCCCGTCACTCGGCCCGTCACTCGGCCCGTCGCTCGGCCGGTCGAGCGCCGGCGCCGCCGGCCCGAGGGGCACCGCCACGTGGCCGTGCTCGGCGAGCAGGGTGTGCATGGGCCCACCCGCGGCCCAGCCGATGCAGATGTCGGCCTGGTGGCCGGCGAACTGGCTCGCCACTGCCGGCTCGACGGTGAGCACGCCCGCCCGCAGCGGCGCGTACCCACCCACCAGCACCGCGCCGGGCAGGTCCTCGAGGAGCGACGCCCGCAGCGCGCGGCCCTCGAGCTCGGGGCCGAGCATGGCCGACAGCCGGCGCCCGAAGCCGGCTCGGAGCCCGTCGCCGACCAACTGATCGAGGCCGGCCCGCGCGTCGGCGGCGCCGTCGAGCGCGGTGACCTCGCCGCTGACGGGATCGAGGGTGAGGGTGAGCTCGATCTCGACCTCGTCGACCACGTGGCCCGCCGCGTCGAGGCGACGGTCGCGGCCGCGCAGCTCGATCGACGCGGCGGGACCGGCCGGGCCGTCGGGGCGCACGACGTCGATGATCGTGGTGCGCCGGGCCGACGACGGCGCCTGGCGCGGGGTTCCCGGCAGCGGCCGGTGCGGCCCCGCCGCCGGGCGCTCTGGCGACCACGCGGTCACCCGCCGCCCCACACCCACGCTCGCACCATGCTCGCGACCGTACCGGCGCCGGCGTGGGCGCCGTCACCTCGCCGTTGGGCCTGGCCGCCCCGCCCGCGAGGTCAGGGGCGGCCCGGCGGGGTGACGTGGCGGCGGCGGTCATGGCGTGCGGGGCCGCCGGGTAGGAGCCGGTCACCGCCGCCAATCGCCGCCACGTCGCTCCTCGCGACGGAACGGTGATCACGGACGGGCTTGGGAACCAGGAGAGGAAGTGACCTCGACGATGGGTGATCACGCCGGCATCACCACCACGGGCCCCGCCGTGGATGCGGCCATCGAGAAGGCACCGCTGCGTTCGATCGTGGTGGGCGTCGACGGCTCGCAGGGAGCCCAACGGGCGATCAGTTGGGCCGCGGCGAGAGGTGTCGAGCTCCACGTGGAGGTGGTGGCCGTGCACGTGCTCACGTACACCCGCGAGCTCGGCCGGGACCTCACGCTCGACACCATGACCACGTGGCGCCGCCGCCTCGGCACCGCGCTCGAGGGCCCCTGGACCGAGCCGGCGCGCCTCGCCGGCGCCAAGGTGCGCACCGTGCTGGTGGAGGCCGACTCGGTCCCGGGCGGCCTGCTCGCCACCGCGGCCGACGAGGACGCCGACCTGGTCGTCCTCGGGACCCACGGCCGGGGCACCCTGGCCGACCGGCTGCTCGGCGCCACCACCTACACCGTCGCCCACCGTGCCCGCACCCCGGTCGTGATCATCCCCGTCGACTGGGTTCCGCCGGTGCCGGCGTAGAGGACACGCCGGCGTGGGGGGACACACCGGCGCAGGGGACACACCGGCGTAGGGGACGCGCCGGCGCCACCACCTGCACCGTCGCCCACCGCGCCCGCACCCCGGTCGTGATCATCCCCGTCGACGGGGTT
>CAZWMT010000051.1:11599-13742 GCA_964635055.1 uncultured Microthrixaceae bacterium | reverse complement strand
CACCGTCGCCCACCGCGCCCGCACCCCGGTCGTGATCATCCCCGTCGACGGGGTTCCGCCGGCGCCGGCGTAGAGGACACGCCGGCGCCTGGCACGACCGTCCCGCGGGCCGGGCCCTGCCCGCCGGCTCGACGCCACCGTTGACGACAGGCTTGACGCCACCGTTGACGACCGGCCTTGACGACCGGCGTTCATACCTAGTAGTTCTATGCATATCACCACCAGGTAAGAGGGCCGACGATGCAGATCGACAAGGACCTCGTCGCCGCATCGGCGACGCCGCTGGTGCTGGCGATCCTGGCCGAGGGCGAGAGCTACGGGTACGCCATCCTCAAGCGGGTGCGCGAGCTGTCGCACGGCGAGCTCGAGTGGACCGACGGGATGCTCTACCCGCTGCTCCACCGCCTCGACCGCCTCGGGTTGGTCACCACCGAGTGGCGCACGCCGCCCGAGGGGCGCCGCCGCAAGTACTACGTGATCACCGGCGAGGGCCTCGCCGCACTGGCCGAGCACAAGCGGCAGTGGGTGACCGTGACGCAGGCGCTGCGCGACGTGTGGGGCGGCGGCGACCTCCGACCGCTCGCGCTCGGGGGTGCGTGAGCCGTGGGGTCACTGGAGCAGGAGATCGAGGAGTGGCGCACGTTCGTGGGGCGGCTGCCGGCCGTCGACGGCCCCGACGTCGACGAGCTCGAGTCGCACCTCCGCGACCAGATCGCCGACCTGAGCGCCGCCGGCCTGACCGACGACGAGGCCTTCCTCATCGCCGTGAGGCGGATGGGCACCATCGACGACCTGTCCCGCGAGTTCGCCCGCGAGCACAGCGGTCGTCTGTGGAAGCAGCTCGTGCTCTCCGGCGGCGAGGAGACCAGGCCCGAGGCCACGGAACGGGCGTGGCCCGAGGCCCTGCTGTTCGCGGTCGGCGCCGCGGCCGCGGTGCAGCTCGCCCGCCTAGCGGCGGGGTTCCCCGACGAGGCGCCCACGTGGCTGTTCCGCAACGCCGGCCTGCTGGTGCTCCCCTTCCTGGCGGCCTGGTTCGCCCGACGGCGACAGCTCGCCCGGCGCCAGTGGCTCGTGGCCGCGGCCGCGTTCGCGGCGGCGGCCCTCGTCGTCAACGTCTACCCCTACGACCACGAGTCGGACACCGAGGTGCTCGCCGCCTTGGCCCTGCCGGTCGCCCTGTGGGCCGTGGTGGCCTTCACCTACATGGGTGGCGCCCTCCGGTCGCAGGACCGGCGCATGGACTTCGTGCGCTTCACCGGCGAGTGGTTCATCTACTACGCGCTGATCGCACTGGGCGGCGGCGTGCTGATGGGCCTCACCCTGGCCATCCTCGAACCGACCGGCGTCGACCCCGACACGGTCGCCGCCTGGGTCATGCCGTCGGGCGCGGCCGGCGCAGTGATCTTGGCCGCCTGGCTGGTGGAGTCGAAGCAACGGGTGGTGGAGAACATGGCGCCCGTGCTCACGATGCTCTTCACCCCGCTGTTCGCCCTGATGCTGGCGCTGGCCGCCGTCGCCTACGCGGCCACCGGGCTGGGCGAAGCGTTCGACCGCGAGCTGGTGGGGGTGTTCGACGCCCTGATGGTCGTGGTCCTCGGCCTCGTGCTGTACGGGCTGTCGGCCCGCGAGGCGTCGCCGGCGCCGGGGTGGATGGACCGCATCCAGCTCGTGGCCGTCGCCGGCGCCCTGGTGCTCGACGTGATGGTGCTGGCCTCGATGGCGGCCCGCATCGGCGACCTCGGCCTGACACCGAACCGGGTGGCGGCGCTGGGCCTGAACCTGGTGCTGGCCGTGAACCTCGCCGGCGCCGCCTGGCTCTCCATCCGGTTCCTCACCGGCCACGCCACCGTCCACCGACTCGAACGCTGGCAGACCAGCTACCTGCCGGTGTTCGCGGTGCTCGCGGCGGCGATCGTGGTGGTGCTCCCGCCGGCGTTCGGCTTCTCGTGAAGCTCGACGGGTGGACTCGAGCCCGCGGAAGCCTCGACGTGCCTGTTCCGGTGGCTCGCACGTGTCGTGAGCGCCGCGATCCAGCCACCAGAACCATCAGGCCGCCCGTTCCGGTGGCTCACACGTGTCGTGAGCGCCGCGATCCAGCCACCAGAACCATCAGGCCGCCCATTCCGGTGGCTCACACGTGTCG
>CAZWMT010000051.1:0-11499 GCA_964635055.1 uncultured Microthrixaceae bacterium | reverse complement strand
GCGATCCAGCCACCAGAACCATCAGGCCGCCCATTCCGGTGGCTCACACGTGTCGAGAGCGCCGCGATCCAGCCACCAGAACCATCAGGCCCGCCCATTCCGGTGGCTCACACGTGTCGAGAGCGCCGCGATCCAGCCACCAGAACCATCAGGCCGCCCGTTCCGGTGGCTCACACGTGTCGTGAGCGCCGCGATCCAGCCACCAGAACCATCAGGCCAGCCCGTTCCGGTGGCGCTACTCGGCGAGCCCGCGGCACCACCGACGATCGGTCCGTAACGTGGCCGGGATGAGCTCGCCGGCGCTCGAACGGGCGCTGCTCTCCGAGGCGTGGACCGCCCTCATGGGCGACGGCGGGCCCGAGCTCGTGGCGCCGGCGCTCACCGGCGAGGCCGATGACCTGCCGTCGAGGTTCGCAGTGGCCGAGGTCGCCACCGCGGCCGTCGCGACGGCCCTCGCCGCGGCGGCGGCGCTGCAGCACGAACGCTCCGGCCACCGACCGGCGATCCGGCTCGATCGGGGAACGGTCGCCGCCGCGGTGCGCAGCGAGCGGTTCTTCCGCGGGGGCACCCGATCGACCGGGATGGGGTTCGCGCCGCTCTCCCGGTTCTGGCGCGCCCGCGACGGCTGGGTGCGCACCCACGCCAACTACCCGTGGCACCGCGACGCGCTGCTCGGCGTCCTCGGGATCGCCGGTGATGATGACGGTGACCAGGGCCACGGGGACGATCAGGGCGCCGTGGCCGCGGCGATCTCGGACCGATCGGTCGAGGCGCTCGAACGCGATGTGTTCGCCGCCGGCGGCATCGCCGCCGGCGTGCGCACCCTCGACGAGTGGCGGCGGCACCCACAGGGCGCCACCGTCGCGGCCGAGCCGCTCGTCGCCCACCGCCACGAGCCGGGCGCCGGCGCCCGTCGCCGACCGCCCGGTGACGGGGCGCCGATGGCCGGCATCCGCGTCCTCGACCTCACCCGGGTGATCGCCGGCCCTGTGTGCACCCGCTACCTCGGGGCGCTCGGCGCCGACGTGCTCCGGCTCGATCCCCCGCAGCGGCCCGACCTGGCGCCGGGCGAGGTGGCCGACACCCTGCTGGCCAAGAGGACCGCCATCCTCGATGCCGCCACCGCCGAGGGCGAGGCGGCGTTGCACGGTCTGCTGGCTGCCGCCGACGTACTGGTGGCCGGCTACCGCCCAGGTGCCCTCGACCGCTTCGGCTTGTCCGAGGACGCGCTGGTCGACCGCCACCCCGGTCTGGTGGTCGTCCTGCTCGACGCCTGGGGCCACACCGGGCCGTGGTCGGGCCGCCGAGGGTTCGACAGCGTCGTGCAGGCACCCACCGGCATCGCCGCCGGCGAGTCGGTCGGTGATTCGGTCGGCGGGTGGGGCGCCGGGGCGATGGGCGAGCCGGGCGACCCGGGCGACCCGGGCGACGACGCGCAGCCGGGGGCGCTCCCCTGCCAGCTGCTGGATCATGGCACCGGCTACCTGGCGGCCGCCGCCGTGCTCGACGGTGTGCGCCGCCGGTACCGGGACGGCGGCACCCACATCCGGCGCCTGTCCCTGGCCCGCACCGCGGCCTGGCTCAGCTCGGCCACCCCACACCCGCCTGGTGACCCGGCCCGCGCGGCCCGCGACCGGCACGACCGCGACGACCCTCGGGAACGCGACGAACCCGACGACCGGCACGACCGGGCGCAACACGACGGCCGTGCGGAACACGACGAACCCGACGACCGCCACCACCGCCACCACCGCCACGACCGCGATGACCGGCACGGATGCGACTCCCATGCGGAACGCGACGACTGCGACGAACCCGACGACCGGCACGACCGCGATGACCGGCCGGAACGCGACGCCCTCACGAACCGTGATTGGCGCAACGGCCGGGAAGACCGCAGCGGCAGGGAGGACCGGGAAGATCCCACGAACCGGCGCCGCGGGGACCCTGCGGGGCAACCCGCCGGCCTCAGCGACCGGTTCCAGCGAATCGACACCGGCTCCACCGCGGTCACCGCCGTCCGCCCGCCCGGCCAACTCGACGACCACCGGCTCGAATGGCCGGTGCCCCTCGCCCGCTACGGCGCCGACGTTGCCGCCTGGAACCAGCCCTGAAGCCGTCCGATCGTGGACCGCGAGCAGGGCCGCGAAACTGGCCACGCAGTGGGGCCGGACGGGCGAGACCCGCCGGTGGACCAGCCGCTCGTCGTCCTTCGCGCTCGGCCGGCGAGATCTCGGTGCGCAGGTCACCAGGGCCCGCTTCCCACATTGCTCGCCCGGACTCGGCGCGAGGGACGTGCGGTGCACCGGACCGGGTGGACACCGTCGGCGACTGCCCCCGCCCCGCCGCGCCCTAACTCCTAACCTCAGGCCGTGGACGCGATGCCGACGCACGTCGTGGTGGTGCTGCTCGACAGCTTGAACCGCCACCTGCTCGGCGCCTACGGGTCCGACGAGTTCGAGACGCCGAACCTCGACCGGTTCGCGGCCCGGTCGGTGCGCTTCGACCGTCACTTCGTCGGGTCGCTGCCGTGCATGCCCGCCCGCCACGACATCCTCACCGGCGCCCTCGACTTCCTGTGGCGGCCGTGGGGGTCGATCGAGGTGTGGGAGCGGGCCATCACCCATGCCCTGCGGGGCGCCGGCGTCACCACGATGCTCTGCACCGACCACCCCCACCTGTTCGAGACCGGGGGCGAGAACTACCACACCGACTTCTCGGCCTGGGCCTACCTGCGCGGCCACGAGGGCGACCCGTGGAAGACCCGGGCCGACCCCTCGTGGGCGGGCGCGCCGGCGTTGGCCGCCGCCGAGGGTTGGGTGCCCCACCCCTACGACCGCTCACGCACGTGGTTCCGCGACGAGGCCGACTTCCCCGGGCCCCGCACCCTCGCCGCCGCCACCGACTGGCTGGCCACGAGCGCCGCGGCCCACGACCGCTGGCTGCTGTTCGTCGACGAGTTCGACCCCCACGAGCCCTTCGACACGCCGGCGCCCTACGCCAACCGCTACGACCCCGACTGGGACGACCCCCTCATCATCTGGCCGCCCTACGCCACCCGTGCCGTGGAGACGGGCGTGCTCACCGAGCGCCAGGCCCGCCACGTGCGGGCCAACTACGGGTCGAAGCTGACCATGATCGACCACTGGCTCGGTCGCCTCCTCGACGAGCTCGACCGCCAGGGTCGCTGGGACGACACCGCGGTCATCGTCACCACCGACCACGGCCACTACCTGGGCGAGCACGACGTGTTCGGCAAGCCCGGCGTCCCGCTCTACGAGCCCATGGCCCACATCCCGATGATGATCGCCTGGCCCGGCCTACCGGCTGCCTCGTGTGACGCGCTCACCACCAGCGTCGACCTGCACGCCACCCTGGCCGACGTGTTCGGCGTGACCGTGACCCACCGCACCCACGGCACCTCGCTCGTGCCGCTGCTCACCGGTGGCGCGACATCGGTGCGCGACTGGGCGCTGGCCGGCATCTGGGGACGCGAGGTCCACGTGTTCGACGGCCACCGCAAGTACGCACGCGCCCCCACCGGCGACAACGCCCCCCTGTCGATGTGGTCGAACCGCTGGTCCACCATGCCGCTGCCCATCGACGGCATCGAGAACCTGCCGGCGCCCGACCACCGGGCGGTGCTCGACCGCATGCCCGGATCCACCGTGCCCGTCATCCGCCAGCCCTTCGCCGCCGGCGACGCCCTGCCCTTCTGGGCCATGGGCCACGGCTTCCGCGGCAACCACCTGTGGGACATCGACGACGACCCCGGCGAGACCCACGACCTCGCCGGCTCGCGCCACGAGGCCGATCACGTCGAGCTGCTTCGCGAGGCCCTGCGCACCGTCGAGGCTCCGGCCGACCAGTTCGAGCGCCTCGCCCTCACCTGACCGACGAGTAGCCAGTGGTGGTCCGGACAGGGCTCCGGCCTCGGAATTCAGATTCGTTGTGCATCTTTCGTCGCCTGGCGACGAAACATGCACAATGAACGGCGGGCTGAGCAGGCTTGTCGACCACGGGGGTGGTCCGGGCTCGACGCCACGCTGCCCGACGGACAGGAGCGCCCTGATGACCGAACCATCCAGCCCGCCGCTTCCGGAGACGCATCGGATCGAGCTGCCCGACGGGCGAGCCGTCGCCTACCTCGACGCCGGCGATCCCGACGGCTACCCGGTGGTGAGCCAGCACGGTGGGTTGAGCTGCAGGCTCGACGTCGCCCCGGCCGACGCCGCCGCCCGGGCCCACGGCCTGCGCCTGATCGCCCCCGACCGGCCCGGCATCGGTCGGTCGGACCCCAAGGCGGGTCACACGGTGGCGGGGTGGGCCGACGACGTCGGCGACCTGATGGACCACCTCGGCGTCGACCACTTCGCCACCGTCGGTTGGTCGTTCGGCGGCGCCTTCGCCCAGGCGGTGGCGCACGGGCAGGCCCACCGCGTCGACCACCTCACCCTGGTGGCCAGCGTGATCCCGCCCGACTGGCCGGGCATGCAGGACGAGATCGATCGGATGGACCGGGTGTTCCACGCCCTCACCCACCACCGCCTGGGCCGGTTCACGGAGCGGTCCATCCTGCACCTGATGTCGCTGTCGGCCCGGCACGCCCCGAAGGCGTTCGGGCGCTCCGCCGGTGTGGACGCCGCGCACGCCGAGGTGGTCGCCGCGGCCATCGCCGAGGGCACCGCGAACGGCGCCGGCGTCGTCACCGAGTACCAGGTGGTGAACGCCCCCTGGGGCTTCGACCCCAGCCAGATCGCGGTGCCGACCCACGTGTGGCAGGGCGACGCCGACGACCTGGTCCCGCCCGACTGGGGCCATCGGCTCCACGACGCCATCGACGGCTCGACCCTCACCGTGGTGCCGGGCGCGAGCCACTTCCTCTGGTACGACCACTGGGACGACCTCTTCGCGAGCATCACCGCGGCCACGCGCCCGTAGCCGCGACGCTCGCTACCAGAGGCCGTGGACAGGGCCGACGAAGTAGAAGGCCACGAAGCCGATGGTGTTGTTGAACCCGTGCGCGAGCACCGACGCCCACAGGGTGCGGTACCGGTACCGCAGGATGCTGAACGCGACCGCGTCGAGGGTGATGGTCAGGCCGCCGACCACGCCCTGCTCGCTGTGAGCGACCCCGAAGAGCACGGACGACACCACGACCGCGAGCACCAGCGAGGCGGACGTCGAGCCGCCGAGCTCGCGCACCCGGGTCTGCAGGTAGCCGCGATAGGCCAGCTCCTCACCGAGGGCGGCGACCGTCCAGCTCAGCGCGAGCAGGCCGGCGAGCATGCCCAGGTTGCCCTCGAGCCCCTCGAAGTCGCTGAGATCGGTGGTGCGACCGCTCACGTGGTTGGCGATGGGCATGGTCACGGCCAGCTGGAACAGGGACCACGCCGCCGCGAAGGCCAGCATCTTCAGCACCAGTCCACCGCCGTCGCGGATCCGGTGGAAGCCGAGGGACCCGAAGCCCCGCCGGCGGATCAGCAGGGACACCCCCGCCATGGCCAGCAGGACGAGGCTCGGGACGATGACGTCGAGCAGCACCGCGGCCGTCGCCAGCGCGACCTCGATCGCGGTCAGAGCGGTCCAACGCCGACGGTGGCTCGACGGCGCCGGGTCGAGCTCGTCGGCGGTCAGGAACCTCGACGGGTCGAGACGGGCGGTCATCCCGGCGCGTCCCCGTCCGGGGCGGCGTCGCCCGCGGCCTCGACCGCGTCGGCGGCGCCGGGCCTGGCGTTCGTCGCGGGCATGACGGTCTCCGTGGGCGAGTCGCGTGCCGGGCGCCCATCGCCTCGGCGTCGCCTCAGGTCACCATGCGACGGCCGGCTCCGGTAGGGGCGTAGGTCCCTGCGGGCCCCAGAGGATGCGGCCCGGGCGAACCCCTGTCGGGGTGGCGCCCGCGGCACTAGCGTCGGGCCATGGCCGCCGCTGCGTACCCGTCCGCCCCCGTCCCGGCGGCACCCGAGAAGCAGCCCGTGGCCGGGTTCTTCTGGGCCCTCGGCATCTTCGTCGTCACCGCCGTGGCCGGGGGTGTGCTCTTCTTCCTGGGCATCAACGAGGTCGTGAACACGGTGGACGGGTTCGACCCGATCAGTGCGCCCGGTCAGGCCGACCTGGAGCTCGACACGGGTGACCACTGGGTGTTCGCGGCGGTGCCGTCCGGCTCGGCCGAGGACCTTGTGGACGTCACCATCACCGACCCGGGCGGTGCCGTCCAGAGCCTCAGCCAGCAGACCTTTCCCGCCGACTCGGCCGACACCGACGGCGAGCAGTTCGTGCCCCTCGGGTTCTTCAGCGCCGACACGTCCGGCACCTACCACTTCGAGACCGACGGCCCGCCCGGCACCGAGGTGAGGGTCGGCACGCTGTCGCTGCCGAAGATCCTCGGGTTCATCTTCGGGGGCCTCGCCCTCGGCTTCATCGGGTTCGTGATCGCCCTGATCGTGCTGATCGTCACCCTGGTGCGGCGCAGCGGGCGCAAGAAGCGCCAGGGCGCCGCGGCCTACGCGAACTACCCGCCCGGACAGCCCCAGTACCCGGGGCAACCGCAGTCGCCGCAACAGCCGCAACAGTGGCCGCCCGCGGAGCAGCCGCAGCAGTGGCCGCCGCAGGACCCCGCGCCGCCGCCACCCTGAGTCGCGATGCGGGCCGGCGCCGGCGCCGCTGAGGCGACCTCACCGCGGTGCTCGGGTGGGCGCCCGCGCCCTCAGCCCATGGTCTTGGCGCCGTCGATGGTCTCGCGGATGATGTCGGCGTGGCCCGCGTGCTGTGCGGTCTCGGCGACGACGTGGAGGAGCGTGCGACGCGCCGTCCACCGCGCGCCCGGCGGGAACCACGGCGCCTCGGGCAGCGGCTGCGAGGCGTCGAGCGACGGCAGCGACGCCACGAGCTCGTCGGTCCGTCGCGCCACCTCGTCGTAGGCCGCGAGGAGCTCGTCGAGGGTCTCGTCGTCCTCCATGCGGAAGCCGGCCGCGAACTCCGCGTGCGCAGCCTCGTCCGGCGGCCCCTCGAAGCGAGGTCCATCGACGATGAAGTCGTGCCAATTCGCCTCCACCCTCGTCACGTGCTTGATGATGCCGCCGAGGCAGAGCTCGCTCACCGTCGGTGCCGACCGCGCCTGCTCGTCGGTCACCCCCACCGCGGCATGACGGAGGAAGCCTCGGTGTATGGCCAGGGTCTCGAGGATGTCCTGGCGCTCCTGGGATCCGGTGTCGTCGGCCATGCGCACAGCATGCCGGATCGGGCGCGCCCGCGGCGTGGGTGCCGGTGCCTGGTGGCGCCCCGGCGGCGGGTGCCGCTCTCCGCCACCACGACGGCGTTCGGGCACCTGGGCTGCCGCCGGATTCGGTGGACAGGGCGATCGAATCCGGTGCCAGGCTCACCCGCAGCACGTTGACCGGCGGCTCGAGCAGCGCGGGCGCCACGTCCTCCACCAGGACGAAGGCGGCGGTGTTCGACGCCACCAGGTGCCTTTGGCGGTCCACCACGATGCCGGGGTACGGCTCGTGGCCGGCGAGCACCCGGTCGAGCGCCGTGCGGACGGCCTCGAAGGAGGGGTCGTCGAGGCGGCGCTCGCGGAAGGTCGGGGCGAAGCCGGGCGCCGGATGAGATCTTCGAGATTCCTTGGTCGATGCTGTCGATTCCCGCTCTCGCGTTCGTGGACAGGGTGAGCGCCGCCACCGGGCCCCGCTGGCACCCGCTCCGCACCAACCCCTACCCGACCACCCCGAAACGAAGGAGAATCCCCCGATGCCCCAGTACCTGATCTCCGTCTGGCACGACGACGAGTACGGCGAGAACGACTTCAGCGACCCCGACATCGCCCGCCTGGGCCAGCAGGTCGGCGCCCTCAACGAGAAGATGATGGCGAGCGGCGCCTGGGTGTTCGGCGCCGGCCTCCAGCCCGCATCGACCGCGACGGTCCTGCGCGGCGCCGGCGGCGCCGGCGGCGACGTGTCGATGACCGACGGCCCCTACGCCGAGACCAAGGAGCAGATGGGCGGCTTCTGGGTCATCGAGGCGGCCGACCTCGACGAGGCCCTCGACTGGGCCCGCCAGTGCACCCTGGCCTGTGAGGGCCCGGTGGAGCTCCGGCCGATGCAGGTCGAGCCCGAGGCCTGAGCCCGGCCCCGTGAGCAGGCCCGTGGGCGCCGGCGCCGCCGACGACCTCGCCGCCGTCTACCGGCGGGAGGTCGGGCGCTGCACCGCCACCCTCGTCCGCATCCTCGGCGACCTCGACCTCGCCGAGGATGCGGTCGCGGAGGCGTTCGCCATCGCCGCCGAGCAGTGGCCGGTGCGGGGGCTCCCCCCGAACCCCGGCGGGTGGATCACCACCACCGCCCGCAACCGGGCCATCGACCGGTTGCGGCGGGAGGCCACCCGCGACGCCCGCCACCAGGCCGCCCACCGGCTCCACGCCCTGCCCACCGACGACGCCATGGACGCCGACCCCACCTCGGGCCACCCCGACCTCGACGCCCTCGACGGATTCGTCGACGTGGTGGCCGACGACCAGCTCCGCCTGATGTTCCTCTGCTGCCACCCGGCCCTCGCCGCCGACGCCCAGGTGGCGCTGACGCTGCGCCTGCTCGGTGGCCTCGACACCCCCGAGATCGCCCGGGCCTTCCTGGTGCCCGAGGCGACCCTCGCCCAGCGGATCGTGCGGGCCAAGCGCAAGCTGCGTGACAACCACGCCCCCTACCGCATCCCCCGCCCCGCCGAGCTGCCCGACCGCCTGCACGTGGTGCTGTCGGCCGTCTACCTGATCTACACCGAGGGCCACACGGCCACCGCCGGCGACGCCCTCACCCGCACCGATCTCTCCACCGAGGCCATCCGGCTGGGCCGGGTGCTCGTCGAGCTGATGCCCGACGAGCCCGAGGCCGTCGGCCTGCTGGCGTTGATGCTGCTCACCGAGGCCCGCCGACCGGCCCGCACCGCGGCCGACGGCTCGATGGTCCGCCTCGCCGACCAGGACCGGTCGCGCTGGGACCGGGCGATGATCGACGAGGGCCACGACCTGGTGCGGGCCTGCCTGCGCCGCGACCAGCCGGGGCCCTTCCAGGTGCAGGCCGCCATCGCCGCCGTCCACGCCGACGCGGCCCGCGCCGACGAGACCGACTGGGGCCAGGTCGTCACGCTGTACGACCACCTGCACGCGCTGCGACCGAACGCGGTGGTGGCGTTGAACCGTGCGGTCGCGATCGCCGAGCACGAGGGCCCGGCGGCCGGGCTCGTCGCGCTGGACGCGCTCGACGCCGCCCTGCTCGACCAGTACCAGCCGTTCCACGCCACCCGGGCCGACCTGCTCGCCCGCGCCGGGCGCATCGACGACGCCGACGCGGCCTACGACCGGGCCCTCGCCCTCACCACGAACCCCGCCGAGCGCCACTTCCTCGAGAAGCGACGGGCATCACTGCGCACCAACTCGCCACGGTGACCGCCACGATGTAGCGGCCACCCGCCAGCGCGTCGCTCAGATGCTGCGCCCGCGGCTGCGGACCAGGTTGAGCACGATGACGGCCAAGATGATGATCGCGATGATGGTCAGGATGGTGTAGAGCACGGGACCCCTCCTGGGGTTGTCGAGTTGCTCTCCCTTACCCAGGTTCTCTCCGTTGCATCACCCACGCCGGCGTCCGAACCGGCATCCGGCGACCGGCCCCGTGCACCACGGCCGCTTCAACCTCGAAGAGAACGGATGTGGCCAGCAAACGGTGCATGCACTGGGTGCTAGCATCGAATGATGGCGTCGACGCGCACCACGTTCACCCTGGATGAGGACCTGGCGAAGAGCGCCCGCCGACTGGGCGTGAACGTCTCCTCGGCGGCGCGCGACGGCGTCCGGGCCGCCGTGCACGAGGCCATGGCCCGTGAGGACCGGGCCGCCTACCAGCGCCAACCCGAGCTGCCCGACCCGGACTGGGACGACGCTCAAGCGTGGGGCCCGGCGTGAACCGTGGCGAGGTCTGGCTCGCAGAGATCGGCCGCAAACCGCGACCTGTCCTCGTTCTGACGCGGACCGCCGTGCTCGACGTGCGTTCCTTCGTCACCGTGGCCGAGATCACCAGCTCGATCCGAGGCATCGCCGCCGAGGTCCCGGTGGACGAGGCCGACGGGCTCGATCACGCATCGGTGGTCAACTGCGACGGGATCCACACCATCACCAAGTCGAGGCTGACCCGACGCCTGGGCTCGGTCGATGACGACACGTTGCGGCAGGTCTGCTGGTCGGTCAGCTACGCGCTGGGCTGCTGAGCGGCTCGACGCCGCCGACCGCGAGCCTCGCGTCCGGACGGGCGACGAGCACAGGCGACAAAGCACGGGGCGACGGGCGACGGGCGACGGGCGACGGGCGACGGGCGAGGCTGAGCCGGGTCCTGCGAGGGCATCGCCACACGCGCGCGCTGACGTCACGTCGATGGTCGACGGCGCGGCGCAGCGCCACCGTGGCCGGGGCGCCGGAGGCCCGGGCCGACGCCGACGGGTGCGGCTGCTGCGGCCGCGGCCGCGGCTGCGGCCGCCGCTGCGGGTCGACAGTGCGCGGGCCGCCGGCCAGCGCGGGCCATCCACCGGTGCCCGCGCAAATGGCCCGTTCGGGCGATGCGCCCGACCGAGACCCCGGCGGACACTGCGGTGGGGTCGCCACCCGGCGTCCCCGGAGCGACGGGCGTCGAGGACCGGCCGAACCGCCGGCGACTCGGCCCCGCCGCCGAGCCGACCACCGCCGCACCTGCGGCACCACCGAGGAGATGGACATGACCGATCGGCACGAGACCGAGCACAAGACCTTCGAGCAGCCCGAGGAGGTGCGCGAGTTCCCCAACGGCAGGGCCGAGATCCTGTCTGTCGGCGGGGCCGAGATCGGTCGCCTCGTGTTCCAGCCCGGCTGGAAGTGGTCCAACGACGTCAAGCCCATCGCCGGCACCGACAGCTGCGAAGCGCCGCACTTCCAGTACCACGTGAGCGGCCGGATCGCCGTGCGCATGGACGACGGCACCGAGTTCGAGGCCGGGCCCGGCGACGTCACGTCGCTGCCCAGCGGCCACGACGGCTGGGTGGTCGGCGACGAGCCTGCGGTGGTCATCGACTGGTACGGCGCCAGCACCTACGCCAAGCCCACCTGACCCACCCCGCGACCGGCTACCGACGTCGTCGGAGCGGTGCCGTCGCCAGCGGCGCCGGCGCCGCTCCGCTCCGGACGCGACCACGCCCGGGTCACCTCGGGATCCGCGGCGGGCGGGCGCCCGGCGGCGGCCAGCCACCGCCGCCGGCGCTCCTGCCCGGCCCCGAGGTCGACCCGGACGCACCCGCCCCGCCCGCGTCGCCGGCACGGCGTGGGCGCTGGTCGGGAGTCGACCGGCCCTCCCCAACCGACCATCGGGATCGTGCCGGCGAGGAGGATCAGGCGCCGCCGAGCAGGGGGCACCGATCGCTGCTCAGGACCCACACCGAGTCGACCGGCCTCCGGGTCCGACCACCGGGCTCGTGCCGGCGAGG
>CAZWMT010000050.1:0-47933 GCA_964635055.1 uncultured Microthrixaceae bacterium | reverse complement strand
GCTCGAACTCGCGGGTGCGGAAGATGAAGTTGCCCGGCGTGATCTCGTTGCGGAACGACTTGCCGATCTGGGCGATGCCGAAGGGCGGCTTCTTCCGGCTCGACTGCAGCACGTTGGCGAAGTTGACGAAGATGCCCTGCGCGGTCTCGGGGCGCAGGTAGGCCACCGCGGCGTCTTCCTCCACGGCCCCGGCATGGGTCTTGAACATCAGGTTGAACTGGCGGGCCTCGGTGAAGGTGCCCGTCTCGCCACAGGTGGGGCAGGTGTCCGGGTCGGGGATGTCGTCGGACCGGTGACGGGCACCGCAACTCCGGCAGTCGACCAGCGGGTCCGTGAAGTTGGCCAGGTGCCCCGATGCCTCCCAGATGGCGGGCGGCGAGAGGATGGCGGCGTCGAGGCCGACCACGTCGTCGCGGAGCTGCACCATCGATCGCCACCACGCGTCCTTCACGTTGCGCAGGAGCAGTACGCCGATGGGCCCGTAGTCGTAGGTGGACCGGAACCCGCCGTAGATCTCGGCGGACGGGAAGACGAACCCCCGGCGCTTGGCCAGGTTGACCACCTGGTCCATGCGCTCGGCGTCGAGGTGGTCGGGCTCGTCGGGTTCTGCAGCGGCGGGAGGGGCGTCGGCGGACATCGGTGGGAGGCTACCGCTCCGCCTCTGGTCTCCCTTGAGGTCCCCGATGCGGTAGGAATAGGTCCTGTGAACGACGACGCGCGGCGCAGCGACCCAACCCGCGTGCTCGCCCGGCGGACGCTTGCGTGGCTCATCGACGTGTTCGTGTTCATCGCCACGTTCGTGGCCACGATCGTGGTGTTCGGCGAGCGCTTCACGGGCACGGCCATCGCCGCCCAGCCCAAAGGCTTCCGTTTCGAGAGCGGCGACGCCACGCTCTGGTTCCCGAAGGGCGTGCCCGCCGTCGGTGATTCGGTGCTCGTCGTCCCCGGCAACAAGTTCTGGTTGGCCGTCGGACTCTTCTGGGTGGTGCTGCTGGTCGACTGGGTGATCGTCCAGGGACTCACGGGCCGCACCGCCGGCAAGTCGCTGTGCCGTGTCCGCTGCGTCACCCGCGAGCAGGCCCGCCCCGGCATCGGCCGTGCGCTCCTGCGCACGATCCTGTGGCCGATCGACCTGATCGAGATCGTGCTGCCGCTCGCCTTCATCCTCGCCACCTTCACCAAGGGCCACCGCCGGGTCGGCGACTTCGCGGCCGGCACCTTCGTGGTCGACCGGGCGTTCGCGGCCCGCCTCGCCGGTCATGACACCGACGACCGACCCGAGCGCATACCCGCGTCCGAGGTCGAGTTGGCGGGCGGCGATGGCGACGAGGTGGAGCACGAGGACGAATTCGACGCCGACCTCGTCGCCGACACGGGGGGCCGACCACCATCGGTGTTCGAACCCGCGCCCTCGACGCCGCCCGCCGCCGAGCCGGCACCGGTGGCTGCGGCCGCTACTCCCGCAGCAGACGCGCCGGGCCCGACCCGGGAGCGGTCGCTCGAGCCGGTCTGGAACGAGTCGCTCGACACCTACGTGCGGTGGGAGCCCTCGGTCGAGCGGTGGATCGGCTGGGACGAGGCCGCCCAGAAGTGGCGGCTCGTGGACCCCTCCCGGATGGGGTAGAAAGGTGCCGTGAGCGCCTACCAACCCGCAGCCGATCCCACCGCGGTCATCGGCAAGCGTGTCCTCGCCTTCCTCATCGACTTCGCCATCTGGATGGGGCTGTACCTGATCGTGTTCTTCCTGCTCGCGGACTCGGCCGACCGCGATTTCGCAACCTGCTCAGGCACCTGCGCCAACATCGGCGACAAGGTGTACGGGGTCGGGGGCGGCAAGGCCGCCGTGGTCTGGCTCGTCTACTGGGGCTACCTCATCGTCGTGTTCGGCGTCGTCGAGGGCCTCAAGGGCGTCACGCCCGGCAAGGCATTGCTCGGCCTGAAGACCGTCAACGAACAGGGTGAGGCACCCGGTGTCGGCAAGGGGATCGTCAGGGCACTGTTCCTCATCGTCGACCTGATGTTCTGCTTCCTCATCGGCCTCGTCACCGCGATCGCCACGAAGAAGCACCAGCGGGTCGGTGACATGGTCGCCAAGACCTTCGTGGTGGGCAAGGCCGACGCCGGCCGCCCCATCGTCGTCGCGGGCGCGGCCGCCGAGCCGTACGGCACCCCGGTGGGCGCGGCCGCCCCCTACGGCGCCCCCGCACCGGGTGCCCCTGCGCCCGGCGCCCCGTACGCCCCGGCGGCCCCAGCGGCTCCGCCGGTGAGCAAGGAGAGCCCCTACGGCGGGGCCCCACCCGTCGCTGAGCCGACAACGCCAATGGCCGCCCCGGCGGCATCGGGCACCGAGGCGCAATGGGACCCGGCCCGCAACGCCTACATCCAGTGGGATGCGGCGCAGGGCACCTGGCTGCAGTTCGACGACGCCACCCAGCAGTGGACCCCGATCTCGCAGTAGGCGGCACCAGCCCCCTGCGTCGACCAGCGCGCGGGCGGCGCCCGGCTCCTTGCTAGGGTCGCGGCGGCGAGCGGATCCAGCGACAGGATCCACCGATCCATGGGGGGAACCTGGCGATGGGTGACATGAATTCCGATGCGGGCCTGCCCGCCACGCGAGCGGACGAGATCTACCTCAGCGAGGCCCGACCGATCCAACAACCCGGCTACCCACCCCCGATGGCCCCGGCGCCGGCGGTCCCCCAACCCATGCGGCGGGCGCCGGTGAACTACCAGCCGAACGAAGCCGGCTGGTGGCTGGCCGCGGACGGCCTCTGGTATCCCCCCGAGACCGCACCGGGCGGCCAACACCAGCAGCAGCCGGCGATGCCGGTCATCGCCAACCCGCAGCAGGGCTCGCAGAACATCGTCGTCAACGTGGCCGCACCGCAGCAGCCCACCTACCCGGCGTTCGTCACCGGGCCACCCAAGTCGCGGGTGGCGGCCGGCCTCCTCCAGATCTTCTTCCCCGGGCTCGGCATCGGCCGCTTCTACCTCGGCTACGGCGGGATCGGCGCCGCCCAGTTGCTCATCAGCCTGTTCACGTGTGGCATCGGCGCCATCTGGGGCTTCGTCGACGGCATCATCATCCTCTGTGGTGGCGTGCAGACCGACGCCCGCGGCGTGCCGCTGAGCTAGCGACACCACGCTCCCGAGGCCGGCGCGCCACCGGCCGGCCCAGCGCGACGAGGCCCTCCCCGCGGGGAGGGCCTCGTCGCGCTGTCGGCGTCGCGCGCTACTCGGCCAGGGGTCGACCCTCGGCGTCGGTGGACAGGCTCGGTGAGCCGGTGAGGATCAAGATGCCTTCGATCAGGCCCCAGATCCCCCCGATGCCGCACGTGAACAGGGTGACGAAGATCTGCGCCACCCCGATGCCCGTGTAGCCCAGGTAGAAGCGGTGCACCCCGATGCTGCCGAGGAAGATCCCCAGCAGGCCGGCGGTCATCTTCGACTTGAGGGGACGTCCGTCGGCGCCCACGGCCATGGGCGCCGAGTAGGCGGGCTGGGGCGCGTAGCCGGGCTGCGGCGGCGCGTAGCCGGGCTGCGGCGGCGCGTACCCCTGCTGCGGTGGCGGGTACCCCGGTGCCGCCGGCGGGGTGTATCCAGGTGCCGGCGGGGGCGCCTGGGCCGCGGGGTCAGGCTCGGGAGGCGGCTCGCCCCCCGGAGGCGGGGGTGCCGACCACACCGTCTCGCTCGGGTCGGGACCGCCCGGCGGCGGAGGTGGGTAGTCGCTCATGTCAGACCTCACAAGTAGTAGGACGTCCGCACGTTACCAACGGCGACCGCCGCCTGGGGCCGACCGGCCGGGTCTGTCGCCCGATCCCACGCGGCCATGCCAAGCTGCCTCCGTGAGTGACTACGCGCAAGGCCCCGGATGGTGGCAGGCATCGGACGGCAAGTGGTACCCGCCGCAGGAGCCCGCGCCGTCCGCGCCGGCCGGTCCCTGGTCGAGCACCCCGCCACCGGTCACGCCCTACTCGAACCCGTACGGGGCGCCGGCCTACCAGACCGCCACCACCAACGGACTGGCCATCGCCGCGTTGGTGTGCGGGGTGGCGAGCTTCGTCACCTGCGTCTCCTGCATCCCGGCGGTGATCCTCGGGCACATGGCCCGATCACAGATCCGCGATTCGAACGGCACGCAGCAGGGCAACGGCCTGGCCCTCGCCGGCCTCATCATCGGCTACGTCGTCATCGGCCTCTTCGTCGCCTACATCATCTTGGCGATCATCCTCGCAGCGACGAGTGACACGAGCAGCAGCAGCCTCGGGCCGCTACTGGGCCCTCGCGGCTGACGCGCACGGTCCCACACCGGCTCCCGCTGCTGGCGCTCCGCACATCCCAGCCCGGCGGGCCGTCGGCTCGCGCTCCCGTCGCCCGGGTCAGGCCTGCTCGAGCACGCCGAACGACCGCAGGCGGCGCTCGAGGTGGTGCTCGAGCGCCCGTGTGGCCAACAGCTCCACCTCGTGGCTGGCCGGTGAGTCCGGCGCGTCGAGCGCAACGCCCAGCTGCCCACCGAGGATCTGCTGCAACAGCAGCACCGCGGGTGGACTGACCGCTGTCCCCCGGCGACAGCCCCGGCACAGGACCCCGCCCTCGTCCAGGTCGAACGCCACCAGATCGTCGTCGACGCCACACCGCACGCAGCGATCGACCACCGGACGGAGGCCCTCGAGCGCGAGCAGCTTCCAGAAGAAGCCGGAGACCACCAGCATCGATGAATGGGCCGATAGGGTGCGCAGCGCCCGCAGCAACAGCTGGTAGAGCGCGACGCTGGGTGGGGCGTCGTCGCTGACCTGGTCGACCGCCTCGAGCATGGCCGAGGCCCGTGCGAAGCGGTCGAGGTCGTCCCGGAGGGTGCGGAACTGGTCCACCGTCTCCACCTGGGTGACGATGTCGAGGGTGCGCCCCTCGTAGAACTGGGCGGCCACGTGGCTGGTGGGCTCGAGGCGGGCCCCGAACTTCGAGTGGGTCTTCCGCACACCCTTGGCCACCGCCCGCACCTTGCCGTGACCCGCCGTGTAGAGGGCCACGATGCGGTCGGCCTCGCCCAGCTTGTGCGTGCGCAGCACGATGCCGTGATCCCGGTACAGGGTCATGGCGTCAGCCGGCGCCGCGCTTGCGGCGATCGCCGTCCTTGTCGAGGCCACCGAAGCGCCGTTCGCGCCGCTGGTACTCGCGGACGGCGTCGAAGAGGTGCTCGCGGCGGAAGTCGGGCCACAGCACCTCGGTGAACACGAGCTCGCTGTAGGCGATCTCCCACAGGAGGTAGTTGGAGATGCGGAACTCCCCCGAGGTGCGGACCATCAGGTCGGGGTCGGGCATCTCCGGGTCGTACAGGTGACTGCGGATCGATGCCTCGGTGATCTTGTCGGCGGGCGTGCCCTCGGCCACCAGCGCCCGCACCGCGTCGACGATCTCGGCCCGTCCTCCGTAGTTGAACGCGATGGTGAACGTCATCGTCTTGTTGTCCCGGGTGAGCTCGATCGACTCGTCCATGCGGCGGATGAGACGCTTGGGCACCCGCCAGCCCCGCCGGCCCACGAAGCGCATCCGCACGTCACGGTCGTTCAACTCGTCGCGCCGCCGGCGCAGGATGGACTCGTTGAAGCCCATCAGGTAGCGCACCTCGTCGGGCGGGCGCTTCCAGTTCTCGGTGGAGAAGGCGTAGACCGTGAGCCAGTGGATGCCCAGCTCGAGGGCGCCCTCGACGGTGTCGAACAGGGCCTCCTCGCCGGCGGCATGGCCTTCGGTGCGCTTGAGGCCGCGCTGCTCGGCCCAGCGGCCGTTGCCGTCCATGACGAGCGCGACGTGCGTCGGGACGCGCGAGAGATCGATGTCGGCCGGCACCACCCCTGCAACCTACCGCCTGTCCCGATCCCATCGGGGGAGGCAGGCACGGCGACGCCACGGCACCCCCGTAGGGTGGCCACGTGAGCCTGGACCGCCGCAGTGTCGAGACGCTCGACCGGGTGACCACCGCACTGCCCGGCGGCGGTGAGCATCGTGGGGGCCAGCGCGACATGGCCGGCGCCGTGGCCCGGGCGATCCAGGACCAGCGGCACCTGATCGTCCAGGCCGGCACCGGAACGGGCAAGTCCCTCGCCTATCTGGTGCCGGCGGCCGAGAGCGGCAAGCGGGTGGTGGTGGTCACCGCCACCAAGGCCCTCCAGGACCAGCTCTTCACCAAGGACCTCCCGTTCCTGGCCGACCACCTCGACCGCGACCTCGACTACGCGCTGTTGAAGGGCCGTTCCAACTACCTCTGCCGCCAGCGGATCAGCGAGCTCGACACCGACCAGACCGCCCTGGGCCTCGACGACCCGGGTGACCGGGTGTCGACCCGAGACCTCGACCTGTTGCTCGACTGGGCGGACGAGACCGAGACGGGCGATCGGGCCGAGTTGGCCTTCGAGCCGTCGGCCACCACGTGGGCCGCGGTCAGCGTCGGCCCCCGCGAATGCCCTGGTGCCGCCAAGTGCCCCCAGGGTGAGTCGTGCTTCGCCGAGGACGCCCGCCGCCGGGCCGCCGCCGCCGACATCATCGTGGTCAACACCCACCTCTACGGCACCCACCTGGCCAGCGGCGGCGCGGTGCTGCCCGAGCACGACGTGGTGGTCTTCGACGAGGCCCACCAGGTGGAGGAGGTGATCTCGGCCACCGCCGGCTTCGAACTGAGCGGCGGCCGCTTCCACGCGCTCGCCCGCACCGTGGGTGCGATCATCGACGACCCGTCCCTCGCCACCGTCCTCGACGCCGCCGGCGACCGCCTGACGGCGGCGTTGGCCCCCGAGGTCGATCGGCGCCTGCGGGGCACCGTCGGGCCTGCGCTGGCCGAGGCCCTGCTCGCGGCCCGGGACCGCCTCGAACGAGCCCAGTCCGCGCTGCGGGCGGTGCCTTCGGACGCGCCCGGCGACGTGGCCGCCCGCCGCGAGCGGGCCGTCAAGGCCACGACCTCGCTCGCCGACGACGTGGACGCCGTGATGGACGTGCCGCCGACCCATGTGGCCTGGGTGGCCGGGCCCGAGACGAACCCCTCGCTGAAGGTGGCCCCGATCGACGTCGGCGAGGTGCTGCGCGAGTCGCTGTGGGGCTCGTGCACCGCAGTGCTCACCAGCGCGACGATCCCGCCCGCGCTGCCCACCCACCTCGGCCTGGACGAGGCCGAGGTCACCCAACTCGATGTCGGCAGCCCCTTCGACTTCGAGCACCACGCGCTGCTGTACTGCGCCGCCCACCTGCCCGAGCCACGGGTCCCGGCCTACGAGACCGCCCTCGTCGACGAGCTCGTGGCCCTCATCACGGCCGCCGGCGGGAGAACCCTCTCGCTGTTCACCAGCTGGCGGGTGATGAGCGCGGCGGCCGAGGCGGTGGCGGCCCGCATCGACCTCCCCGTGCTCACGCAGCGCGACCTCCCCAAGACCGCGCTCGTGCGCCGATTCACCGACGAGCCCGAGACCAGCCTCTTCGCCACCATGGGCTTCTGGCAGGGCGTCGACGTTCCCGGCTCGTCGCTGAGCCTGGTCACCATCGACCGCCTGCCGTTCCCCCGCCCCGACGACCCGCTGCTGCAGGCCCGGCGGGAGCGGGCCCGCGCCGACGCCTTCCGCCTGATCGACCTGCCCCGGGCGGCGACCCTGCTGGCCCAGGGCGCCGGCCGGCTCATCCGCGCGGCGGACGACCGAGGGGTGGTCGCGGTGCTCGACTCGCGCCTGGCCACCGGCACGTACCGCTGGGACATCGTGCGGGCCCTGCCGCCGATGCGCCGAACGAAGGACCGGGGCGAGGTGGAGGCGTTCCTCACCGCCCTTCGGGCCGCCCCCGACGGGGTGGGGCGGGACCCCGCCACCGCGCTCCCGAACGACGACGCGTCTGCGGCCACGGCGGGGTCGGCCGAGCCTCGAGCGGCGGCCCGGCGTCAGTAACCGAGGCGCTCGAGCGCCTTGGGGCGGCGCTGCCAGTCCTTGTCGACCTTCACGAAGAGCTCCAGGTACACCTCGTCGGGGAGCTGGCGGCGCACGGCGATGCCCACGCGCTTCAGCACCGAGCCCTTCTTGCCGATCACGATGCCCTTCTGGGACTCACGCTCGACGAGGATCTCGCAGCGGATCCGAGGCCACTCCCACTCGGTGACGCGGGTGGCGATCGAATGCGGAAGCTCGTCGCGGGCCACGGCCAACAGCTGCTCTCGGACCAGTTCCGCCACCCAGAACGCCTCGGGCACGTCGGTGACCATGTCCTCGGGGTAATAGGCCGGCCCCACCGGCAGACGGTCGATGAGGTGCTCGACGAGCGCGTCCACCCCGTCACCGGTGCGGGCCGACACGGGGAAGTACTCGCTGAGGTCGAGCGTGGCCGCCTTGGCCAACTGGCGCAGCACCGCCTGAGGTGCGGCGGCATCCACCTTGTTCACCACCACGATCGAGTCGCGGGGCACGCGTTCGGCGATGAACCGGTCACCCGGGCCGAGGGGGGCGCTGGCGTCGATGACGAGGCACACCACGTCGACGTCGCCGATGGCGCTCGTCGCGGTGGCGTTGAGCCGGTTCCCCAGCTCGGTGCGGGGCCGATGGATGCCGGGGGTGTCGACGAACACGACCTGGGCCTCCAGCTCGCCTTGGGGGTCCCGCCGGTTGAGCACCCCACGCACCTCGGTGCGCGTGGTCTGGGGCTTGTCCGAGACGATGGCCACCTTGGTGCCGAGGATGCGGTTGACCAGGGTGGACTTGCCGACGTTGGGCCGCCCCACGATGGTGACGAAGCCCGACCTCACCGACCTGAGGCTACCGACCGGCCTCCGGAACGGTGGCACCGCCCGCCGGCGTGATCCGTACCCGCCCGATCCGGCGGGCGTGCACCTTCTCGGCCCGCAGCTGATGTTGGTCGAAGTCGACCGTCTCGCCCTCGGTGGGCACCCTGCCCAACTGGCTGTAGAAGAACCCACCGACCGTGTCCCAGTCGCCCTCGGGCAGGGTGATGTCGAGCAGGTCGTTGACCTCGTCGATCGCCATCCGGGCGTTCACCCGCACGGCGCCGTCGGGCAGCGGCTCCATCATCGGCTCCTCGACGTCGAACTCGTCGCGTATCTCGCCGACGAGCTCCTCGATGAGGTCCTCGAGGGTCACCATCCCCGCCGTGCCGCCGTACTCGTCGATGACGATGGCGATGTGGAACTGCTCGTCCTGCATCTGGCGCAGCAGGGCGGGCACCTTCTTGGTCTCGGGCACGTACACCGCGGGCCGGAGGACCGTGGACACCTCGGCGACGCCGGCCTCGTCGCGCTCGGCGCGCATCAGGTCCTTGGCGTACACGATGCCCACGATGTCGTCGATGCCCTCGCCGTAGGCGGGCAGGCGGCTGTAGCCGTGCAGGATGGCCACCTCGATCGCGGCATCGATCTGGAAGTCGGCCGCGATGGTCACCATGTCGGTGCGCGGCACCATGACCTCGCGGACGATGGTGTCGCCGAACTCGATGATCGACTCGATGAGGGCCCGCTCCTCGACCTCGATGACGTCCTCGTCAGCGGCGGTGCCGGCGAGGGCGAGCAGCTCCTCCTCCGACACCGACGGTCCCGCGCGGCGGCCCTTTCCGGGAAGCAGCACGTTGGAGATGCCGATCAGCCCCCGGGTGGCCCAGCGCAGGGGGAAGAAGCGGGCCAGCGCGCCCACCACCGGCGCCAGGCGGATGGCGGCGGGCCCCGTGTGCTGCAGGGCGTAGGTCTTCGGCATGGCCTCCGTGAGGACGAACAGCGCCGCGACCTCGATGAGGAAGGCCGCGATCACCCCGGCCAGGCCGAGGCGATCGAAGGCGACCACGGCGACGACGGTCGCCAGGCCCAGGTGGCACACCAACAGGAGCAACAGCACCGGGTTGAGCACCTCGTCGCGCCGTTCGAGCAGCTCGGGCAGCGTCCCACCCCGCCGCCGGGGGCGCTCGTCCCCGTCGGCCGCGGCGGCCAGCTCCTCTTCGATCGCGGCGGCACGCGCCCGCCCGAGGTGGGTCAGCGCCGTTTCGGCCATGGCCAGGACCGCAGCCAGCAGCACCAGCGCGAGCACGGCCAGCCCACCGAGCAGGTAGGTGGTGCTCACGGCCTGCGCTCCATGCCGATGGAGGCGAGATGGCGTCGCTCGCGCGCCACCATGGCGGTGGTCTCCTCGGCGGTGGCGTGGTCCATGCCCAGGACGTGCAGCACCCCGTGCACCACCAACAGCGCCAGCTCCGCGTCGTAGCCGCCCGGGGGCACCGCGTTGCGGGCGGCCACCGCCGGGCAGATCACCACGTCGCCCAGGAGGCGCAGCGTCCCGGCCGCCCCGGCGCCCGTCTCCGGCTCGGGCTCGGGGTCGAGCGGGAAGGAGAGGACGTCGGTCGGACCGGCCTCACCCATGTACGTGGCGTTGAGCGCGCCCATGCGGGCCTCGTCGACGAACACCAGGTTGAGCTCAGCGGGCCCGTCCACCCCTTCGCCGTCGAGCACCCGCTCGGCCAGGGCGCGCCATCGGTCCAGATCGACCGGCTCCTCCCGCACCGCTCCCCCGTCACGTTCGTCGGTGGCCACCACCGCGGGCGCCCCGGTCGGACGACCGCTCACCCGCTGCTCACCCGCTGCTCACGGGGCGTCGAGAGCGGCGCGCTCGTAGGCGTTCACGATGTCGGCCACGATCCGGTGCCGCACCACGTCGGCGGCACCGAGACGGACGAAGCCCAGCCCCTCGATCCCCGCCAGCACCTGCTCCAGCCCGCCGAGACCACTGCGCCCGCCCGGGACGTCGACCTGGGTGACATCGCCGGTGACGACCGCCTTGGAGCCGAACCCGATGCGGGTGAGGAACATCTTCATCTGCTCGGGGCTGGTGTTCTGGGCCTCGTCGAGGATGATGAAGCTGCGGTTCAGGGTGCGCCCTCGCATGAACGCGAGGGGCGCCACCTCGACGGTGCCCTTGTCGAGGAGCCGCTGGGCGCCCTCGGCCTCCACCATGTCGTAGAGCGCGTCGTACAGCGGCCGCAGGTAGGGATCGACCTTGGCCATCAGGTCACCGGGCAGGAACCCCAGTCGCTCACCGGCCTCCACCGCGGGCCGGGTCAAGATGATGCGGTCGACCTCCTTGGCCTGCAGCGCCTGCACCGCGCACGCCACCGCCAGCCAGCTCTTGCCGGTGCCCGCAGGGCCGATGCCGAACGTGATGACGTTGTCCTGGATCGCATCGACGTAGCGCTTCTGCCCGCTCGACTTGGGCCGCACCGACCGGCCTCTCGCCGAGCGCCAGACCTCGGTGGTGAGCACCTCTGACGGCCGCTCGTCGGCGCGCACCATGTCGATGGTGCGGGCCACGCCGGCCGGCTCGAGCGCGTGGCCCTGTTGGAGGAGCAGGACCAGCTCGTCGAAGAGCCGCCCGACGATCTCGGCGTCGTGACCGGTGACCGAGATCTCGTTGCCGCGCACGTGGATCGACGCGTCGAAGGCACCCTCTATGAGCCGCAGGAGCTCGTCGCGCTGGCCGAGCAGGCTCACCATCAGGTGGTTGCCGGGGACGCTGATCTGGACGTGGCGCTCAGGCATCGGGTGAACCGGACTCTACCCGTGACCCGGGCCGACCGGAGCGGGCGGGGCGACGGCCGGCGTCGCGCTCAGACGTCGTCGTCGTCCCCGCCACCCGCGGGCCCGGTGGCCTCGGGGTAGAGGTGCTCCAGGCTGCCCGGTTCGATGCGGCAGGACTCGATGAACACGTCGACCTCGGACTCCTTCAGCCGGATGACCCGGCCGAAGCGGTAGGCGGGGAGCTCGCCGCCGTCGATGAAGCGGTAGAGCGTGCGGGGAGTGATGCCCACCCGTTTGGCGGCGTCGGCCGTCGACAGCCACCGAATCTCATTGTCATCCATCTTCGTCAGCGTAGACGGGTCGTCGACACCGAGGCCGTCATCGCCCTCACTCTGAAGCGCTTTCCGATGGTCTCGGCCCCTCTCAGCACCGGTCGGCCGGATCGCGCGAGCGAGACTCCTAAGCGCTCGGGCGCACCGTGTCGCGTCGTGGGGCCAAGCCACCGACGCCACGCGTCAGGCGCTGCGCCACGAGGATGGGGATGAAGGTCATCACCATCACCGTCACCGCCACGACGTTGGTGACGGGCCGGTTGCGGGGACGGAACAGGCTGCCGAAGATCCAGATCGGCAGTGTCTCCTGGGTGCCCGCCGTGAAGGTGGTGACGATGATCTCGTCGAACGACAGCGCGAAGGCCAACATCCCGCCGGCGAGGAGCGCGGTGCCCACGGTGGGCAACAGCACGTGCCGCAGTGTCTGGATCCCCGAGGCGCCGAGGTCCATCGATGCCTCCACCACCGAGCCCGCGGTCTGGCGCAGCCGCGCCAGCACGTTGTTGTAGACCACGACGACGCAGAAGGTGGCGTGGCCCACCACGATGGTCCAGAAGCTGAACGGCAGCTCCGCCAGGTTGATGGCGGAGCGGATGGCGATCCCGGTGATGATCCCCGGGAGGGCCAGGGGCAGCACCACGAAGAACGAGATGGTCTCCTGGCCGAAGAAGCGATAGCGGCCCACCGCGGCCGAGGCCATGCTCCCGAGGACCAGTGCCACGAGGGTCGCGACCGCCGCCACCTCGACCGACAGGCGCATGGCCTCCCAGATGTCGGCGTTGTCCAGGGCCACGCCGAACCACCGGGTGGTGAGGCCGGGCGGCGGGAACGAGAAGGTGCCCTCCGAGGTGGTGAAGGCGTAGAGCACGACGATCAGCAGCGGGAAGTGCAGGAACACGATGGCGGCCGCCGTCGCGGCCTTGAGCCCCCACCGGCGGGGCTCGTCCGGGTCTCGACGCGTCATCAGAGGGCTCCCAGGGCGCCGAACCGGCGGGCGACGAGCAGGTAGACCGCCATGATCACGATGGGCACCACCGAGAACGCCGCGGCCAGCGGCAGGTTGCCGGCGGTGCCCTGGAGGACGTAGATGCTGCCTCCGATCGACGGGCTGGAGTCACCGATGATGGTCGGGATGATGTAGTCGCCGAGCGTCAGCGCGAACGTGAAGATCGAACCGGCCACCACCCCGGGGAACGCCAACGGCCAGATGACCCGCCGGAAGGTGAAGGCGGGACGGGCCCCGAGGTCGCCCGAGGCGTCGACGAACGATCCGGGCACCCGTTCGAGGGCGGCCTCGACCGGGAGGATCATGTAGGGCAGCCAGATGTAGAGGAACACGAGCCACTGCCCGAGCGACGAGACCGCCAGGCTCGGTCCCCCGACCACCGGGAGGCGCAGCACCCAGTCGAGCACGGCCGTGAGGCCGAACAGGTCGACGAACCACGAGAGCACGCCCTCCTTGGCAAGGATCAGCTTCCACGAGTAGACGCGGATGAGGTAGCTGGACCACAGGGGCAACATCACGGCCACGAACAGGAAGGCCTTCATCCTCGAGCCCGCGAAGCGGGCCATGTAGTAGGCCAACGGGAAGGCCACCACGACCGCCCCGATGGTGACGGCGGCGGCCATGGCGACGGTGCGCAGGATGACGTCGCGGTTCGCCGCGGTGAACAGGTCCTTCCACGTGTCGAGGCTCAGCGTGGGATCGATCTGACCCGTGAAGTCGTCGAGGCGGTAGAAGCTCTGCCACAACAGGGCGGTGAGCGAGCCCAGGTAGAACACCACGAGCCACAGCAGGGGCGGCGTGAGCAACAGGGCGACCTTGAGCCTGGGATGGCGGTAGAAGAACGCCGAGAAACGGTGCCCCAGCGTGAGCGGCCGGGCGGAGGTCTCCCCCCGCCCGGCCACCGTCGCCACGTCAGCGGTCAATTGCCGCCTTTGATGGCCTCGTACTCCGACGACCACTCGCTGTAGGGCACGCACTCGCCGCCCTCGCCGAAGCAGTCGGCCTGCGGTGTCTTCCAGAACGAGACCTGGTCGAAGTTGTCGATGCCGTTGGTGGCACACCCCTCGTCGGTGAGCAACTCGTTGCCCGTGCAGGCGGCCTCGACCACCGGCACCGAGCCGAACCACGCGGCCACGTCACCCTGCACCTTGGGATCGAGCGAGTGCTCCATCCACAGGTAGGCGCAATTCGGGTGCGGGGCGTTGGTGGCCAACATCGTCGTGTCGGCCCAGCCCGTGGCCCCCTCCTCGGGGATCGTGCTGGCGATGGGCTGGTCGTCCGCCTGGAGCAGGTTCACCTGGTACGGCCACGACCCGCTGGCCACCACTCCCTCGTTGGTGAAGTCGTCCACCTGCGCGGCCACGTCGTGCCAGTACCGCTGCACGAGGTCGTGCTGCTGGCGGAGCAGTTCGACCGCCGCGTCGAACTGCTCCTGGTTGAGCGCGTACGGGTCGTCGATGCCGAGGTCGGGCTCGTGGGCCTTCAGGTACAGGGCCGCGCTGGCGATGTAGATCGCCCCGTCGTAGGCCTGGATCCGGCCGCGGTTGGACTCCCCGTCGGGCAGGTCCTGCTCCTCGAACACGACGTCCCACGAGGTCGGCGCCTCGGGGAACACGTCGGTGTTGTACATCAACACGTCGGCCCCCCACTGGTACGGCACGCCGTAGGTCTGGCCGTCCACGGTGTACCAAGGGGCGTCCTGGAGCCGTGGATCGACGTCCGCGTAGCTCGGGATGAGCTCGGTGTTCACCGGTTGCACGGTGTCACCCGCGATCAGGCGGAGGCTGGCGTCGCCTGACGCGGTCACCAGGTCGTACTCGTCGCTGCCGGTCAGCAGCGACACCATCTCGTCCGAGGTCCCCGCGATCTTGAGCTCGACCTCACAGCCGGTCTCCTCCTCGAAGCCGGTGACCCAGTCGTAGGCCGGGTCGTTGGTGCCGTCCTCCACGTAGCCGTCCCAGGCCACGATGTTGAGCGCCCCTTCCCCGTCGCCCACCTCGGTCGGCAGTTCACTGCCGCTGTCGCTGTCGCTGTCGCTGCCGCAACCGGCAACGACCAGCGCCAGCACCGCGCAGAGCGCGGCCGCTCGTCGGAACTTCCTCATGTGCTCCCCCTTGGTTGTGTGGTACTCGCTGAGGTCTCGTCGTCGGTGCGGTCACCGTCGGTACCGGCACCACCGGTGCGGTCGTCGACGCTGATGCGATGGTTGAACGCGGGCGACCAGCAGGCTCGGACCCGGCGGCCCTTGGCCGCCAGCACCTCGTCCGAGGTGGTGGTGAGGTTCTGCTCGATCACGGTGAGGTCGGCTCCCCCGTCGACCTCCACGAGGAAGCGCGTGTGGGCACCGAGGTACACCACGTCACGCACCGTGCCCTCCACGACGCACTCGCCCGGCGCGATCGCATCGTCGGGGTCGGTGAGGCGGATCTTCTCCGGTCGCACGGTGAACGCCTCGGGCGATCCCGTGAGCTGCGTGGCCACCTCACCCGCAAGCACGTTCGAGACCCCGACGAACCCGGCCACGAAGGTGGTGCGGGGGTACTCGTACACCTCGGCGGGGGTGCCCACCTGTGCGACCTGGCCGTCCTGGAAGACCGCGACCCGGTCGCTCATGGTGAGCGCCTCCTCCTGGTCGTGGGTGACGAAGACGAAGCTGATGCCCACTTCCTGCTGGATGGCCTTCAGCTCCACCTGCATCGCCTGGCGCAGCTTCAGGTCGAGGGCGCCCAGCGGCTCGTCGAGCAGCAGCACCCGCGGCCGGTTGACCAGGGCGCGGGCGAGCGCCACCCGTTGGCGTTGGCCGCCGGAGAGCTCGGCGGGGCGGCGCCCGGCCAGGCCTTCGAGGTGCACCAGGTCGAGGGCCTCGGCCACCCGTGCCCGCCGCTCGGCCTTGGGCACCCTCCGGACGAGCAGGCCGTAGCCGACGTTGTCGCCCACGGACATGTGCGGGAACAGGGCGTAGTCCTGGAAGACCGTGTTCACGTCACGCTCGTACGGCGCCTTCCGGTTCACCTCCTCGCCGTGGAGCAGCACCCGGCCGCTGCTCGGCGTCTCGAACCCGGCGATCAGCCGCAGGCAGGTCGTCTTGCCGGAGCCGGACGGGCCGAGCATCGAGAAGAACTCGCCGTCGTGGACCTCGAGGTCGACGTCGTGCACCGCCCGCACCTGCCCGAAGTGGCGGCTGACCCGGTCGAACTGCACGGCGGGTACCGAGCCCGCGACCCGGGCCTCCTCTGCAGCGGTGTCCTGGTCCAACACTGCGATTGCCGCCCCCCCCATGGTCGACCTTCGCCTACGGTGACGCGCCGCCAACCTAGCGCACCGCTCGTTTCCCGTCCCTGGAAGGGGCTGCACGACCGGATCGACTGCCTCAGGCGGCTCCCACGACGGGATCAGCGGAGGCGGACGGCGACCTCGTTGGCCAGCAGCCGGCCGCCCACCGTGAGGTGGGCGCGCCCGTGCACCACCTCGACCAGACCCTCCAGCGCCGGGTCGTCCTCGAGCGGCAGCGCGTCGACGGGCACACCTTCGTTGGTGCGCAGGGCCAACTGGAGGCGTTCGACGCGCCGCGCATCGACGTCGAGGCGCTCGTCCGCGGCCTGCGGCGATCGGCCCTGCTCGACGGCCTCGACGTAGCGCTCTGGCGTACGCACGTTCCAGAAGCGCCGCCCGTCCCGATGCCCGTGGGCCGAGCACCCGATGGCCGCGTAGTCGCCCTGCGCCCAGTAGAGGAGGTTGTGGCGGCAGGCCTGACCGGGTCGGGCCCAGTTCGAGATCTCGTACCACTGCAGGCCGGCGTCGCCGAGCAGTTCGGTGGCCAACAGGTACTTGTCGGCCTGGTCGTCGTCATCGGGATGCCGTGCGGGATCGTCGAAGAGGGCCGTCCCCGGCTCCACCGTGAGCCCGTAGGCACTCACGTGGGGTGGGTCGAGTGCCAGCGACTCCTCGAGCGTGGTGCGCCAGTCCCCGAGCCGCTCGGTGGCGGCGCCGTAGATGAGATCGACGTTCCAGCGCTCGATGCCGGCGCTGCGCACCAGCTCGACCGAGCGCCGCACGTTCGCCGGGTCATGGGTCCGCCCGAGTGCCGCCAGGACGCGCGGCACCATCGACTGCACGCCGATCGAGATGCGGTTCACGCCGCCGTCCACGTAGGCCGCGAGCAACGCCGCGGTCACCGTGTCGGGGTTGCACTCCACCGTCACCTCTGCACCGGGCGCCAACGGCAGCGGCTCGAGCACCGCCAGCAGTTGGTCGGGCGGCACCAGCGACGGCGTGCCGCCTCCGACGAAGACGCTGGTGACGACGGGGAGGCCGGCCTCGACCTCAGCCTCCACCTGGCGCCGGCACGCCGCCAGGTAGCGACCCACCAGCTCCGAGCGGTCGGTCCAGGTGGCGAACGCGCAGTAGTCGCATCGAGCCGCGCAGAACGGCACGTGGACATAGCATCCGAACGGCTCCAACGGTGCTCCTGCGCTGCGGGCGGGGGCGCTCCCCCGGGGCGGAGCCGAGCCTACCGGGGCGCTCGTTCCTGCGGAACGGGCGCCGGTTCTCGCGGAACGACTATCGCTTGCCCAACGACTACTTCTTGCGGAACGACGCGAGGCCCAGGTCGTCGAGGCGGTTGCCGGCCCCGTCGACCCCGGTGCCGAGGATGCAGGCGATGGCGCGCAGGTCGTCGCGCCGGATGGTGAGGACCCTGCCGTTGAAGTCCTGGCGCTGCACCTGGATCATGGTGAGGTAGCGGTTCAGCATGTCCGCCTCAGGGCCGGTGAGGCTCTCGAGGCGGGTCAGGTCGATCGTGACCGAGTTGAAGCCCGGCTGGGTGGCCACACGCGAGTCGGTGACGTCGACGACCTCGTCGTCCCGGGCGATGCCGAAGTCCGGGCCTTCGTCCACCGGCAGGAGCTGATCGACGGGGACGTTGTAGAAGCGGGCGAGGCGCTGCAGGCGCGGCACCGAGATGGCCCGCTCACCGCGTTCGTAGGCACCGAGCACCGACGCCTTGAACTCCTGGTTCGACGTGGCCTCGACCTCCTGCAGGGACAGCTTCTTCTGGCGGCGGATCGCCCGCAGGCGCTCGCCGACCTTGCGTCCGTACCCAGCCGAGGCACCCTCGGTCAATAGCTCACTCATTGCACGCCCTTCGCCGCGTTCGCTCCATCATACGCGCGGCGCGTAGGCCGTTCAACCACCCTTCGCGGTCAGTGCCCCGCCCGGGCGCAGGGCGGTGAGCAACACGCCCGCCGCGACCGCGGCCGTGTCCGCGCGGAGCACGGTCGGGCCGAGACCCACGGTGGGCAGTCCACGCGCCCGCTCGTCCTCGTCCCACCCCCCCTCCGGTCCCACCAGGACGAGCGCGTCACCGGCCGCCGGCGCTCGACCGTCCCGCTCGGCCAGCAGGGCGCCCGGACGACCCGCCACCGCGTCGAAGCTGGTGATGTCGGCGACGTCGGGCAGCCAGGTGCGCCGCGACTGCATCGCGGCCTCCCGGGCCACGCGCCGCAGACGTCCGATGTGGCGTACGGCCCGGTCCCCCGCCCACTGCACCACCGACCGGCGGGCGTGGAACGGGATGATGGTGTCGACCCCGAGCTCGGTGAGCTTCTGCACGGTCCACTCGGGGCGGTCGCCCTTGACCAGGGCGAACGCCACCGCCACCGCGGGCACGGGCCGGGGCTCGACCTCCACCGCGCCGACGGGCTCGAGGGTCGGGCCGAACGCACAGGGCCGCCACCGACCCCGGCCGTCGGTCACGGTCACCGCCTCGCCACGGGCCAGCCGCAGCACCCGCTCGAAGTGGTGGCGGTCGTCGGCGTCGAGGGCCGGGGCGTCGAGGTCGGCGACGAAGGCATGGGCCCGCGACCGGTGCAGCGGGGTCACCGGCTACTTGAACGCGGAACGGATCTTGCCCAGGAGGCTCGCGTCCGGCGCGGCGACGTCCTCCCCGCGAAGCTCGGCGATCTGGCGGACCAGCTCCTCCTGCTCGGGGGTGAGGTCGCCGGGGGTGTCCACGACGACGTGGAGCATCAGGTCGCCCCGGCCCCGACCCTCCACGTGGGGCACCCCCCGCCCCCGCAGACGGAACACACGGCCCGACTGCGTGCCACGGGGGATGATCAGGTGCTCGATGCCGTCTAGGGTCTCGAAGTCGAGGTGCACCCCCAGCATGGCCTGGAAGGCCGACACGTGCAGGGAGTGGACGAGGTCGTAGCCATCCCGCTCGAACCGGTCGTGGGGCGCAACGTCGACCTGCACGTAGAGGTCGCCGACACCGCCGCCCCGCGGACCGGCGGCGCCCCGCCCCGTGAGACGCAACGTGGAGCCCCGGTCGACGCCGGCCGGGATGTCGACGGTGTAGGTCTTCTCCCGCACCTGGCGTCCCTCGCCCCCGCAGTCGGTGCACGGGGAGGTGATGATCTCGCCGAGCCCCCCGCAGCGGGGACACGGGGCGGCGCTGACCATCTGCCCGAGGATCGACTGACGGACCCGTCGCACCTGCCCCGCCCCGCCGCAGTCGGTGCACGTCTCGGGCCGGGTTCCCGGTTGGGCACCGGTGGCCTCACAGGTCTCGCACGGCACCGCGGTGCGGACGCTGACCTCCGATTCGGTGCCGAACACCGCCTCGTCAAACTGGAGGTGGACCACCGTCTCCAGGTCGACGCCACGGGGCGGCCCCGATCGGCCCGTGCTCCGCCCACCGCCAAAGGGGCTCCCCCCACCGAAGAACGCGTCGAAGATGTCGCCGAGCCCACCACTCGGCCCACCGAAAGGGTCGGCGGTGGCACCGCCCACACCTTCGGGCCCGAACATGTCGTACCGGCGCCGGCGGTCGGGGTCGCTCAGGACCTCGTAGGCCTGGGCGAGCTCCTTGAAGTCGCTCTCGGCGGCCGGGTCGTCCGGATTGGCATCGGGGTGCAGGTCGCGAGCGCGACGCCGGTAGGCCCGCTTGATCTCGTCGGCCGACGCGTCGGGGTGGACACCCAGTCGGTCGTAGTAGTCGGTGGCCACGTTGCTCCGTTTCAGCCTTCGGTCAGTCGGCGGCTCAGTCGCTGGCTGACCACGGCGACGGCCGCGAGTGCCTGCGGGTAGTGCATGCGGGTGGGCCCGAGCACCGCGATGGACCCGGCGGGCTCGCCGGCCACCTCGTAGGGCGACACCACCAGCGCGCACTCGTTGAGCGGCTCCATGCCGGTCTCCGACCCGATCGCCACGCTCAGGCCACGGTCGAGCACATCCCGCAGCAGCGTCACCACGACCAGTTGCTGCTCGAGGATCGACAGGACGCTGCGGACCGTCTCGACCGCTTCGAACGCCGAGGCCATGCGGAAGGCGCCGTCGACGAACACGTGGTCGTCGTCACCGCCGGCCCCCAACGCCGCGCACGCGACGACCACCACGTCGTCGACCTCGGTCGACCCCGACGGTGGCGGGCGCCGGATGGCGCCGGCCTCGACGCCGACGAGGTGAGCGGCCAGGTGGGTGGAGGCGGACGAGAGCACCTCGGGGCCGAGCGGCTCCTTGAACTCGATCGAGTGCTTCTCGACCACGCCGTTGGAGAGGACGGCGACCACCAGCGCCACCCGCTCGGTGAGGTCGACCAGCTGGACGGAGCGCACGGAGGCGACGTCGTGGGGTGGCCCCACCACCACGGCCGCGCAGTCGGTGAGGTTGGCCAGCAGGCGGCTGGTGTCGTGCAGCATCTGCTCGAGCTCGCCGTGCGCCCGGTTGAAGAACGTCCGCACCTGCTGCGCCTGCCCGGCCGCGAGGCCCTGCGGCTCGACGAGGTGGTCGACGAAGAACCGGTAGCCCTTGTCGGTGGGCACGCGGCCGGCGCTGGTGTGCGGCTGGTGGAGGAAGCCTTCCTGCTCGAGGGCGGCCATGTCGTTGCGCACGGTCGCCGACGACACCGTGACCCCGGGCGCGCTCGTGACATGACCCGAGCCGACCGGCTGGGCGGTGTCGATGTACTCCTCCACGACCGCACGGAGGATGGCGGCTTTGCGTTCGTCGAGCATGGGAGACCAGAGGTGATGATACCGAGTGGCGTGGCGGACGATCCCACCCGGACCCGCCGCCGCGACCGAGGGGGCTGCCCGGAGGGGGAAGGTGGGCCGAGTAGTATCCGCCGCCTATGACAGTCGCTCAGTCGGATGACTCGTTCGATCCGTTGGCGCCCGACGAGGCGCTGGACGCACGGGAATACCTCCGCGTGCTCTGGCACGACAAGTGGCGCATCGTCGGGCTCGCCATCCTCCTGTCACTGCTCTTCGGCCTGGTCGGCGCCTTCGTGGTCCACCCGCAGTTCCGCACCAGCGCCACGGTGGCGCTCGATCCGGTCGCCATGATCGAGGTGGTCGAGGCCACCGGCGAGCCGCGCGACCTCCAGACCGATCTTGCCGCCGAGACCGCGGTGGCCGACAGCGCAGAGGTACGGGCGGCGGCCGAGGCGCAGGCGGGCGTTCCGTTCAGCGCCTCGGTGCGGCCGGCGGAAGGCTCGAGTGGGGCCATCGACTTCTCGGCCAGTGCCGACAGCGCCGAGCACGCCCAGCTGGGGCTCGACGCCATGGTGGCGGCGTACAGGGCCCGGCGCATCGAGCTCGCCGTCGCGCTCGCCGACGAGAAGATCGGCCCGCTGCGCGACCAGGTGGCCGAGCTCCAGGCCGGGCGTGACGATGCCGCCGCACCGCTCGACGCCGTGGTCAGCCAGCTCAACGACAACCCAACCCCCGCCTACCGGGCGCAGTTGCTCGAGCAGCAGGCGAACCTCCAGAACCAGCTCGGCGACACCCTGAACGAGTTCGACAACCAGATCGCCCAGGCCAACAGCAACATCCAGACGCTGCAACAGATCGAGGACGCGATCCGGAGCGGCGACAACGCCGCCGTCTCGGCCGGCCCGACCACCACGCAGACCACGCCGGGCGGGTCCCGGCTCGCCCTGATCGGCTTCGTGCTCGGCCTGCTCGCCGGGGTGGTGCTGTCGGTGGGGCGGCGATCCCTCGACAAGTCGGTCCGGTCCAAGGCGGCGCTCGAGCACGCCACCGGCCTCCGCGTGGTCGGGCTGATCCCCCGAGTCGTCGACTGGGACGAGGACGACGCCCAGAACGTCGCGCTGGCCCACCCCACGTCACCCCCCGCCGAGGCCTACCGCACCCTGCGCACCTCGCTGCACTTCCTCACCGTCGACTCGTCGGTGCACCGCATCCTGTTCACCAGCGCGGTGAGCGGCGAGGGCAAGACGACCACCGTCGCCAACCTCGCGGTCACCATGGCTCGCACCGGCACGCGGGTGCTGATGGTCGACGCCGACCTCCGCAAGCCGCGCCTGCACGAGTTCTTCGGGCTGTCCGGCGAGGCCGGGCTGTCGGACGCTCTGCTCGGCGAGTCGCCGACCGCACTGGTGCAACCGATCGACGGCTTCGAGTACCTGGCCCTGCTGGCTGCCGGCCCGCCGCTGGCCGAGTCGTCGGAGCACCTCGAGTCCGAGCGCACCGCCCAGGTGCTGGCCGAGCTGGACGGCCTCGCCGACCTCGTGTTGTTCGACTCGTCCCCGCTGCTGCCCGTCACCGACGCGCTCGTGCTGGCGCGGTATGCGGACGCGGTGCTGTTGGTCGCCTCCGCCGGCAAGACCATGCCCAGGGAGGCGCGACGCGCCGCCGAGCTCCTCACCGACCAACACTCCCCGCTCGTCGGCTCGATCCTCAACGACGTCTCGCGGGACATGAGCGACGGCTACGCCTTCGAGTACGGCTACGAGCTCGATGAGCCCAGCGGCGACGATGCCGCCAAGGCCGGAGATGCCTCTTCCGGCGGCGACGCGGTCACCGACGCCGCCGACGTCGCGGGCGCGGCCGAGCCCGGGAAGTGCCCGACCTGTGGCGCCGCCGTCAAGGCCAGCGCCAAGTTCTGCCGGGCGTGTGGACACTCCTTCGAGGAGGGCAACGCGGTGGACGACGACGAGGTCGGCGTCACCTGACCTCGTCGTAGCGGCGCAGGGCCTCGGCCCGCTCGACGGCGTGATCCACGATCGGGGCGGGATAGCCCGCCGGCGGCCCGCCTGGGAGCTTCCACGGCTCGTGGACGCCGGGGGCGGCCACCCCGGCCAGCTCCGGGAGCCATCGGCGCAGATAGGCCCCGTCGGGGTCGAAGCGCTTCGACTGCGCCACCGGGTTGAACACGCGGAAGTAGGGCGCGGCGTCGGTCCCGGTGCCGGCCACCCACTGCCAGCCGTGCTGGTTAGAGGCCAGGTCTCCGTCGACCAGCCGTTCCATGAACACCGCCGCACCTCTCGTCCAGTCGACGTGGAGGTCCTTCACCAGGAAGCTGGCCACCACCATCCGAACGCGGTTGTGCACCCACGCCTCCGCGGCCAACTGACGCATGCCGGCGTCGACCAACGGGTAGCCGGTCCGGCCGTCCCGCCAGGCGGCGAGGCGCTCCTCCGCGCGTGCGCCGGTGTCGACGCGCAGGGCACCCATCCGCGGGACGACCGCCCGGTGCGCGGTCTCGGGACGGTGGTACAGCACATCGGCGTAGAACTCTCGCCACGCCAGTTCCGACCGGAGGGCATCGGCCCCGGCCAGCCCTGTCGCGAGTCGCTCGAGGACCTGCCGGGGGTGCAGGCACCCGAACTTGAGGTACGGCGAGAGCCGTGATGTGCCGTCCACCGCCGGCTGATCACGGCGCGCGGCGTAGGACGCGACGCCGCGGTCCAGGAACTCGTCGAGGCGCTCGTGGGCAGCGGCCTCGCCCGCCGCAGGCAGCGCCACTCCGGGAGGCGCAGGCACCGGCCGCGGAGGCGACGACGGCACGCCGCCGACCCAGTCGACCACCGGGGCGGCGGCCGGCGGCTCGTCGGCCAGCCGGGCCCACGCACGGGCGAACGGTGTGAACACGCGGTAGGGCCCACCGGCCTGGGTGAGCACGGTGCCGGGGGCCACCGCGTACGGCGTGCCCACGCGGCGCAGCTCCCCGCCCTGGCGTTCGAGCGCGGCGGCCACCGCTGCGTCGCGTCGACGACCGTACGGGCCGAAGTCGGCGGTCACGTAGACGTCGGTGGCCGCGACCTCCCGGGCCACGTCGGCGACGACCTCCCGGGGATCGCCCGACCGGCGGACCAGGCACCCACCGAGGTCGGCGTCGAGGCGGTCGAGGCAGCCCTCCAGAAAGGCACGTCGAGGCTCGCCCGAAGGCCGCCGCAGCCGCTCGTCGTCGACGAAGAGGCCCACCACCCGATCGGCGCCGGCGACCGCGGCCGACAGCGCCGGGTGATCGGCCAGGCGCAGGTCGCGGCGGAACCAGACCACCGCGACGCCGGCCGCGTCAGTCATCGAGGCGGAGCGCCGACACGAAGGCCTCGGGTGGGACCTCGACCCGCCCGATGCTCTTCATGCGCTTCTTGCCCTCTTTCTGGCGCTCGATCAGCTTGCGCTTGCGGGTGATGTCACCCCCGTAGCACTTGGCGGTCACGTCCTTGCGCTTGGCCTTCACCGTCTCCCGGGCGATGATCCGGCCGCCGATGGCCGCCTGGATCGGCACGTCGAACATCTGGCGAGGGATCAGCTCGCGGAGCTTCTCGGTCATCTTCCGGCCGTAGTCCTGGGCCTTGTCGCGGTGCATGATCGTGCTGAAGGCGTCGACCGGCTCGCCGTTCAGCAGCACGTCCACCTTCACCAGCGCCGAGGGGATGTAGCCCGCCGGCTCGTAGTCGAGGCTGGCGTAGCCCTGTGTGCGGCTCTTCATCTGGTCGAAGAAGTCGGTGACCACCTCGGCCAGCGGCACCCGATAGACCAGCTCGACGCGCTCGGGCGACAGGTACTCGAGCTTCACCATGTCGCCCCGCCTGGTCTGGCACAGGTCCATGAGCGTGCCCGTGTAGTCGGTGGGCGTGAGGATGGTGGCGGTGAGGTAGGGCTCGTCGATGCGTTCGATCTCCGCGGCGGACGGCATCTCGCTCGGGTTGTCGATGACCAGCTCCTCGCCGGCGGTGGTGACCAGGCGGTACTCCACCGACGGGGCGGTGGCGATCAGGTTCAGGTCGAACTCCCGCTCGAGGCGCTCGCGGACGATCTCCATGTGCAACAGGCCGAGGAACCCGCACCGGAAGCCGAACCCGAGCGCACCCGACGTCTCCGGCTGGTAGGTGAAGCTCGAGTCGTTGAGCCGCAGCTTCTCGAGTGACTCGCGCAGCGTCGCGAACTCGTCACCGTCCACCGGGTAGAGCCCGCAGAACACCATCGGCTTCGGGTCCTGGTAGCCCTCGAGCGCCTCGTCGGAGCCCCGGACCGCGGTGGTGACGGTCTCGCCCGACCGGGCCTCGCCGACGTCCTTGATGCCGGCGATCAGGTAGCCCACCTCGCCGGCGGCCAGCGATCCCACCGGCGTCGGGTCGGGGCTGCGCACCCCCACCTCGTCCGCCTCGTGGGTCGAGCCGGCCTGGAGGAACTTGAGGCGGGCACCCGTGGACAGCACACCGTTCATCACCCGGATGGAGCTGACGACCCCTCGGTACTGGTCGAAGTGCGAGTCGAAGATCAGCCCCTGCAGGGGGGCGTCGGGGTCGCCGGCCGGCGGTGGGACGCGAGCCACCACGGCGTCGAGCAGGTCGCGGACACCCTCACCCGTCTTGGCGCTGATGGGCAGGATCTCCTCGGCGGGCAGTCCGAGCACCTTCTCGATCTCCTCGGCGTAGCGCTCGGGCTCGGCCGCCGGCAGGTCGATCTTGTTCAGCGCGGCCACGATCTCGAGGTCGCCCTCGAGGGCCAGGTAGCAGTTGGCCAGCGTCTGGGCCTCGATCCCCTGCGCGGCGTCGACCAGCAGGATGACGCCCTCGCACGCCGCCAACGAGCGGCTCACCTCGTACCCGAAGTCGACGTGGCCCGGGGTGTCGATGAGGTTCAGGACGTAGTCGCCGTACTGGAGGCGGACGCTCTGGAGCTTGATGGTGATGCCGCGCTCGCGCTCGAGGTCCATCGAATCGAGGTACTGCGCCCGCATGTCGCGGGCCTCGACCGCGCCACAGATCTCGAGCATCCGGTCCGCGAGGGTGCTCTTGCCGTGGTCGATGTGGGCGATGATGGCGATGTTGCGAAGGCGCGACTGATCCATGGGCGATCGGGACGCTACCAACCCGAGGTCGCGAAACGTGCCTCGGCGCCGCCCCCGCCGCTATCCTGATCCGGCTCTCCCGTCGGGCCACCCCGGGCCCCGGTCGTCGCTCCAACCAGAGGAAACCCCCCGTGGCCAACATCGCCAGCCAGATCAAGCGCAACAAGCAGAACGAGAAGCGACGCGTCCGCAACAAGGGCGTGCGCTCCGAGCTGCGCACGCGCGTGAAGGCGGCCGAGGCCGCGGCCGTCGAGGGCGCCGACGATCTCGACGAGACCACCCGCCTGGCCATGAAGCGCATCGACAAGGCCGCCGCCAAGGGCGTCATCCACAAGAACGAGGCGTCTCGCCGCAAGTCCCGCCTGGCCAAGCGCCTGGCGAAGTCCACCGCCGACGCCTGAGGGTCGAGGCCCGGGACGCTCGGGCCACCGGCGAGCGGCGCGACGTCACCGCCGCACCCACCCCGACGCCTCGGGCAGGTGAGGACTCAGCGGCGGCTGAGGCTCGCGAGCCGCGCCACCAGCACCTCCATCACCAGCTCGGGGGGCCAGGCCTTGGCCCCCCGCAGATCGAGGTCGGCCTGGCCCAGCAGGCGCATGGCCCGCCGCAGGCGGTCCGTCCCCAGCTTGCGGCCCTGCTCGAGCGCCTTCTTGGCGGGGTAGGTCGAGCCCTTCATCCCCAACAGCTCGGCCGCGGCCTTCTCACTCCGGGCCGCAGCCCCGTCGAGGCGCACCATCCGGGCGTAGTGGCCGTGCAGGCTGCCCATCACCTGCAACGGGTGCTTGTCGCCCGCGCCCAGGATGCGGTGCAACCGGTCGAGCGCGAGCGGGATCTTGCCCGTGTCGATGGCATCGGTGAGCTCCCACGGGGGCACCGAGCCGGCCTCGCCCAAGTAGGGCTCGACGTCGTCGACGGTGAGTCGAGCGCCCGGCCCGAAGGCCGCCTCGAGCGTGTCGAGCAGGCCGGCGAGACGATCGACGTCGTCGGCCAGCCGGGCCACCACCGCCGACCGGGCGTCGCGATCCAGCACGACACCGGCGGCCCCGATACGGGCATCGAGAAACGTCTTGCGCTCGGCGGGACGGGCCAAGGTGGTGTTGGTGACCACTCCCCCGGCATGGGCGATGGCCTCGGTGAGCTTCTTGGGGACCGCGGGGAGCCGGGCGCCCTTGTCCCCCATGGCCGGCTCCCAGGCCAGCACCAGCGAGGTGGTGGGCGAGGGGTCGCCGAGGTAGGTCAGGAGCGGGGCGAGGTCGGCGACCTTGGTGAAGCGGGCCAGGTTGCGCACCACCACGATGCGTCGATCGGTGAGGAACGGAAGCGTCTGCGCGGCGTCGACGGCCACCGCGAGCTGGTAGTCGTCGCCCGCGTACTCGTCGACCAACAGGGTCCGGTCGCCGTCACCCACCAACGCCGCGACCACCCGGCGAACCTCGTCGGCCAGCAACACGGGGTCGTCCCCCCGGATGAGCTGCAGCTCGGGCTCGGCCGGCATCACGCGACCACCGCAGGGCCCGCGTCCCGGGAGAGGTCGCGGGCGGCGAGGATCGCGGCCATCACGTCGGCCACCCGGCGCGATCCCTTCACGTCGTGGGCCCGGAGGATCCGGCAACCGAGCCCGATGCCGAGGGCGTGCGCGGCCAGGGTGGCCTCGGTTCGATCCGTGACCTCGGTGCCGACCAGTGCCCCGAGGAACCGCTTGTTCGACGCCGACAGGAACACCGGGTAGCCCAGCGCCACCAGGGCGTCGGACGCCCGCAGCAACTCGAGCGACTGCGGCTCGGTCTTGCCCAGGTCGAGCCCGGCATCGACCATGATCCGCTCCGCCGGGATCCCTGCGGCACGGGCCGCCGCCGCCCGCTCGGCGAGGAAGGCGCAGACGTCGGGCACCAGATCGCGATACGTGGGCTCGGGATCCGGTACCCGCGGTGCCAAGCGGATGTGGGTGGCCACCACCGACGCACCGGCGGCCGAGGCGGCGGCCAGGTAGTCGGGGTCGGCGAACCCGCTGATGTCGTTGCCCACCACGGCACCCGCGGCGAAGGCGGCGCGCGCGACCGACGCCCGCCACGTGTCCACCGACACGGGCAGGTCGAACCGCTGCACGAGGGCCTCGATCGCCGGGACCACGCGATCGAGCTCCTCCTGCTCGGTCACCTCCGGCCCAGGGCCGGCCTTCACCCCACCCACGTCGAGGAAGTCGGCGCCGTCGGCCACGAGGCGGTCGGCCTTGGCCAAGAAGGCGTCGAAGTCCCAGTAGTCGCCCTTGTCGAAGAACGAGTCGGGGGTGCGGTTGAGGATGCCCATGACGAGGGCCCGGTGACCGATGTCGAATCGGTGGGGTCCGAGGGCCACGTGCACGTCGGCCGACGCTACACCGGCCCCCCGGCCGCGCCCGAGGCGGGCTCGACCTCGAGGTCGATCCGGTCGCCCGAGACCGTGAACCGCACCACGAGCGCACCCAGCCGAAGGCTCGAGCCCGAGGCGGGCGCACGAGCGGCGGTGATCCCGGCGTCGCGGGGGGCGATCACCGTCATCCGCCCGTACCGGCGGGACAGGTCGGCCGCCACGGTGTGCAGCCCACCCGCCGCCGAACGAACGACCACCACATCGAGTCGGGTCACGCCGCGCGAGCGCAACGCGGCGAGGAGGTCGTCCTCGCGGACGCGGCCATCGATCGCGACCAGTGCCCGGCCCTCCGAGCGCCACAGCTCCGCACCGGCGCCGAGCGACTCGTGCGCCGGGACCGGTGCCCACCGCAGCTGCACCGCGGGGACCATGAGCACGACGAGCAGCGCCGCGAACGCGGCGCGTGCGAGGGCGGTACGACCTCGGAGCCGGAGCACCGCGGCCAGACCCCCGGCTGCCAGGCAGAGTGCGAACGTGACGAACCCCAGCTGGCCGAGCGGCAGCGCCACCGCGACCCGCGCCACGCCGGCCACCCAGCCCACGAGCACCCGCGTGGGCGCGTGGAGCACACCGGCAGCGGCGGGCACGACGCCGGCGACCAGCCCGGCCGTCAGCCCCCAGGTGGTGACCGGGCCGGCCGCCGGCACCGCCAGCAGGTTGGCCGGCAGGCCCGCCACCGGAACACCCCCGAACACAGCGATCAGGATCGGAGCCACCCCCACCTGAGCCGCGAGCGACACCGCCATCGGCAGTCGCAGCACCTCGGGGCCCGGCACCAGTGGGCGCAGTCTGGGGGCCACCACCACGATGCCGAGGCACGCCGCCACCGACAGCTGGAACCCGACCGCACCCACCAGCAGCGGGTCGATCAGCACGAGGGCGGCGACGGCCAGCGCCAGCACCCGGACGCTCGAGGCCTCACGACCCCAGGTGGCGGCCACCGCGGCGATCGCAGCCATCGTGGTCGCCCGCAGCACGGACGGCTCGAAGCGGGTGAGCAGCGCGAAGAAGGCCAGCGCGGCGACGGTGGCGACCAGGCGCCCGCGCAGGCCGAGACGCTGTAGCAGGGGGTCGAGCAGGGCCAGCACGAAGGCCACGTTCTGCCCGGACACGGCGAGCAGGTGGGTGAGACCCGAACCGCGGAAGTCGTCGGTCACCAGGGCCGAGCGACCGCGGTCGTCGCCCAGCACGAAGCCGGTGAACAGCGCCCGGGTGCCGTCCGGCAACCGGGACGCACCGCTCACCAGGGTGTGCCTGAGGCCGTTGGCGATGCGGACCACAGGCCCCCCGGGGTCCCACGCCGACACCCGCTCGACCTCGAGGCGCCCGGACACGTGCCGTGCGGTCAACCACGGCCTCCGCTCGGGTACGGGGCCCAGCCGACCGTCGAGGAGGACCCGTTCGCCGCTGGAGCGGTCGACCAGCATGCCCGCCGCCGCCCCCCGGGCCCACGCCTCGACATGGCGGTGCCCCAACCGCACCTCGACCCGCTGACCCGAGGCGACGGGTGCGGGGTCGGTGAGCAGGGTCACCCAGCCGCTGAAGGGTGCCTCGACCGGCGGCTCGAGACCCCTCAGCGCGGCGGCCCCGAGCCCGGAGCCGAGCACGAAGCCGACCAGCACGACCACGGCCGGCCGTCGTGCGACCACCGCCAGTGCGACTGCGGCCACCAGCGCCGGCTTCGGCACCGGGACGGCCAAGGTCGCGCCCGCCCACACCATCGCCGCCAGTGCCATCGCCCCACCGTCCGACAGTCCGGCCGGGCCGGAACGGCGCCGCCTACCATCGACGCGGTGAGGTCGACTCCGGAAGGCGCCAGCCACGGGCGGCCCGAAGGCGCCGTCGTGCGACCCGGCCAGATCCGGCGTCTGGGCCCCGTCGTCGCCCTGCTGATCCCCGCGGTGCTGCTCGTCGTCGCCGCGCTCACCTTCTTCGCCTACCCCTGCGACGGCAGCGCCTGCGTCAAGCCGTCGCTGCTGTCGTACCTGCTCGTGCTGCTGGCCGCCCCCACCGCCTTGATCGCCGGCTTGCCGTGGTTCCTCCATCCCGTGAACCTGGCGATCGCCATCGGCACCAGCCTGCTCCTGTGGATGGGGCTGGGCCAGTGGGCGGCGCGGCGGGCCACCGAGGACGTGGACGCCACCTGGGCGACCTACGTCGGCGAGCTCGCCTTCATGCTCGCCGGCGTGTGGGGCGGCATCATCGTCGGCCTCCTGGTCGTCGGCCTCTGGCTGTCCCACTGACCGGCCGGCTCAGACCGCGACGTGGTCACGGAGCTCGGCCAGCTTGGCATCGCCGATGCCGCGCACGTCGAGAAGCTCGTCGACCGAGGCGAACGGGCCGTTCTGGGTGCGGTGGTCGATGATGGCCTGAGCGGTCGCCGGGCCCACCCCAGGAAGGGTGTCGAGCTCCTCGAGCGAGGCGGTGTTGATGTTCACGGGCTCGCCCTGCCCCACGCCACCGCCGGTGGCGCCGGGGGTGCCTGCCGGCGGGCCGGCCGGCTGGCCACCCACGGCGATGGCCGGCACCTGTTGGCCGACCGCCGGGACGAAGATGCGCTCACCGTCGCTGACCGGCGCCGCCAGGTTCACCCGCGCCCGGTCCGCCTGTGGTGTCAGGCCGCCGGCGGCGTCGATCGCGTCGACGATGCGAGCGCCGGCGGCCACCCGGTAGACGCCCGCTCGGCGCACCTCGCCCACGACGTCGACCACCAGATCGACCGGGGCCGTGCTCGTCGTGGGACCGATCGCCGCGGCCACGGTGGTGGATGCCCGCGGCAACACCAGCTCGGGGGCGGGCGATGCCGGGCGGGGCCACAGCACCACGGCGACGGCGGCGACCGCCACGAGCCCCACGACGGCCCCGAGCAGTCGGGGGCCGGCCGCGCCGCCGGTGAGGGCCGCGACATGGTCACGTAGCGACGGGCGGACGGGTGGACGCGTGGGCTCGAGGAACGAGTCGGCGGGCTCGGGCAAGGCTGGCTCCCGGTATCGGCGGTGTCGGGAGGGGAAGTGGTGGTCCGCGACCGCCCGCAGGCGGCGGCGGGAGGCGCCCGAGGCGCGAGGCCCGGCTCAGAAGAGCTGGGCGGTGAGACGCCTACGGTACTCGGCGCTCCGAGGATCGTCAGCCCCCATCACGTCCAGCAGATCGACGAATTGCTGGCGGGCGTCGTCGTCGTCCTTGACCCGATCGAGCAGCTCGTCGAGCGTGGCGGTGATGTCGTCGGCGGGGGGCGCCCCGGTGCGGGCCATGGCCGCGATCCGCCTGGTCTCGGCCGTCTCCGGGATCCGTGCCAGCAGGGCCAGCGCCTCCTCGGCCCGCTCGTCGCCCGCCTCCTGCTCCTCGGCCACCAGCAGCTCGGCCAGCGCCAGCACGGCGGCCTCGTTCCCCGGCTCCATGTCGAGCGCCTGCCGCAGCGAGGCCTCGTCGCCCGCGGCCACCAACGCCGCGACCTGCGACTCCTCGGCGGTGGGCAGCAGATCGTCCACGAAGGCCTGCACGGCGTCGCGTCCCTGGGCGCCGACGAAGCTGGAGACCACCTGGCCGTGATCCAGGGCGAACACCGCGGGGATGCCCTGCACCCGGAACGCCTGGGCCACCTGGGGGTTCTCGTCGACGTTCACCTTGGCCAGCACGACCTGCCCGTCGGTGGCGGCGACGACCTCCTCGATGATGGGCCCGAGTTGGTGGCAGGGCCCGCACCACGGTGCCCAGAGATCCACCACCACCGGCTGCTCGTCGGAGCGCCGGAGGACCTCCGCTTCGAACGTGGCATCGGTGACGTCGACCATGGGCCCTACAACGACGGGGGCGGGGTCGACATTCCCGGTAGGTTGACCGCCGACCGCGGCCGACCCCGGCCGGTAGACGACAAGGAACAACGCGTGGGAGCAACCCGATGAGCCACGACGTCGAGGGCATCGACGTGGAACCGGTCACGGCGTGGTTCGCCGACCACGTCCCGGAGGCCACGCCCCCCCTCAGCTTCGACCTCATCGCGGGCGGCCACTCCAACCTCACCTACCGTGTCGACGACGCCGCGGGTGGCGCCTGGGTGCTGCGCCGGCCTCCGCTCGGCCAGGTGCTGGCCACCGCCCACGACATGGGCCGCGAGCACGCGGTGATGTCGGCGTTGGACCGAACCGACGTCCCCGTGCCGGTCATGCGGGGCCTGTGCAGCGACGACGCCGTGAACGGCGCGCCGTTCTACGTCATGGACTTCGTCGACGGCCAGGTGGTACGCAACGCGGAGATCGCCCGCGGGCTCACCGAGGAGCAACGCCGGACCGCCGGGCACTCGGTGGTGGACGTGCTGGCCCGCATCCACGCGGTCGACGTCGACGCGGTGGGGCTCGGCGACCTCGGGCGCCGCGATGACTACATCGCCCGTCAGCTCAAGCGCTGGCACGGGCAGTGGGAGAAGTCCAAGACCCGTGACCTCCCCCTGGTGGACGAGGTGCACGCGGGCCTCGCGGCGGCGATCCCCGAGCAGGGTCGCAGCGGGATCGTGCACGGTGACTACCGCCTGGACAACTGCCTCGTGGGCGACGACGGGCGGGTGGTGGCCGTGTTGGACTGGGAGATCTGCACGCTCGGCGACCCCCTCGCCGATGCCGGGCTCCTGCTGGTCTACTGGCCCGAGCCCTCGGACGAGCACCAGATCCCACCCAACGCGCCGACCGCGATCGGCGGGTTCCCCACCCGCGCGGAGATGCTCGATCGCTACGCCGAGGCGTCGGGTCGCGACGTCACCCGCATCGACTACTACATGGCCTTCGGGTACTGGAAGCTGGCCTGCATCGTCGAAGGGGTGTACGCCCGCTACGTCGGCGGGGCCATGGGCCAGCGGGGCACCGGCCGCGAGTTCGACGTCTTCGCCGCCCAGGTCGACGCGCTGGCCCGGGCTGCCGCCGATGCCCTGGAACGGTCGGCCTGACCATGGCGCCCCGCGACACCCCGGCGCTCCACGACACCCCGGCGCTCCGCGACCTCGGTCCTTCGGGGCGCCGACGGTGAGCCTGTACGAGATCCACGAGGACCTCGACCTCGACGCGCCGGTCGTGATCATGGCCCTCGAGGGCTGGATCGATGCCGGCGCGGGTGCGGCCCGCGCCACCGCCGCGCTCACCGACGCGCTCGACTCGGTGCTGCTGGCGTCGTTCGACACCGACGAGTTGCTGGACCACCGGGCGAGGCGGCCGGTGATGGAGCTGCTCGACGGGATCAACACCGGGTTGATCTGGCCCACCATCGAGCTGCGGGCGGCGACCGACGACGCCGGTCACGACCTCCTGCTGCTGGTGGGGGCGGAGCCCGACCACACCTGGCGGGCATTCGCGAAGGCCGCGGTCGACCTGGCCCTGCACTTCGGCGCCCGTCTCGTGCTCGGCCTCGGCGCGTACCCCGCACCGGTGCCCCACACCCGGCCCACCTCGCTGGCGTCCACGGCCACCGACGCCGAGCTGGCCCAACGGGTGGGGGTCCTCAGTGGCGCCATCAACGTGCCGGCAGGGGTCCAGGCGGCGATCGAGCGAGAGTGCGCCGACCGTGGGCTTCCCGCAGTCGGGCTGTGGGCCCAGGTGCCCCACTACGCCGCGGCCATGCCGTACCCCGCCGCGGCCGCCGCGCTCATCGACGGCGTGTGCGAGATCGGGGGCCTGGTGCTCGACAGCCAGGAGCTGCACGAGGAGGCGACCGCCACACGGACGCGGCTCGACGCCCTCGTGGCCGAGAGCGACGAGCACCGTGAGCTGGTGCACCAGTTGGAGCTCCACGTCGACACCGAGCGCGGGCCCGACGACGGTTCGCCCCTCGAGCTGCAGACCGGCGACGAGCTCGCCGAGGAGCTCGAGCGCTTCCTCCGCGACCAGGACTCCTGACGCTCCGGGCCGCGCTCCCTTCGGTTCCCGCGCGGGGCCGCAGGTGCCCGGTCAGCCGGCGGGTGACGGGTAGTCCGGCACCTCCTCGCCCGGCGGCCGCTGCTCGTAGATCGTGACCGCGCCCTCCGGGTCGAAGGCCTTGGTGTCGGTGTCGGGCCACTCACCGGGCAGGAACCGCTGGCCGCCCTCGACGTACTCGTACATGCCCTGACCCTCGTCGCCCCGCTCGTCGGGACCGGTGGCGTCGGGGTTCCACCACACCACCGTGGCGTCGTCGATGCCGAGCCAGTCGGTCCCCGGCCAGATGCCCTTGTCGCCCCACGAGAGCGACGGTTGGGTCACCGCCGGCGGGGTCGGCGGAGCCGAGAAGATGGTGTCGCGGAAGTTCTGCGCGGTGACGTCCGGCCCCACCCCCTGCAGCACGTTGTACATGGTGGTGAGCTGGGCCGACAGCAACAGGACGGTGTCACCCGCGGGCGGGTCCTCGCCGAAGTACCAGCGGTAGATGAAGGCCGCGCCCTGGTTGTCCGGGTTGCCTCGGGCCGCGCCCGTGACGACGCCCATCGCGTGCGACCACTGCTCCTGGTCGTAGGTGCGGGCGAAGACCGTGGTGTCGACCAGCACCGCCGAGGGTGTGATGATCCACTCGGGGAAGTAGTCCTGGGCGGTCGCCTCCCGGGTCAGCTCCCTCGGCGCAACCGGGTCGCCGGAGAACAGCACCGAGGTGACCCCCGCGTCCTTGAGCTTCGCGATCACGCTGGCGGCGGTGGTCTGGAGCGTGACCGGACTGTCGTAGCCGACCTTCTCGGCCAGCGTGACGCCCTGGGCATCGAGGTTCTCCTCGAACTGCGACAGGTTGTCCGCGGCGCCCTCGACGCTGTCGAGGTACACGAGCCCGAACGTGCGCTCCTGGTCCGCGAGCTCGTCGCCGGCGAACTCGGCGTTGCGCCCGGCCAGTTGCCGGCCGACGAACTCGGACGCGTGCACCTGGCCCTGCTCGGCGTTCATGGTGATCGACAGCACGTACGGGTCGGCCTCGGCGTAGAAGTCCGTGGGCTGGGTCGGGCCGCACTGGATGCAGGCGATCTCGCGCGCGGCCAGCTCCTCGGCGAAGGCGCTCGTCAACTGCGGCCCGTTCAGCACCATGAACGGGTGGATCTCCTCGGCGATGGCGACGGCATCGGCCCTGGCCGCCACCTCGTCCTCCGCCGTGCCCGTGGCGTTGTAGAACTCGAGGTCGACCGTGCGACCGTAGGTCTCGCTGAAGTGCGCGTAGAGCTCGTTGAAGCCGCGGACCGTCTCCTCCACCTCCTCGTTGGTGTCGTCCGAGATCCCCTCGCTGATGAAGTCGATGATCGGGTCGACCTCCGGCGGGAGGTACCAGACGACCTTGATGCTGTCTCCGGTGACACCAGGCGCCGTCTCGCCCCCGTTGTCCCCGTCGAACGGGGCATAGCACTCGGGCGCGAAGTAGCTCGGGTAGGCCACCTGGCCCCGGTCGGTGTCACAGGTGTCGGGCCAGTCGACCTCGATGCCTTCGCGCTCGGCCACGCTGAACGGCAGCACGCCTTCCGGCAGGTCCTCGCTGGAGGCCCCCGACAAGCCACCGGCCACGGTGGTGCCGCTTCCGGACGTGTCGCTGTCGTCGCTGTCCCCGCCGCTCAGGGCGAGCACGCCACCCACCACCGCCACGACGGCCACGATGGCCACCAGCGGGCCCCACCGTCGCAGCGCTCGCGACCGCTCGGTCCCGGTCGGCTGGTCACTGCTGGGCTGCATGCGTTCCCCCCTGGCTCGCTGTGTGCGGGAACCTAATCGACCGCCCGACCGCCCGAGCGGCGGATGGCCGCGGTGTCGGTGCCCAGATAGGAGGCGACCACCTGCGGGTCGTGGAGGACCGCCTCGGGTGAGCCGCTGACGATCACGCGGCCCTGCTCCATGGCGACCATGCGATCGGCGATACCGGTGACCAGGGGCATGTCGTGCTCGATGACCACCAGGCTGGCCCCCATCTCGTCGCGCAGGCGGCGCAGCACCGGCCCGAGGGCCTCGGTCTCCCGTTGGGCGATGCCGCTCGACGGCTCGTCGAGGAGCACGACCGTGGGCCGGTGCGCTACGACGCAGGCCAGATCCACGATCCGGCGTGAGCCGGTGGACAGCTCACGGACGAACTTGGTGCGGAACGCGCCGAGCCCCATCAGCTCGATCAGCTCGTCGACGCGCCGGCGCACCTTCTCCTCGGAGTCGAACGACGCCGGCAGGCGCAGCGCCGCGGACACCGGGTCGCGCACCTCGACCCACCGATCGAGGGCCACCGCGAGCGTCTCGGCGACCGTCAGCGCCGGGAACATGCGGGCATCCTGGAACGACCGGCCCAGGCCGTGCCGGGCCCGCTGCGCCGGTCCGGCACCGGTCACGTCGACGGCACCCAGGTGGACCCGACCGGCTCCCGCCGGCGTGAATCCCGAGATCAGGTCGAACAGGGTGGTCTTGCCGGCGCCGTTCGGGCCGATGATGCCGACGATCTCTCCCGCCCCGATCTCGAGGCTGACATCGTCGACCGCACGGATACCCCCGAACGAGACGCCCAGCCCGACGGTGCGCAACCGGGCCACGCGCTCACCGTCGGGCCCATCGCCGGGGGCGGCCCCGTCGCTGCGCACCGTCGTCACCGCGCGGTCGGCCCCCGGTCGGGGACCTGGGCCGACCCAGGCGCCCTCCACCGATCCCCCCCGGCCGTCGCGGACCTCGGGCCCGAGCGCCGGCACCGGCTCCGCGGCTGCGCCGTTGGACGATCTCGCCCCGACGGCTGCGGCGCCTTCGAGGAACACCGAGCGCAGGACGTCGGGGCGATCGAGCAGCTCGGCGGTGGGACCGTGGAAGCGGATCTCGCCCTTCTCCATGAAGTAGGCGGTCTCGGCCAGCGTCAGGGCCAGGTTCACCGACTGCTCCACGAGGATGATCGTGGTGCCGGCCTCGCTCAGCTCGCGCACGACCGGCAGCAGCTGCTCGACGATCGCCGGTGCCAGCCCGAGGGACAGCTCGTCGATCATCAACAGCCGCGGCCGCGACACGAGCGCCATCCCGAGGGCCAGCATCTGCTGCTGTCCACCGGACAGGTCCGCGGCCGGGTCGTCGAGCCGTTGGCCGAGCACGGGGAACAGGTCCAGTGCCCGCGCGGTGCCCGCCTGCACCTGTGCCTCGTCATGGCGGTGCAGCCACCCCGCCAGTCGCAGGTTCTCTGCGACGCTGAGCGAGGGGAACACGCCGGCACCCCCCGGCACCTGCAGCACGCCATGGGCCGCGACCTCGTTGGGCGGGGCGTGGGTGATCTCCCGCCCGTCGAAGATCACCGCCCCCTTGTCGGCCTCCACCACGCCCGAGATGGCCTTCAAGAGGGTCGACTTGCCGGCGCCGTTCGTCCCGAGCAGGGCCACCACCGCGCCCTCCTCGACCTCGAAGTCGACATCGAACAGCACCTGCACGCCGCCGTAGCCGACGTCGAGATGGCGGACGAGCAGGATCTTCGAGTTGCCGTGGCGGCGCTCCCACAGGGCCTCGGAGCGGGCGGCGGCGGTGGTCCACACCTGGGTGATGTCGGCTCCGATCACCTTGCCGGCGCCCGAGATCACCACTGCCCCGATCAGGAAGACCGGGGTCATGATCAGCATCCCCTGACGGATGCCCCAGGTGTCGCCCACCCAGCCGATGAGGGGCAACACGATGAGGCCGGGCAGCACCCACAGGGAGGCGACCGAGAACCCCATCGATCGCGCCCGGGGCGGTATGGCCAGCGACAGCGCGGCCAGGATCCCCGGCCCGATGACCGCCAGCGACGCCGAGATCAACATGTTGGCGAGCACCGCCAGCCACAGGGTGGGCGCCAGGGCGAACACGACCGACAGCCCCGACGTGACCAGCGCGACCACCGACAGGAAGCGGAGCACCAGGCCGGGATCGCGGGCGATGAGCCTGGTGCCCACCCGGGCGCCGACAACGAGCCCCACGAACTGGAGCGGCTCGACGCCGGCGGCCACGAAGCCCCGCGCCCGCTCGTCCAGGCCGAACACGTCGGCGTAGAGCAACGAGGCCAGCGACACGAAGCCGATCAGGGAGGCGGCCAGGAACGGCAGGGCGTACCAGATGCGCCGCAGCGACTCGATCTTCCACACGATGCGCCACGACTCGGCGAACGACGGCGAGTCCTCCTCGGTGGCGATTGCCTCCTCGGAGGCGCCCATGGCCCGGCGTTCCTGGCCCCCGCGCACCGGCTCGTGCAGCTTGAAGGCGAGGGCGACGAACACGAAGGTCGGGATCGCGAAGACGATGAACGGCGCTCGCCACCCCCAGTAGTACGCCAGCATGCCGGCCAGCAGCGGGCCGATGATCTGGCCCACGACGTTGGCCGCCCGGTGCACCGAGTAGACCCGGGGCCGCACGTCCACCGGGTAGTAGTCGGCGATCAGCGAGTTGTGGGTGGGGTCGACCACCGCCTTGCCGATCCCCGACCCGGACCGCACGATGGCCAGCATCACCACGCCGGTGGCGAGGCCCGTGAGCAGCGAGAAGATCCCCCACGAGATGGCGCCCACGATCGTGATGGCCACGCGGTTGTGGCGGTCGGCCAGGTGGGCGATGGGCACCTGCAGCACCAGGGCACCGGCCAGCACCACCGCCACCAGCGCCAGGATTCCCTGGAGGTCGAGCCCGAACGACTTCTGGATGTCGGGCAACAGGATGCCGAACGCCGTGCGGTCGAGCTCGTCGACGGCGTTCAGCCCGAACAGGACGACGATGGCGAAGACGGGACCGCCCCCGCACACGCCATCGAGCCATCGACCGGGATGGCGCACCGGGAACAGCGCCCGGGACAGCACGCCCCCCTGGGGCGCCTCCTCCGGCGCGACGGTCGGCGCCGCCATCAGTCGGCCTCCCACGTCAGGAGCGGTTCGGGTAGCTCCGCGGGGTCCGGCACCAGGTGCGGATCCGGGAGCGTGTCCTCCAACCCGTCGGGGGCGGCGTCGGCGACGAGGCTGGGCACGAGCAACCCCCGACGGCGTGCGATCTGTCGCAGCACGCTGTCACGCACCTGGAACCACAGGCCGCCGATGCCACCCGGCATGACCATCAGCACCACCAGGACGCCCACGGGCGCAGCGAGCGCCTGCCACCGCGTGGGCAGGAACCACTGCGCGCCGCGGAGGAACAGCGCGCCGAACACTCCGCCGGCGAGCGACCCCAGGCCTCCCACCACCGTGGCGATGAACACGTTGAAGCTCTCGAACGGGCCGTAGAGCGCGGGGCTGAAGGCCTGCTGGTGCTCGAGCAGGAGGCCTCCCGCGACTGCGGCGATGAAGCCGGACAGTGCGAACGCGGACAGCTTGGCGCGGGTGACGCTCACGCCGAACGACTGCGCCGAGCGCTCGTTCTCGCGGAGGGCGATGAGCACCCGTCCGGTGCGGCTCGATCGGATGCCCCGTGCGGCGAGGAGCACGAGCAGCAGCACCACGAGGACGAGGTAGTACATGCGCGTCGGCGAATCGAGGCTGACCCGCCCGAGCAGCGGTGGCCGGTCGACCCGACCAGAGGGGATCCAGTCGAAGAACGCCTCGTTGAGGAAGTACGACGACATCGCGAGCGTGAACGCCAGCGTCGTGACCGCCAGGAACAGACCCTGGAGGCGCAGGGCGGGTAGGCCCACCACCACCGCGATCGCGGCACCCACCAGACCGGCGAGGGGCAGCGCCAGGGTGAGGTCGAGCCCCCACTCCGACGTCGCGACCGCGGCCACCGCGGCGCCCGCGCCGACGAAGCCCATCTGCCCCAGCGACACCTGACCGGCCCACCCGGTGAGCATCACGATCGACACGCCGACGATGGCGAAGATCAGCACGGCCGATGCCTTCAGTGAGTCCTCGGCCCCGAGGTAGTTGGGCAACGCCACCGCCACGGCCAGGAGCACCGCGCCCCCGCCGAGGCGCAGGGCCCGCACCTCGGGGAGGCGGGCCACCTCCTCCGGGATCGGACGCACGTCCTCGGCCGCCTGCCAGGTCGACGCCGCCTGGGTCTGTGCCCGGGACGTGGTCCGCCGCTGCACGAGCAGCCCGACGACGATGACCAACCCGATGATCGGGTCGATGAGCAGCGGGCTCTCGGCGTTCCAGTCCACGGCCAGTTCGAGGACGCCGAGCGCGACCGCGGTGGCCGCGATCGCCGGCAGGTCGGTCAGCCGTCCGAGCATGAGCGCGGCGAGGGCACTGAGCAGCAGTGTGAACGTGAAGGCAGAGCCGAAGGGCAGGCCGATGATCCCGGCCCGTAGGAACAGCGCGAGGAACGACAGCACCGTCGCCACGACCCACACGACGGTCTGGAGGCGCTTGACCGGGATGCCGAGGAGGTTGGCCCGGTCGGCGCTCTCGGCGCTGGCCCGCACCGCCGCGCCGACATCGCTGAAACGCAGCCAGAGCCCCACCGCCAGCATCGCGAGCGGGGCGATCACGAGGGCCAGCAGGTCGTTCGCCGAGAAGATGATCGGTGACACCTCGAAGCTGACCTCGAGGGGCACGTCGATGCGGAAGGTGCTCGGCCGCTCGTCCCACAGCAACGGCAGGAGGAGGGCGCCGACGGCGAGCAACTGGGACAGGCCGATCGTCGCGACGGTGAGGATGAGGCGAGGTGCCCGGAAGAACCGCCGGATGATGGCGAGCTCGACCACCGCGCCGACGACCACGGCCGCCGCGAGTCCGACCCCGAACGCCAGGAAGTAGTTCAGGCCGCTGAACGTGATCAACAGCACGGCCAGCGCCCCGGGCAGGCCGCCCAGGTCGCTCTGCGCGAAATTCAGGATCCGGTTGGCCCGGTAGATCAGGCCCATGCCGACGGCCATCAGGGCGCCGAGGAGGCCCACGATGACCCCGCGGAGCAGGACACCGGCGGGCGCCGGGAAGAGCAGCTGCTGCACGACCAGCAGGGCCGCCGCCGGGCCGAGCACCGTGAGCGTGCGGGCCAACGCGGGCCGCTCGTCGACCGCCGCCCTCAGTGTGTCCACGAGCTGGTTCCCCCCAAGGCCTCGGCCTCCCCGCCGGAACGCTAGCGTCCGGGTACCTGACCCCCTGGCCGAGCAGAGGTGGACGACACGTGTTGGTGGACGGAGGGCTCGGGTTCGACCTGAGCAAGGCAGCCGAGAGTGCCCGTGACGCGGAGCGTGTCGGCTACGACGGGGTGTGGAGCGCCGAGACCAGCCACGACCCGTTCCTGCCCCTGCTCCTGGGCGCCGGCGCGACCGACCGGCTCGAACTGGGCACCGGGATCGCGGTGGCGTTCGCCCGCTCCCCGATGACCCTCGCCCACACGGCCTACGACCTGCAGGCGTACTCGGGCGGCCGCCTGCTGCTGGGCCTGGGCTCACAGATCAAGGCCCACATCACCAAGCGCTTCTCCATGGAGTGGTCCCACCCCGCGGCGCGCATGCGCGAGTTCATCCTGGCGCTGCGGGCGATCTGGGACTGCTGGGACACCGGCGACAAGCTCGACTTCCGCGGCGACTTCTACCAGCACACGCTGATGACCCCGTTCTTCAACCCCGGCCCCAACCCCCACGGCCAGCCCAAGGTGTTCCTCGCCGCCGTGGGCCAGCTGATGACCGAGGTCGCCGGCGAGACCGCCGACGGCATCTTGTGCCACGGCTTCACCACCGAGTCCTACCTGCGCGAGGTCACGGTGCCTGCCGTCGAGCGGGGCCTCGACAAGGGCGGCCGCACCCGAGCGGACTTCCAGTTCTCCATCCCCGCCTTCGTGGTCACCGGCAGCACCGAGGAAGAGATGGCCCGCAGCGCCACGGGCGTCCGCGAGCAGATCGCCTTCTACGGCTCGACCCCCGCCTACCGCGGCGTGCTCGAGCACCACGGCTGGGGCGACCTGCAGACCGAGCTGAACGCACTCTCGAAGCAGGGCGACTGGGTGGCGATGGGCAACCTCATCGACGACGACGTCCTCGACGCCTTCGCCGTCGTCGGCGAGCCGTCAGCCGTCGGGGCAGCGCTGACCCAGCGCTTCGGTGACGTCATCGACCGCCTCAGCTTCTACGCCCCCTACAAGTCCGCCCCCGACACCTGGCTGCCGGTCATAGACGCGTTGAAGACCGCTTGATCCCTGTCCAATAGGGTGCCGTCATGATCCGCACCGCATGGGGGGCGGCGGTGATCCTGCTGCTGGGGTCCGTCGGACCGACCGTCGCCGTCGCCTCGCCGGCGGCGGCCGACCCCACGATCACACCGACGACGACCCACGACGTGAGCGACCCGGGCGACGGGGTGCTGAGCCTGCGCGAGGCCGTGGTGCTGGCCAACACGATGCCGGGTCGGGACACGATCCTCTTGACCGCCCGCCAGTACGTCATCGGCGGCGCCTGCAACTACGAGGAGACCGACACCGATCCGGCGCTCGCGATCACCGACCCGGAAGGTTTGCTCATCGACGGTGCGTTCACGACCATCCGTCAGGTCGGGCCGGGCGGCGGGTTCTGCGAGCCGCGGGTGATCCGCAACGGGCCCGGGGTGCTCGAACTGCGCGACGTCACCGTCACCGGCGGTCGGGCTCCCCTCCACTGCACCCTCGAGCCCCTCTGCGTCCGCTCACCGACCTACGGACGTGGCGGCGGGATCTTCTCCGAGGGCCCAGTCGTCCTGGCCGACGGAGCGCGCGTCACCGGCAACGAGGCCGACCTGAGCGGGGGCGGGATCGAGAGCGAGCACAGCGTCGAGCTCCGACAGCACTCGTCGGTGGATGGCAACCAGGCCGGCACGGGGGGCGGGATCCGTGCCGAGGGACCGGTGACGATCACCGACTCCTGGGTGCAGAGCAACCGTGCCGAGCTCCACGGCAACGGCGCCTACGACCCGCCCGCGCCGGGCGTCGGCGGCGGCGTCGTGTCCACCACCGCCGTGGTGACCGACGGCGCGTCGATCACCGACAACGTCGCCGAGGCCAGAGAGAGCGAGCTCCTGTCCGGCGCCGCCGTCGGCGGCGGCATCCTCGCGCCATCGGTGACGCTGACGAACACGATCGTGCGGGACAACGAGGCACAGGACGTGTTCGACGCGTTCAACGGGCGCCTCGAGCTCGGCCAGGGCGGTGGGGTCCACGCCGTGTCGACCACGCTCACCCACACCTCCCTGCTCTACAACCGGGCGGGCGACGGCGCGCAGCTGCACGGCTCGGACCTGGCGGCGACGGCGTCGGTCATCGGCGGGTCGCAGCAGTCCGTCAGCTGTGCACTCGACGGTGCCACGACCTCCGGCGGCTACAACGTCGTGGGCGGCGGCACCTGCGGCCTCGGCGACGGCACCGGCGACCGCACGCACGTCCCGCTCCCGACGGGGTCGAGCGGGTCCCGGGTCCCCCGAGGCGACGGCGTCCTGTCGATCATCCCGCTGTCGGCGTGCGGCAACGATCCCGACCAGGACGGCGACCCACGTCCGGCAGGAGGTGCCTGCGAAGCCGGCGCGGACGAAGTGGGTGGCACCGCCGGGCCGCACACAACGCCCACCGAGATCCTGCCGAGCGGGCTCGGCGACGTTCCGCCCAGCCACGCAGACGCCGTCGACTGGGCGACGACCCACGCGGTCATGGCCGGGAGCAACGGGGCGTTCCGGCCGGACGGGACCGTGACGAGGGGGCAGGCCATCACGACGGTGTGGCGGATGTTCGGATCGCCGCGAGCCGGTCGCACAAGCCTGCCGTTCATCGACGTGCCCCGCGGTGCCGCCTACCGGCCCGCGCTCAAATGGGCCATCGACGCCGACGTCCTCGATGCGGCGCCGGGCAGCCGGTACCGACCCAAGGACCCTGTCGACCGGGCCACCTTCGTCACCTTGCTGTGGCGCGCGAGCGGGTCGCTCCTCGGCCGGGGGGCACGGTTCACCGACGTCCCCACCAACGCACCCTTCCGCATCGCCGCCAACTGGGCCGCATGGGCGGAGATCGTCCCGTCAGCCGACCACCGCTTCCGGCCGACGCAGTCGGTCACGCGGGCCGATGCGGCCGAGATCCTCTACTTCGCAGCGTCCTCGGCCGACGCGTGGCGCCAGGTGGACCCGCCCCGCCAGGTCGACCCGCCTGCGACGAACAACCTGTAGCGGTCTACACCACCACGTTCACGAGCTTGGGGGCGCGGACGATGACCGTGCGGGGCTCGCCGCCGTCCAGCAGCGCCTGCACCTTGGCCGAGCCCAGGGCCAGTGCCTCCGCGTCGGACTCGGTGATCTCGGGGGACACCTCCATGCGGTCGCGCACCTTGCCGTTGACCTGCACCACCATGGTGACCACGTTGCGGGCGGCCTTGGCCGCGTCGGCCACCGGCCAGGGCTGGCTGTGGACGCGCCCGCCAGTGCGCAGCTCCCACAGCTCAGCGGAGAAGTGCGGCGTCATGGGCGCCATCAACTGGAGCACCGTGTCCACGGCGGCGTCGAGCGTCTCGCGCCGAGCGCCGTCGGCGGACTGCACGTACTTGTAGAGCGCGTTGGTGAACTCCATGAAGCCCGCCACCGCGGTGTTGTAGGACCAGCGCTCGAACTCGTCGGTGACACGCAGGATCAACCGGTGGCGGGACGCCTCGACCTCCACGTCGGCGGCGGTGGGGTCGCGTTCGACGATCGCGCCGTCGACCTCGCCGAGGGCCAGGCGCCACAGCCGGTGCAGGAACCGCGAGCAGCCCTCGATGCCCGTGTCGCTCCACTCCACATCGTCCTGGGGCGGGCCCGCGAACAGGTGGAACAGCCGCAGCGAGTCGGCGCCGGCCGAGTCCAGGTACGGCTCGGGCGCCACCAGGTTGCCCTTGGACTTGGACATCTTGGCGCCGCCCATCCGGATCATGCCCTGGGTGAACAGGCGGGCGAACGGCTCGCGCAGGTCCTTCGGCACCGCGCCCAGGTCGGACAGCGCCTTGGTGAAGAACCGGGCGTACATCAGGTGCAGGATGGCGTGCTCGATCCCGCCGATGTACTGATCGACGGGCAGCCACTCGGCGACGGCGTCGATGTCGAACGGGGCGTCCTCGTTGGTGGGGTCGGCGAAGCGCAGGAAGTACCACGACGAGTCGACGAACGTGTCCATGGTGTCGGTCTCGCGCACCGCCGGCCCACCGCACTGTGGGCAGGTGGTGTTGAGGAAGCCCTCGTGGAACTTCAGCGGCGACTCGCCGGTGGGGCGGAACTCGACGTCGTCGGGCGCCAGCACCGGCAACTGATCGTCGGGCACGGGCACCGCGCCGTGGTCGGGGCAGTAGACGATCGGGATCGGGCAACCCCAGAACCGTTGGCGAGACAGCAGCCAGTCGCGCAGGCGGAAGTTGACCGTGCCGGTCCCTGCACCTTCAGCTTCGAGCCATTCGATGGCCTTGGCGATGGCCTCGGCCTTGTGCAGGCCGTCCAGCCACTCGCTGTTGATGGCGGGGCCGTCGCCCACGTAGGCCTCGCCGTCGAAGTCGTCGGGCGGCTGCACCGTGCGGACGATGGGCAGGTCGTAGGCCATGGCGAAGTCCCAGTCCCGCTGGTCCTGGCCGGGCACCGCCATGATCGCGCCGGTGCCGTACTGCATCAGCACGTAGTCGGCCAGGTACAGGGGTACCGGCTGGCCGTTGAACGGGTTGATCACCGTCGAGCCGGTGAACACGCCCCGCTTGTCCGAGCCGCCCTCCGACGACATGCGCTCGATCTCGCTGGCCTGGCCCACCTTGGCCTGGAAGGCCTCGACCTCGGCCCGCTGAGCGTCGGTCGTCACCTCGGCCACCAGGGGGTGCTCGGGAGCCATGACCGCGTAGGTCATGCCGAAGCTGGTGTCGGGCCGGGTGGTGAAGACGCGCAGGGCCAGGCCGTCCGGGCGCGGTCGGCCCTCGCCGTCGGCGATGACCAGGTCGAACTCGGCGCCTTCGGAGCGCCCGATCCAGTTCCGCTGCATCGTCGTCACCCGCTCGGGCCAGTCCAGGTCGTCGAGGTCGTCCAGCAGCTGCTGGGCGTACTCGGTGATGCGGAAGAACCACTGCTCGAGGTCGCGCCGCTCGACCAGGTCGCCCGAGCGCTCGCAGGTGCCGTCGGCCAGCACCTGCTCGTTGGCCAGCACGGTCTGGCACCCCGGGCACCAGTTGACCGGGGCGTTGCGGCGGTAGGCCAGGCCCGCCTCCAGGAAGCGCAGGAAGATCCACTGGGTCCAGCGGATGTAGCTGGGATCGTGGCTCTTCACGATCCGGCGCCAGTCGTACACCGCGCCGAGGCGCTGCACCGACGACGTCAGCTCCTCGATCTTGGCCTCGGTGAAGGGACGGGGGTGTTGCCCGGTCTTGATGGCGGCGTTCTCCGCCGGTAGCCCGAACGAGTCGAACCCGAACGGCGACAGCACCGCCTGGCCCTGCATGGTGCGGTAGCGCACCAGCAGGTCACCGAACGTGTAGTTGCGGACGTGGCCCATGTGGGCCGGCCCCGAGGGGTAGGGGTACATGCACAGCACGTAGGACTTGGGGCGCGGGTCGTCGTTGTCGACCTCGTAGGTGCCCTCGTCGCGCCAGCGGGCCTGCCACTTCGCCTCGATGGCGCGGAAGTCGTAGGGCTCACCAGTCATGCGTGCATCGTACCGACGGCACCTCGCCCGCCCGGAACCAGATCCAACCGTCGTTCGGGTGTCTGGTGGGGACGGGGTGGCTGCTATCGTGTCCGGCGCACCCCAGGGGGCGTAGCTCAGCCTGGTAGAGCGCCTGCATGGCATGCAGGAGGTTTCGAGGGTTCAAATCCCTTCGCCTCCACCCTGGAGAGCCCAGGCCAGAACCGGTCCCGCACCGGACCTGGCCTGGGCTCTGTGCGTTCTCCGGGTGGGTTGACCTCCCCACCGACTGGATCGGAGCGACGGCCAGCGAGAATCGGCAGCAACACACCGCCCACTGTCGAGCCACCCGTCCCGGACCCGGAAGCCGTGGCGTCTCCCCGGACCGGACTCGCACCGGCTGGTTGCCGTGAGCGTGTCGCTCAGTTACACCACCACAACCTCCTTGTTCTCATGGCGCCGAAGCTGCTGGACGCACGTTCAGGTGAACGTTTTCGAGGGCGGATCGTTGTCATAGGGGGTGGGGATGATGGGGGTTCACCCAAACACATTCAGAGGTCTGCTGGTGCCTGTTGCTGTTGCTCCCGCCCCTGCCCGATCCGGTGACCAGGTCGCCGACGACGTCGCCACCGAAGCGGCCACCATGCCCACCGAGCGCCTGGAGGCCGAGATCACCTCGTTGGCCGGCCACATCGCCGCGGCGACGTGTCGGTGGCTGTTGCTGGTCGCCGAGTTCGACCGCCGCGAAGGCTGGGCGGCCTGGGAGTGCCGCTCCGCCGGGCACTGGCTCATGTGGCAGTGCGGCATGTCGCTGCGCACCGCCCAAGACCACCTGCGGGTCGCGCACGCCCTCACCGTGCTCCCCCAGATCCGAGCCCACTTCGCCGCTGGGGTCCTGTCGTACTCCAAGGTGCGGGCCGTCACCCGCGTCGCCGACCCCGCCACCGAGGACTTCTTCTTGAACTTCGCCCTCAACGGCACCACCACGCACCTCGAACGCGCCGTCGCCGGGTACCGGCGCACCGGCCAGTTGGACGACCAGGCCGCCAACGACCGCCACCAGGGCCGCTACT
>CAZWMT010000049.1:44412-48874 GCA_964635055.1 uncultured Microthrixaceae bacterium | reverse complement strand
CAGAACGACATCAAGAAGGTGCTGGCGTACTCCACGGTCAGCCAGCTCGGCTACATGTTCATGGCCATCGGGTCGGGGGCCTACATCGCCGGTGCGTTCCACATGATCACCCACGCCTTCTTCAAGGGCCTCATGTTCCTCGCCGCCGGTTCGGTGATCCACGGCATGCACGAGGAGCAGGACATGCGCCGCATGGGCGGGCTGCGCAAGTACATGCCGATCACCTTCGTGACCTTCGTGGTCGGCTGGCTGGCCATCGCCGGCATCCCGCCCTTCGCCGGCTTCTGGTCGAAAGACGACGTTCTGCTCTTCACCTTCCAGGACAGCCCGGTGCTGTGGGCGCTGGGCATCCTGACCGCCCTGCTCACCGCGTTCTACATGAGCCGCCTGATGTTCCTGACCTTCTTCGGCGAGCCCCGCTGGGGCGCCGACGTGGACGACGCGGTCGTGGCCCACGAGCCCGAGGACGGCCACGAGCCCACCGCGCAGGAGCAGGCCGTCGCGGCCGCCCACGGTGAGCACGGTGACGTCACGCCGCACGAGTCGCCGCCGTCCATGACCATCCCGCTGATCATCCTCGCGGTGTTCTCGGTGGGTGCGGGTGTGTTCAACCTGCCGTTCGGCGTGAACTTCCACTTCCTCGAGACCTGGCTCGAGCCGGTCGTCGCCGGCAGCGAGGCCGAGATGACCATCTCGGGTGCCGGCCAGTTCCTGCTCGCGGGCATCTCGATCGTCGCCTGCCTCGTCGGCATCGCCGTCGCCTACCGCACCTACCTGGCCCACAAGATCGACGCCAAGGTCTTCGACAAGGAGATCCTGGCGAGGGCCTGGCACATCGACGAGGGCTACGCCGCCTTCGTCAGCGGCCCGGGCACCTGGTTCTTCAACGCCATGGTGTTCGTCGACACCCGCATCATCGACGGCGCGGTCAACGGCGTGGCCACGGTGGTGCGGGGCGGGTCGCTGGGCCTGCGCCGGCTGCAGACCGGCTACGTCCGCAACTACGCCTTGGGGGTGGCCGTGGGCGCCGCGCTCCTCATGGTGTGGTTCCTGACGAGAGCGGGCCTCTGATGCTCGCCACCGTCTCCCACACGAGCCCCTCGTTCCCCCTGCTCACCGCACTGGTGGTGCTGCCCGGCCTGGGGGCGCTGGCGGTGTCGCTGCTGCCCAAGCGCCGGCCTGAGCTGGCCCGCCTCACCGCGGTGCTGGTCGCGGCCGCCACCGGCGCCCTGTCGCTGTGGCTGCTGGCCGCCTTCGAGACCGGCGAGGCCGGCTTCCAGTTCGTCAGCCGCCACGTCTGGATCGAGGACCTCGGCATCTCGTGGCACCTCGGCGTGGACGGCATCTCGCTGCTGTTGGTGGTGCTCACCGGCATCCTGTTCCCCATCGCCATGCTCGGCGCGGCGCCCCACCACGACGCGAAGCCCTACTACGCCTGGCTGCTCGTGCTCGAGGCCGGCTGCATCGGGGTGTTCCTCGCCCTCGACCTGTTCGTCTTCTTCGTGTTCTTCGAGATCGTCCTGGTGCCGATGTACTTCCTCATCGGTGGTTGGGGCCACGGCAACCGGGTCTACGCCGCGCTCAAGTTCTTCCTCTACACGATGTTCGGCTCGGCCCTGATGCTGGTGGGCATCTTGAGCCTGGTGATCCTCAGCGCCAAGGCCACCGGCGGTCCCGTCACGTTCGACCTGGTCGAGCTGGCCCAGAGCCAGGCCGTGGCCGTGGTGACCGCCCGCTGGATCTTCCTGGCCTTCGCCCTGGCGTTCGCCATCAAGACGCCGTTGTTCCCGGTGCACACGTGGCTGCCCGACGCCCACACCGAGGCCCCCACCGCCGGCTCGGTGATCCTGGCCGGTGTCATGTTGAAGCTGGGCACCTACGGCTTCCTGCGCTTCGGCCTGTACCTCTTCCCCGAGGCGTCGGTGTACTTCGCCCCGCTGCTGGTCACGCTCGGCACCATCGGCATCCTCTACGCGGCGATCGTCGCCACCATGCAGAAGGACCTCAAGCGACTGGTGGCGTACTCGTCGGTGGCCCACCTGGGCTTCATCGTCCTGGGCACCTTCGCCCTCACCCAGCAGGGCCTGGCCGGCGGCGTGCTGCAGATGGTCAACCACGGCATCTCCACCGGCGCCCTCTTCCTGCTCGTCGGGTTCATCTACGAGCGCCGCCACACCCGCCAGATCTCCGAGTTGAAGGGCCTGCAGACCGCGGCGCCGGTGCTCGCCGGCATCTTCACCGTCGTGATGTTCGCCTCGATCGGGCTGCCCGGGCTCAACGGCTTCGTGGGCGAGTTCCTCATCCTCGTGGGCTCGTTCCTCACCGTGCGCTGGTGGGCCGTGGTGGCCTCCCTCGGCGTCATCCTCGCCGCGCTCTACCTGCTGTGGGCCTACCAGCGGGTGTTCCACGGCCCGACCGACGACGCCAACCGCGACATGGGCGACCTGAAGGGCTGGGAGGTCCTGGTGATGGTGCCCCTCATCGGCCTCATCGTGTTCCTGGGGGTGTATCCGAAGCCGGCGCTCGACCGCATCAACCCGTCGGTCAGCGAGTTGATCGCCCACGTCGAGGACCACAGCGACTACCGCGAGCCGGCGGTGGCCACCGAGGGAGCGGCCATCGGGGCGCGGCTGATCGCCGAGAACCCCCCTGCCGAGGCCGAGCACGGGGAGGCGGGCGAATGACCCACGCATCGACGGGCGCCGCCCGTCACCGTGTCGGCCCGACGAGCGGGTCGCAGCCGAGCCGGGGGTGGCGAGCGTGATCGCCGTGCTGGGCCTGCTCCACCAGGTCTCCTCCGAGGTGCCCGAGGCGCTCGACACCCCGTCCATCGACTGGGCCGCGCTGTGGCCGGGGATCATCCTGATCCTCGGCGGCATCCTGCTGCTCACCATCTCGTCGCTGGCCAAGCGGTACCTCTTCGAGGGCTTCTACGCCCTGTTCACCGTGGCCGCCGGCCTCGGGGCCATCGCCGCCTCGGTGCCCCTGTGGGACCGGGTGCAGCACGGCGACGGGCCCTTCAGCGCGGTCGCGCAGGCGGTGGGGGTCGACGGCTTCTCCGTCTACGTCACGGTGCTGATCTCGGCGGCCGTGGTGCTCACCGCGCTGTTGGCCGACGGCTACCTGCGGCGCGAGGGCCTCGACGGGCCCGAGTTCTACGTGCTCATGCTGCTGTCGGCGTCGGGCGGCGTGATCATGGCGTCGGCCAACGACCTGATCGTGATGTTCCTCGGCCTCGAGACCCTGTCGATCAGCGTCTACGTGATGGCCGCGATGCAGCGCAAGCGGGCCACGTCGCAGGAAGCGGGCATCAAGTACTTCGTGCTCGGCGCCTTCTCGTCGGCGTTCTTCCTCTACGGCATCGCCATGGTCTACGGCGCCACCGGCACCACCAACATGGTGAAGATCGCCCAGTTCCTCTCCACCGAGGTGCCCCTCACCGACTCGGTGCTGCTGGCCGGCTTCGCGTTCCTGCTGGTGGGCTTCGCCTTCAAGATCGCCGCGGTGCCGTTCCACAGCTGGACGCCCGACGTGTACCAGGGCGCCCCCACCCCGGTGGTGGCCTACATGGCGTCGGGCGTGAAGGTGGCGGGCTTCGCCGGGCTGATCCGGGTCTTCTACCTGACCTTCGCCACCTACACCACCGACTGGCAGCCGATCATCTACGCCCTCGCGGTGCTCACCATGGTGGTCGGCGCCTTCCTGGCCGTGGTGCAGACCGACGTGAAGCGCATGCTGGCGTACTCGTCGATCAACCACGCGGGCTTCATCCTGCTGGGTGTCGAAGCCGCCACCGCCCAGGGCATCTCGGCCTCGCTGTTCTACCTGGCCGCCTACACGTTCATGGTGATCGGCACCTTCGGCGTCATCACCGTGGTGAGCCGAAAAGGCGACGAGCTCACCTCGCTGGACGACTTCAAGGGCCTGGCCGGCAGCCGGCCGCTGCTCAGCTTCGTGTTCACGGTGTTCCTGCTGGCCCAGGCCGGCGTGCCGCTCACGTCGGGCTTCTTCGCCAAGTTCTACGTGCTCGAGGCCGCGGTCGACGCCAGCTCCTACTGGCTCGCCTTGATCGCCATGCTCACCGCGGTGGTGGCGGCGTTCCTCTACCTGCGGATCATCGTGTCGATGTACATGGGCGCGGCCGACGGCGACGACCCCTCGCCCGATCTGGAGGGCCCGCCGGTGGAGGTCCCGTCGGCCGCCGGCCTGGCCCTCACCCTCTGCCTGGCCGTCACCCTCATCGTCGGCTTCTTCCCCCAGACCCTGCTCGACCTGGCCAACGACGCCATCCCCGTCCTGGTGGCGTCCGCTCCCTGATGGGCCGCCTCCCCGACCCCCGCAACCGCTCGTTCCGGTGGCTGGGATGCGGTCGTCACAACACATTCGAGCCACCAGAACCAACCCGACTCCGTTCTGGTGGCTGGGATGCGGTCGTGACAACACGTTCGAGCCACCAGAACGA
>CAZWMT010000049.1:0-44312 GCA_964635055.1 uncultured Microthrixaceae bacterium | reverse complement strand
TCCGTTCTGGTGGCTGGGATGCGGTCGTGACAACACGTTCGAGCCACCAGAACGAACCCGACTCCGTTCTGGTGGCTGGGATGCGGTCGTGACAACACGTTCGAGCCACCAGAACGAGGGGCCGGCGGTGTGACGGACTTCGGGGTGCTGACGCTCGAGCGGCGCGACGAGGTGTTCGTGCTCACGCTGACCGCCGGCGACAACCGCTTCAACCCGACCTCGATCGCCGCCTGGCACGCCGCGCTGGACGAGGTGGAGGCGTCGGAGGGGGCCGCGGCGCTGGTGACCACCGGGACCGGCAAGTTCTATTCGAACGGCCTCGACCTGGACTGGATGGGCGCCCAGCCGCCCGAGGAGGCGGCCACGACCGGGGCGATGGTCAGCGATGTCATCAAGCTGCTGGGCCGAGTCCTCGGCTTGCCGATGTACACGGTGGCGGCGATCAACGGCCACGCCTTCGCCGCCGGCGCCATGTTGGCCCTGGCCCACGACGCCCGGGTGATGCGCACCGACCGGGGCTTCTTCTGCCTGCCCGAGGCCGACCTGGGCATGCCGCTGGCACCGGGCATGGCCGCGATCATCACGGCTCGCCTCGACGCTCAGGTGGCCCACGAGGCCGTGCTCACCGGCCGGCGCTACCCGGCCGACGAGTGCCTGGCCAAGGGCATCGTCGACGCCGTGGCGCCCGAGGCCGAGGTGCTGCGCGACGCCACTGCGCTGGCGTTGCCACAGGCCGGTAAGGGTCGCTCGACCCTCGGCGTGCTGAAGCAGAACCTCTACGGCCCCGTCCTGGCGGTGATGGCCGAGGGCGCCCTGCCCTGAGCCTCTGGTGGCTCGATGGTACTACCCGAGGTAGCATCAGAGTATGAAGGTGAGCATCAGCCTGCCGGACGACGACGTGGCGTACCTCGATCACTACGCGGCCAGCCGGGGCGTGCAGTCGCGGTCCGCAGTGGTGCACAAGGCCGTCCGACTCTTGCGGGCGTCCGAGCTCGCGGCGGCCTACGAGGACGCGTGGACCGACTGGGACGCAGGCGGCGACGAGACCGCGTGGGCGGGGACGGCCTCTGACGGGCTCGGCTGATGCGGCGGGGCGAGATCCGCCTGGTCGATCTCGAGCCCGTCGGCGGCGCCGAGGCCGACAAGCGCCGCCCGGCGGTGCTGGTCAGCAACGACGGCGCCAACTCGACGGCGCAGCGCCTCGGGCGAGGTGTCGTCACCGTGGTGCCGGTCACCTCGAACACGCGACGGGTCTACCCGTTCCAGGTGCTCCTTCCCGCCGTCGACACCGGACTCCCGGTCGATTCGAAAGCGCAGGCCGAGCAGCTGCGTGCCGTCGCCGTCGAACGCGTCGGCGAGCGGATCGGTGTGATGACGACCGACCTGCTGGCGGCGCTCGACGAGGCGCTCCGCTTGCACCTCGCTCTGTGAGCATGCGGGTGCCGGGGCAGGCGCTCACGGGTCCATCACCGGGGGGTCTCGGCCCACCACACCTCGGCCACTCACCACGAGGGTGTCGCCTCCCAGTTCCGGGCGTCGTCTCCGACGGCCAGCTCGGCCTCGGTCAGCGGCGTGCGCTCGTAGGCTTCGGCGTCGCGCTCACAGGCGACCCGGTAGTGGTAGAGCTCGAGGGCGCGGCGCAGCGCGTCCGACCGCGACGGGTGCCGGTCCGGCACCATCGCATCGAGCTGCGCGAGCAGGTCATCCGGCAGGCGCACCGTGACGGGAGTTGTCCTACAGGGAGTGTTCGATCGGTCGGACGCGCGTTCGGTGCTCATGGGCGGAGGGGTTCGATGCGGAGTGGGGCGACCTGCGCGATGCGGTCGAAGTCGGCGTCGGCGTGCAACAGGGAGGCGCCGGCCTTGATCACGGGCACGGCGATGAGGCAGTCCGTCATCTTCCCGATGGTCAGCCCACGTCGTCGGGCAGCACGGTGGATGGCAGCGGCGTCCTCGAAGCCCTGGAGTGGATCAAGGCGAAGCATCGTGACCTGGGCGAGTTGGTCGACCAGGTCGGCCGCTCTCACCTCGTCGCGGGCCCCGGCGCTCACCTCCATGAGGACGACTTCGGTGATCGCCAGCTGGACAGATGCGTCCCGGAGGTACTCGTCAACCGTGCGATCGACCGCAGATCCGGTCCCGCGCAGGTACTCGATGATCGCGGAGGTCTCTAGTACAACCAATCGGGGAACCGAGTCTGGCGCATCTCGTCCAGGTCGCCCTCCCAGCCAGTGCCCCGCAGCTTGCGGAACCCCTCGCGTGAGCCGTTTCCGACGAGGCGCCGGAGGGCGAAGTCGACGACCTCGCGTGTCGTCGAGAAGCCGTAGAGCTCCTTGGCCTTGGCCACCAGCTCGTCGTCGATCACGATGTTGGTCCGGCCCACGGGGCTCACCGTACACATCCCTACACATCACGTCGACGGGAAGTGCGCACCGCCGCCGCGAGCACGACCACCCAAAGCATCAGCAGCCCGAGACCGGGGCGCAGTGCCACCGTGCTGCTCTCGGCGTCGGCGGTGCGGTGGACGGCCCAGAACACCAGGGGGCCGATGCGGACGGTGTCGGCGAGCGTGGCCACGATCACGAGGGCGACGGTGGCGGCGACGCCGACCAGCAGGATGCGGCGGGGCGAGCGGGTCATGTGGGCCTCCGGTGGGCGGTCTCGAGGGAGGTGGCGGCGGCGATGGCCGCGAGGCTGAGCAGGAGCGCGGCGGGGATGGTGGCGACGGCGCCGCCGCCGATGTCCGGCAACCGGTCGACGAGCGCCAACCCGCCGGTGGACGCGGCGGCGTAGGCCAGCACCGCTGCGCCCTCGGCCGATCCGTTGCCCAACTCGGGCGTCAGGATGCAGGACACGAGGACGCCGACCGCAGCCAGCATCGCGAGCGCGCCGAGCCATCCCACCCCTGCGGACGTGGGCAGCAGCACGACGCAGACGGCGAGCGCCGGCGCCGCCGCGATGGCGCACACCGACAGCGAGGCGCCGACGAGCGCGACCACGTGAGCGCCGGCGCCGATTCCCAGTGCGGCCTCGGCCGGCCGGCGGCGATCGGAGAGCCCCCGTGCCAGCGCGGCGGGGGCGGCGGTGATCTGAGCCCCCAAGCGCGCGGCGACGGCCGGCGACATCGCGCCGGGGAGGCGCCCTGCCAGCCAGCCGGCGCCGAGGGCCAGCACGAGACCGAAGAACCCGGCCACGACCAGCGCCTCGAGCACGCGGGGGTGACGCGCCAGGCGCCGCACCTGGACCCGTGCGATGGGGAGCGGGTGTCCGATGGCCAACGGGCGAACCGACGCGCGCGCCCGTCCTGCGTCGGCATCTGCCGGGTGGAGGCGGGCGGCGGTGGCCCAGAGCGCCACCGTCACCGCCAGGGCGCCGAGCGCAGCCTCCGGCGCCCCATCGACCAGCGCCCACCACGCCAGCGGCCATCCCAGGGGAGCCAGCACGGCCAGGGCCGGCGTCGGGCCGAGTCGGTGCAGCAGCGCCAGGGGAGCGACCACGCTGGCGGCCACCGCCAGGCACCAACCCAGGTAGGCGGTGGTCAGCCGCAGCGAACCCCAGCCGGGTGCGGCCAGCAACCGCGCCGCTGATCGGTGCAGGACCGTGCCGAGGGCGACGCCCGCCGCCGCGATCAGCACCAGCGGGGTGATGGTGTGGGCCGGACCACGTCCCGTCGCCGCTGTGGTGACGCTGACCACGAGCGGCCCCAGGGCGACCACGGCACCCAGGGCGAGGATGGCCAAGGGCAGCGCCGCCGCCCGCCCGACCTGTCGCCGAGACACGGGCAGCGTCCGCAGGAACCGCAGTGACGGCGGCACCGTCGCGGCATGGGAGGCGAAGATCCCGAACGCCGCCGCCAGCGCCCAGAGGCTCACGGCCAGGCCCAGCAGCACCGACTCGGCGGGTACGGTCGCGCCGAGCCCATCGACCGACGTCGGCGACCACCGGTCGGCCACGCGCCAGCCGATCGCAGCCAGGCCGGCGAGCAGCGCCATCCCGGTCAGCGCCAACCCGCGGTCCGACACGCCGAGTGCCACCGCCCAGCGCCGAGCGACGAGTCGGGCGAGCACCCACGGCACCCGGGATCCGGCGAACTGGCGCCCGATCCGGTGGTGGGGGCGACCGGATCGGGCGCCAGAACGGGCAACCGGCCGGTGATCCACCGTCGGCGCCGTCACCGGCTCGTCATCGCTGGAGCCCGGCGACCAGCTCGTCGAACACCTGGCCCACGGCGGCGACGGCCTCGGCGTCGAGCACGTCGCCCGGTGGACCGCTGACCGCGACGGCACCCTCGGTCATGACCGACAGCACGTCGGCGAAGCGCAGGGCCCACATCAGGTCGTGTGAGGTCACCAGCACCGCGGTGCCGGCGAGCGATGCCCGCTCGCCCAGCACGAGCCCGAGCTGGTACGACGACAGCGGGTCGAGCCCGTTGGTGGGCTCGTCGAGCACCACCACCGGGGGGTCGTGCAGGAGGGCCACCACCAGCTGGGTCTTGCGGCGCATGCCGTGGCTGTACTCCCGCAGGGGTCGCGCCGGTGGGTCGAGGTGCAGGCGAGCGGCGAGGCGGACGGCGCGGGCCGACATGGTCGCGGGGTCGCCGCCCACCCGGCCGTGCAGGCGGGCGCACAGGTCCCACAGCTCGCGGGCGGTCAGCTCGAGGGGCAGGTTGTGCTCGCCGTCGGGAGCGAACCCCAGACGGCGGTACCGGGCGGCGTCGTCGGGGTCGGGCACCCGGCCCTCGACCTCGACGGTGCCCTCCGCTGGTGCCCGCAGCCCGCAGACCAGGTCGAGCAGGGTGGTCTTGCCGGCGCCGTTGGGCCCGAGCACCACGTGGACGGTGCCGGCGTCGACGTCGAGGTCGACCGGGCCGAGGGCGAAGTCGGCGAAGGCGTGGGTCACCCCGGCGAGGCGCACCGACGGTGAACGCCGTGGTGCGATCACCGCGCCGCCCACTCTTTCGCCACCCGCCCTGCCGGCGCCCACAGGTGGCGCCCGTCGGCGAACCAGGGCAGCAGGCCGGCGAGGTGGCCGGCCGCCAGCAGGACGGTCAGCGGCAGGGCCAGTTCGTCGACCGGTGCGGGAAGCACCGAGACCAGCGGCCAGGTCACCGTCGCCGCCAGTGCGCCGCCGAGGGGACCGGCCAATCCGACCCACCGACGCCGGGCCGGGTCGTGGACGTCGTGGATCACCCCCAGCTGGTTCGGGGCCGCGGCCGCGTACCGGGCGCGGCCTCCCACTACCCGCACGGCGCCGAGGTGGCTCACCTCGTGGGCGGTCACGGTGACCAGCGAGGCGACGGTGACCGCGGCAGGACCGAGCCCGGCGGCCAGGGCCACACCGGGGGAGAGGGCGGCCACGGCGACGACCATGGCCAGCGAGGTCAGGAGACCGCCCCAGGCGATCACGCGCCCCGAGTGCACCGCGGCCCTGGCACAGCCCGCCGGCGTGGCGGGGAAGCGGCGCCGCGCGACCGTGCCCTCGCCATGCGCCGGCCGGCGATCGAGCACCATGCCGAGCACGCGGTGCCGCCACGACCGGCGCACGCGGGCGAGCCCCACCGCCTGGAGCTCGGTGACGAAGGCGCTCAGGTGCTCGAGCAGCAACGCCGGATCGACGCCGTAGGCCTCGGCGTGCTCGGCGGTGAGCGCGCCCACGCGCTGGCGGCCGTCGCAGCCCGCCAGCAGGGCGGCGGCGGTGGGGGTGAGCCGGTAGCGGTCGTGGGTGAGGTCGTCGAGCAGGCCGTCGTGGTCGAGCGTGCAGGTGTCGAGGACGACGCGGTCGGACGCGTCGAGGAGAACGGTCATCGTGGGCTCCAGTCCTTTGGAAGTTGCTCAGGCGAACGTCCCGGGCAACCCCGCCCCTCGTCGGCGCGGCCGACGAGGGACGAGGAGGCCTTGACGTTGCGATGAGGCGTCAGCCGAAGAGCGATTCAGCAGGCGTCAGCCGAAGAGCGATTCAGCAGGCGTCAGCCGAAGAGCGGCGAAGCAGCCGGTCAGCGCCGGCAGCGGGCCTTGGCCGAGTACCAGCCGACGTCGCAGGACCGCACGCCGCCGTTGTGGCGGCACACGAACCAGCACCACGCGGCGGTGCTGGTGAAGAACGCGAGGATCACCACGATGGTGGCCACGAAGGTGGCCACCGGCGACTCCTCGAGCGCTCGGTCGGGAGCCGACCCGGCCACGAAGGCGGGCCGCTCGTAGGTGGACGAGGCGTGGATGGATGGCACGACGCGCGGTGGCGCCGCGGGTGGGCGGGTGGTGCGCATGGGCACCCTCCTTGCAGCAGGTGTGTGCTGGGGGAGGCGTCGCCGAGTGTCGCGTGGAATACACTGAGATGCAATAGTGAGAATTTCTCACGCCCGCGGCCGACCGGCCCCCTTTGGTCCCATGTGAGCGCTTTCACTACGCTCCCCCACCGTGTCGGACTACCTCCGCAGCTACCTCACCGTGGCGGTGTTCGCCGGGGCCGCCGTGGTGATGGTCGGCGCGATGCTCGGCGTCTCCAAGCTGCTCCACCCCACCCGCCCCCAGCCCTCGAAGTACGTCACGTACGAGAGCGGCGTCGACGCTGTCGGCACGGGGTGGTCCCAGAGCCAGATCCGCTACTACGTGTTCGCCCTCCTCTTCGTCATGTTCGACGTCGAGGCCGTGTTCATCTTCCCCTGGGCCACCCGGCTCGAGGCCTACGGCACCTTCGGCCTCGTCGAGATGCTCGTGTTCATCGTGATCCTGGCGCTGGGTCTGCTCTACGCCTGGCGAAAGGGAGTCCTCCGATGGGTCTAGTGGAATCGGGGAAGCTGCCGAAGCCGCTCACCTACCTCCTCAACCTCAGCCGCACGTACTCGCTGTGGGTCTTCCAGTGGGGCCTGGCCTGCTGTGCCATCGAGATGGGCTCGGCCTTCGGGTCGCCCCGCTACGACGTGATGCGCCTCGGCGTCATCCCCTTCCCGGCCAGCCCCCGCCAGGCCGACCTGGTGGTCATCTCGGGCACGGTCACCGACAAGATGGCCCCCGCCATCAAGCGGCTCTACGAGCAGATGCCCGACCCGAAGTACGTCATCTCCATGGGCTCGTGCGCCAACTGCGGCGGCCCCTACTGGGACTCGTACTCGGTCACCAAGGGCGTCGACCAGATGATCCCCGTCGACGTGTTCGTGCCCGGCTGTCCCCCTCGCCCCGAGGCCCTGCTCGAGGGTGTGGTGCTGCTGCAGGAGCGCATCAAGCACGAGGACATGGCCGAGCGCTGGCGCGGTGAGCCCATCATCGTGGGTGGCGGGTCGGTGCCGACATGACCGACACCCCGTCGGACCCGCCCGACGACACGCCGACGGACGAGGCCCCGCCGGCCTCCGACCCCGCTGACGCCCCGGCGTCGGCTGGCGGCGCCGCTCCGGCCGCGGAGGCCGATGCTCCAGAGGCGCCCGCTGCCGAGGACGCCGCCGCTCCGGCCGCGGCGGCCGCTCCCGCTGCCGAGCCCGAGCCCGAGCCCGAGCCGGCGCTGCCGCCGGACGAGTTGCGTGAGGGCCTGGTCGAGCGCCTGCGCGCCGAGCTGGGCGATGGCGTGGTGGCCACTCACATCACCCCGGGCGACGACCTCTGGGTGCGGGTGTCACGCGAGGCGTGGCGCGAGGCTGCGGCCGTGTGCAAGCACGACCTCGGCTGCACGTACTTCGACTTCCTCTCGGCCATCGACTGGCTGCCGTCGCCGTTCGGCCGCGACATGGACAGCCAGGAGGACCTCGCGACCGAGGGGGCCGACCCCGCGGCCAAGGCCGCGGGGGAGATGGCGTGGGGCGTCACCGGTGGCTCGAGCCGCTTCCAGGTGCTGGCCCGGGTGGCATCGCCCACCGAGCACTTCGGCATCACCCTCAAGGCCGATCTCGACGACGACGCCCCCACCCTCGACACGTGGATCCCGGTCTACGCCGGCGCGGACTGGCACGAGCGCGAGGCCTACGAGATGTACGGCATCACCTTCGTGGGCCACCCGAACCTGAAGAACATCTACCTGCCGGGCGCCTTCGAGGGGAACCCCCTGCGCAAGGACTTCCCGCTGCTGGCCCGCCGGGTGAAGCCCTGGCCGGGCATCGTCGACGTCGAGCCCATGCCCGGCGAGGACGAACCTGCTGAGGAGGACGCTCCCTCATGACCGCGATCACGGATCGTCAGCAGCTCGCCTACATCGCCGGCCAGGCCGCCGATGCCCGGGTGAACGTCGAGCTCGAGACCGAGGGCATGACCCTCAACATGGGCCCGCAGCACCCGGCCACCCACGGCACGCTGCGCATCGTGGCCAAGCTCGACGGTGAGCAGGTGGTGTCGTGCGAGCCGGTGATGGGCTACATGCACCGGGGCTACGAGAAGCTCACCGAGGTCCGCAGCTACCCGCAGGTCACCACCCTCATCAACCGCATCGACTGGCTGGGCAGCTTCGCCAACGAGGTGCCGTTCATCCTCGCCGCCGAGAAGCTGATGGAGGTCGAGGCCCCGCCTCGGGCCCAGTGGATCCGCACCGTCCTCTTCGAGCTCAGCCGCATCGCCAACGTGATGCTGTTCCTCGGAGACATGGGCGTGCAGCTCGGCGCGCTCACCCCGGTGTTCTTCGCCTTCCGCGACCGAGAGCACGTGCTCAACCAGATCGAGTCGGTCACCGGCGGCCGGTTCCACCCCAACTTCGACCGCATCGGTGGGCTGAAGGACGACCTGCCCAAGGGCTGGATCGAGGACACCAAGGCCGTCATGGAGAAGGTCCGCACCTTCTGCGACGAGATGGAAGACCTGCTGCTCGGCAACGAGATCTTCGAGGCCCGCACCCGGGGCATCGGCGTCATCCCCGCCGACGTGGCCCTGTCGTACGGGATGTCGGGCGCCAACCTCCGGGCCAGTGGTGTGGACTGGGACCTGCGGCGCGACCACCCGGTGGGCCTGGCGTGGAACGAGGTCGACTGGAAGGTCTGGACCCACCCCGACGGCGACTCGTTCGCCCGCTACTGGGTGCGCCTGCAGGAGACCCGCGAGGCCGCCCGCATCGTCGACCAGCTGCTCGAGGGCATCCCGGCCGGCCCGATCATGGCCAAGGTGCCCCGCATCATCAAGGTGCCCGCCGGCGAGGCCTACGTCGCCACCGAGAACCCGCTCGGCCAGATGGGCTACTACGTGGTCAGCAAGGGCGACCTGGTGCCGTTCCGGGTGAAGATCCGCTCGGCGTCGTTCAACAACATCTCGATCGTGCCCTGGGTGATGAAGGGTGTCTACGTCCCCGACGTCATCACCATCCTGGCCAGCCTGTACTTCATCCTGGGAGACATCGATCGATGAGCACGCTCCTCGCCATCGATCTGGCCTACTGGCAGGTCACCACCATCAAGGTGGTCATCGTCCTGTCCTTCATCCCGCTGTCGGCGCTGATCCTCGGCTACGTGTTCCTGCTGAAGATGATGAGCCACATGCAGAGCCGCCTCGGGCCCATGGAGGCGGGCCCCCACGGCGTGCTGCAGCTCGTGGCCGACGGGGTGAAGTTCATCCAGAAGGAAGACATCTTCCCCGACAAGGCCGACCGCCTGGTCTTCGCCATCGCCCCGCTGGTGGTCGTGCTGTCCACCTTCCTGCTGTTCGTGGTGGTGCCCGCCGGTCCCGACCTCTACGTCGAGAACCTCGACGTCGGCATCTTCTTCGCCCTGGCGGTCTCGTCGCTGTCGGTCATCGGCATCTTGATGGCCGGCTGGGCCTCGGCCAACAAGTACTCGCTCATGGGTGGCCTGCGCGCCGCCGGCCAGCTGATCGCCTACGAGCTGCCCCTGGTGCTCGCGGTGGTCGGGGTGGTCATCCAGGCCGGGACGCTGAGCCTGCAGGGCATCGTGGCGGCCCAGGCCAACGGGTCGATCTTCGGGTTCGACTTCCTCGGCAACCCCTTCATCCTCACCCAGTTCGTCGGCTTCGCGGTGTTCCTCATCGCGGTGCAGGCCGAGCTCACCCAGACCCCGTTCGACATGCCGGTCGCCGAGTCCGAGATCGTCGGCGGCTACCAGGTGGAGTACACCGGGTTCCGCTTCCTGTTCTTCTTCATCGGCGAGTTCGGCACCGCCTTCGCCTTCGCCGCCATCGCCGCCACCATGTTCCTCGGCGGCTGGTGGCTGCCGGGCATGGACCTCGACAGCAACGCCCTCAACGTGATCGGCCCCGTCGTGCTGTTCGCCAAGGTGATGCTGGTGTCGTTCTTCATCTTCTGGTTCCGGTTCACCTTCCCCCGGTTCCGTGAGGACCAGCTGCAGAAGTTCGCGTGGACGGTGCTCATCCCCATCTCGCTGCTGAACATCGCCGCGACGGGCGTGTTGAAGGTGGTGTTCTAGTGCCTCAGGTACCCGGCCTGGTGAAGGGCCTCGGCGTCACCCTGCGCACGATGCTGAAGCCGGCCGTCACCGTGCAGTACCCCCACGAGAAGGAGACGCCCACCCCTCGGGCCCGCGGCGTCATCGCCCTCAAGGAGGACAACTGCACGGTCTGCATGCTGTGCGCGCGTGAGTGCCCCGACTGGTGCATCTACATCGAGGGCCACAAGTACCTGGCCCCGCCTCGGCGCGAGGGCGGCAGCCCCCGCCAGAAGAACGCCCTCGACCGCTTCGACATCGACTACTCGCTGTGCATGTACTGCGGCATCTGCGTCGAGGTGTGCCCGTTCGACGCCTTGTTCTGGAGCCCCGAGTACGAGTACTCCGAGTTCCGCCTCGCCGACCTGCTCCATGACAAGGAGCGGCTGGGCGAGTGGATGCTGACCGTGCCGGACCACGAGGCCTACGAGGCCGGGTCCGAGCAGAAAGTGAAGAAGATCCCGCGATGAGCCCGGACACGATGAGGGGAGCCCGATGATCGTCGCCGCCGACCTCCTGGTCGCCCAGAACATCGCCTTCGGCATCATCGCCCTCGTCATCGTGGCGGCGGCGCTGCGGGTGGTCACCACCAACAACGTCGTGCACGCCGCCCTCTACCTGGTGCTGGTGCTGGCCGGCGTTGGTGGCCTGTACTTCATCCTGGGCGCCGAGTTCGTGGGCACCACCCAGATCCTCGTCTACATCGGGGCGATCATCGTCCTGTTCCTGTTCGGCATCATGCTCACCCGCGCCCCCATCGGTGGCGAGGCCGACCTCGACCACGACCAGCGCTGGATCGGCGGGCTGGTCGCCGTGCTGCTGTTGGCGGTGCTCGGCTACACCCTCCTCGACCGTTTCGAGGACAGTGAGCTGCCGGCCGACACGGTCACCACCACCGCGCAGGTCAGCGACGCCATCTTCAGCACCTACCTCGTGCCGTTCGAGGTGGTGTCGGTGCTCCTGCTGGCCGCCCTGGTCGGCGCCATCGTCGTGGCGAGAAGGGATTAGGCCCCGCCCATGTTGCTCAACCAATTCCTGCTGCTGGCCGCGGTGCTGTTCTGCATCGGTGTCTACGGCGTGCTGGCCCGCCGCAACGGCGTGATGGTGCTGATGTCGATCGAGCTCATCCTGAACGCGGTCAACATCAACCTGGTGGCCTTCGCGGCCATGAACGACGACATCGGCGGGCAGGTCTTCGCCCTCTTCGTGATCGCCGTGGCCGCCGCCGAGGTGGGTGTCGGCCTCGCCATCATCCTCCTCATCTACCGCAACCGGACGAGCATCGACCTCGAAGAGCTCGATCTGATGAAGGGCTGACGATGTTCGCGCTGACCCTGGCGGCCGAGGCCGCCCACGAATCGGCACCGGGGTTCTTCCTCGACCACGCGTGGGTCATCCCTGCCCTGCCGGCGGCGTCGTTCCTCGTGATCCTCCTGCTCGGCAAGCGGATGCCCCGCGGCGGCTCCGAGGTGGGCATCCCGGCGGTGGCGGCCTCGTGGGTGTTCGCCGTGGGCGTGCTGGCCCAGTGGATCGACCGGGTCAACACCGCCGGCGGCCACTCGGGGCTCTCGGGCATCTTCGCGGCGTCGGGCGAGGGCGAGGGGGGCGAGCACGTCGTGCTCCCCATCATCCACACGTTCACCTGGTGGCAGTCGGGCGGCGTCGAGTTCACCGCCGGCACCCTGGTCGACGGCCTCGCCGCGATCATGGTGTTCACCGTCACCAGCATCTCGCTGCTGGTGCACATCTACTCGACCGAGTACGTGAAGGGCGACCGCCGCTTCACCCACTACTTCGCGTTCCTCAGCCTGTTCACCGCCTCGATGCTGATGCTGGTGATCAGCCAGAGCACGCTGCAGCTCCTCACCAGCTGGGAGCTGGTGGGCGTCTGCTCGTTCGTGCTGATCGGCCACTGGTGGGAGGAGCAGGCCAACAGCAACGCCGCCCTCAAGGCGTTCCTCACCAACCGGGTGGGCGACGTCGGCCTGATCATCGGCGTCATCGTCTTGTTCTTCGGGGCGGGCACGTTCGGCATCATCGACACCAACATCGCCGCCCTCGACGGCACCATGAGCCACACCGTGATGCTCGTCGGTGCCTTGGCCCTCATGGCCGCGGTCACCTCCAAGAGCGGGCAGTTCCCGCTGCACACCTGGCTGCCCGACGCCATGGCCGGCCCCACGCCGGTGTCCGCCCTCATCCACGCGGCCACGATGGTGGTCGCCGGCGTGTTCCTCGTGGCCCGGCTCTACCCCGTGTTCTTCCAGGGCCTGTCCATCGGGACGAGCGGGCTGAACTACATGGCCTTCATCGGGGGGTTCACCGCCCTGATGGCGGCCTGCCTGGCCTTCGCGCAGAAGGACATCAAGAAGGTCCTGGCCTACTCCACCATCAGCCAGCTGGGCTACATGGTGGCCGCCCTCGGGGTGGGCGCGTGGACGGCGGCCATCTTCCACCTCTTCACCCACGCCTTCTTCAAGGCCTGCCTCTTCCTCGGCGCCGGGTCGGTGAGCCACGCCGCCCACCACACCTTCGACATGCGCAAGATGGGCGGGCTGCGCAAGTACATGCCCACCACCTTCCGCACCTTCCTCATCGCCTCGATCGCGCTGTCGGGCATCCCGCCGCTGGCCGGCTTCTGGTCGAAGGACGAGATCCTCGCCGGCGCCCAGCAGGGTCAGAACGGCAACGCCTACACGCTGATCCTGGTGTTCGGCGCGTTCAGCGCCATGCTCACCGCCGCCTACATGACCCGGACGATCTGGTTGACCTTCTTCGGCGAGTACCGCGGTGAGGGCACCCCGCACGAGTCTCCCCAGATCATGCTGTGGCCGCTGCGGATCCTCGCCGGCTTCGCCCTGTTCCTCGGCATCGTCAACCTGCCGGCGGCCATCGCCCCCGACAGCTTCGAGCTGAAGTTCGAGCACTGGATCGAGCCGATCGCCAACTTCCCGGCCATCGACCATCCCGAGTTCTCGCTGCCGCTCGCCATCGTGTCCACGCTTCTGGCGCTGCTGGGCATCACCCTGGCCTACTTCTACTTCTTCAAGGACAAGGGGCCCCACGGCCTCACCGAGCGCAACAAGGCCGCCCACGCGGGGTACACGTTCCTCGAGAACAAGTACTACCTGGACGACCTGTACGAGAACGTGATCGTGGCGGGGGTGAAGGGCCCCATCGCCCGGGCCATGTACTGGGTCAACCAGAACGTGCTCGACGCCATCGTCAACGGCGTGGCCACCGGTGCCCGGGGCACCGCCCGCTTCCTGTACCGCTTCGTCGACCAGGGCGCCATCGACGGCACCGTCAACGCCTCGGGGTCCGCCGCCGAGGGCTCGGGGCAGCTGCTCCGGGGCATCCAGACCGGGAAGATCTCGAACTACGCCGCTCTGCTCTTCGGGGGCGTGGTCCTGATCGCCGGCATCTTCGTGATCATCGTTTAGGAGCTGAGGCAGACCAATGTCCGACTTCCTCGATAGCTGGGGCTTGAGCCTCGCCATCTTCCTGCCGCTGGCGGGCGCAGCGCTGATGCTGCTCGTGCCGCGCGCCCAGGAGGAGACGCACAAGCTGATCGCCCTGGTCACGTCGCTGGCGACCGCCGGTGTCGGAGTCCTCCTCATGGCGAACTTCGACTACGACCACACGGCCCTCCTCCAGTACCAGGTCGACGAGAGCTGGATCCCCCTCATCGACTCCCGGTACCACGTGGCCCTCGACGGCATGTCGCTGCCACTGCTGGCCCTCACCCTGCTGGTCGTGCCCCTGTGCGTCATCTACTCCTGGAAGCACTTCCCGGAGCCGCACAACCCCAAGGCCTTCCTCGTCCTCATCCTCATCCTCGAGACGGGGATGGTGGGCACGTTCCTCGCTCAGGACCTCATCCTCTTCTTCGTGTTCTTCGAGGTCGTGCTCCTGCCCATGTACTTCATGATCGGCGTGTGGGGCGGCCCGAACCGCCAGTACGCCTCGATCAAGTTCTTCCTCTTCACCCTGTTCGGCTCGGCGCTGATGCTGGTGTCGTTCCTGGCCCTCTACTTCCAGCTGGGTACCTTCCAGATCCCCGACCTGGCCGCGCTGGCCGGTGGCGACATCGCCCGCACCACCGGGCTCTTGATCTTCGGCGGCATGTTCCTGGGCTTCGGCATCAAGGTGCCGATGTTCCCGTTCCACACCTGGCTGCCTGACGCCCACACCGAGGCGCCCACCGTCGGCTCGGTGATCCTGGCCGCGGTGCTCCTGAAGCTGGGCACCTACGGCTTCATCCGCATCGCCATACCGGTGCTGCCCGACGCCGCCTCCGAGTGGGCGCCGTGGATCGCGCTGCTGGCGGTCATCGGCATCATCTACGGGGCGCTGTGCTGCCTGGCCCAGACCGACATGAAGCGGCTCATCGCCTTCTCGTCGGTGGCCCACATGGGTTTCGTGATGCTCGGCATCGCCACCCTCACCGACTTCGGCTTCAACGCCGCCATCTTCGGCATGGTGGCCCACGGCCTCATCACCGGCATGTTGTTCTTCATCGCCGGCTCCACCAAGGACCGCTTCCACACCCTCGAGATCAAGCGCCTCGGTGGCCTGCTCGTGCAGGCCCCGCACATGGCGTGGATCCTGGGCCTCAGCGTGATGGCCTCACTCGGCCTTCCCGGCCTGGCCGGGTTCTGGGGCGAGTTCCCCGCCGTGCTGTCGGCCTACAACCCCGGTGCGGGGATGGACGAGGTGGTCTTCCGCGTCTACATGGTGATCGCCGCGGTGGGTACCGTGCTGGCCGCCGGCTACCTGCTGTGGCTCTACCAGCGGGTGGCGTTCGGCACGCCGAAGGAGGAATGGGAGGGCCACACGATTCCCGATGCCACCCCGTTCGAGCTGGTCGCATGGACACCCATGGTCCTGCTGATCGTCGTGCTCGGCGTGTACCCCAACATCATCTTCTCGGTGACCGACGGTGCGGTAACCCGTGCGCTGAGCGCCTTCGGGGCGGGTGGCTGAGGGCGTGCTCGCGTCCCTGCTCGCCCAGGTCGCAGGCTTCCTGCTCGCGCAGGTCGCCGGCTTCTCCGCGCCCGACCTCGACTACCACGCACTCGCGCCAGAGCTGGTGCTCACGGGCACGCTCGTGGTCGTGCTGCTGGTCGACCTCTTCACCGACGAGGACGGCAAGTGGGCACTGTCGTCGCTGGCCGGCATCGGCCTGCTGGCCTCGCTGATCCCCGTCATCACCCTGGCCATCGACGGCGGCGACCGCATCCTGTTCGGCGGCGCGTACGCGGTCGACGACTTCTCGCTGGTGTTCAAGGCCCTCTTCCTGATCAGCGGCTACATCGTGGTGCTCCTGAGCACCAACTACGTGGCCGAGGGCGACTACTACGAGGGCGAGTACTACTTCCTCCTGCTGTCGTCACTGCTGGGCATGGTGGTCATGTCCTCGGCCCGCGACCTCATCACCATGTTCGTGGCCCTCGAGCTGCTCTCGATCCCCGCCTACCTGCTGGTGGGCTGGCGCAAGCGGGACCTGAAGGGCAACGAGGCCAGCATGAAGTACTACCTGATGGGCGTCTTCGCCTCGGCGGTGATGCTCTACGGCATGTCGCTGCTGTACGGGCTCACCGGCACCACCCAGATCATCGAGATCGGCAACCGCATCGGTGAGGCGGCCAACAGCACCCCGGTGCTCACCCTCGCCATCATCTTCACGCTCATCGGGTTCGCCTTCAAGGTGTCCGCGGTGCCGTTCCACACCTGGGCGCCCGACACCTACGAAGGCGCCCCCACCCCCATCACCTCGTTCCTCGCGGTGGCGTCGAAGGCGGCCGGGTTCGTGGCGCTGATGATCCTGGTGTTCGTGGGCTTCCACGGGCGGGGCGACGTCACCCAGTGGTTCTTCGCCGCACTGTCGATCCTCACCATGACGGTCGGCAACCTGATCGCCCTGCGCCAGACCAACGTCGTGCGCATGCTCGCCTACTCGGGCATCGCCCAGGCCGGCTACATGCTGGCCCCGCTGGCCACCCCCGGCGACCCCAAGACCGCCCTCACCGCCGTGGTGGTCTACCTGGTGATCTACGCCGCGATGAACCTGGGGGCGTTCGCGGTCGTGATCGCGGTCGCCCGCAAGACGCGCTCCGCCGAGATCTCGTCGTTCGCCGGCCTGTTCGAGTACGCCCCCGGCCTGGCCGTCACCATGACGCTGTTCCTGTTCTCCCTGGCCGGCATCCCGCCCCTCGGCGGCTGGGTGGCCAAGTTCCTGGTGTTCCGGGCGGTGCTCGACGGCACCTCGACCACCGGCATCATCCTGGCGGTGGCCATCGCCATCAACTCGGTGATCGCGCTGTACTACTACGCCAACGTGGCCAGGGAGATGTGGATGCAGCCGGTGGCCGGCGACGACCGCACACCGGTCAAGGTCCCGTTCTCCCTGGTGGCGGCCATCACCATCACCGCCGTGGCCACCCTGGTCATGGGCATCCTCCCCGGCCTCGTCACCCACTTCGGCGACGTGGCCAGCCTCGCCGCCGGCGGGTGAGCGTCGTCACGAAAGGCGCTGGCGCGCTGTAGTCGTTGCGAACGACATGGGTCCCGAGCGCTTCGACGTCTTCGTGGAGCGGGCGCTCTACGACCTCGAACGCGGTTTCTACGCGTCGGGGGGGCAGGCGGGGCGACGGGGTGACTTCCTGACCAGTCCCGAGGTGGGGCCGCTGTTCGGCGCCGTGCTGGCGGGGGCGCTGGACACGTGGTGGCACGACCTGGGCGAGCCCGATCCGTTCACGGTGGTGGACGCCGGCGCCGGGCCGGGAACGCTGGCCCGCACGGTCCGGCTGGCCGGGCCCGCCTGCTCGCCGGCGCTGCGCTACGTGGCCGTCGAGCGCTCGGCGGCCCAACGGGCGCTCCAGCCCGACGGCGTCGAGCGTCTGGCGGATCTGCCCGACGAGCCCTTCGTGGGCGTGATCGTGGCCAACGAGCTGCTCGACAACCTGGCCTTCCGGCTGGTCGAGCGGACCGCCGACGGCTGGGCGGAGGTGTACGTGGACGACGGGCAGGAGGTGTTGGCCCCGCTGGACGGACCGCTCCCGCCTGCCCTGGAGGGCGTCGACGCGCCCGTGGGGGCCCGGGTACCCGTGCAGGACGCGGCCTCGATCTGGCTCACCGATGCGCTGCGGTTGGTCGAGCGGGGGAGGGTGGTGGTGTTCGACTACGCGGACACGACCGCGTCCATGGCCGAGCGCCCCCAGGCCGAGTGGTTGCGTACCTACCGGGGCCACGAGCGGGGCGGACCGCCGCTCGACCAGCCGGGCACCCAGGACATCACCGTCGAGGTGGCCGTCGACCAGCTCGCGGCGGTGCGCCGGCCGGACCTCGACCAGCCCCAGGTCGACTTCCTGGCCGACCACGGCATCGGCGCCTTGGTCGACGAGGGCCGGCGTCGGTGGGCCGAGCAGGCGCAGGTGGGCGACCTCGCCGCGATCCGGGCTCGTAGCCGGGTCACCGAGGCCGAGGCGTTGTGCGACCCCGCCGGTCTGGGCGCGTTCCGGGTCCTGCAGTGGATCGTGTCATCTCCCGGTCAGGATCCGTCTACCTTCTGGTCACCATGACTTCTTTCAAGCGGTCGCTCGTCCCACCCGTCGCCGTCGCCCTGGTGTTGCTCGCCGCCGCGTGCGGATCGAGCGGGGACGGCGGCGACGATGCCGCATCGACGTCGACCACGGGGGCCGGGCCCACCGAGACCACCGCCCCCGCCGACCAGGGGATCGGCCACGTCTTCGTGATCAACCTCGAGAACGAGACCTTCGGCACCACCTTCGGCGCCGACTCGCCCGCCGAGTTCCTCCAGGAGCTCAAGGGCCAGGGGCAGTTCCTGACCAACTACTTCGGGATCGGCCACGCCAGCCTCGGCAACTACCTCGCCCAGATCAGCGGGCAGCCCCCGAACCCCACCACCCAGGCCGACTGCATCACCTTCGCCGACTTCGAGAGCACGGGAACCACGGCCGGTGGCATCGAGAAGGGCGAGGGGTGCGTGTACCCGGCGTCGGTCGAGACCGTCGCCGGCCAGCTCGAGGACGCCGGCCTCACCTGGGGTGGGTACATGGAGGACATGGGCACGCCCTGCCGTCACCCGGAGGTCGGCGAGGTGGACACCACCCAGGCCGCCCGGGTCGACGACCAGTACGCCGCCCGCCACAACCCCTTCGTCTACTTCCACTCGATCATCGACGACGAGGCGTCGTGCGCCGAGCACGTGGTCGACCTGTCCGAGCTGCCCGCCGACCTGGCGTCGGCCGACCAGACGCCGAACCTCACCTACATCACCCCGAACCTGTGCAACGACGGCCACGACGAGCCCTGCGTGGACGGTGAGCCGGGGGGCCTGGTGTCGGCCGACGCCTTCCTGCAGGAGTGGGTGCCGCAGATCCTCGACTCGCCGGCCTACACCCAGGACGGGCTGGTGGTGATCACCTTCGACGAGGCCGAGCTGGTCGGCCCGGACGGTGACTCGAGCGCCTGCTGCGACGAGCCCACCGGGCCCAACACCGACGCCCCGGGCATCAACGGCCCCGGCGGCGGGCGCACGGGCGCGGTGCTGCTGTCGCCTCAGCTCGAAGCGGGCTCCATCGACGACACCCCCTACAACCACTACTCACTGCTGTGCGGCATCGAGGACCTGTTCGGTCTCGACCACCTGGGCTTCGCCGCCCGTCCGAACCTCGATTGCGTCGCCGCCGACCTGGCGGTGCCGTAGGGCCCGACCTCGTCAGCCTGCGCGCGGGATCATAGGGCTATGGTAGGGCTATGGCCCGGACACAGACGATGGTGCAGCTCAGCGAGCAACTCGTGGCCGCCCTCGACGACGAAGCGGCCCGTCAGGGGCGTTCGCGCTCGGCGCTGATCCGCGACCTGCTCACCGAGGCGCTCGCCAGCACCGCCGACCGGGCCGTCGGCCAGGCCATCGTCGCGGGCTACCGCCGCATCCCACAGGGCACTCCCGACGAGTGGGGCGATCCCGACGCCGCCGGCGAGGTGAGCACGCGGGAGACCCTCCAGCGTCTCGATGCCGAGGAGGCCGCAGCAGGGTTCGACCCGTGGTAGCCCGTGGCGAGGTGTGGTGGTACGAGCACCCCGAGTCGGGCCGTCGCCCGTTCCTGATCCTCACGCGGACGGAGGCGGTCGAGGTGCTGAACCAGGTCCTCGCCGTGCCGGTGACCCGCACCATCCGGGGGATCCCCACCGAGGTGTCGCTGGACGAGACCGACGGCCTGCCCGCGGCCTGCGTCCTCAACGTCGACAACCTGAGCCTGATCCGACCGGCACTGTGCACCGACCTGGTCACCAGGCTCGGCCCCGATCGCCTCGCCGCGGTCTGCGCCGCGCTGGCGAAGGCCACCGCCTGCGGGTGAGGTGGCCAGTGGTGCGGGCAGCGCCTGCACCGGCGGGTGGTCCCGAACGGGCGGGGAGTGGGGGTCACTAGGATCGCCACCGCACCGCAGGCCGAGCCGCGCCCGGAGGGGAACCGATGTCCGAACCCACGATCGAGAACTACTTCAGCGAGGAGCGCACGTTCCCGCCGCCGGCCGACTTCGCCGCGAATGCGCTGGTGTCCGACCGCTCGCTGTACGACGAGGCCGACGCCGACTACGAGTCCTTCTGGGCCCGCCAGGCCCGTGAGCTGGTCAGTTGGAGCAGGGACTTCGACACCGTGCTGGAGTGGGACCTGCCGTTCGCCAAGTGGTTCCTCGGCGGTCAGCTCAACGTGTCGTACAACTGCCTCGACCGTCACGTCGAGGCCGGCCGGGGCGACAAGGTGGCCTACCACTGGGAGGGCGAGCCGGGCGACACCCGCACCATCACCTACGCCGACCTGTACGACGAGGTGCGGAAGTTCGCGAACGTCCTGAAGGGACTCGGCGTGGCCAAGGGCGACCGTGTCGCCATCTACATGCCGATGATCCCCGAGCTACCGGTGGCCATGTTGGCCTGCACCCGCATCGGCGCCGCGCACTCGGTGGTGTTCGGCGGCTTCTCACCCGACTCGCTCATCGACCGCATCAACGACGCCGAGTGCGGCGTGGTGATCACCGCCGACGGCGGCTACCGCCGCGGCGCCCCGTCCGGCCTGAAGGTGAACGTCGACGCCGCCGTCACGTCCACCCCGTCGGTCCGCTCGGTGGTGGTGGTGCAGCGCACCGGGCAGGACGTGACCATGACCGAGGGTCGCGACCACTGGTACCACGACCTCATGGCCGAGGCGTCCACCGACTGCCCGCCCGAGCCCATGGACTCCGAGGACCTGCTGTACCTGCTCTACACCTCGGGCACCACGGCCAAGCCCAAGGGCATCATGCACACCACCGGGGGCTACCTCACCCATGTGGCGTTCAGCCACAAGTACGTGTTCGACCTGAAGCCCGACACCGACATCTACTGGTGCGCGGCCGACATCGGTTGGGTCACCGGCCACAGCTACATCGTGTACGGGCCCCTCACCAACGGGGCCACCTCCGTGATCTACGAGGGCACCCCCGACACACCGGGCCGCGACCGGTTGTGGCAGATCGTCGAGACCTACGGCGTCACCCAGCTCTACACCGCCCCCACCGCCATCCGCACCTTCATGAAGTGGGGCACGCAGGAGCCCGCCAAGCACGACCTGTCCACCCTCCGGCTCCTCGGCACCGTCGGCGAGCCCATCAACCCCGAGGCGTGGATGTGGTACCACACCCACATCGGCGGGGAGCGCTGCCCCATCGTCGACACGTGGTGGCAGACCGAGACCGGCGGCCACATGATCACCCCCCTGCCGGGCGTGACCGTCACCAAGCCGGGATCGGCCACCTTCCCGCTCCCGGGCATCGGTGTCGAGGTGGTCGATGACGCCGGCACCCCCATCGAGCGGGGCGGTGGGTACCTCACCCTCACCCGGCCGTGGCCGGGGATGCTGCGGGGCATCTACGGCGACCCCGAGCGCTACTTCGACACCTACTGGAGCAAGTACCCGGGCCGCTACTTCGCCGGGGACGGGGCCAAGATCGACGACGACGGCTACCTGTGGCTGCTCGGACGGGTCGACGACGTGATGAACGTGTCGGGCCACCGTGTCTCCACCACCGAGGTCGAGTCGGCCCTGGTCGACCACCCATCGGTGGCCGAGTCCGCCGTCGTCGGCGCCAACGACCCCACCACCGGCCAGGCCATCATCGGCTACGTCATCTTGAAGGGCGACCAGGAGGCGTCGACGGAGCTCGGTGAGGAGCTGCGCCGACACGTGGCCACCAAGATCGGCCCCACTGCCCGCCCGAAGACGGTGATCTTCGTGCCCGACCTGCCCAAGACCCGCAGCGGCAAGATCATGCGGCGGCTCCTGCGCGACGTGGCCGACGGCCACGTCCTGGGCGACACCACCACCCTGGCCGACGCCTCGGTCGTCGACGAGATCCGCGAGCGGGCGGCCGCCGCGCCCCAAGAGGACTAGGAGCGCGTGCCGGGGCTGGTCGCGGGCGACTGGGACAACTGGCAGTGGCGTGAGGGCCGGGTCGAGCCCGGCCCGGCCGTGGTGTTCGACATGGACGGCGTGTTGTCCGACGCAGCTGGGCGCCAGCACTACCTGGAGTACCCCCGGCGCGACTGGGAGGCGTTCTTCCACGCCTGCGGCGACGACCCCCTGATCGACGAGGTGGCCCGCCTGCTCGACCTGCTCGACCCGGCGCTTCGGGTGATCCTGCTCACCGCCCGACCGATCCGCGTGCAGCCCCAGACCCTGGGCTGGCTGGCGCGCTACCAGCTGCGCTGGGACCTGCTGATCATGCGCGAGCACGCCGACTACATGGCCTCGCGCCACTTCAAGCACCGCACCGTCGACGAGCTGCGCGACTACGGCTTCGACCTGCGCCTGGCCTTCGAGGACGACCGCCGCAACGTCGACATGTTCCACGCGGCCGGCGTCCCCTGCGTCTACATCCACTCCGGCTACTACGACAGCTGAGTGGCGACGCGCGCGGCCGACGCCGGACCGCCAGACTGATCGGGTGCGTCGTCGGGGGATCGTGCTGGTGGGCGTTGCGGGTGTCGTCGGCGCGCTGGCCGCCTGCGGCTCGGCCGGGTCGCCCGAGGCGATGGGACCGGCGGACGAGGTCGGGCTGAGCCCGCGACAGAGCCCGGCGCTGGCGTGGGTCGGCGACCGACTCTTCGTGTATGGCGGCGCGGTCGGGACGCCGGACCCGGTGGGCGACGATCCGTTCGCCGGCGCGCCTCGCTCACCCGAGGGGGTCGTGCTCGCCCGCACCGACGGGGCCCTCTTCGATGTCGAGACCCCGGCCATGGAGCGCCTGCCCGAGGCACCGTTCCCGGACCCGGTGCAGTACCCCGAGGCGATCGCCGTCGATGACGACGTGGTGGTGCTCGGCATCGACTGCCCCCACCCGAACCCGGATCCCGAGGACACGTCGGGCACGTGCGAGCCGGGCACGTACGCCGCGTCCGTCTACTCGGTGACCGACGACGAGTGGCGCGAGGTGACGATGCCGGGGGCCATGGACGGACTGGCCAACGGTGCCACCGAACCGGTCGGCGCCACCAGCGACGGCCGGGCCGTGTTCGTCCTCGGGCCGAGGGACGACGTCATCGAGCAGTTGTGGGCGTACTCGCCGGCGGACGACCGGTGGGAGCGGCTGCCCTCGCCCGAGGCCCGGGTCGACGCCCAGTGCCTGGCCGGCGACACCGTGGCGGTGATGTCGGGGTCGATCCTCGAGGACGTCGGTGAGCCCCTGCTGTCCGACACCGACCCACGGCCCCGCGGGTGGGTCGGGTACGTCGACCCGACCTTGCACCTCCTCACCCTCACCGACGGGGAGCCGCAGTGGCGCACCACGGTCGCCGCCGAGGAGGCGCCCCTCGGCACCGCCATCGCCCAGCTCGACTGCACCGACGACATGGCGTTGTTCCGGAACACGGGCTCGATGCCCCAGTTCCACAGCGTGCTCGCGGGACACGAGCGGGACGACTGGCTGGTTCCGTCGCCCAGCCCGGCGGAGGGTCACTTCAGCCACGTGCTCGGCATCGGTGACCGGATGATCTTCTTCAACTCGAACAACATCCAGTCCGCGGTCTACGACCCCGCCACCGACGAGTGGCAGCTCCTCGACGGCGACCTCGCCGTGCAGTACCCCGTGTGGACCGGCGACGCGATCACCGGCTGGCCCGGCGGCGACGGCGCCGTCCAGCCTCAGTACTTCCCCTTCCGGCCGATCTCGTGATCGGTTGCCTCCCGGCCGCCCCACGCGGTGGTGGGACCCCGGCGGCATGGCCCTCCAGCCTCAGCGGTGGAGGACCACCCGACGGCGCTCCTGCTCGAGGGCGGCCGCGAGCCGGGGCGAAGCGGCGGAGAGGTGTACCTCAGCGTTCAGCTGCACCGCGGCCGCCAGCACCTCCATGCCCAGGATGTTGAGGTCGTGTCGTTTCCGCAGTTGTCCGATGGTCGGGCCCAGCGCACGCAGGCTGAGGATGCCGATGGACTCGGGGAGCTCGATGAGGCTCTGGGCCGCTCGTTCGCGCTGGTCTTGCGGGAGCGCGGTGAAGGGCCCGGACAGGACGCCGGTGCGATCGGCGGCGGCGAGGACGGCCTGGCAGAGCCGGACGTACCAGTAGCCAGTCGTGAACACCTCGCTGTCGAGATCCGGCGAGTCAGCGCCGCGCAGGATCCCGCTGAGCAATTGGTCGTCGACGAGGCGGATCACTCGTTGGCGAGGTCGGGGTCGCCGAAGCCGGCACGGGCCTCGTCCCAGTCGGCGTCCGAGACGGCGTCCAGGAGCAATCGACGGATCTGGTCGACGCCGCCGGGGACGATCACGACGGCGTCCCCGACATCGAGATAGCCGACGTCGCCACCCTCGTCGAGCCCCCAACGGTGGCGGGTGGTTGCCGGCAGGCTCATCTGCCCTCGGGCCGACACTCGCAGGTCTCCGCTGGCGGTCATGGCGACCATCGTACAAGGCGGTCCCCCTCCTTGCCTTGTACGAGAGGCCTCGCCGAGTCGGCACGCCCGAGCGCCGCCGCCGGGCCCCGGGACGGGCCGGTGGGGCGTAGGCTCCGGCATCAATCGGACTCGGAGGCGGGCACCCATGCACTCGATCATCGGATCTCGGACGCGGTCGGCGGGGCTGGCCGCGGTGTTGCTGGGCGGTGCGGCACTGGTGGCCGTGCCGGCGCCGCCGGCCGGCGCCGGCGGCCCGGCACCGGTCACCGAGACGTTCGAGTTCACCGGTGCGGTGCAGACCTTCACGGTGCCCGACGGCGTCGAGATGCTGACGGTCGTGGCCTTCGGGGCCCAGGGGGGTGGGAGCCAGCAGGCGGCCGGCGCCGCCTCCTCGACCACGGCGGGCGCGCTGGGCGGTAGCGCGCAGACGAACGTGCCGGTGACACCGGGCGAGCAGCTCTCGGTCTACGTCGGTGGGCAGGGTGGCGCCGGCTCGGCCACCAGCGCCCCGACCGCCGGCGCCGGCGGCGGTGGGTTCAACGGCGGTGGGTCCGGCGCCGCCGCTCAGCTCGACGTGTTCGACTCGGCCCGCAACTGCGGGGCCGGTGGGGGTGGTGGCGGCGGTGCCTCGGACGTCCGCAAGGGCGGCACCGACCTCGACGACCGCGTCGTCGTGGGGGCCGGCGGTGGGGGCGCAGCCGGCAGCGCGTCAGCGGCGGCCGTCGGCAGCCCGAACGCGGGCAGCGCATCGGTGGCGGGCGGCACCGGTGGTGGGGAGAACGGTGGCGCCGGAGGTGGATCGGGTGGCGCTGGCGGTACCCAGCTCGCGGGTGGGGACGGGAGCACGCCGACCAACGACGGTGCCGCGGGAATCGGCGGGTCCGGGGTCGGCGGCTCGACCGCCCCGATGAGCATCGTGGGCTGCATCAGCGGTGGCGGTGGCGGTGGCGGCCTGTTCGGTGGCGGGGGCGGCGGCCTGCCCCCCCAGATCGGGTCTGCCGGTGGCGGGGGTGGCGGCTCGTCGTGGCCGCCCCACCTCACCACCGCGGGCGTGCGGTCGGGTGACGGCCTGGTCACCATCACCTACACGCTGCCGTCGGTGCCGCAGTGCCTGGGTCATGACGTCACCGTCGACCTCGGCGCCGAGCAGCAGCCCACGGAGGGTGACGACGTGATCCTCGGCACCGACGGCATCGACCTGGTGCTCGCCCTCGGTGGCGATGATGTGTTCTGCGGGCGGAGCGGCCGGGACTTCTTCGACGGTGGTGCCGGACGTGACAACGCCCTCGGCGGTCCCGGCGCCGACATGCTGGACGGCGATGCCGGTCGCGACGTGCTCGACGGCGGGTCGGGCAGCGACTTCCTCGACGGTCAGGTTGGCGCCGACGTGCTCCTCGGCCGCGGTGGCGATGACAGCCTTCGGGGCGAGGCGGGCGACGACCAGCTCAACGGTGGTCCGGGGTCCGACGACTTCTGCCGCGGCGGTCCCGGCACCGACACGGGGCCGGGGTGTGAGATCACCATCGGAATCCCCTGACCCACGAGCCTGGCGCCGTTGGGCCGCCCTGGGCGGACCAACGGCGCCGAGTCGGGTTCTTCTCTAGTCGCGGAAGTTGCTGAACGACAGCGGGATGCCGAAGTCCTCCTCGCGGAGGGCGGCGATCACCGCTTGCAGGTCGTCGCGCTTCTTGCCGCTCACCCGCAGCTGATCGGCCTGGGTCTGGCTCTGGATGCCCTTGAGCCCCAGGCCCTTGATGAACTTGTTGAGCTCGCGGGCCTTGTCGGACGAGATGCCGGCGGCCAGGGTGACCACCTGGCGGACCGTGCCCCCCGAGGCCTCCTCGACCTTGCCGTAGTCGAGGGCCTTGAGGCTGACCTTGCGCTTGACCAGCTTCTCTTCGAGCAACTGGGTGAGCGCGGTCAACCGGTCCTCGCTCGAGGTGTGCAGCGTGATCTCGTTGGTGCCCAACTCGATCGTGGAGTTGGTGCCCTTGAAGTCGTAGCGCTGCGCCAGCTCGCGGCTGGCCTGATCGACCGCGTTGCGCACCTCTTGGGCGTCCACCTCGGAGACGACGTCGAACGTTGGCATGACGAGACCCTACAAGCGATAGGGTTTCCTGCTCCAAGGGTCGGTGCCCGAGTGGCCAAAGGGAACGGGCTGTAAACCCGTCGGCATTGCCTACGGAGGTTCAAATCCTCCCCGGCCCACCAACGAGACGCTGCTGTCCGCCGAGGCCGCGCCACGTCACCGCTGCGGTTCGCTCGGCCCAGCGCGCCTGGGTGGTCCGAGCACGGCCAGGACGCGTGTGTACCAGCTACCGGTGAGCATGGTGAACCCACCTTGAGCGAGGAGCAGTCGAAGTGAGCGCATCGATCGGCATCGCCGACACGAGTCACCCCGAGCAGGTCCAGCGGGTAGCGGTGATCGGAGCGGGCAACGTCGGAAGCCAGCTCGCCCGCGGGCTGACCAGGGCCGGGCACCACGTCACCGTCGGCGTACGTCACCCGGAACGGGCCGCCGATCTCATCCCGCTGGGGATCGCGGTCACCGACCCTGCCTCGGCGGTGGCCGACTCGGACGTGGTCGTTCTCGCCGTACCGGTTCCTGCTCTGGCCGACGCGGTGGCCTCGCTCGGACCGCTGTCGGGCAAGGTCGTGGTCGACGCCACCAACGCCGTGGGCATTCCCGTCCCGGACGGCCATGACTCGGTCGGTGCCTACGTCGCCGGGCTCGCCCCCGACGGGTTCGTGGTGAAGGCGTTCAACACCATCGGTGCCGAGCACCTCGAGGGCGGGTCGGTGGGGGATGCAGCCGCGTTCCTCCCGATCGCGGGTGCCGACGAGGGCCGTCCGACCGTCGTGGCGCTGGCTCGTTCGATCGGCTTCGACGTCGCCGACCTCGGCGGCCCCGAGTGCATCGGCATGGTCGAGGACGCGGCACGACTCTGGATCCATCTCGCGTTCCGCCGCGGTTGGGGACGGGATTTCGGCTTCGGCGTGCTCCGACCCTGAGCCCGCGGGACCCCGCCTCCGAAGCGTCGCCGTCACCCGCGGGTGGTCGGGCCCCGGGCCGCCAGCCAGCCGGCCAGCAGCAACGCCCCGGCCACGATCGGGCTGAGGCGCAGGCCCAGCAGGTCGCGGCGCCCCGCGGCGAAGGGGTGGGCGAAGCCGGCCAGGGCCAGGCCGGCGAGGCCGGCCACCGCCAGCAGTGCCCCGGCTGCTCGCCGGGGCACGTGACCCGTCGTCGGCGGGGCCACGCGGCGCCGTTCCACCGGAGAGGCGGCCATCACCAGGGCGGCCAGCACCCCGGCAGCCGTCACCAGCCACAGCGGGCGTTCGAGCCACCAGGTGGCCGTGCCGGGATCGACCACCGCCAGCCCGAGCGCGAGGAGCCCGGCGCCGGCGGCGACGAACGCGGTGAGGTGCCACAGGAAGATCGTGAGGACCACAAGGTTCACGACGATGGTGGCTCGCCACACCTTCGGCCGCTGCAGCCACCGGGAGAGCGGGCCGTGCAACGCGAGCAGCACCGCCCCCTGGGCCACGCCCAGCACCAGGATCGGCAGCGTCGGCGGGCTCATGTTGGAGATCCGCTGGCCCGGCAGCCCGATCATCGAGACGGGGTAGGGGCCCACGGTGGTGAGTGCCACCAGCGCGGCCAGCGCTCCGGCGGCGACCCCGACCGCCGTGCGCGGGCGCACCTGGGCGAAGCGGCCGTCGGCGTAGGCGAAGCCCAGCTCCTGTGCGAACAGGAAGACGGCCAGGTAGTTCACCACGGCCGCCCCGGGGGCCAGCTCGCCGAGGCGCAGCCCGTCGAGCGCCGCCACCAACGCGAGCAGGGCGAGCAACGACACCAGGCCGAGACGCCGGTGCACGCCCAACTGCACCGGCGCGGCCAGCACCACCAGCAGGTAGACGGCGAGGAACCAGAGCGGCTGGGCCACGATCCGGGCCACGTCGGCCGCGAGCGGCTCGTCCCACCCGCGTACGAGGAGGGGGCCCACCACCAGCCACACCGCGGTGAACGCCAGCGTGGGCCGCAGCAGGCGCTCGGCGCGCGCCGCCAGGTACGCGCCGGTGTCGCGGCCGCCGGAGGCCTCGAGCGATCGCAGGTTGGCGAAGCCGCCGACGATGAAGAACACCGGCATCACCTGGAACACCCACGTCAGGGGCCGGAGCCAGGGCGTGGCCGCGAGGGCGTTGGTGCCCTGCAACGTCGCCCCGTCGCGCACGACCGTGGCGATCAGCCAGTGGCCGCACACCACGGCGAGGATGCTGGCGACCCGCAGCAGGTCGACCACCCGGTCGCGGTCGGCGGGCGTCGCGGCCACCACCGCGTCGAGGCCCGGCCCGTCGCCGCTGGCGGTCATCGGCCCATGGTGCCAGGCAGGGGCGGATGCCCGAGGCAGGGTGGCGGCCGCGTCACGTCTGGCTCGGCCGCTGAGTGGGTGCCGGTCGGGTGGGTGCCGGGCCGGCAGCGCTCGAAGCCAGGGTGGCCGCCGGGCGAGGGTCGTGCCCGCCCGGAGACTCGTGGGAGCGGTCGGGAACTCGACGGGTGTCCCGTTCGACCACCGTTGGACGACCCGGGCACCCGTGGGTGTGCCGGCCGATGGATCCACCCGCAAGGAGCCTGCCCATGTCCTTCCCCTCAGCCCGGAGCGCGTTCGCCCTCGGGGGCGTGACGGTGCTCGCCGTCGTTCTCGGCGCCGCTCCGGCCCTGGCCCACGTGGAGCCCACCGTCGAGCAGGTGCCGGCCGGCTCGAGCACCGCCGTGGGGTTGACCCTCGAGCACGGGTGCGACGAGTCACCGACCAGGGAGGTGGCCGTGCAGATCCCCGACGGGGTGGACGAGGCCACACCGGTCGCACCCAACGGCTGGACCGCCGAATCGACCGCCGACACGGTGACCTTCACGGCCGACCCTGGCAGTGAGCTCGACGCCCACACCAGCCAGGCCTTCGAGATCGAGCTCACGCCCTCGGCCGATGCGGTGGGCGAGGTGTTGTTGCTCAAGACCGTGCAGACCTGTGTGACGGGCGAGATCGGCTGGATCGAGGAGTGGGACGGCGAGGGTGAGGAGCCCGAGCACCCGGCCCCGCAGGTCACCGTGGTGGCCGCCGGTGAGGAGGCCACCGCCGGCGAGGGCGACCACCACGCCGAGGAGTCGGCCACGACCGTGGCCGAGCACCACGCCGAGGAGGACGCCGCCGCGAGTGACGCCCAGGACGACCAGGACGACTCGAGCACGGGTGTCGTCCTCGTGGTGCTGGTGCTCGCGGCCATCGGCTTCGGCGGGGTGATGCTGGTTCGCTCCCGCCGCTCGCCCTCGGCTCCCTGATGTGACCGCCGCCGGCGGCGGGATCAAGAGGGCTCGGTCGGCTCCGGTGCAGCGGTGGCCCGGCGGAGCAGTAGCAGCAGGCCACCGAACACCGTGATGGCGAGCGCGCTGCCCAGACCGGCGACGAGCCATGCGGGCGTGTCGCTCGACGGGGGCTTGCACGACGCCGCGGCCTGGTTCGGGTCGAGGGCGGTGGCGGCCGGGGAGGCCCGGACGTCGCCGCCCACCGTGACGGGCACCGAGAGCTGCGCGGGTGGGAAGGTGGACTCGACGAGGATCGTCCACGATCCCCGGCTCGGGAATTCCAGCTCGGCCGTGCGCAGGCCGGGCTGATCGCCCACCTCCATCCGGGCCACGGGCACCTCGGCGTCCTCGGGCCCCTGGGCCCGCACGGTGACCCGGGCGGTGTCGGCCTGGTCGCGGTCGAGGGTGAAGGTGACACAGACCTCGAGGGCCACGGTGTCGGTGCCGGTGGGCTCGATGTTCACCAGGCTGATGGCACCGCCGCCACCGTGCGCGGCGGCGGGGAGCGCGGCCGGGCCGAGCAGGGCGCCGCCCGCGAGCGCCGCGGCCAGGGCGGTCGCGGCGACGCGGCCCCGGCCTCGGTGATGCCGGCTCACCCGCCGTTCAGCTCCGCGATCTTCAGGTCGTACTCGCGGACCTCCTGGCGTTGCACTCGGGCCATCACCTCGGCCAGATGGCGCACCCGGGGATCGGCGGCGTGGCGGGCGGCGTACTCGGCCATGTCGATCCCGCCCTGGTGGTGGGCCTTCATGAGCTCGAGGAACAGCAGGTTCGTGGCGTCGGGGTCGGCCGCCTGCAGCGCTTCCATCTGCTCGGGCGTGGCCAGGCCCGGCATGTCCGCCAAGGGCACGGCCTGGCCCATCCAGGCCATCACCTGGCGCTCCGGGTCACCCCGCCCCTCGTCACGCGCCTGGAGGTACCCGTCCATGAGGCCGATCTCGTAACGCTGCTCGATCAGCACCTCGCGCGCCATGTCCCGAACGAGCGGGTCGGACGCCCCCGCGGTGGCGACGCTGGCCATGCTGACCGCCTGCTCGTGGTGGTCGATCATGTCCTGCAGGAACCCCGTGTCGACCGCGCTGTCGGGGGGCCCCGCCGTGCGATCGCCGAGCAGGTAACCCACGGCGCCGCCCAGGAAGGCGAACGCCACCACCAGCACCGCGATCTTCAGGGCGCTCAGCCCCCTTCGCCCTCCGCTGCTCGACGGCGCGGCGCCCGACGGATCCCCCGAGGGCGGGTCGGCCTCGTCGTGCTCGGCCTCGTCGTGCTCGGCTCCGGCCGGGGCGTCGTCGTCGGCGCCGCTCACCTCGTCCGTCGGGGCCTCGGTGCCGGGTTCCGCCTCGCTGTCCATGGGCCCGAGGCTACCGGTGGTCCCCGGCGTCCCCGGTGGCGGGGGGTGCCGGAGCGCGTGACACGGCGATGCCGCTGAAGGCACCGAGGCGCCACAGCGCCAGGCCCGAGCCCAAGGTGACACCGAGGCCGAGGCCCAGGGTGGCGGCCACCAGCACGCGGGCGGAGGCGGCGCTCCACGCGAACGGCACTTGCGAGTGGTCGAGCACGCTGAGGTCGCTGAGCCCCCCGAACACCGCCAGCAGGACGCCGGCGAAGATGGCCGCGAAGAGGCCGTCGCGCTTGGCCCGCCACAGCAGGCTGACGCCCACGATGCCCACGCCCCAGCCGACGATCGAATAGATCAGGCTCGGCCCGGCCGCGACCAGGTTCGGGCCTCCCGCCGTGGCCCCCACGATCCCGATGACGTGGGCCAGGTCCGTCACGATCAGTGCGGCCAGCAGGGTGGCCAGGCCCTTGCCCCACCAGGGCCGGAGCCCCACCACGGCCCCGAGGACGATCAGGGCGACCACCATCCCCCACCAGGGCAGGGGGCTGGGACCCGGCACCCAGATCAACTGACCGGTGACCTCGAGGCGGTCGCCGGCGTACTCCAACGGGACCACCCACTGGTCCTCCACGACGAAGCGGTGGTCGGGCCGGTCGACGTTGGCCCCCATCCAATGGATGCGGTGGTCGTGCCAGCGGGCGGTGTGGCTCGACGAGATCTTCTTCCAGTCGGGCTCGGCCTCGGGGTCGACGGTGGACGGACCCGTCTGCGAGCCGGTGCGGTCGCGGTTGAGGTACGTGGCGGGCGATCGCTGGTTCTCGAAGACCCCGTCGGGCCCGATGCGCAGGTAGGGCTCGTCCTCGTAGCCCAGCACCACGACCTCCCGGTCGTTGGTGTTGGTGAGCTGGAGGCGGCTGCCCGCCTCCACCACCCGGGCCGTGATGCCCGGGGTCTGCGGGCTGATGCCCTCGAGGGTGGTGAGGTAGTTGGTGGCGCCGACGCCGGACACGTTGTGGGCGCCGGCGGGCGGCGCGGCCAGCAGCACCACCCCGACGACCACCGCTAGCCCGGCCGCGATGCGCCCGTACCACGGGCTCATGTCGCCTCGGCGCGCCGCAGCACGTCGATGAGGTCGGCCCTGGCCCGGGCGACCCGCGACCGGATCGTGCCGACGGGGCAGCCGCAGATCTCGGCGGCCTCGTCGTAGGAACAGCCCGCGACCTGGGTCAGCACGAAGGCACTCCGGCGGTCGGGGTCGAGGCCGGCGAGCAGGTCCTCGAAGTCCGCGGACGCCGACGTGTCGTCCGCCGGTTCGGGGGGCCGGATCTTCGCCACCATGGCCCGCCGCCGCACCGACGCCCGGACCGAGTCGATCGCGGTGTGGCGGGCGATGGCCAGCAGCCAGGTGCGGGCACTCGAGTCGCCCCGGAACGTGGGCAGCGAGCGCAGGGCCCGCACGTAGACCTCCTGGGTGAGGTCGTCGGCCTGGCCGCGGTCGGCCAGGTGGGCGCACACCCGCCACACGTCGGCCTGGGTGGCCCGCACCAGGTCGGACAGGGCCACGCGGTCGCCGGCCTGGGCCCGCAGGGCCAGCTCGGTCAGCGGGTCACGGGCCACCCCGCCACCGTAGGAGGACGGAGCGCCGCTCGGGAACTTTTCCGTAGGGACCAACGACCCTTTCTCACATGGAGTGCCACGCCTGCCGTGAAGCGGTCTCCGCCCGTCTCGACGGCCACGACCCCGACGACCCCCGCGTCGACGAGCACCTCGCGGTGTGTGCCGGCTGCCAGGCGTGGCGGGCCGAGGCGGTCGCCCTGGCGCACCGCGTCGACCTCCACGCTGCGCAGCCGGTGCCCGACCGCTCGGCGGCCATCCTGGCCGCCCTCGCCGGCGAGGCTGCCGCCGCCGAGGCCGCCGCCCACCACGACGCCCTGCGGCCGTGGCGGATCGGCCTGGCCACCCTGGGTGCCGCGCAGCTCCTCCTCGCCGTGCCGGTGTTGCTGGGCAGCGAGTCCGGCGCCGGGGTGCACGTGGCCCGTGAGATGGGGTCGTTCGACGTGGCGCTGGCGGTGGGGTTCCTGGTCGCGGCCTGGCGCCCGGCCAGGGCGTGGGGCATGGTGCCGTTGGTGGCGGCGCTGGCCACCTGCCTCGCGGTGACGAGCGCGATCGATGTGGCCGAGGGGCGGGCCGCGCTGGGGGCGGAGACCCTGCACCTCACCCACGCGGTCGGCCTCGTGATGCTGTGGGCGTTGGCCTACGCGTACCGGAGACCGGTGCAACCTCGTAACCTCGCCCCTCTGTGAAGAGGCTGGTCGCCGGCGCCGGCGTCATCGCGGTCGTGCTGCTCGCGTGGGCCGGGCCCGCGGCCGCGCACGCGTCGCTGGAGTCCACCGTTCCGGCGGCCGGCGAGCAGGTCGACGAGCCACCGGCCGAGGTGGTGCTGACCTTCTCCGAGGGGGTCGAGGCGTCACTGGGCGCGGTGCGGGTCTACGACAGCAACGCTGACCGGGTCGACTCGGGTGGTGCCCACCACCCCGACGGCCACGGCGACGAGGTGGCCCAGCCCCTTCCGGCCGACCTGCCCGACGGGTCCTACGTGGTCACGTGGCGGGTGGTGTCGGCCGATGGCCACCCGGTCCACGGCGCGTTCACGTTCCAGGTGGGCGACGTCGCCACGGGCGACACCGCGGCGCTGGCCCGGCGGTTGCTGGCCGCCGACGGCGGGAGCTCGACGGTCGGCGGTCTGTACGCGGTGGTGCGGTTCGCGGTCTTCGCGTCGCTGATCCTGCTGGTGGGCGCGGCCGCGTTCTGCCTGGTGGCCTGGCCCGAGGGCCTGGGGGTGGGCCGGGTCCGCCGCCTGCTGTGGTCGGCGTGGGGCGTGGCCGTGGCGGCCACCGTGGTGAGCATCGGTGTCGAAGGGGCCTACGTGGGCGCCCTGCCGTTGGCCGACGCCCTCGACCCCGATGTCGCCTCCTCGGTGCTCGACACCCGTTTCGGGAAGGTCGCGCTGCTCCGCCTTGCGCTGCTGGTCGCGGCCGGCGGGTTCCTGCTGGTGCAACGCCACCGCACCGAGGGCACGTCGCCGCCGTCCCCCCTGCGTCGCGGCGCGTTCGCCGTCGTCGGCGTGGCCCTGCTCGTCACCCCGGGCCTGGGCGGCCACGCGTCGACGGGCCGGCTGGTGCCGTTCGCCATGGCGACCGACGTGGTGCACCTCGGTGCCGCGGCGCTGTGGCTGGGCGGGCTCACCGTGCTGCTCGCCATCGTCCTGCCGCGACGGCAACCGGCAGAGCTGGCGCAGGTGGTGCCGCGGTTCTCGGCGCTGGCGTTCGCGGCGGTGGCGGCGCTGGTCGTCACCGGGAGCTTCCAGGCCTGGCGTCAGGTGGGCAGCCTGGAAGCGCTGCGGTCCACCACCTACGGCCGCCTGTTGTTGGTCAAGCTCGCGCTGTTCGCGGTGATGGTGGCCTTCGGCTACCTGGGCCGGCGCTGGGTGCAGCGTGGCTACCCGGCGGTGGGTGGCGACGGGGTGGCCCGCGAGGGCGCAACCGAGGGCGACAGCAGCGACGGGGACGTCGGCGAGGGCGAGGGCGACGACCAGGCCGGGGACGACCCGATCGATCCCGAGGTGGTCGTGGCCGGCTACCGGCGGTCGATCAGGCTCGAGACCGCCGTCGGTGTGGCCATCCTGGCCGTCACCGCCCTGTTGGTGAACGCCCAGCCGGCCCGCTCGGCGCTGGCCCAGCCCTACTCGGCCGAGCTGGTGGCCGACGACCTCCTCGTCGACCTCACCATCGACCCGGCCAAGGCCGGGCCCACCGAGATCCACGTGTACACGCTCACCTCGACCGGTGCGGTCGCCGACGTCGAGGGCCTGACCGTCGAGCTCACGTTGCCGTCGGAAGACATCGGGCCGCTCGAGGTGCCGCTCGAGCGGGCCGGGCCCGGGCACTTCTCGGCCTACGACTACGACCTGCCCATCGCCGGCGAGTGGGAGGTCGAGGTGAAGGCGCTGGTGGACCAGTTCACCGAGGTGACCGCGAGCGACACGGTGACCGTCCGCGGCGGCTGACCCGCCCGGGCCGCCGGCTGCGGCCGTTGCTGGCGGTTGCGGCTACTGCTGGGCCCCCTCCAGGGAGGCGACCAGGTCCTCGATGCCCTGCTGGTCCAACTCGCCCTCGCCGCGTGCCGCGACCGTCCCGTCGGCGTTCAACGCCACGAAGTAGGGGTAGGAGGCCAGCCCGTAGGCCCCGGCCGCTTCGCTGTCGTCGGAATCGGCCATCACGTCGCCCGGCCAGTCCTCGCGCTCGAGCCACGCCTGTGGCGGGTAGTTGTCCCCCGACGTCTCGGTGCCGGTGGCCACCGCGACCAGGTTGACGTCGTCGGGGATCGTGCCGTCGGCCCGCCACTCCACCAGCCGGGGGACCTCGCGCTGGCAGTGCGGGCACCAGTGGGCCACGAACACCACGATCGTGGGGGCGTCGGTGGGCTCGCCGATGGTGATCGGCTCGCCGGTGAAGGTGTGCCCCTCGACCACCGGGGCCTGCGCGCCGACGGCCGGGTCGTCGCCGCCGCCCTCGGGCAGCTCCGTCAGTGCGGTGCCGCTGATGCTGACGTCCTGCACCTGGCCCTCGACGGGGTCGGACTGGGTGACGAAGGCGGCGATCACCACCGCCACGATGGCCAGGCCCAGGACGCCGGCGAGCACCCAGATGGCCAGCGGCGAGGTCTTGCCGGCCTTGCTGGCGTTGGTGACCGCTCGGGTCTTGGCCGTGGGTCGGGTGTTCGGTCGGTTGCTCATCGGGCCTCGGTTCGGGACGGTGGGGCGGGGGTGTCGGAGCGCTCGCGGTCCGTGCCGTCGCGAGGGTCGTCGAGAACCGCGTCGCGATCGGCGTCGAGGTCGGGGTCGAGGTCGGGATCGGGTTCGAGATCCTCGCTCGGCAGGTGGCTCAACAGCAGCGCGAGCAGCACGAAGGCGCTGAGGGCCATGGTGGGGATGGTGATGAAGCCCAGCTCCTCCACCCACCGGATGGTGCACGGGTTGGTGGGGTCGCAGACCGACGACTCCTCGAGCGACGGGAAGCGCTCGAGCACGATGTGGTAGGTGCTGATCAGGCCCCCGATGACGGCCAGGGGAAGGGCGTAGTGGCGGATGCCCTCGTCGCGGCGATACCACGCCACGCCCAGCAGCAGCACCTGGGGGTACATGGCGATGCGCTGGAACCAGCACAGCTTGCAGGGCGGGAAGTGGGCCACCTCGGACAGGTAGAGGCTGCCGGTGGTGGCGACGACCGCCACGAGCAGGGCCAGCGGCAGGATCTGACCGGCCAGCAGGTCCGACACCGGGCGACGCACACCGGGGGCCAGGTGGGCGACCAGCAGCACCGCCGAGGCCACCCAGCTCGCGACGGTGAGCAGGGCCAGCAGCAGGGTGACGGCGTCGGTGGTCACGCGTCGTCCTGTCGTCGGGCGACCAGCTGCCCCGCGGGGAGGCGTCGTCGGTCGGGGGCGTCGGACCACTCGGGCACCCTGATGGGTCGTCCGGCGGCGCCCGATCGTTCCCGGTTCACGCCCGTCAGGGTACGGGGGCGCCTGGCGCCCGCGTGGTCGACCGCACGATCCGCCCGCAGGCACCGCCACCGGGTCACGGGTACTCGTAGAGCTCGTCGGGCTGGCTGACCGGGTGGATCGACCGGACCGCCAGCACCGGCGGGTCGAGCGACTGGCCCGCCGGTGGTGACCGGTCGAGGTCGAGGGTGGCCTCGACCTCGACCCACGAGTCCTCGTCGGGCACGTGCCCGTGCTCGACGGGCACCACTTCCTGCACGGCCAGCGCGTCGGCCGCGCAGCACCCGATCATGAAGCGGGTCAGCAGGAAGCTGTGGCCGTGCCCGTCGGGGTCCTCGACCACGAACCCGGTCAGCTTCACCGGATGCCGGGCCAGCAGGCCGCGGTCGTGGGGGTCCTGGGAGGCACGGACGAAGTCGATCGAGCGGAGGGCCGGGGACTGCCCGCCGAACGAGTTGGCGACCAGGTACTGCTCGAGGTCGAAGTGCCCGGGGGGCAGCACGCGTTGCGAGTTCTGGCGACCCGCGGCGTACGACCCCAGGGGGTTCGACCCGACGGCGATCGCCACACACAGGGGCAGCGCCAGCAACCACCCCACCCGTGTGGCGTGGTGGTGGTGGGCGGCGTGGCCCTCGTGCCCGCCGCCACCGTGGCGGTCGGCGGGCGAGGCGTCGTCGGCCGGGGCGGAAGCGGCGTCGATCGCGTCCGCTCGCCGGCCGAGCACGATGACCAGCAGGCCGATGACCACGAGGACCGCGCCCGACAGCACGAGCCAGCGGGTCATCGACGGCTTGACGTAGAGCAGGTGGGTGGGGGTCAGGCCCATCCACAGGGCGAAGGCGCCCATGAGCGCGGTCATGGCCCCGGCGTCGTTGCGCCTCACGTACGGCTCCTCACGGCACCAGGAATGCTCACAGCAGCACGGTCCCGACCACCGAGGCGCTGAGGATGGCCACGGTCAACACGAGGGGCGTGAAGCGCAACGAGAACCGCTTGCCGAACGCCCCTGCCTGCAGCGCGATCAACTTCAGGTCCACCATCGGCCCCACGGTGAGGAACACCAGCCGCGAGGTCAGCGAGAACTGCGTCATGCCCGCGGCCACGAACGCGTCGGCCTCGGAGCAGACCGACAGCGTGATCGCCAGCCCGGCCATCACCAGGACGGCCATGGGGCCCGAGCCGCCGATCCGGTCGAACACGCTGGGCGGCACCAACGTCTGCATGGCCGCCACCAACCCGGCGCCGGCCACCAGGAACCCGCCGGCCTGGAGGAAGTCGGACGACGCGGTGCTCACGAAGTTGTCGAGCCGGGCGCCGTGGTCGTGCACCTTCATCTTCGAGGTGAGCCACTCGGGGCTCGCCAGCCCGGACCACAGGAAGCCCACGATCAACGCGGTGATCAGCGACGCGCAGAATCGGGCCAGCACCATCTCGGGCTGTCCGGGGAACGCCACCGCGGTCGACACCATGACGATGGGGTTGATGGCCGGAGCGGCCAGCAGGAACGTGAGCGCCGCGCCCTGCGGGATGCCCCGCGCCACCAGCCGACCGGCGACGGGAACGGAGCTGCACTCGCACCCGGGTAACAGCGCACCGGCCATGCCGGCGGCGGGCACGGCCAGCACCGTGCGCCGCGGGACCGCATTGGCGATCCAGCGGGCCGGCACCAGCGCCGAGATGGCGGCGCTGAGCACGGTTCCGAGCACGAGGAACGGGAGGGCCTGCAGGGTGAGCGAGACCACGATGGTCGACCAGTTGCGCAGGGCCTGGCCCTCGAACAGGTAGCCGAAGGAGCCCCGGGCGATGAGCACGACGGGGATGTACGCCCACACGAGGCCGGCCAGGCCGAGGCGCGTCGAGGCGCTCGAGGCGTCGTCGTCGATGGCGAGGTCGATGTCGTCGTCGATGCCGTCGCCGCTGCCGTTGCCGGTGCGGCCGTCCTCATCGGTGCCGTTGTCGGTCCCGGCGCGGGGGTGATGTCGTGCCGCCATCGCGGTCAGGCCGGGTGGCTGGTCGTCGTGGCCGGCCTCGCTCCCCGCAGGGCGCGGACGGCCTCGGTGGCGGCCAGGACCACGAAGAACACGAGCACCGCGATGCCGGCCATGGTGGCGCCCGCGGCCGTGTCGTGGTGGAAGCTGACCACGAGCCCGAGCGCCACGCTGGCCGCACCGATGCCCGCCGCGGTGACCATCATGGCGGGCACCCGGCGCACGAGCAGCGAGGCGGTGGCCGGCGGGGCGATGAGCAGCCCGAACACCAGGAGCGTGCCCACCGCCCGGAACGACGAGACGACCGCGACGGCGATGAGCGCCAGCAGCACCACGTTGGCCAGCCGCGGCCGCAGGCCCAGCAGGGCGGCCTTCTCCTCGTTGAAGGCGAGGGCGAGGAACGGTCGGTACAGCAGCGCGCACGCGGCCACGGCGATCACCGCGGCGCCGACCTGCAGGCGAACGTCGGCGGTGGTGACGCCGAGCACGTTGCCGAACAGGAAGCCGGTGAGGTCGGTGGTGAAGGTCCGGGCGCGCGAGATGATGATCACGCCCAGCGCCAGCATGCCGACGAACAGCAGGCCGATGCCGGTGTCCTCCCGGAGATGGCCCCTGCGGTTCACCAGGTTGATGCCCGCCACCATGACCGCCGCGCTCACGAGCGCCCCGAGGGTGAGGTCGAACCCCCAGAGGAAGGCCAGGGCGATGCCGGGCAGCACGCCGTGGGCCAGAGCGTCGCCCATGAAGGCGAGCCCGCGCAGCACCACCCAGGTGCCCACGACCGCGCACGTGACCGCGGCGAGCACCCCGGCGACCAGCGCTCGCTGCATGAAGTCGTACTGGAACGGGTCGAGGAGCCAGTGGATCACGGCGACCCGCCCGACAGCGCGGTGGCGATGGCGTCGGCGTTGTACTCGACCATCTGCAGGTAGGTCTCGGCGCCCGAGCCCGGCTCACCGAGCGACTCGGTGAAGAGGGGAACCACCTGCACGTCGATCCCCGTCTCGTCGGCCAGCGAGTCGGCCAGTTCGGTGGGCGACGTGGCGTCGGTGAAGATCGCGGGAACCCCGGTGTCACGAATGGTGTCGGCCAGGTCGCTCAACTCCTGTGAGCTGGGCTCGGCCAGGGTCGTGCCGCTCGGCACCACGGCCCCGATGACCTCGAAGTCGTACCGGTCGGCGAAGTAGCCCAGCACCTCGTGGTTGGTCACCAGGATGCGCCGGTCGGGCGCCACCGCCGAGAGGGCTCGCTCGCTCTCGGTGTCGGCGGCGCGGAGGTCGTCGGCGTAGGCGTCGGCGCGGTCGTGCACGGCGGGGGTGTCGAGCGTGGGCACGGCCTCGGCCAGCGCGTCGGCGATGCCGCCCACGCCGTCGGCCATGCGCCTCGGGTCGGTGAACACGTGCGGATCGAGGGCGTCGGTGGCGTCGTCCCCGCCGCCCCCGCCCGGCTCGGCGGCGAAGGGGAGCGGGTTGAGGTGGGGCGCCACCTCGTAGACCGGCACCCCGTCGGCCGCGGCCGTGGCGATGGCGTCGCTCAGGCCCTCCTCGAGGCCCAGCCCGTTGGCCACGATGGCATCGGCGTCCTGCAGTTGCGCGGCCTGCCGGGCCGAGAGCTGGAACTCGTGGGGGTCGACGCCGGGCGCCATGAGCACCTCGACCCGGGCGTCGTCGCCGACGATGTTGGTGACCACGTCACCCAGGATGCTGGTGGTCGCGACGACCGTGGGGCCACCGGCAGAACCGCCGTCGCCGGAGGCGCAGCCCGCCAGACCCGTCGCGCACACGGCGAGGCCGAGGCCGACGAGGACCGGGGCGAGGCCGGCGAGGGTGGGGTTCCGGGTGCGCATCGTGGGGTGCTCGGTTCGCGTCGTTCTCGGACTAGAATGAGAACTACTCCTAGTTGCTGACCCCACGGTAGAGATGTCGAACCCAGCCCGCAACCCCGGCCCCGACACCGAGGCCCACCCCACCGTGACGGTGCGGGTCGACGCCCTGTCCCTGGCCTACGGCGCCCGCACCGTGCTCGCCGACGTGTCCTTCGCGCTCCGGGCCGGGCAGGCGACGAGCCTCATCGGGCCCAACGGCTCGGGCAAGTCCACCCTGCTCGACGCCATCGCCGGCCTGCACCGCCCGGCGACCGGGACGGTCACGGTGCTCGGTGGCGACATCGCCGCCGTTCGCCGCCGGGTGGCCTACGTGCTGCAGGCCACGACCACCGGCGAGCACCTGCCGGTCACCGCTCGCGAGGTGGTGGCCATGGGCCGCTACGCGGCGCGGGGCGCGCTGCGCCGCTTCACCGCGGAGGACCGGCGCCTGGTCGACGAGGCGCTCGATCGGCTCGCGCTGGGGCCGCTGGCCCGCCGCCACCTCAGCGAGCTCTCGGGCGGGCAGCGCCAGCGCGTGTTCGTGGCCCAGGGCCTCGTGCAGCAGGCCGACGTCTTGTTGCTCGACGAGCCGCTGGCCGGCTTGGACGTGGCCAGCCAGCAGCAGATCCTGGCCGTGGTGGCCGAGGAGCGCGACCGTGGCCGCACCGTGGTCACCAGCACCCACGACCTCTCCGAGGCCGCCGGTGCCGACAACCTGCTGCTTCTGGCCGGCCGGTTGGTGGCCCACGGCCCGCCCGCGGAGGTGCTCACCGCCGACAACCTGGCGGCGGCCTACGGCGGCGCCGTGCTCCAGCTGGACGGGCGCACGCTGATGGTCGACGACGGCGTGCACCACCACGGCGGGCCGGCGCCCGTGGATCACGGACATGCCCACGACCACCGGTACGACGAGCGCCATTCTCACTGATTCTCATTGATGGGGATAGGCTGGCCCGATGGATCTGCACGCCACGGTCGCCGACCGGCTGCGCGGCGACGACCAGCGCTACACGACCAATCGCCGCACCGTGGTCGAGGTGCTCGAGCGGAGCGATCGCCCGCTCACGATCCCCCAGATCCTCGAGCGCCGGCCCGACCTCGCCCAGAGCTCGGTGTACCGCAACCTGGCCGTCCTCGAGGACACCGGGGTGGTGCACCGGGTGCACAGCTCGGACGACTTCGCCCGTTACGAGTTGGCCGAGGACCTCGCCGGTCACCATCACCACCTGATCTGCTCGGCGTGCGGCTCGGTGGCCGACTTCACCGTGTCGGCCGAGGTGGAGAACACCCTCACCACCGCGCTGGACCGCGTGGCGTCGGCCACGGGGTTCCGCCCCGAGCACCACCGGCTGGACCTCGTCGGCCTCTGCCGGGCCTGCGCCTGACCCCAACCCCAGGGAATTCTTGGTGAGAAACCACACGAGAGGTGGTTTCTCACCAACGAAATCGCTCTCGGCGTGGGCGGGCGGACCCCTCAGAGCATCTTCTGCATGATCACGACGTCGAGCCACTTGCGGTGCTTGCGCCCGACCTCCTTCTCCACGCCCACGTGGGCGAAGCCCAGCGATGCGTGCAGGGCGATCGACGCGTCGTGCCCACCCACGATCCGGGCCACCACCGAGTGGAAGCCGTGGCTCGTGGCCGTGTCGACCAGCGCGGCCAGCAGCGCCTTGCCCACGCCCCGGCCCTGGCGGTCGCGGTCGACGTACACCGAGTCCTCCACCGTGGTGTTGTAGGCAGCGCGCTCACGGAAGGGGGAGAGCGACGCGAAGCCCCAGATCTCGCCGTCGGCCTCGGCCACCAGCACCGCGTGGGCGCCGCTGCGGTCGATCAGCCAGGCCTGCTGCTCGGCCAGGGTGCGGGGCACCATGTCGAAGGTGACGGTGGAGGTGGTGACCTCGAGGTTGTAGATCTCGCGGATCGCCTCGGCGTCGTTCACCGTCGCCCGCCGCACCTCGAATTCCACGAGGTGAAGCTACAAGCGACGCTCAGTGGTTCGCGCGGGACCGCCGGCTGGGCAGCGGGGGTGGGTCCTGGACCGCGGAGGGCTCCAGGATGCTCAGGTCGCCGGTGAGCGCCTCGATCTTGGCCCACGACGCCACGTCGTCGTCCTCGGTGAGGAACACGATCTGCTGGTGGCTCGCGGCCCGGCCGAGCAGCTCGAGCAGCGAGGGCTTCACCGAAGCGTCCAGCTCGATGAACGGGTCGTCGAGGATCAGCGGGAAGCTCTCGCCGCGGGGGCCCACCTTGCGCAGCTGGGCCAGCCGGCCGATCAGCGCGTGGGCCATGCCGGTGGTGAGGTCGTTGTCGACCGCCGGCATCGACTGGGCCAGGGCGGTCACGTCGCGGCGCATGCGGGCCGCGGCCATGATCTCCTCGTGGTGGTCGATGGCGAACTGCACCTGGACCGGGCCGGCCACCTGCTCCCAGCCGGCCAGGGCCTCGCGGTAGGCCTCGGCCGCCTCCATGAGCCGCCGCCGGTTCTGGTCGGTGGCCAGCAGGCCGTTCACCCGCTGGAGGTGGAAGCCGAGGTACGAGCTGGCACCGGCCTGCTCGAGCACCGCGTTCTCCTTCGCCCGGGCGTTCTCCATGCGCCGCCAGTAGAGCATCGAGATCCCGGTGGCGACCGCGGCGAAGAGGACGAACGGCATCGCCGTCAGGGGGCCCTCGAGGATCGACAGGGGGATGGCGCCGAGGGTCGAGAACGCCGCGGTGAAGAACGACAGCCGGCGGACCCGGTCGTGGTCCTCCTGGGCCCGCAGGAACGCGGCGTGGCGGGCCTCGATCTGCTCGACGACCGCGGCGTCCTCGGGGGACGAGCCGGTGGCCTCGGCCTCGGCCTGCAGCTGGTCGTCGCAGATGGTGACGTGATCGGCGGCCGACCAGAGTGCGGCCTGGTCGATCGCGGCCAGGTCACGGATGAGTTGGTCGCTCTGCCCGCTGGTGGTGAGGTCGGACGCGTTCATGCGCAGGAAGCGCTTGGCCGAACGGGGGTCGAGACCGGCCCGGGCCAGCAGGTCGATGGTCCCGTCGGCGGCGACGAAGTGGTTCGAGATGTCGAGCCCCTGTTCGACGTCGACCACCCGGTGGCGGCCACCATGGGGCCGGAACACCGCGAGGTGGCGACCCGAGTCCTCGACCAGTTCGAGGTGGACGCCGGCTCGACTGCTGCTCAGCGCCCCCACCAGCTCACTCACGAGGCCCTCGCGCTCGAGCCGGCCGACGCCGGCGATCACGGTCAGCCGGGGGTGCAGTTCGAGGGTGAAGGTGTTGTCACCCGCCTCGATCACCAGCCGCTCGAAGTGCACAGTCCAGCATCGGCAGGCGACCCGGCGCACGTTAGGGCTGTTTGCGGTGCACCGCCGGGTCGGGCGGCCGGGTACGCCCGGGCCGGGAAACGCGGTTGGGGTGCGACGCGGGGTTCCGGATAGGCTGGTCGATCGTCCTCCGGCCCCGGCTGGGGGGACCGGCCCCCTTAGCTCAGTCGGTAGAGCACAGCCATGGTAAGGCTGGTGTCGCCAGTTCGATTCTGGCAGGGGGCTCGCAGGACGTGGACCGGCTCGCCGGCCCGCGGCAGGCAGCCCGACCGGGCGGCGTAGCTCAGTAGGTAAGAGCACTCGGCTCATAATCGAGGGGTCGTCGGTTCGAGTCCGACCGCCGCCACCGCTAGGACAGCCGTCCAGCACGACGTTCAGCAGGATCCCAACCGCACCACCACCAGCACGCAGCACGCAAGGAGCCACGGAAGATGTCCAAAGCGAAGTTCGAGCGGACCAAGCCGCACGCCAACATCGGCACGATGGGTCATATCGACCATGGCAAGACGACGTTGACGGCGGCGATCACGAAGGTGTTGTCGGAGGGGTCGGATTCGA
>CAZWMT010000048.1:0-49919 GCA_964635055.1 uncultured Microthrixaceae bacterium | reverse complement strand
CACCCCGTTGATGCTGTCGGCGTCGGGGCGGGCCGACTGGACCCGCTCCTGAGCCTTGGCGATCCGGCTGGCCGAGATCAGCTCCATCGCCTTGGTGATCTTCTTGGTCGACTGAACGGACTTGATCCTCCGTCGGAGGGCCCGCTCCTTACCACCGGCCATCGGTGCTCCTACTGGCCTTCGGGGTTGCCGGTACCGGCGACGAAGTCGTTGCCGAACTCGGTCAGGGCGGCCTTGAGGGCGTCCTCGTCGAGCTTGCCGGTGTCGCGGATACCACCGAGCAGAGCGGCGTGACGGGTACGCAGCCAGGAGAGCAGGTCGGTCTCGTAGCGGCGGACGTCGGCCACCGGTACGGGATCGAGGTAGCCGTTGGTCCCGGCGTAGAGGACGACGACCTGCTCCTCCACCGGCAGGGGCGAGTTGAGGCCCTGCTTGAGCAGCTCGGTGAGGCGGTAACCCCGGTCCAAGGTGGCCTGGGACACGGCGTCGAGCTCCGAACCCATGGAGGCGAAGGCCTCGAGCTCACGGAACTGGGCCAGGTCGCCCTTGAGGGTGCCCACCGCGGTCTTCATGGCCTTGATCTGAGCGGCACCACCGACTCGGGACACCGACTGGCCCACGTTGATGGCGGGCCGGATACCCGACTTGAACAGGTCGTCCTCGAGGAAGACCTGGCCGTCGGTGATCGAGATCACGTTGGTGGGGATGTAGGCCGAGATGTCGCCGGCCTTGGTCTCGATCACCGGCAGGGCGGTGAGCGAGCCGGCACCGTTCTCGTCGGAGAGCTTGGCGGCCCGCTCGAGCAGGCGGCTGTGCAGGTAGAACACGTCGCCGGGGTAGGCCTCGCGGCCCGGGGGCCGGCGCAGCAACAGGGCCAGCTGGCGGTAGGCCTCGGCCTGCTTGGACAGGTCGTCGTAGACGATCAGCGCGTGCTCGCCGTTGTCCATCCAGTGCTGGCCCATGGCGCACCCGCCGTAGGGGGCCAGGTACTTGAACGGGGCGGGGTCGGACGCCGGGGCGGCGACCACCACCGTGTACTCCATGGCGCCGCGCTCACGCAGGGTGTTGACGGTCTGGGCGACCGTCGAGCCCTTCTGGCCGATGGCGACGTAGATGCACTTCACGCCCAGACCCTTCTGGTTCAGGATCGTGTCGATGCACACCGTGGTCTTGCCGGTCTTGCGGTCACCGATGACCAGCTCGCGCTGACCCCGTCCGATGGGGGTCATGGCGTCGATGGACTTGATGCCGGTCTGCAGCGGCTCGTGCACCGGCTTGCGACCGGCGATGCCCGGCGCCTGGATCTCCATGCGGCGCAGCTCGGCGCCCTCGATGGGGCCGGCGCCGTCGATCGGCTCGCCGAGCGCGTTCACCACGCGGCCGAGCATGGCGTCGCCGACCGGCACCGAGAGGATCTCGCCGGTGGCCCGCACGGTGGAGCCCTCCTCGATGGCGGCCACCTTCTCGGACACGCCGAGGATGACCGCGCCGATGGTGTCCTCGTCGAGGTTGAGGGCGAGGCCGACGGTGTCGTGCTCGAACTGGAGCAGCTCGTTCACGGCGCAGTCGGGCAGGCCCGACACCGTGGCGATGCCGTCACCGACCTCGAGCACCCGGCCCACCTGGCTCATCTCGAGCTCGGGGCTGAAGCCGTCCAGGTTGGCCTGGAGGGCGGCGGTGATGTCGGCGGTGTTGATGGTGAGTTCAGCCATGAGGCGGAGTTCCCTTGTGGTTCGGGGTGCGGGGCTACGGGCCCGGCGTGACGAGGGTGGCTAGGAGGCGGGCTGGCTTCAGAAGACTTCGCGGAGTTGCTGGAGGCGGTGGCGCACCGTGCCGTCGATGACGGTGTCGCCCACCTGGGTGACCACACCACCCATGACGGTGGGGTCGACGATCACCTTCACCTCGACCTGCTTGCCGGTGGCCTTGGCCAGTGCGGCCGCGAGCCGGGTGCGCTGATCCTCGGAGAGGTCGATGGCCGAGCGGACCTCGGCCACCTCCTTGTCGCCCGAGTGGGCGCTCATGGCCACGAAGGCGTCGATGATCCGGGGGAGGTCGCGGGCCCGCCCGGTGCCGACCACCATCGACACCAGCGCGGTGGTGGTGTCGGTGGCCTTGCCGGTGAGCACGTCCTCGACGATCTGCTGGCGCCGGGACGCCGGCAGGTGCGGGTCGGACAGGGCGGTGCGGAACTCGTCGTTGGCCTCGAGCACCCGGGCGAACCGGAACAGCTCGTCGGCCACCTCGCTCAGGTCGCCCTCGGCCGACGCCACGCCGAACAGCGACGTGGCGTAGGCGTCGATGGTCTGGTCGCTCACGCTCTCAGCCCCGTGCGTCCACGCTGTCGATGTAGCGCTCGACGAGGGCGACGTTGGTCTCCCGGTCGAGGCTCTTCTGCACGACCTGCTCGGCGGCGCCGATGGCCAGGGCCGCCACCTCGGACTTGACGTCCGACATGGCCTGGCTCTTGGCCGCATCGGCCTCGGCCTTGGAGCGCTCGCGGTACTCGTTCAGCTCCGCGTCGATCTCGGCGCGGCGCTGGGTCTTGTACTGCTCCATCTCGGCCCGGGCGTCGTCGCGCATGCGAGTGGCCTCCTCACGGGCGCCCTTGAGCTGGGCCTGGTAGCGGGCCAGCTCGGCCTCGGCCTCGTTCTTGGCCGTGTCGGCCCGGTCGAGGTCGGTGCGGATGCGCTCGGTGCGGTCCGCCATGCCCTTCTGGATGGCCGGGTAGCCGAACTTGTAGAGGACCCCGAACAGGATCACGAACGAGATCGAGCCCCAGATCAGCTCGTTGGTCGCGGGCAGGATTGGGCTCGGCGCCTCCAAGGTCTCGTCGCATTCGCTGAGGGCCGCACCGTTCTCGAGCTTCTCGGCGCACTCCTCTTCAGTGTCGGACTTGAAGTCGCCTTCGGCATGAGCCGCCGGCGCGAGCGCAACGAACGCTGCGAGCGCGAGGGCAAGTGCTGCCAAAGTTCGACGGATACGCATGTCGACGCCTAGCCCGCGATGATGAAGGCGAGGACGAAGCCGAACAGCGCGAGGGCCTCGGTGAAGGCGATGCCGAGGAACATGGTGGTGCGCACCATGCCGGCGGCCTCGGGCTGGCGGGCCATGGCGGTGATGGCGTTGCCCACCACGATGCCGATGCCGATGCCGGGACCGATGGCCGCCCCGCCGTAGACGATGCCTCGACCGACGGCGGTGAGGCCGGCCTCGAGCTCACCGGCTTCTTGGGCCGCGAGGGTGACGAGATCAAGCACGTTTCTCTCCTAGTGCTCTGGGTGCATGGCGCCACCGATGAACACGGCGGCGAGGATGGTGAAGATGTAGGCCTGGAGGAAGATCACCAGGACCTCGAACCCGGTCAGTGCAACCAGCAGTGCCCCGGGAAGCACTGCGAGCGGTGCGAACACCTCGAACAGCGCCGTGGTCAAGACCGCGAAGCTCACGAGGATCAGGTGCCCCGCCAACATGTTGGCGAAGAGTCGGACGGCCAGGCTGAGGGGCCGGACGAAGATGGTGGAGACGAACTCGATCGGCGTCACCAGCAGGTACAGGAACACCGGCACGCCGGGCGGGAACATGAACGACTTGAAGTAGCCGAAGAAGCCGTTGTTCTTGATGCCGACGGCGTTGTAGATGAACCAGACCAGGATGGCCAGGAACGCCGGCAGGGCGATGCGGGCGTTCACCGGCATCTGCAGGCCGGGGATGATGCCCCAGGTGTTGCAGATGAGGATGTAGATGAACAAGGTGCCGAGGAAGGGCGTGAAGCTGAGCCCCTCCTTGCCCATCGTCTGCATGATCACCTGGTTCTCGATGAACTCGACGAAGGTCTCGCCCAGGTTCTGCACGCCCGAGGGCACCAGCTTGAAGTTGCGGCCGGCGGACCACATGAAGAAGAAGGCGATCAGCGCCGACACCCACATGAGCAGCACGATCTTGTTGATGCCGAGCGGTCCGAAGTCCGGCCACTCGATGACGTGGCTCACCGGTGGGAAGTCGAGCGCGAGCAGCGAAGTCACCCGTCAGGCTCCTTTGGAACGTGGTTTGAACCCGGCGGTTGGTTTGAGGCCGGGGAAGGCGAGAGAGGCGGAAACGAAGCGGGTCTCCCAGAACAGGAGCCCGAGGTAGGCGACCAGGATCGTGACGCCGAGGGGCACCGTGTCGACCCAGGCCTGATCTTTCACCAGTTGCACGGCGAGCACCAAAAGGCCCATCCGGAGCACGAAGCCGCCGAAGGCCACCGCCATCAACACGTTGGGGCCCTTCTTGGCGGCCCACCCCAGCAGGCCGGCGGCCAGCAGGAAGTTGGCGAACACCAGCGCCAGGCCGTACGCGGAGGAGGCCACCCCCGCCCAGCCCCAGCCGATGCCGGCGGCGATCAGCAGCACCGGCGCCACGTAGACGCCGCGGCGCACCATGTCCAGCGCGATGTCGCGCTCGACCATGGCGGTCTCCTCCGACTCGGCGGCCTCGGCGGTCGGGCCGGCGGTCTCGGTCGTCTCGGCGTCGGTCCGGGCGTCGCTCATGCCGGGCGCTCCCGCTTCAGCACGCGGTCTTCCTCGGCCCGCATGTTGGCGTCGTAGCCCACGTAGAACTTCCACGACACGTAGCCCAGGGTGAACACACCCAGGCCGATGGCGAACACCATGCCCGTGCCCAAGCGGGTGTCGATGAGGTGGCCGATGAACGCGAAGATCAGCGGCGTGAGCACCAGCTCGACCGCCTTCGACAGGGCGTTGCCGAAGCCGTTGTTCAGTTCACGTCGGTCGATCTGGCCCACCGGAGAACCGGCCCTCTGCTCGGGACGGCGGAGACGCTCCGTGCGGAGCCTCCACCATCGCTTGTGAATTATTTCCCAATGTAGGGCGGGGACGTGCGGACCGCAAGTTCCGACCGAACCTGTCCCCGTGCTCGAGGCATCCTGACCGAGCGAGGCCCGCCCGGTCCAACCGGCGGGGCGCTCTACAGGGCGCTACCTGCCGTTGACGCTCCAGTGCCAGGGCTCGCTCGGCAGGTTGAAGAAGCCGAAGCGGGCGGCGTTGTTGTTGAGCCAGATCCAGCAGGCGCTGCCCCGGTAGCTGCAGTTGTCGAAGTCGATGGCCAGGCCCTGCTCGTGCATCGAGGTGCCGGGGATGGCGGTGGGCACCCGGCACGACGACGGCGACGAGGTCCACACGTCGGGGCAGCCGTTGATGGTGCGGAGCTGGATCTGGCGGGCGTTGCTGCGCCAGCCGCTGCCGGTGAGGATCAGGCCGTCCGCGGCGGCGGCGCTCAACATGTCCTGCAGCTGGCTGGCGATCGAGGCGTCGACGGTGATGCCGCCGACGGTGACCTGGTTGCCGCTGCCCTGGACACTGACGCCGCTGGCCCGGTTGGCCTCGGCGGCAGCTGCCGCGGCCGCCGCCTCCTGCTCGGCGATCTGGGCCGACAGACCGAACTCCTGGGCCGCCAGCTCGTCGTCGGCGACGCGGATCGAGTCCATCCGCTCCTCGACGCGGTCCTGCATGTCGCGCTGCTCCTGCTGCGAGTCGCGCAGGTCGGCGAGCCGATCGGCCACCTCGGCACGATGCTCCTCGGCCCGCGCCGCGGCGTCCTCGGCCCGTGCCCGGGCATCGGCGAGGTCTTCGCGCGCGGCCTGCAACTGGTCGGCCACGTCCTCGTTGCGGTTGCCGGTGATGTCCACCAGGGCGCGGCGCTCGGCGGCCTCGGTGGGGTTGCTGCCCGACAGCACGTCCATGCCGCTCTGGTTCGAGCCCTCACGGATGTACGAGTCGACCAGCAGTTGCTCCTGCTGGGCCTGGAGGCTGTCGATCTCGGCCTGCATGGCCTGCTCTTCGGCCCGGGCGGCGTCGGCGTCGGCGTCGGCCTGGTCGGCGGCCCGTTGGGCGTCCTCCACCCGGGCCCGCTGCGCGTCGACGTTGCGACCGATCGCCTCGAGGGCATCGGTGATCTCTGCCAGGTCGGCGTTGAGCACATCGAGCCGGCCGGCCAGCTCGGCCCGTTGCTGCTGGACCTCGGCGCGCTCGGTCCGGGGATCGGAGCCGCGGGTGGCCAACACCGGTGTGGCGGCCAGCACGAGGGCGAGGACGGGCACGCCCAGTGCCGCGAGACGCCGTCGAGATGCAGTGGAACCCACAGGCCTACCCCTGAGCTATCGGTGAATCCGTCACGAGAACGTAACACCCGAAACCGAAAAGGGAAACTGGTGTTGTCAGTGTTGCTCGTGTTGTCAGTGTTGCGGACGTCCCCGCGGCCGCGGTCGCGGGACCGTCATGTGTCTTGTTCCGCCTCCACTGCCGTGTCGGTGGCGGTGTCGGCGGGCGTCCCGGGGGACGTGTCACCATCGGCCGGTCCGGGGGTCGGGTTGAGGCCCGTGGCCCGCTGGAAGCCGGCACCGAGGAACACATAGAGGCCGAACCCGAGCACCACGACCCCCAGGGGCACCAGCGCGTCGCCCCTGCCGGTGTAGGTGGGGTACAGGACGAACACCGACAGGGCGAGGGTCCAGCCCCAGAGGATGAGGACGCTGCGGCGCTGCCCGTGCCCCAGCCGCATCAGTCGGTGGTGCAGGTGCTCCTTGTCGGCGCTGGCCACGCCGGCCCGCTTGGTCGCCCGCCGCACGATGGCGAACATCGTGTCCAGGATCGGCACCCCGAGGATGAACAGGGGGATGAACAGCGGCGCGAAGAAGAAGTACACCTGGCCGCTGAAGGGCTCGCTCGAGCTGCCGCCCACCGAGATGGTGGACGCCGCCATCAACAGCCCCAGCAGCAGGGCCCCGCCGTCGCCCATGAAGATCCGGGCCGGGTGGAAGTTGTGAGGCAGGAACCCGAGGCAGATGCCGGCGGTGATCAGGGCGACCAGCGGGCCCAGGTTGCCCGGCTCGATCACACCCACGTCGTTGAGCCGCTCGCCGTAGAGGAAGAAGGTCCCGGCGGCGATGGCCACCAACCCGGCGGCGAGGCCGTCGAGGCCGTCGATCAGGTTCACCGCGTTGGCCATGCCCACCACCCACAGCACGGTGAGCAGCGCGGACAGGTCGGGCGACAGCACCACCAGGTCGGCGAACGGGATCCGGAAGAACAAGATGCTGACGCCGGCCACCGACAGGATGCTGCCCGCCAGCACCATGCCGGCGATCTTCGCCGGGGCCGAGACGTCGCGGAAGTCGTCGATGAGGCCCACCAGGAAGATGACGACTGCCGCGATCACCACGCCGAGCGGCTCGGTGCTCCCTTCGAACACCGCGTCGAACCGACCGGACTGCCAGGCCACCGCCATGGCCGCCAGGAACCCGGCCAGCATCGCCGCGCCGCCGAGCGTCGCCGTGGCGCGGGTGTGCACCCGCCGCTCGTCGGGCTTCACCACCGCGCCGACCCGGACCGCCAGACGACGGACCAGGGGCGTCAGGACGACCGTCACCACGAAGGCGACCGCGAAGACGACCAGGTTGGCGGCCATCTATCGGCTCTTCGGCTGACGCCCTGCCCGATGGCTCTTCGGCTGACGCCTCATCGCGATCATCATGGCTCGCTCGTCCCTCGCTCGCCGCACGCGACCGGAACCCGAGCGCGCCCCACCGAGGTCAGGACCCCTACGCGGACAAGCGGCCCTGGTGGTGGTGCGCCGCCGTTGCGTGGTCGACCCAGTGCTGCACCCTGGCCTTCGTGCGCCAGTAGATGTCCTCCATGAGGATGTGGTCGAACTCACCGTTGCGGCCGACGCTGAGCAGGCCGTCGACGCCGGTGCCGTGGGCGGCCAGGTCGGCGCGGGCGTCCTCGTAGTCGATCGAGAAGACGGGGTACGCGATCGGGGTCTTGACCACCCGACAGCCCAAGTAGCGGCGGCGGGCGTCGGGCACGAGCCGCTCCAGCTCGGTGAGGCACCGCTCACCCAGTGCCTCGTCGTCCATCGTCCAGATCGCCGAGCCCACCTCGGTGCCGATGTCGACGGTGATCATCGTCTTGCCCTCGGGCGCCAGCCACGGCATCGACAGCGGCGCCTCGGTGAGCCGGAACGTCTCGAAGCTGTGGTCCGGCACCCACATCACCACGTCGGGCAGCAGGCCCCGTCCCTCGAAGCGGAGGTTGGCGAACACCATCGGGCGGAAGCGGAGCTCGGCGAGGCGATCGAGGCGAGTGGTTCCCTCGACGATGCGGGGCAGCACGCTGACGGGCGCCGTGCTGACGACCGCATCCACCTCGACGACCTCGCCCCGCACCCGGACGCCGACCACGCGCTCGTCCTCGACCAGGACCTTCTCGACGGGCGTGTCGAGCGAGATGGCGTCGCCCAGCGCATCGGCGAGGGTCTCGCACAGCAGGCTCACGCCGCCCTCGGGGTACACGTGCCACACGTCCACGCTCTGCGGCTTCTCGTTGCAGTAGCCGATGGCCACGGCCCGACGGGTCACCTTGGCGGCCGCCTTCAGCACCATCGTGTGCACGATGCTGGACGGGATCTTCTGGCCGACGGCGGCGGCGAGGCGATCGGCGGGTGCACCCGACCACGCCTCGATGAGCGGCAGCACCACGTCATCGGCGAGGCCGCGGCCGTACTCGGCCCGGAAGAAGTCGGCCGCGGTGACCGGGTCGGCCCCGCCCCGCAAGCCCCGGCCCTTCGCCGCCAGTGCCGACACGACGTAGCGGGGGTCGCGGAGCAGGCCGAACGGGTAGCCGGCGACACCCCCGTCGGCGTCGTAGACCGACTCGCCGTATCGGCGGACGGTTCGGCAGCGGTTGTTCACGCCGATCGCGGTGGCCAGCCGGTTGGTGATGAAGTGCGCGCCGGTGTCGTAGCTGAACCCGTCGGGGTCGTGGTGGCTCTCGGCCATGCCGGCCACCTTGGGACCGGCCTCGTAGACGAGCGGCTCGACGCCGCGGCGGCGCAGCTCCTCGGCCGCCACCAGGCCGGCGATGCCGGCGCCCAGCACCGCCACCCGTCGTGGTGGGTCTGGGCGGCTCATCGCTCCCGCTCCTGTTCGCTTCGCTCGTCGTCCGTTCGGCCACGGAGGCGGCGGGCCGCTCGTTCTCGGGCCACGCCCTCGTTCCTCGGGCTCATCGGGCACCTCCCGTAGTCGGGCGTCGCAGGACGGCGCGCAGCACCGCGCCCCGCCCGACGGCGGTCAACACGGTGTCGAACGCGGTGAAGAACGCCAGCGATGGCGTCGACTCCAGGCTGAACTGCTCGACGAGCCGGCGAGAGGCGCCCCAGTCGTCGAGGGTGTTGCGGATCGAGTACACCCAGTTCACCGGGCTGGTCATCGTCTCGAGCTCACCCACGTCCCACCCCGTCCGCCCGGCGAGGCGACGCAGGCTCGACTGGTCGAACAGGTTGAAGTGCCGAGGGAAGTGGTAGCCGCCCCAGTGGCGGCGCTTGAAGAGCCGGAAGTCCGGCGAGCCGGTGTTGTCGGTGATGATCAGCAGGCGACCACCCGGCTTCACCACCCGAAGGATCCCCTCGAGCACCGTGGCGGGGTCGGCCACGTGTTCGATGGTCATGATCAGCAGGGCCAGGTCGTAGGTGTCGTCGGCCAGGTCCACCTCCTCGACGGTGCCCGTGTGGATGGTCAGCCCGAGCTCCTCGCCACGGCGGGCGGCCCGCGGGTCGGGGTCGATGCCCTCCAGCCGCCACCCAGGCTCGCCGAACTCGGCCAGCAGGCCGAGGTGGAAGCCGTCACCGCAGCCGACATCGACGATCCGGGCGTCGGGGGCCAGGTCGTGGGCGACCTTCAGCAGACGGTGGGCCTCGAGCCGCCGCCGCACCCGGTACACCAGACCGAAGCGCTCGGCGGAGAAGTCGTAGGCGTGGTAGTCGTCGGGGTAGATCCGCGCGTGCTCGGCCTCGGCCGGTCGGTGGTCGAGGTACACCAACCCGCACACGCGGCACTGCACCGCGAGGAAGCTGTCGGGGCACGTGCGGTACTCGAAGTCCTCACCCACGCCCAACGGCTCGGCGTCGTCGGCGCCGCAGACCGCGCAGGTCGACCGGATCAGCGCAAGGTCCCCGGGCCGGTCGGCGGCCACATTGGCAGGTGCGTCGGTCATCGTCCTCTTGTCGGCGCCGAGGCCCCATCGGTGAGCGGCTCGGCCGTCGCACGGGACCTGCGGGGTCGGCGCGGGTAGCTTGCGGGCAGCCTGCAGCAGACAGGCCATCCCGGGAGGACGACTGCGACATGGGTGATCTGGCCGAGATCCTGCGCGACACGGTGCCCAGTGAGCACCTGCTCGTCGGCGACGCCATCAACGAGGACTACGCACGCGACGAGGCGCTCACCGCGGCACCCGTCCGCCCGGCCGCGCTGTTGCGGCCCGGCACCACCGACGAGGTCGCCGCGATCCTGCGGGTGGCCGACGCACACGGCATCCCGGTCACCGCTCGGGGTAGCGGCACCGGCCTCTCCGGTGCCTGCATCCCGGTGGAGGGCGGCGTGGTGGTGTCGTTCGAGCGCATGAACCGTGTGCTCGAGATCGACACCGAGAACCACATGGCGGTCGTGCAGCCCGGGGTGACCCTCGACCAGCTCGACCAGGAGCTGGCACCGCACGGCCTGGTGTACCCGGTGTTCCCCGGCGAGAGCAGCGCCTCGCTCGGGGGCAACGTCAACACCAACGCCGGGGGCATGCGGGCGGTGAAGTACGGCGTGACGCGCCACCACGTCATCGGGCTCGAGCTCGTGCTGGCGTCGGGTGACGTCATCCGCACCGGTGGCAAGGTGGTCAAGGCCACCGCCGGGTACGACCTCACGCAACTGGTCCTCGGGTCCGAAGGCACGCTCGCCTTCGTCACCGAGGCCACCCTCAAGCTCTACCCCCGCCAACCGCACGCCGCGACCGTGCTCGTCCCCTTCGCCACCTTGGAGGGGGTCACCACCGCCGTGCCCCGCATCGTGGCCAGCGGCGTCGGCCCGTTGCTGCTGGAGTACATCGACCTGCTCACCATGGCGGTGATCACCGAGTCGGCGGGCCTCGACCTGGGCGTGCCGGCCGACGTCAAGGACGCGGCGCTGGCGTACCTGGTGGTGGTCATCGAGGGCAGCATCGAGGACCGGGTCGAGGCCGACGTCGCCGCCGTCGCCGAGCTCGTGACCGAGCTCGGCGCACTCGATGTGTACGTCCTGCCGTCCCACGCAGGGGCCTCACTGATCGACGCCCGCGAGAAGGCGTTCTGGGTGGCGAAGGCGAACGGCGCCGACGACATCATCGACGTGGTCGTGCCCCGTGCCTCGATGCCGGAGTACCTCGCGGCGGTGGCCAAGGTGGCCGAGGAGCACGAGGCGTGGGTGCCCGGCTGCGGGCATGCCGGTGACGGCAACGTGCACCTCTCGGTGTTCCAGAAGGACCCGGTCAAGCGGGACGCGATCATGCGCGGCATCGTCGAGGCGGGCCTCGCGCTGGGCGGCGCCATCTCCGGCGAGCACGGCCTCGGGACCGAGAAGAAGAAGTACTTCCTCGCCTTCGAGGACCCGGTGAAGGTCGCCCTGATGCGCCGCATCAAGGCGGGCTTCGACCCCAACAACATCTTGAACCCCGGCACCATCTTCGACCGCCCCGAGCAGCAGGAGAACCCATCGTGAACGGCGCCCGCGCACTCATCCGTACCCTGGTGGACGCCGGGGTGGACACCTGCTTCACCAACCCCGGGACCTCCGAGATGCACTTCGTCGCCGCCCTCGACGACGTACCGGAGATGCGGGGCATCCTCTGCCTCTTCGAGGGTGTGGTGACCGGCGCGGCCGACGGCTACGCCCGCATGGCCGACAAGCCCGCCGCCACCCTGCTGCATCTGGCACCGGGCCTCGGCAACGGACTCGCCAACCTGCACAACGCCCGGCGCGCGGGCACCCCGATGGTGAACATCGTGGGCGACCACGCCACCGACTACGGCCGGGACGTCTTCCTCAGCGCGGACATCGAGACGGTGGCCCGCAACCTGGCCGGTTGGATCGGTGCCCCGAAGACGTCGGCCGAGGTCGGCCGGCTCGCCGCCGAGGCGGTCGCCGCCGCCAACGGAGCCCCCAACCAGATCGCCACCCTCATCCTCCCCGCCGACACGTCGTGGGCCGACGGCGCGAGCCCCGCGGCCCCGCTCACCCCCCACCCTCGCGGCACCGTCGCCACCGACCGGATCGACCAGATCGCGGCGGTCCTGCGCTCGGGCGAGCCCGTGGCCGTGATCGTCGGCGGCACCACCACCCGTGAGGCGGGCTTGCGCGCGGTCAGTCGCATCGGGGCCCACACGGGCGCCAAGGTCCTGTGTGAGTGCTTCCCGACCCGCCTCGAGCGTGGGGCCGGCCTGCCCGCGGTCGAGCGCCTCGGCTACCTCGGTGAGTTCGTGCAGCTCCAGCTCGACGGCATCCGCCACGTCGTGCTGGTGGACGCCGACTCGCCCGCGTCCTTCTTCGCCTACCCCGACAAGGCGACCGATCTCCTGCCCACCGGCTGCGACATCCATGTGCTGGCCGGCCCGGCCGACGACGGCATCGGCGCCCTCGAGGCGCTCGCCGAGGCCGTGGGCGCCCCGGTCGGCTCCGAGGTCATCCAGGAGCTGGACCGACCCGACCGCCCCACCGGCGCGCTCGACCCCGAGACGCTCGCCGCGGGGATCGCGAACCTCCTTCCCGAAGGTGCGGTGGTCGTCGACGAGTCGGCGACCGCCGGGCTCTGGACGACCCTGGCCACCGCGGGGGCTCCCCGCCACGACCTCCTCACCCTGACGGGTGGGGCGATCGGCTACGGCCTGCCTGCAGCCACAGGCGCCGCGGTGGCCTGCCCCGAGCGGCCCGTGGTGTCACTCGAGGCCGACGGCTCCGGCATGTACACCATCCAGTCCCTGTGGACCCAGGCCCGTCAGGACCTCAACGTCACGACCGTCGTCTACAACAACCACGCGTACGACATCTTGAACCTGGAGCTGGCCCGCACGGGCGCGGGCGAGCCCGGCCCCAAGGCCAAGGCCATGTTCGACCTGCACGGGCCCGACCTCGACTTCGTGAAGCTCGCGGCCGGCATGGGCGTGCCGGGCAGCCGGCCTGCCACCGCCGAGGAGTTCTGCGACGCCTTCGAGATGGCCCTCGCCGAGCCCGGCCCCTACCTCATCGAGGTCTCGCTCGAGTCCCGGTTCTAGCGCCCGCACCCGACCCCGGCGCTCGACAGGTCGGCCCGCGAGCGGTCGGCCCTCGACGGGTCAGCGCCCGCCGCGGCGGCGGATCGAGCGGCGCTCGACCACGAGCGGCGACGCGCCGTTCGTCGGGGCCCCGTTCACCGGAGAGCCGACCGAGGTGGTGCGCCCCGGTCGGTCGGAGCGGGTCGACTGGCGCACGGCATCGCGGAGGATCACGCCCACCGTGGCGATCACGACCTTCACGTCCTCCCACGGCGACCAGTGCTCGATGTAGTAGTTGTCGAACCGGGCCCGCTCCTCGATCGAGGTGTCGCCCCGGAGGCCGTGGATCTGGGCCAGCCCGGTCAGCCCGACGGGGAGGCGGTGGCGATCGGCGTAGTGGCTCACCTGGGCCGAGAACCGGCTGACGAAGTGGGGGCGCTCGGGCCGGGGGCCGACCAGCGACATGTCACCGCGGAGCACGTTCCAGAACTGGGGCAACTCGTCCAGGCTGAGCCGTCGGAGCCAGCGCCCCACTCCGGTCTGGCGCGGGTCGTGGGCCACCGACCAGGTCACGTCGGCATCGGCGTTCACCCGCAGCGTGCGGAACTTCAGCACCTCGATCTCGTGGCCGTGCTGGCCGATGCGGCGCTGTCGGAACAGCACCGGGCCAGGGCTGCTGAGCTTGACCGCCACGGCGAGCACGCCGAGCAGCGGGGCCAGCAGGGCCAGCACGATCACCGACACCACCACGTCGGCCATCCGCTTCACCTTCCAGGCGCCGGCGCGCAGGGCGGCCCGGCGCACCTGGAACAGCGGGATGCCCCACACGTGCTCGACATCGGGCCCACCGGGTGAGAAGCCGAGCTCGAAGAACCGCGGCACGACGTGGAGCTCCACGTCGTGCAGCCCCGTGGAGCGCAGCGTCGCCACCAGCTCCTGCTCACCCCGGGGGCCGAACGCGACCAGGACCCGTCGCACGTTCTGAGCCTGGATGACCTTCTCGAGGTCGGCCATGCCGCCGAGCAGCTCGAGGCCGGGCTGCGAGGGGACGTCGTCGATGAAACCCACGGGCACGAGGCCGTACTCGGGATGCTCCTTCAACAGGCGTGAGAGCTCGATGCCCACCGTGCCGGCGCCGACGATCAGCGCGTTCTCCTGCAGTTGACCGGCGCGCCGCGCGGCCCGGATGACGGCGTAGGTGAGGGTGCGGCCGATGACGACCGCCACCCCGGTGACGAGCGCCTGGTCGAACAGGGAGGCGGGGAGGTCGACGAAGGGCGAGACGCCCCCGAGCAGGAGCAAGGGGATGCCGGCGCCCAGCAACAGCCGCGGCAGCTCCGACAGGGTGCTCAGGGCGAGGTGCCGGCGATAGGTGCCCACCATCCCGAGCGTGACGAAGACACCCACCGCGTAGGCGACGTTGGCCCACCCTGCCGAAGGCAGGAACGCCAGCCCCACGAGCACCGCGGCGAGGTCGGCCACGAGACGAAGCGACCAGGGCGACAGCGGCAGTCGCTGACGCCTCGCGACCGGCCGCGCGTCGGCGTCACGTTGGCCGTTCAGCGCGACGAGCGGTCCTTCGGCAACTGCCATGTACGTGATGCCGCCGTTCTCGGGGACTCCGGATGGGGACTGCCTCCTTTCGGACGCGCGGCGGTGGCCTTGAGCACGGCCCGTGATCGACGGGCGGCGATCTCGCTCGGCGGTCTCGCTCAGTGAGCGACAGCGGAAGCGGCCAGCGCCTGCATCCGCTCGGTGAACCGGGCCTCGGTGAACCGGTGGGCCGACCCCGAGACCTCCCGAGGGTCCCAGTCGATGCCGTCGGCCCGGCGCAGTGCCGCGACGAGCGAGGCCACGCTGGGCTCGGCGAAGCGCAGACCCGAGCGCTCGGGCTCGACGGAGTCGCGGGCACCACCCTCGTCGAGCGCGATCACCGGCGTTCCCGCGGCCATGGCCTCGACCATCGTGATGCCGAAGTCCTCGACCCCGGCGAACACCAGGCCGCGGGCGCCGGCGAGCAGACCGGGCAGGTCGGCGTCGGGCACGCGGCCGGCGAAGCGCACGTTGGCCGGGGCGCCGGCCTCGAGTTGGGGCCGGGCCCGGCCCTCGCCCGCCACCACCAGTGGCCAACCCAACTGCCGGAAGGCCTCGATCACCAGGTCGACCCGCTTGTAGGCCACGAGGCGCGAGAACGACACGTAGTAGTCGCCCTGCGGCGCCGTCAATGCCGCGGCGAACCGCTCCACCTCCACGGGGGGGTGCACCACCTCGGCCTCGCGCCGGTAGTCGTCGCGGATGCGGTCGGCCACCGCATGGGAGTTCGCGATGAAGAGGTCGGGCCGGCGGCTGCGCCGAAGGTCCCCGGGTTTGAGGAGCGCGGCCGCAGCTCCGGTGAGCCAGGTGGAGATCCCCCGCTCGCCGGCGAGCTGCTCGCGCTCCCAGAGGAACCGCGGTGGCGTGTGGCAGTACACGAGATGGGGGACGTCGGCGGGGACCCGCGCGTCGAGGGCGAACGAGTGGAAGCTGGTGATCACCAGGTCGGCGTCGGGAACCCGCAGGGTGTGCATGGCCGCGGGGATGAGCGGCAGCACCCGCAGGTGCGCGCCCCGCCGGTTGGCGAAGGGCTGCAGGAAGGTGGTGTGCACGTCGTCCCAGCCCGGGAACTCGGGGGCGTAGAAGAGGCTCGTGCTGACACCGGCGCCGGGGAACGCCCGCCGCAGGGCCCCGACCACCTTCTCCGAGCCCGCCATGTTCGTGAGCCACTCGTGGACCAGCTCGACGCGCACCCGTGGAACCTACAGCCGTAAAGAGTCGTCGGATGGGGCCGATAGGCGCAGGTCGTCCGCTGCGACACCGCCGCCTGGGAGATCGAAGGGCCTCGTCGACATGGAATCCTCCAACCCGCTCCGGATCATCTGGGGCTACCGCTGGTGGCTCCTCACCTTCGCGGGGGCCGCGGCCGTGGTGGTGTTCCTGCTCTCCTCGCTCCAGCACGAGCAGTACCAGGCGACCGCGGTCAGCCAGGTGGTGTCGGGACGCGACACCCAGGGTGAGTTCGTCTCCGCCGACGAGCTGTTCCAGCAGGCCAACTTCTACGCCTCCCTCGCCCGCACCCAACCGGTGAAGGATCTGGCCGCCGCCACCCTGGATCCCGACGCCGAGGACCCCGAGCTGCCGGTCCCCGTCTCCGTGTCCCCACGAGCCGACGTCCAGCTGCTGGACTTCTCCGCCGTCGCCGGCAACCCCGACACCGCCGCCCGGGTGGCGAACGCCTACGCCGAGGCCTTCTCCACCTTCATCGACGACCGTCAGGAGGAGACGCGCCAGGAGACGCTGGACCGCATCACCGAACGGGTCGACGTCATCCAGGCGGCCGACCCCGACGGGACCGACCTGGCCCTGGTCACCGAGCTCGACCAGTTGCAGACGCAGGCCGCCACCGTCCGGGGCGCACCCAGCGACGCCGCACGGATCCTCGAGGAGGCGACACCCCCGACCGGGCCCATCGCACCGAAGCCCGTCCGGGACGCGGTCCTCGCCTTCCTCGCGGCCCTCGTGATCGGCAGCGCCGCGGCCTACGCCCGCTCGGCGCTCACCGACCGCTACGCCTCCGCCGAGGAGGCCTCGAACGACCTGGGCCTTCCCGTCCTCGCGAGCGTCTCGCGGTCGAACCCCGACAGCGCAGAAGCCGTCGAGGCCTTCCGGGTGCTGCGCACCAGCGTGTCCTACGCCCTGCGCGAGCACGTGGGACCGGTCCTGATGGTCACCAGCGCCACGCCGGGCTCGGGCAAGACCCACATCTCGATCAACATGGCCCAGGCCTTCGCGGCCGAGGGGCGCCGCGTGATCCTGGTCGACTGCGACTTCCGGCGGCCTGCGGTCAACAAGCGCCTCGGCATCCCGGTCAAGCCGGGAATGACCGACCTCGTGGGCGGGGGCACCAGCCGGAGCCCCGAGTTGGCCAACGGGCGCCTGCCCCTGTGGTCGCTGCCCGTGCCGGGGGCCGGCGAGTTCCTCGACGTCGTGCCCGCCGGCAGCGGCATCCTCGACCCGGCCGCCGCGCTCACGACGGACCGGGCCGCCCAGGTGTTCGACAACATCAGCGCCCAGTACGACCTCTCGGTCATCGACAGCCCGCCGACGCTGCCCGTGGTCGATCCGCTCGTCATCGCCCACTACGCCGACGGTGTGCTGTTCGTGGTCGACGCCCGGCGGGACCGCCGCAGCGACGTCCGGCGGGCGCTCGAGACCCTGCGCGCCATCGACGCCCCCGTCATCGGCTTCGTCTTCAACGGTGCCTCCGCCCCGGAGCGGCGCTACAGCTACGCCGACCAACGAGGCGTGCACGAGGCCGAGGTCGTCAGGTCCTCGGCATGACCCGCGGGTCGCCGCGTGCGGCGGCCGCCACCCGCACGGGCGCGGGCACCGACGGCTCGGCCCCCGACGGCTCGGCCCCCGACGGTCCCACGGACAGCCCGGCCAACCTCCTCCGCGGTGTGACCATCGTGCTCGTCGTGGTGGCGCTGGTCGCCGGCACCTACAACCTCGGTCGGGCCACGTTCGGGCCCCGCCTGGGGCAGGACTTCACCGCCTACTACGTGGCCGGGAAGCTGATCCGCGCCGGTGACGCCGACCGGATGTACGGCACCCAGGAGGAGTTCCAGCAGCAGGCCGACCGCTTCGGGGTCACCGGGCCGGCCGCCGAGGGCGACCGTGACGGGCGCATCGGCGGCAACGACTCGGTGGAGCCGTTCCTGTACCCGCCAGTCGCCGCCGTCTTGTTGCTTCCGGTGACCCTGCTCCCCCTCGGAGCGGCCAAGGTGGTGTTCCTGCTGCTCAACCTGGTGGCGCAGTTCGCGGCGATCGCGATCCTCTTCGCCGACCGGGCCCCACCGCAGCGCCGCGTGCTCACCGTCGCCGGCTGGGTCCTCGTGCTGGCGCTCTTCCCGTTCTTCTGGGGCCTCTACCTCGGGCAGGCCAACTCGCTGGTCTTCCTCGCCTGCGCGCTCGCGCTCCGACAGGTGCGCCGTGGCGACCAACTCGGCGGCGGCGCCCTGATCGCGGTCGCGGCCCTGCTCAAGGTGTTCCCCGTGGTCCTGCTCGGGCTCCTGCTGCTCAAGCGCCAGTACCGCGCCGTGGCCGCCTCGGTCGCGACCATGGCGGTGCTCTCGCTGTTGTCGCTGCCGGTGGTGGGCCTGTCGACGTTCCGTCGCTTCTTCACCGAGGTGATCCCCGAGATCACCAGCCGCGTCGAGCCGTTCGTGCGCAACCAGGGGATCTCGGGCACGCTGCACCGCCTCCTCGCCGACAACCCGTACGTGCGCCCCCTCGTCGACAGCCCCGCCCTGGCGCGGGCGCTCGGCACCGTGCTCTCGCTGGTGGTGGTGGCGCTCGTCGTCTGGGGGACCCGCCGGGTGGCGCTCGATCGGACCGCGCCACGCCGCTTCGAGCTCGAGTGGGGGATCTGGCTCGCCGCCGCCGTGCTCGTGTCGAGCATCTCATGGGAGCACTACTCGGTGTTCTTGTTGTTCACCTGGCTGCCGCTGGGCGAGTTCCTCCTCACCAGCGACCTACGGCGCCGGCGCAACCAGGTACTGCTGGCGGTCACTGCCGGCACGTTCGCGACCTGGGCGGTGCTCCTGCAGAGCGGCGACGAGTACGACGCGCTGCCCACCGGGCTCGCGCTCCAGCCGGTGGTGAACGCCAAGTTCCTCGCCACCGTGGCGTTGCTGGCCTGCGCCCTCGTGATCGTGCGCACCGGTCGCCCCGAGGGCATCGACCGGCCGGCCGAGCGTCCACTGGCCGGGACCACCGAGCCCGCACCCGCGCCGCCGACCCCGGAGCCGGTGGGGGCACGGGCATGAGCTCGAGCCTGCGGGCGGCGGCCGTCGTCCGCTCTGCCGCGGGCACGCTGGTGGCCGGCGCGGCGGTGGGTCTCGTGCTGGGCGTCGGCATCGTGAAGACCGGCGCGCTCCTGCCGCTCGGCCTCCTCGTCCTCGCCGGGTGCTGGGCGCTGCTCTGGCGGCCGGCGGTCACCTTGGGGCTGCTGGTCGGCACCGCCGTCGCGTTCGAGGACACGCCGGGCGCGGTCCTGACGGTGTCGCGCTGGTACGAGGGCCTTCCCGTCGTGCTCCTCGGCCCGACCGACCTCCTGCTCTTCGTGCTCATCGCGGGGGTCGTCCTGGAGATCACCCGGGAGCACGACGCCCACCGGCTCACCGGCCCCTTCACCACACCGATCGTGCTTCTGGCCGTGGCCACGCTGGCCGGCCTCGTCACCGGCCGCGCCGCCGGCGCGACGACCACGGCGATCTTCCCCCAGATCCGGCCCCTGCTGTTCTTCATCGTCCTCGTCCCGGTGGCCGGGTACCTGCTGTCGAAGCGCGATCGCTGGCGAACGGCCCTCACCGCGGCCGCCGTGCTGATCCCCGTCAAGGCGGCGACGGGCCTCCTCACCCGCTTCCACGGCGGCGAGATGGCGCCCGGCCAGGACCCGGTGACCTTCTACGAGCCCACCATGAACTTCCTGATGGTCCTGTTCCTGCTCACGGTGACCGGCGCCGCGATCCGCAGGGTGCACCTCCCCCGCTGGATCTGGCTCAGCACGCCGGTCGTCACGCTGTCGCTGCTGCTGTCGTTCCGCCGCAGCTTCTGGGTGGCCGCGATCCTCGGCCTGTTCCTGGTCGCCCTCGTCGCCACCGGCCGGCGCAGCCGCCCGTTCGTGGCCCTCGGCGCGGTGGCGATCGTGTTGGCCCTGTGGGTGGCGATCGCCGCCGGCGGGTCGACCGACAGCACGAACCCCATCATCGACCGGGCCGAGTCGCTCTCCCCCACCCGGCTCGAGTCGACGTCGAGCGACCGCTACCGGCTGGGTGAGCAACGCAACGTGATCGCCGAGCTGCGGGCACATCCCCTGACCGGGCTCGGCCTCGGGATCCCGTGGGCCATGCGCTACCCGATGTCCGAGCGCCCGATCGGCGGTCTGTACTACACCCACGTGACGCCACTGTGGTTCTGGCTGAAGCTCGGCCCGCTCGGCCTGCTGTCCTACCTGTGGCTCTGGCTCACCGCCATCCCCCTGGCCCATCGGCTCTGGCGGCGCGGCCCCGACCCGTTGGTGCGCGTGACCGCGCTGGCCGTCGCGACCGGCTCGGTGGGGCTGATGGTCGCCGAGCTGACCGGCCCGTTCACCGGCATCGACTTCCGGCTGACCATCGTGGTCGCCGCCATGTTCGGTTGGCTCACCGCCACGGCCACCACCCTCCGGGCCGACTCCCCGGCACGGGCACCGGGCTACGCCGTCGCTCGTCGGTAGACCGCGACCGTCCGCTCGACCATCGCCTCGACGCGGTGGTCCTCGGCCCTGGTCAGGGCATCCAGGCTGGCGGCCGGCAGGTCGGCCGCCACCCGTCGCACCGCCCGGGCCCACCCGGTCAGGTCACCCTGGTCGACGAGCTGTGCGCCCGCGCCCGTCCCGCCGGCCACGAGCTCGGCGTGGGGCGGGATGTCCGAGAGCACCACCGGCAGGCCGGCCGCGAGGGCCTCCAACGGGGTGAAGGGCAGGCCCTCGTAGGTCGACGGGGCCACCAGCACGTCGGCCGCGGCCATGTCGGCGAGGGGGTCGGACGAGAAGCCCGCCAGCTCGACGAGGCCCGCGGCCTCGGGCGCGGCGGCGAGGGCCGAGAGGTCGGGCGCCAGGGGGCCGTCGCCCACCACCCGGAGGTGCGCCTCGACACCGGCGTCGCGCACCGCCGACAGGATCGGCACGAGGAGCCGGGCACCCTTCTGGTCGCTGAGACGACCCACGAACAGCAGCCGCACCGCTGCTCCCGGGGCCACCGGGCGGCGGGCGGTGCCGCCGCCGACGACCACGCCGTTGGCGACCACCTCGATCGGCGGCGGGCGCCGCCAGCGCGCCGCGGCCTCCCGTCGGGCGGCCTCGCCCACCACGATCATCGCCCGGATGCGGTGGTTGGCTATCCGGCGGGTGGTCTCCCAGTGGGGCCCGGCGTGGCGCAGCTGCGGCAGGTGGTCGGTGATCACCGACGGGCGGCCCCACGGCCACAGCAACCAGCTCGCGCCGCGGAACGCGAAGGGGTCCACGAAGTTCCAGTGGATGACATCGGGCGCGTGGGTGCGCACCGCGCGGCCGATCGGACCGGGACGGCTGCGTCCGGACAGCACTGTGGTGTCGGGCGCGAGGCGTGACAGCCGGTCGCGGAGGGTCTCGGCCGCCGCAGGGTCGGCGACGAACACGACGGCGGCGACTCGGCCGCCGGCCGCGTCCAAGCCGCCGCCGAGCAACTCGAGGTAGCGCTCCGCGCCTCCGAACGCGCCGGGGAACTCGTGCACCAGCAGCACCGACGGAGGGGTCACCGGGGAGGCCCCACGCCCACGGGGACCGTCGACGTCACCACGAGCCGGGCGAGGCGCGGCCACCTCGACCGCACGGATCCCACGTCGATCCCCGGGCCCAGTTCGACAGACGCCACGAACCACGGCCAGACCAGGTTGCGGACGCGGCCGGCTCCGGTGGGCAGCCGATCGAGCCGCAGGACCACGGGATCGGCACCGGCGAGGCGGGCAACCACCGGCAGCCACGCCGGCAGGCGCTCGTCCCCCTCGACCAGCACGCAGGTGCCGGCGCCCTGGAGCGCCCGCCACGTCGGCCACGGCGAACCCAGTGCGACCGCGCGCGCCCCGCCGTCGATCCTGCCGTCGATGCCGTCCTCGACGCTGCCGTCAAGGCTGCTCGGGGTGCCGGCCTCGATGCTGCGGTCGGACGCGGGCACGATCGCGGTCGGCCCGCTGGCCCCCATCAGTCCGCCGAGGTCCTCCCACCGGAGCGAGCCGGTGGGCAGGAGGAACACCACGTAGGAGAGGAGGCCCGCACCGAGTTGCACGAAGGGCGGCAGCCAGTAGCCGAGGGCCAGCACGGCGGCCATGGCCACGCTCGCCCGCGCCGCCCGGGACACCCGGGACCACGGCCAGGCGACCCCCATGTGGCGCCGGATCATGTGCACCAGGCCCACCACCACGGCGACCTCGGTGGCGGTCGTGGCGACGGCCGCGCCGACGAACGAGAACGGCGGGATCAACGCGACGTTCAACGCGACGTTGAGCACCAGCCCGACGAACGACACGGTGAGCAGCCGGCCCTGCTCGTGCCCGCTCACGAGGACGGCCGAGAGCGCGGTCCCGAAGAAGATGCACGGGGCCGCCTGCGCCAGGACCGCCAGCGCCACGCCCGCGCCGTCGAACGCCGCGAAGCCGGGGATGGCCGGGAACACCCGGGCGGCGGTCATCATCCCCGCCACCGCGACCGGGAACGACAGGAGGGCGATCAGGTGCATCAGGTGGCCGTACCGGCGTTGCAGCACGGCGACGCCGGCCACCACGCTCGCCGCGATCACGGGTGTCAGCACCGTCATGGCCAGTGAGGGGACCACCACGAAGGTCTCGAGCACCCGGTACGCGGCCCCGTACTGGCCCACGTCGTCGTCAGGCTTGATCGCCGCGAGGATCAGCAGGTCGAGCCGGTAGTAGAGGGTGATGCAGAGCTGGGCCAGCCCCAACAGCACCGCCGCCCGCGCCAGCCGCACCCACAGGACGGGACGCGGCCGCCACCGCAGGTGGCCGGTCTGGCGCAGCGCCACGGTGGCGACGATGGCGAAGTTGGCCACGTTGGAGGCCACGAACACCCAGAGGAACCCGATCACGCCGGCACCCTGGATCGCCGCGACGAGCGAGCCGGCCGCGAGCACCACGCCCTGCACCACCGCGGCGATCGACACCCAGCCCATGCGCAGCCGCACCTCCAGGATCACCTGGAACGACTCCAGCGCGAGGACCACGAGCAGCACGCCCGCGACGAGCCCGGCCTGGCGCTCCACCGACGAGTAGCCCCCGAGCGTGAGGGCCACGACCAGGATGCCGTAGCCCAGCGCTCCCATGACCAGGCGGAGGTAGAAGAGGTTGGTGACGAGCTCGCGCTCGCGATCGGGCTGCTGGGTGATGTCGCGCATGGCGATGGCGCGCACACCGAAGTTCGTGACGTACGCGAACAGGCTGTAGAACGCGAGCGCGAAGGTGTAGGCACCCACGCCGGCCGGGCCGAGGTGGGCCGCGACCAACGCGAAGGCCAGGAGCTGGAGGCCCAGGGTCGCCACCCTGCCGGCGCCGAGTGCGGCGAAGCCGCGGGTCATGCGCCGCGCGACCTGGTCGGTCCCGGCGACCGCCTTGGTGTCGGTCATCTCGGCCACTCGGGGTGCCGGGTCGACTCAGAGGCGGGGGTGATGGCGGAAGTGCACCACGCCGCGCCAGTAGCTCGACAGGTAGGTCCAGGGGACGAGTGTCGCCACCGCCGCCAGCGGCACCAGATCGCGCGCCCGCACCTCCTTCTTCCAGCCGAGCGCAGTGATGTTCGCCACCCACCCGACGACCACCGCCAACACGCCGAGCCGGGCCAACCACCGGCGGCGCCCGACGAGCGCGGTCGCGGTCACCACGGTGCCGCCGGCGAACAGCAGTGCCGCGTCGTGGCGGGCCCGCCGCAGCGTCAGGGGCCCGACCTTGCGGGTCTCGTTCAGCTCGGCGAACGCGTCGGGGTGCTCGCGGCTCAACAGCGGGTCGAAGTAGTACCGGCGAGACAGCTTGACGGGGGTCCAGAACGACGGCGGCAGCGGCGGGTGCACGACCAGCAGGTCCGGCTCGTAGGCGAACCGCCGGCCCTCGGCCTCGAGCCGGAAGGCCAGCTCGGCGTCCTCGCGGAAGTGGACTCGACGCACCGGGTCGTAGAACCGCTCGTCGAACCCATGCGCGGCTCGGAGCACCTCGCTGCGGAAGATGAGGTTGGCGGCCACTCGCTGCTCGGGCGGCACCGCCTCGGTGGCGTGGGCGAACGGCGTCGCGGGCTCGTCACCACCGACGGCCATGCGCCCCTCGATCACGTCGGGCGGGTCCGGCACCTCGACGATCGCGGTCAGCCGCTCCAGCCAGTCGGGAGCGGGCACCACGTCGGCGTCGAGAAAGGCCACCCAGGGGGTGTCCACCAGGGCGAAGCCCGTGTTGCGGGAGGCGCCGGGGCCACCGTTGTGCTCCCGCCGCACCACCTGCACCGTGAGATGGCGGTAGTCGCGATCGGCGAGGTGGCCGGCGAGCGGCACGTCGTTGGCGTCGTCCACCACGATGACCGACAGCGTCGTGCCCCCCGCCCCTGCCTGCGGCTCGAGCGCGTCGAGCAGCGGCACGACGATGTCGAGCGTGCCCCGGACGGGGATCACGAGGGTCACGAGGGCCACCGACACCTATCGGAACGGCGGGTCGCCCGTTGAGCCGGCCACGCCCTCCCCTCGGGCGCGCCGACCCCTCAACGGGGCGGCCCGCAGGCCGATGGGCACGGGCCATGGCTCGCTCACTCACGGACGCGCACACGGCCACGGTCGGCCCCGGGGGCGCCACCGCCGCTCCCGCGTCCTCCGATCCGCGGGCCGACGACGGGGGGTCGTGGCCGGTCTCGCCGCGCGCCATCGCCGTGGCCGCGACGCTGCTGGCCGCGGCGATGACGATGTTCCACCTGGGCCACAAGAGCTTCTGGCTCGACGAGGGCTACAGCGTGGGGCACGCCCGGATGCCCTGGGACCAGTTCTGGACGGTGCTCACCCAGCGGGAGCCGAACGGCGCGCTGCACGCGCTCGTGCTGTACCCGTGGATCCGGGTGAGTGATGCGGAGTGGTGGTTGCGCCTGCCCAGCGCGATCAGCGCGACCGCGACGGTTCCCTTGGTGTTCCTCCTGCTGCGACGCCTGTTCGACCAGCGGGTCGCGGCGCTGGGCGCGGTCCTGATGGCCCTCAACGCCTTCTCACTCCAGTTCGCCCAGGAGGTGCGGGCCTACGCGCTGGTGATGTGCCTGGCCACGGCCAGCACGCTGCTGTTCGTCGCCTTCGTCCAGGACCAGCGCCGGGGCCAGTGGTGGGGCTGGGTCGCGGTGTCGGCCGTGCTGCCGTTCGCCCACCTCTTCGGGTTCTTGATCCTCGGCGTCCAGGTGACCGGAGCGCTGCTCCGCCGAGGGTCGCTGACCCGTCCGACACGTCGTCTGGTGTCGGGTTTCGTGCTGATCGGCCTGCTGTCGAGCGTCGTCGCCCTGTTGGTGCTCACGGGCGACAAGGGCGGGCAGGCCGACGGCATTCCCGGCGTGAGCGCAGTTCGCTTCGTCGGCGTCTACGCCCGCGTCATCGGCAACGGCGGCGTGGCCCTCTTGGCCGTGGTCGGCGTGCTGTGGCTGGCGACGGTCGTCCACTTCGTCCGCGGACTGCTCCCGGTCCGACCGTTCCACCCCACCGAGCGCCAGTGGGGGTTCCTCTACCTCTTGGCGTGGCTGGTCCTCCCGACGATCGCCGTCGCCCTCCTGTCACCGGTGCAGCCACTGTTCGGTGCCCGGTACTTCGTCATCCTGGTGCCGGCGGCGGTCGGGTTCACCGCACTCGCGGTGATCACCGTGCCGGCGGGGTGGGTGCGGAGCGCGGCGACGGCCGTCGTCCTCGTCCTCATGACGGCCGCCGCTGTCGCTTGGTACGTGCGGCCGCCGGCCGACGACATCCGGGCGAGTGCACGGACGATCTCGGCCGCGGCCGAGCCGGGCGACGGCGTGGTGTTCCTGCCGTGGTTCGTCGAGCTCCCCTTCGACGCCTACGCCGTGCGCGATGCCCGGATCGAGGACGACGTCGAGCCGCTCTGGCCCACCGCCACCTGGGGCACGTTCGTACCCGACAACGCCGACCACCCCACCGCTTCCACCATCGCCGCGGCGATCCGCGGGCACGACCGCGTCTGGATCGTGCTGCGCGACGACCGCGAGGCGGCCGACGACCGCGACCTGGCGACGCTCCAGGCCGAACTGGCCCGTGACCATCGCCAGGTCCGGCACGTCGACCTCGACGGCGTCGACGTCCTGCTCTACGAGCGTGGTTGAGCGATGCCGCTGGTGAAGGACGTCGCCCGCGGCGCGGAGACCGAGGCCCCACCGGCCTCGGCGCCCACGCCGCCGGCATCGGGCCGGATCCGCCTGCTGGTCGCGCTCGCCGCCGCCGTCGCGTTCGTGCTCGGGCTCTACGACCTGGGCCACGACAGCTTCTGGGTGGACGACAGCTTCACCCTGCTCCACGCCCGGCTCGACAACGCCACGTTCTGGCACGTGATCGTGGACCACGAGATGAACGGCGCGGCCTACTGGACGTTGATGCACGGATGGGTGCGGCTCGGGCAGAGCGAGACCTGGATGCGGCTGCCGTCCGTGCTGTTCGTCACCGCGGCGGTGCCGGTCCTGTTCCTGCTCGGTCGGCGCCTCTTCGACGAGCGGGTGGCGGTGACCGCGGCGTTCCTGTTCGCCGTGAACGCCTACGTGGTCGAGTACTCCCACGAAGCCCGCACCTACGGGCTGACCCTGCTGCTGACCATCACCAGCGTGTACCTCCTCGTTCGTCTCATCGACAGCCCGTCACGCGGCCGCTGGCTGGCGTGGGTGCTGGTGACCGCCCTGCTCGCGCACGCCCACTTCTTCGGGATCCTCGTCATCGGTGCCGAGGCCGTGGCCGTCGTCGGTCGGCGGTCGCTGCCCACGCCGCGACGTGCCCTGGTCAAGGGCTTCGTGGCGATCGGCATCCTCCTGTCGCCGATCGTCTGGTTCCTCGCCACCGGGGGCGACCAGGGCCAGGTGGACGGGGCCCCCGACCTCACCCCGGTGCGCTTCGTCGGTGTCTTCAGCCGCCTGGTCGGCAACGGCGGCCCCGTCCTCCTGGCCTTGGCCGGCATCGCCATCGGCATCGGCCTCTGGCAGGGCGTCCGGTCGATCCTGGCCAGCCACGGCGTGCGCACCGAGGCGCAGTGGTCGTTCCTCCTGGCCGTCCTGTGGGTGGCGATTCCCATCACCAGCATCGCCCTGCTGTCGCTCGTCAAGCCGCTCTTCGGCGCGCGCTGGCTGCTGCTCGTGGCACCGGCGCTCGTGCTGCTCATGAGCCACGGGGTGTGGCAGATCACCCGCGTGCGCGCCGCCCAGGGCCTCCTCGCCGCGATCGTCGCGGTCTCGTTGGTCTCGACGGCGTTGTTCTACCCGCGTGCGCCGCACGACGACTTCCGTTCCGTCGCCGGCCACGTGCTCGCGCACGCCGAGCCGGGCGACGGCATCGTGTTCCTCCCCTGGTTCACCCGGGGAGGGTTCAGCGTCTACGCCGACCAGCACCCCGCGACCCGCGATCGCCTCAACCCCCTGGATCCCGACCCCGAGTGGGGCGACTGGTTGCTGATCGACCAACCGCCCACGGTCACCCCCGAGCGGGCCGACCGCCTCCTGGCCGGCCACGACCGCGTGTGGGTGGTCGAGCGGGCCGGCGTCGAGAGCGCACCGCAGGCCGGCGACGCCACCGTCTTCACCGAAGCGCTCGCCGCCAACGGTTATGAGGCCGTCGACCGGCAGCCCTACCCGGGCCTCACGGTCACGCTGTACGAGCGTCCCTGACCTCGAGGTCCACACCGAAGCGGTGCGCGTCGACGACCATCCGGGGTCACGGACGAGCGCGCGTTCCGGACAACGGGAGAAGGTCCGCCACCACGGACGCCACGGTCGGCGCGAACACCTTCCAGTCGTAGCGCTGCTCGACCAGGGCACGCGCCGCCTCGGACAGGCGGGTCGCCAGGGCGTCGTCGGTGAGGACCCGGACCGTCTGTGCGGCGAGGTCGGCCGGCGTGTCACCGAGCAGCAGGTGCTCGCCGTCGACGGCGTCGATGCCGGCGGCGCCGAGCGGCGTGGACACCACCGGGGTGCCGGCGGCCATCGCTTCGAGGATCTTGAGGCGGGTGCCACTCCCGGCACGGAGCGGCACCACCATCGCCCGGGCCCGGTGCAGGTGGGGCACCACGTCGTCGACCTCGCCGAGCACCGCCACCTGTGGACCGGCCAGCGCCTGCACCGCCTCGGTGGGGTTGCGCCCGGCAAGATCGACGATCGTGGACGGGACCCGCTCGTGGACCGCCGGCAGCACCTCGGTCACCAACTCGATCGCGGCGGCCTCGTTCGGCCGGTAGCCGTACTGGCCGAGGTACAGCAACCGCGGCCCGGCGCCCGGTGGCGCATGGGGGACCGCAGCGGTGTCGACACCGTTGGGCACGACCTCGACCCGTCGGCCGCCCCAGGATCGGAACACCGCGGCATCGGCCTCGCTCGTGGCCACGACGGCGTCGACCTCCTGTACCGTCCGCCGCTCGACGGGGCCCATCTTGGCCGCCTCCCAGCGCCAGCGCAGCCGGTGCAGCCGGCGTTCGTCGGTGCGGGCCAGTGATCCCATGATGTCGGTCTCGACGTTGTGGGCGTCCAGCACCACGGGCGCACCGGCCCGCTGCGCCGCCTCGAGGAAGAAGGGTGAGGCGATCACCACCAGGTCCCACCGCTCCCCCGCCGCCAGATCGCCGAGCCCCGGGGAGTCGAGCAGCGCGGCCAGGTACGGGCGCCGCCACGATCGCACGAGGGCACGGCGTCGGGAGAAGCCGTGGGCCACGCCCACCAACGCGAACGGCTCGTGGGGGTCGGCGCTGGCATCGCCCAGCGCTGCGACCGTGACATCACCGTCGGCGGCCAGCAGCCGGGCAAGGTGCAACACCCGCAGCCGGTAGCCGCCGTGCGGGGGGACGGGCGACTCGTAGGACAGGACCAGGATGCGCGGCACCACCGCGCTCACCAGCCTCGGACCCGCTGCTGCTCCTTGTAGGTGGCCGTGCTCACGTGGAACAGCTCCTCGAAGTAGCGCTTGCTCTGGGAGGCCATGATCCCCAGGCTCAGCAACTGGACCGCGATCACGAGGGTGAAGCCGCTCACGAAGTAGGCGTGGGGGCGCACGTCGAAGGTGTTGGCGAAGGCGGCCGACATCCGGGGCTCGAAGGCACCGGAGAGCTGCGAGTACTCGTCGAGGATGTTGTAGGCCAGCCACCCCAGGTTGTAGAGCGCGAAGGCCAAGACCAGCAGGCCCGGCACGATGAAGAAGGCCACGGGACGGAACATGAACCCCGAGAAGGCGTAGGCCGACGTGCTGCGCCCGATCTGCATCTTCGACTCGCGCCCGGGGGCGGACTGCTGGGCCGACCAGTCGAGGTGCGCGGGCACCTCCACCACGCGGGCGTTCAGCAGCTGCGCCTTGTAGAGGATCTCGGTGTTGATGTCGGTGCCCATCGCCCGCAGGCTCAAGCTGGAGAGGAAGGGTCGGTCGTAGGCCCGCACCATGCCCGTGAGGGTGGACAGATGGCCCCCCGACGCCGCCGAGAGGAACCGGTTCGCCCCCCGGCTCAGCACCCGACGCGACAACGGGATGCCGGTGGTGTGGCCGCCCTTCATGTAGGGGGAGGCCACTGCGATCTTGGCGTGGTCGTCCCGAAGGCACTGCAACAGCCGGCCGATGTGCTCGGGGGCGTAGCTGAGGTCGCAGTCGATGGTGACCACGTAGTCGCCCCGGCAGGTGTTGAACGCGTACCGGAGGGCCTGGCCGAGGCGGAAGTTCACCGCGTGGTGCAGCACCCGGACCTCCGGCCGCGTCTTGGCGAAGGCGTTGGCGATGTCGCCCGTCTCGTCCTGCGAGCCGTCGTTGACGACGACGATCTCCCACTCGTACTCGTCGCTCAGCGCCACCAGGTAGTCGTAGAGGACGGTCAGCGACTGCATGAGGATCAGCGCCTCGTTGTACGCGGGCACGACGACCGACACGAACGGCCGGCGGCCCTGGGGTGCCGGCTCGTCCAGGTCGGGGTCGACCGCGTGCTCGAGCGCGGCGGTCACGACACGCCGACCTCTTCCGCGGTGAAGTGGGGCACCACGGTGCGGAGGCCCCGGCGTCGCTCGATGTCGGCGACGTGATCCTGGATCGGCACGACACGGAAGCGCGCGGCCAGCTGGTCGACGAACTGGCCCACCAGCTCGGTCTTGGCCGCGCCGCTCATTCCCATAGCGGGGAAGAAGGCCAGCTCCGCCACGTCGTCGGCACCCAGGAAGTCGAGGGGGTGCAGCAGGATCGAGGGCTCCACCTTCCGCAGTCGGCACAGGCGCAACGCACTTGAGAAATAGGCGCGCGCGAGCGACGGGCGCACTCCGGCCAGGTACAGCAGGTAGCTGACGTGGATCGGCACACGGGCCAGCGGGAGCGTGGTGACCGGCAACTCGGTGAGCGCCCGCTCGCCCACCTGCCACCGGTACGGTCGGATCGAGCGCAGCCCGTCACGCCAGCCCCCGAACAGCTCCGACCGCTCGGCCTTCTGCTCGTCGGTGAGCTCGGAGGTGCGGAAGTAGTAGGCCCGGGCCAGCGGGCCGATCACCATCGGCAGCGTCGAGGCGTCGTAGCGGTAGCCCCGCTCCACCAGGATCTCCAAGGTCGTGGTCGACAGGCTGTACCCCGGCCCCCGGAAGCCGATCGGGTGGTGGCCCGTGGCCGCCTCGATGGCGTCCTCGGCCCGCGCCAGCTCGTCCACCAGCTCCTCACGGGGGTAGAGGTGCAGCCAGGGCTCGTGGCGGAACGAGTGGTTGGCGATCTCGTGGCCCGCCGCCGCGAGCGCGGCCAGGGGCTCGCGGTTCACCGGCATCGACGCGTCCTGGCCCACGATGAAGAAGGTGATGGTCAGCCCACGCTCGGCCAGGAACGACAGCACCCGGGGCACCAGCACGTCGAGGTACGAGCCGTAGGCGTCCCAGCCGGCGTCGCCGTGGGTCTTCTGGTACGACCACAGGTTGTCGGCGTCGAGGGACAGGCTCGCGATCGGTGCGCTCACGCCACCACCACCTGCGCTCGGCGGCCGGACTCGGCCTCGGCGATGGCGGCGAGCGCGTCGTCGACCAGGCTGAGCGTGTCGTCGACGTTCAAGGTGGCGTTGACCAGGTGCGCCGACCCGGCCAGGTAGAGCCCGGGCACCGACGTCACCATCGGCGGCACGTGTTGCGAGTAGTCGATGGTCGGCACCGCGAACACCTGGCGAGACCGGGACACCCGGAACGCCAGCACGTCCTCGTCGGCCAACTCCGGGTGGATGCGCTGCAGGTAGGGGAGGAACAGGTCGCGCACCTCGTCGTCGGTCGCCTCGAACAGGGGGTCGTCGGGGGCCACGTACTTGGGCAGGTACACCAACGTGTTCCCACCGACCTCGGCCGGATCGACGAACGCGGTCATCTCCACCACCGCGGTGAACGGGGTGTCGGTGTCGGTGATGTAGGTCAGGTAGTAGGGGGCCAGCGGTCGGCGCAGCACCACCGAGGCGCACACGATCCCCTGGTACTGCACGCGGTCCAGGCGGGCCCGCTCCCCCGCGTCGAGGTCCGGGCACAGGCGCGAGGCCAGCGTCGACGCGGTCGTCACCACCACCCGGTCCACGTGCTCGTCTCCGGTCGGGAGGGAGAGCGTGAACCCGTCCCCCGACCGCGTCACCGCCGACACCGGGCTGCCCGTGCGCACCGACACACCGTCGGCGACCAGTCGCCCGGCGAAGGTGTCGATGGTGTGGGCGTAACCGCCGGGCACGTAGCCGAACATCTCCTTCTTGAGGCCGCTGCGCCGAGCCGCGTAGAGGCGCTGGATGGTCGCCCAGATGAACCCCGCCGACGCGTCCCGGTAGCTGTCGCCCAACTTGGCCCGCAGCAGCGGCAGCCAGAAGCGCTGATAGGTGTTCCTGCCCGACCAGCGCCGCAGCCAGTCCGACACGTCGACCCGCTCCATGCGCCGGCCGTCACGGATCTTCGACCCGTAGAAGATGGTGCCGCCGAGGCGGAGCTTGTCGAACAGGCCCAACGGGGGGAAGCGCAGGAACTCGAGCGTGTTCGACACCGAGTGCAGCTCGCCGTCCGAGTAGCAGCCGGTGCGGGTCTCGACCCAGCGCATCCGGTCCTCGAGGCCCAACTCGCCCAGCAGCTCCCGCACGCGGCGGTCCGACAGCAGCGTGACGTGGTAGTGGCGGTCCCACACGACGGGGTCGTGGCCCGCCACGTCGAGGGTCCAGGCCGATGCCAGCCCGCCGAGGTCGGGCGCGGCCTCGTAGAGGGTCACGTCGTTGCCGTCGCGGCGCAGGCGGTGAGCGAGGGTCAAGCCCAGCATCCCACCGCCGATCACCGCCCAGTGACGCCGGTCGCTGCGGTCGGGTCCGTCCGTCACGTCGGATCGAGCTCCTTCACGCGACCGGAGACGACCGCGTAGCGACGGCGGCACGCGACACAGCGGAGCTGGTCGTGATCCCCGAGCGCCTCGCCGGGGCCCACGCGCAGCAGGGGTGGCCCGCACCGGCACACCAGGCCGATGGTGCGCGCGGGGAGGCCCGCCACCAGATGGAAGTCGGCGACGTCATGGGTCACCACCGCTCCGGCCGCGACCATCGAGAACCGCCCGAGATCGACGCCCGGGCCGATCACGGCGCGGGCCCCGATCGTCGCGCCGGCGCCGACCAGGGTCGAGGTGGTGTCCTCGTCGGGATCGGACGGCCGGAGCTCGCTGAGGTCGGGCGTGGTCGCCCGGGGGTAGCGGTCGTTGGTGAACACGGTGCCGGCGCTCACCATCACCCCGTCCTCGAGGGTCACGCCCGTGCAGAGGTAGACGAACGCGTTCACCTTCACGCGATCGCCGATGCGGACCCCGTAGGCCACGTAGCTCTTCTCGCCGATGATGCATTCCCGACCGACCGTGGACGGGCCCCGCAGGTGGGCGCTGTCCCACACGGCCGTGCCGTCGCCGAGGACGACACCGTCCTCGACCAACGCGGTCGGGTGGACCTTCGCCGGCTGGCTCACGTCGATCGCTTCGGGCTCACGCCGCGCTGCCACCCCGGGCGCGGCGGGCCGGGATCTTGGCGATCGACGCGGGAACGGGCACCCAGTGGTCGGCCGCCAGGGAGGCGTACGCCTGCTCGATCACGACCACGGACGCCAGGGCGTCCTCGGCGGTGATCAGGAGGGGCTCCTCGCCCCGGACGGCGTGGCAGAAGTTCTCGACCGCTCCGCCCATCGAGCCGACCTTGTCGTAGCCCCTGCCGAACGACACCCACTCGGGGCTCGACACCTGGCGGAAGCTCGACGAGCGCCAGCCCACCCGGATCTCGCCCTCCGTGCCGAAGATGGACACGTAGTTGTCGAGGCTCTTGTCCATGCTCCACGACAGGTCGATGCTGCCGATCACGTCGTTCACGGAGCGCAGGAACACCCGCACCGTGTCCTCCACGGCCAGCTTCTGGGTGCGCTTGCCCTCGACGGCCATCACCTGGCCGATGGGACCCAGGAAGAACCGGGCGATGTCCACCGAGTGCGTGCCGTTGTCGATCAGCACCCCGCCGCCGCTGACACGTGGGTCGGCGTTCCACCGACCCGACATGTCCACCCGGGAGGTGAAGGCGTTCTCGAACAACATGAGCTCACCAAGGATCCCGGACTCCACGATGTGGCGGGCCTTGGTCACGTCCTCGGCGAAGCGGAATTTGGCGGCCATGGTCAACACCACGCCCGCCTTCTGCGCGGCACGGATCATGGCGTCGGCGGTCTCGGCGTCGGTGGCCAGGGGCTTCTCGCAGAACACCGGGATGCCGCGCCCGAGGAACTCCAGGGCGATCGGCCCGTGGGTCGCGGGCGGCGACGCGATGATCACGCCGTCGGGCTCCAGCGACGACAGGAGCGCTTCATGGGACCCGAAGGAGCGGGCGTCGCCGAACTTGCGGGCCAGCCTGGCCGCGGCGGACTCGTCGACGTCGGCGACGGCCACGACGTTCACGCAGGACGACGCCGCCACCACGTCCACGTAGGCCTGCGCGATGCGGCCGGCGCCGACGAGCGCGAGGTCCAGCGGCTTGGGTTGGGCACGATCCGTCATCAGGGGCTCCTCGTACGTCGCTCGGTCGATCGATCGGTCAGTCGCTCAGTCGGCCAACTCGGCCACGGCCGCGCCGAGCGCACCGGCCAGGTGGTCCACGTGGTCGTCGGTGAAGCGTTCGTTCCACGGCAGGACCAGGACCGATGCCAGGTAGTCGAACGTGCCGGGGAACCGCTCGGCGGCGTAGTCCACCGCCGCGGGGCGGGCCAGGGTGAACGGGAAGCGGCTGTCACCGAACGTGCGCTGCTCGGCGATGACCGCGCATCGGAAGGCGGGCTTCTGGATGTAGCGCGGCGCCGACGCCACGTCGACCTCGCGCAGCGCGGCGGCCAGGGCGTCGGGACCACCGGGCAGCCGGCTGCGGTCGACGTGCAGGGCGTAGCGCCAGTACACCGCCGTGTCGGCCGGGCTGACGCTCGGGGTGACGATCGCGTCGAGGCCCGAGAGCTGCTTGGTCAGGCGGTCGGCAGCCGCGATGCGCCGCTCCACCCCGTCGGCCAGCTTGGCCAGCTGGGCCCGTCCCACCGCGCTGGCCAACTCGGTCGTGCGGTAGTTGAGCGCCAGGAACTCGTGGTCGGGACCCGCCTCGCCGTAGGGCCAGGCCTTGTTCACGAAGACCCGCATGCGCCGGGCCAGGGCGGCATCGTCGGTGATGACGAAGCCCCCTTCGCCCGTGGTGATGTGCTTGCCCTGCTGGAGGCTGAAGCAGCCGATGGCGCCGATCGTCCCGACCAGGTCGTCACCCGCCGCGGCCAGGTAGGCCTGCGCGCAGTCCTCGATCACGGGGATCCCTCGGGTGTCGGCCAGGGCCATGATCGGCGCCATGTCGCACGGGTTTCCGAACAGATGGGTGACGATGATCGCCTTGGTGCGGTCACTGAGGCAGGCCGCGATGGTGTCGGCGGTGACGTTCCCGGTGACGGGGTCGACGTCGGCGAACACCGGGATGGCGGCCTGGTACAGGATCGGGCTGATGGCCCCCATGTCGGTGATCGACGTGGTGACGATCTCGTCGCCGGGCTCGGGGTCGACGGCGGCGACGGCCGTGTGCACCGCCGCGGTGCCCGAGGAGCACGCGACGGCGTGGCCCACCCCGAACGTGGCCCTCAGCTCCTCCTCGAGCCGAGGCGTCTGCACCCCCTTCGTGGCGGTCAAGGTCCCGGAGGCGATCACCTCGGCGAGCAGGTCGAGCTCCTCGTGGCCGAGCGTTCGTCCCGACGCGACCTGATCCGATGGCAATTCGATGGGTGAAGTCACCCCGTCCTCGTCGGCCGCACCTCCCCGGTCGCTTAGAACACCGTCCCAAAAGGGGCCGGTCTGCCCAGAGGACGGGGATCGAGGGACGCCGCGAGCCATGATGATCGTGATGAGCCATCAGGTGAACCGGGGCGAGCAGCGGATCGCCGTGGTGCTCGGCACCCGGCCCGAGATCGTCAAGCTCGCCGGCATCATCCGTGGCCTGGGCGACCGCGCCCGGGTCCTCCACACCGGCCAGCACTACGACGCCGAGCTGTCGGACGTCTTCTTCGCCCAGTTCGGCCTGGACGTGCCGGTCGAGGCGCTCGACGTGGGCGGGCGGTCGCGGGGTGCCCAGATCGGCGAGGCGACCACCAGGCTGGACGCCGCCTTCGCGGCCGAGCGACCCGCCGCGGTCGTCGTACAGGGCGACACCAACAGCGCCCTGGCGGGGGCCCTGGCCGCCAACGCCCGCGAGATCCCGCTGGTGCACGTCGAGGCCGGGCTGCGCAGCCACGACCGGGCCATGCCCGAGGAGCACAACCGGGTCGTCGTCGACCACCTCAGCGACCTGTGCCTCGCGCCGACCGAGACGAGTCGACAGAACCTGCTGGCCGCCGCCATCCCCGACGAGCGGATCGAGATCACGGGGAACACCGTGGTGGAGGCGGTGCTCGAGCTGCTGCCGCCCCCCGAGGAGCGCTCGGCCCTGCTCGAGGGCCACGGCGTGACCCGCGAGCGCTACGTGCTGTCCACCTTCCACCGGCCCGAGAACGTGGACGACCCCGAGACGCTCCGCACCATCCTCGACGAGCTCGTGGCGCTGCCGCTGCCCGTCGTCCTTCCCGTGCACCCGCGCCTCGCGGCCCGCATCGAGGCCTTCGACCTCGCCGACCGCCTCCCGTCGCTCCTGACCGTGCCGCCGCTGGGGTCACGGGACTTCCTGGGCCTCTTCGCCGACGCCGCGGGGGCGGTGTCGGACTCGGGCGGTGTGCAGGAGGAAGCCAGCGTGGTGAAGCGCCCCGTGGTCGTCGTCCGGCGGTCCACCGAGCGGCCCGAGGTGCTCGGTACCTTCTCGGAGCTGACGTCGGTGGGGCCCGCGATCGGTCTCGCCGCACGCCGGTGGCTGGACGACCCGGCCGGCGTCCACGCCCGCCTCGCCGCGCTGTCGTCGCCCTACGGCGACGGTGAGGCGAGCAAACGGTGCATCGACGCTATCAAGCGGTTGCTCGGGGCGAAATAGTCCTTCAGGCCCACTCGTGGCGCACCGATGACTCGGAGGTCGTCGGGCATCTGGGACCCGGCGACACACGAGGGAAGGACCGAGATGACGAGTCATCAAGACCCCCGCTGGTCAGTCCGGATAGCACTCATCGGACTCTGCTTGCTCCTCGGGATCGGGTTGCTGTCGGTGGGCGGAGCGTCGGATGCTGCCGACGCCGCCGCAGCAACCACGGTGCCGTCGCCGTACGCCAACCGGATCGGCATGAACACCCACGAGATCTGGGGGGCCGAGGACGGCACCTACACCGAGTTCTCACGGATGGCCGCCATCGGCGTCACCCGGACCCGAGAAGGGTTCGAGTGGCGGGTGATCGAGCCGCAGCGGGGCCGCTTCGACTGGAGCCGCACCGACCAGCTCATGGCCGCCGCCGCCCGCGCCCGCGTCGACGTCCTCCCGATCCTCGGGTCGCCTCCGGCATGGGCCTCGAACCACCCCGACCGCAGCGACCGCTTCCCGCCGGCCAACAACGCCGACTACGTGGCCTTCGCCCGAGCCGTCGTCGCCCGCTACCACGCCGGTGGCACCTTCTGGACCTCCGTGCGCCCCGACCTCACCCCGATGCCGCTCACGTCCATCCAGATCTGGAACGAGCCGTGGAGCGACACCTACTGGGGCCCCCTGCCCGATCCGGCCGGCTACGCCCGGCTCGTGCGGGCCACGGGATCGTCGGTCCACGGCCTCGACCGCGACATCGACGTGGTGATCGCCGCGGAGTTGCTGCAGACCGGTGGCGGCGGACCGATCCGCAACTGGATCGACGAGGTCCTGCGGGCCGATCCCGGGCTGGGTGACTACTTCGACGTGTACAGCGTCCACCCGTACCCCGCCGGCAGCCCCATGACCGACAACGCCGACGGTCGCTGGGACTTCAGGCGCATCGAGATCATCCGCCAGATCACCCTGGCCCACGACATGCCGAAGCCGGTGTGGATCACCGAGGTGGGCTGGAGCACCGCCCCCAACACCCAGTACACGGTGTCGGAGACGACCCAGGCCAGCTACACCCGCCAGGCAATCACCCGGGCCTTCGACGAGTGGTCCTACGTGAAGCGCTTCTACCTCTACAGCTACGACCGGGACAACGGCGACACCTCCAACCGCGAGGCGTACTTCGGGGTCCGCCGCCAGAACGGGACGTTCAAGCCGGTGTGGACGACCTTGGCCCACCTGCTCGAGCCACGGACGGTGACCACGTCGACGACCGCTCCGCCGACCACCACGCCGCCGACCACCACGCCGCCGACCACGTCCACGACGTCGCCGCCGAACCAGCAGGCGGTGCTGGGCCCGGCCCGGCTGGCGGTGCGGGTCCTGGGCCACATCTTCTACTACGACCCGGCTCCGACCTGAGCGCCACGGTGCGGGTGGCCTGTCCCGAGCGGGGCGGGCCACCCCTCCGCGGGAGCGAGCGCAGAACGTGAACAGGGCGCCCCGTTCGGGGCGCCCTGTTCAGTTCCAGGGTGCGTAGACCGTGAAGGAGGTGTTCGCCGAACCCCCCTCGGGGTGTTTCGGGGAGGTGTGTCAGGCGGTGTGCTTGGCGTGCTGGCGCCTGGCGACGAGCACGAGGCCCGTGCCGGCCAGCAGGACGCCGGCGCCCACGAGCACCAGCACCTCGGTGCTGTCGCTGCCGGTGCGGGGCAGGTTGGTCACCTCGTTGTTGCGCACCGACGTGCTCGTGTTGGAGGGCGGGTAGTCCTGAGCCACGGCGGGGCTTGCCACTCCGAGCAGGAGGAGCAGAGCGAGCCCGCCGGCGGCCAGGATCGCCCTCAGGGGGCTGATCGTAGGAATTCGCTCAAGTTGCGCAGCCATGGTGACGATCCTTTTGCAGGTCGTGGTCTGTTCTCTGTGAGTCACCGTACACCCGGATGGCTGGCTCCGCCACCCTGAGTGGGAAAATTTCCCCGTTCTCCCACTCGGGGTGCTCAACACCCCCGTGGTGCGACCGATCTAGGGCGATCCGAGGGGCACATCCTGGCGGGGTGTGTCCCGATCGTTCCAGCGCAGCCCGTCCGGCCCCCACCACTCGATGTGCGGGACCCGGGCCGAGGGGCCGACGGTGATGCTGTCCACGCCACGGGGGACCACGAACGACACGTTCCACTCGATGGTGTCGCCCTGCGAGATCACCGCGGGGACGGCCAGGACGCGGCTCTCGCCATCGGGGCCCGCGGTCACGGCGATGCTCTGCGAGGTGTCGACCAGCGCCGAGCGGTGCGGCATGGTCACTGCCAGGTAGCCGTCGTAGCGGCCGTACTCACCGTCGCCGGCGATGTAGGTGGGCTCGCCGTCGGGCACCTCGTTGGTGACGGTCACGTGGAGCGACACCACCGTGCCCTCCACCACCTCGCGGGTGCGCACGCTCGCCCGGATGGACTGGTACTGGTCGAGCTTGTTGCCACCCCGGTTCAAGAGCCCGAGGAGCACGTCGTGGCGGCCGACCGACCCGCTGATGCCCGCCTGCTCCCACGCGAGCTGCGAGCGGTCGTCACGTGACCACAGCATCAGGTGACGGCCGGCGACCGCGTCCCGCAGGCCGTCGGCGAGCGCCGGCAGGTCGGGCGAGCTGTCGTCGAACGCCTCGAGCACCGAGCGGGCCACCTCGGACAGGCGATCTCGGCGCGCCTGTTGATCGGGGTTGTCCAGGTACTGGTCGTGGAGCAGCAACTGCTGCACGCTCTCGGCGTCCACCGACTCGTCCCCCACCTCCACGGGCCCGGTGGCCTCGAGCAGCGCTCGCAGGGCGATCACGTCCACCGCGAGCACGCCGTCGACCGCGGGGCGCCCCGCCGCCCGCCACATGCGGGTGGCCATCTCGGCGCTGGCCGGGAACCGGGGCGACAGCACGAGGTTGCGCCACTCGCGGTTCGGGTGGGCGAACCCCCAGAGCGCCTCCATGTCGCGGTCTCGGTAGGGAACACCGGTGTCCAGGTGGAGGTCGGCCGAGCTCTCCAGCCCCGACAGGTGGAGCCGCCCGCCCTCGAACTCCAGGAGGCCGACCGACAGGAACATGCCCGAGCTCGCCCGCATCTCGGCGTTGTTGCCGGCGATGAGCAGGTACGAGGATGGGCCGTCCATCACGTCGGCGAGGGCGCGTGCTGCATCGCGCGTGTAGAGCAGGGCCAGCTCGACGCTGTCCTTCTCGTCGGCGAAGTCGGAACGGGCGTTGGCCACCGGGCCGATGAGCCCGGACGACGGTCCCAGCGGGATGGTGGCGACCCGGGCCGAGGTGAGCTCGGCGATGTCGGCCAGGTCGCGCAACGTCTGCACCCGCTCGGCTCCTGGAGGGATGTCGCCGCCGAGCTCACGCCGGGCCGCTCGGGCGCCCTCCAGCGAGATCCCCGCGATCTTCCCGGCGGCCGCCGAGATCGACCCGAACGAGTCGATCTGGCGGCCCACGAGGGGCACCATGCGCAGCGGTGCCAGCACGGGCGAGCGGGCACGGTCCCGGGCGGACTCGAAGTCGCGCTGCGCCGACTCGATGACGGGCAGGGCCGTGCCGTCGAGCAACTCCCTCGGATCGGGGTCCTCCCTGATCTGGCGCAGCTGATCGGTGCCGGCGCGCGCCTCGCGGCGGGCCATGGCCAGCCACACGCCGCAGAACGCCAGGTAGGCGACCGCCCCCAGGGCCACGACGACGAGGACCCGCCGGGCGCGCGGGGAGAGGCGGTTCACCCCTCCATGGTCGGCCGGCGGGAGCCGGTCAGTAGGGCGGGTACTTCGAGCAGAGCGTGCCGACCTCGTCGTGCACGGCGGCCAACTCGGCGTCGTCGTCGCGGTGGCGGAGCGCCCTGGCGATCAGCGCGGCGATGGCTGACATCTCGGGCTCGCCCATCCCCTGGGTGGTCACCGACGGGGTGCCGATGCGGACACCACTGGTGACGAACGGCGACCGCGGGTCGTCCGGCACCGTGTTCTTGTTGAGCGTGATCCCCGCCCGGTCGAGGACGGTCTGGGCCTCCTTGCCCGTGAGGCCGTCATCGAAGGGACGCAGGTCGACCAGCATCAGGTGGTTGTCGGTGCCACCCGACACCAGGCGGAACCCCTCACGGCCGAGGGCCTCGGCCAGCGCGGCGGCGTTGTCGACGATGCGCCGGGCGTAGTCGGCGAAGGCGGGCTCCGACGCCTCCCGGAAGGCCACCGCCTTGGCCGCGATGACGTGCTCGAGCGGCCCGCCCTGCAGGCCCGGGAAGATCGCCTTGTCGATGGCGGGGCCGAGCTCGGCCCGGCTGAGGATGCAGCCACCCCGCGGCCCCCGCAGCGTCTTGTGCGTGGTGAACGTGACCACGTCGGCGTGCGGCACGGGATTGGGGTGGGCGCCGCCGGCGATGAGCCCCGCGATGTGGGCGGCGTCGAACAGGAACAACGCCCCCACCTCGTCGGCGATGCGGCGGAACGCCTCGGGGTCGATGATCCGGGAGTACGCGGTGGCACCGGCGACGATCAGCTTGGGCCGGCACTCGAGCGCCTTCTCCAGGATGGCGTCGTAGTCGAGGCGCTCGTCGCTCGGGGTCAGGCCGTAGGGCACGAAGTGGTAGAGCCGCCCGCTGAGGTTCACCGGCGAGCCGTGCGTGAGGTGGCCGCCGTGGTCGAGCGACATGCCCATCACCGTGTCGCCCGGCTCGATGAGCGCGAGGTAGGCCGCGATGTTGGCGTTGGCGCCCGAGTGGGGCTGGACGTTGGCGTGCTCGGCGCCGAACAGCGCCTTGACCCGCTCGCGGGCCAGGTCCTCCACCTCGTCCACGAACTGGTTGCCGCCGTAGTACCGCTTGCCGGGATACCCCTCGCTGTACTTGTTGGTGAGGACCGAGCCGGTGGCCTCCATGACCGCCGGCGAGGTGAAGTTCTCGCTGGCGATCAGCTGGATGGTGGTGGTCTGGCGATCGACCTCCCGGTCGATCATCGCGAACAGCTCGTCGTCGCGGTCGGGGCTGAAGGTCATCGGGAGCGGCCTTTCGGGGGCGGGGCGGGGGTCAGCTGCGTTCGATGTCGGTGATCTGGGCGAGGCGGCGCTCGTGGCGGCCGCCCTGGAATTCGGTGCCCAGCCACAGGGTGAGGATCTCGGTGGCCAGGCCGTCGGCGACGATCCGGCCCCCCATCGACAACACGTTGGCGTCGTTGTGCTCACGTGACAGCCGGGCGGTGTACAGATCGTTGCACAGCGCGGCGCGGACACCGTCGACCTTGTTCGCCGCGATCTGCTCGCCCTGGCCGCTGCCACCGAGGACGATGCCCCGGTCGGCGTCGCCCGCGGCGACCGCTCGACCGACGGCCGCGCAGATCGGCGGGTAGTCGACCGACGCCTCGCTGTCGGTTCCGTGGTCGGCCACGTCGTGACCCAGGTCGGCCAGCACCGCCACCAGATGGCACTTGAGCTGGTAACCGGCGTGGTCGGAGCCGATGGCGACCCTCATGTCAGGCCCTCCGTGGGGGCGGTCACCAGCTCACCCCGGCACCGTGGCCGGCACCGGCCACAGCAGATCGCTGAGCTGGTGCACCAACCCGTCGAGCTCGGCCGCGGTGCGCTCGTAGTGCTCGATCGACCGACCGATGGGATCGGCCACGTCGTCGGCCGCCGACGCACCGAGGTGATCGGTGGCGCGGCGTCCCTCGGCGGCGCGTGCGATCCAGTCCTGGATCGGCTCGTCGCGGTGCCTCGGGCCGACGGCCTGGCCCCGCCGCACCAGCTCCTTCAGCGTGAAGGCCCGAGGAGCGACGTCGTTGGCCAGCACCACCGCTTCGCGCACGTGCATGCGCTCCATGCCGAGGATGAGGTCGGCCTCGCGCAGCATCTCCGCGTCCATCACCCGGCTGCGGTGGCGCGACAGGTCGTGGCCCTTGCGGCCGGCCACGGTGACCCCGTGGGCCGACGCCGGCTGCCCGTCCTTGAACAGGCCCGCCGACGACACCCGCCCCGGGATGTGGCGCGTCGCCATCTGGTAGGCCAGGAACGCCTCGGCCATGGGCGAACGACAGATGTTGCCGGAGCAGAGAACGAGAACGTCGATCAGGGGATTGTACGGAATCTGGCTCGCCTTTCTAACTTGACCGGATGGTCAAGTTACTGGACCCGCGCACACCGGTCATCGTCGGCGTCGCGCAGCTGAGCCAGCGGGTCGATCAAGGGGCCGAGGCCCTCGAGCCCGTGGAGCTGATCGCACGGGCCGCCGAGGCCGCGGCGACCGACAGCGGGGGGCGAGGCGTACTGGCCGCAGTCGACTCGGTGCGGGTGGTGAAGATGCTGTCGTGGCGGTACCGGGACCCTGGGGCCCTCGTGGCCGCGCGCGTCGGCGCCACCCCGCGCCAGACCGTGTACAGCACCGACGGAGGCCAGACCCCCCAGGCCCTGTTGAACCGCACGGCGCTCGACATCGCCGCCGGCGACCTCGACCTGGCCCTGCTCTGCGGCGGGGAGGCGTGGCGGACCCGTCAGTCGTACCGGCGGCGGGGCGAGAAGCCGCCGTGGACCCCGCTCGACAGGGAGGGGGTGGCGCCGGCGGCCGCTGAGGTGTTCGGGAGCGAGTTGGACATGGTCGACGCGGCCGAGGCGGCGCGGGGTCTGCTGCTCCCCGTGCAGATGTACGCCATCTTCGAGGTGGCGCTGCGGGCCGCCGCAGGGCGATCGGTCGCCGACCACCGCGACCGCCTCGGCCGGTTGTGGTCGGGCTTCTCCGAGGTCGCCGCGGCCAACCCCCACGCGTGGGTCCGTGCCGCGATGACTCCCGACGAGGTGGTCACCCCGACCGCCACCAACCGACTCGTGGGCTACCCCTACACGTTGGTCATGAACTCCAACAACAACGTCGAGCAGGCCGCTGCGGTGCTGGTGTGCTCGGTGGAGCGGGCCGAGGCGCTGGGCGTGCCGCGCGACCGTTGGGTGTTCCCCCTCGCCGGCACCGAGGCCAACGACCGAGCCCACGTCTCACCGCGCCACGACCTCTGCTCGTCGCCGGCGATCCGTGCCGCCGGACGGGCCCTGTTCGCCGCTGCCGGCGTGGGTCCCGACGAACTGGGACCGGTCGACCTGTACTCGTGCTTCCCGTCGGCCGTGCAGATCGCGGCCGCCGAGTTGGGCCTGGCCATCGATCGCCCGCTCACCGTCACCGGCGGGATGGGCTTCGCCGGCGGCCCGTGGAACAACTACGCCACGCACGGGATCGCCACGATGGCGACGGTCCTGCGTGAGGAACCCGGCGCGATCGGGCTGTGCACCGCGAACGGTGGGTTCACCACGAAGCACGCCCTGGGCCTCTACAGCACCGAGCCTCCCGCCGGTGGGTTCCGCCACGCGGTCGCCCAGGCCGAGGCCGACGCGGGCGCAGCGCCGGGCCGCACGGTCACTGGGGACGATCATGCCGGGAGGGTCGAGGTGGAGGCCTACACCGTGATGCACGATCGCGACGGACGCCGCGAGGTCGGCCTCCTAGCGGCGCTGACGCCCGACGGTCACCGCTCGTGGTGCTCGACCCGCGATGCCGGCACCATGGGCGCACTGGTCGACGGCGAGTGCTGCGGGCACGCCGCGCACCGCCACGCCGACGGGACGCTCACGCTCGAGTGACTGATGACGTCCACGCTCGAGTGACCGGTGACGACCGCACGGCCGCCGGCGGGGCCGTCGACGGTCAGTCGCCCGCGGCGCCGGACTGGCGGTCGGCGTTCTCCTGCAGGCGGGCGTTGAGCAGGGACATGACCCGCTGGCTGGCCTTGGGCATCTCGTCGAGCAGGGCGCGGAAGCTGCGGGCGTCGAGGCCGAGCAGCCGCATCGGCGTCTCGGCCACGACGGTGGCGATCCGAGGGCGGTGCTCGAGCAGGGCCATCTCCCCCACCATCGATCCCGGCCCGAGCGTGGCGATGTGCTCACCCCCGAAGTACACGTTGGCCTGTCCCGACTCGATCACGTAGCACTCCTGGCCGGGGCGGCCCTGATCGGTCAGCTCGGCGCCGGGCTCGGCCTCGACGTCGTCGACCAGCTCGGCCACCCGCTCGAGCTCCTCGGGGGTGAAGTCCTCGAAGAACGCCACCTTGGCGAGCCGCTCGGCGGCCTCTGTTGCCTTCTTCCTACGAAACATGTGATCCCCCGTTGCCCCGACCGATCGTGCGCCGCCAAAGGGTAGACGTCGCACGCGACCGCCGCGAGCGGCGCCGGGAACCAGACCGATAACGTCGGGCGTCGTATGGGGGCGGTCGTACCACTCGAGCAAGGGGAAACGGTGAAGCGCAACGGCGTCAACACGAAGCGACGGGGTGCACGGGCGGTGGCGTTGGCGCTCACCGGCGCGCTGATCGTCACGATGGTGTCCTGCTCGTCCGGCGGCGACGACAGCGACGCGCCGTCGGCCGCGACCGACACGACGCTGTCCTCCGAGGAGCAGGCGATCGTCGACCAGGCCCACTCCTGGCTGGACGACGCCGAGGCGGTCGACGACGCCACCTTCGACTCACTGGTGTTCAGCGGGCTGACCACCTCGCCCAACGTCACCCACGTCACCTTCGCGCAGGAGTACGACGGGCACCCGGTGCAGGACGCCGAGGTGGTCGTGCACGTGCGCGACAGCGGCGAGGTCGCCGGCGCCAACAACGCGCTCACCGACGCCCAGCCCGGCGACGACGTCAGCCAGGAGATCTCGGCCGACCAGGCCACCGAGAACGCCGGCAAAGCGGTCCAGGGCACGCCGTCCGACAGCGACGACCCCGAGCTGGTGTGGGTGCAGTCCGGCGACGAGCTGGTGCTCGCCTGGCGGGTGGGCGTGCGCACCACCGACCCGGTGGGCTCGTGGCGCGTGCTCATCAACGCCACCACCGGCGACACCATCAACGCGGCGCAGGTGGCCAGCGACCGTCGCCTCCCCACCGCTCCCCGCACACCGGGCGCCAGCGTGGCCCACGGCGCGGTCGGGACGATCAAGGGCGTCGACCTGCAGGCCGGCGGTGACGCGTGTGAGGTGCCCGCCGCCCCCTCGGCGTGCGTCTTCCTCCCCGACCCCATCTACGCGTCGGGCGGTCAGCTCGACGACCCGTCGCAGGCCAACGACTTCCTCACCGGCGAGGAGCTCCAGGGCCTCGATGACCCGTCCTCGGGCCGACTCGTCGGCGAGTTCGTCAACGCCGACCCCGAAGGCGCCCCCGTCGACGCACCCGAGGAGTCCGACGGCGTCTGGGGCCAGGGCCGCAGCGAGCCCGGCTTCGAGAACGCCATGGCCTACTTCTGGATCGACCGGGTGCAGCGCGAGATCCAGGACCTCGGCTTCACCGACGTCCGCAACGAGTCCTTCCCCGTCTTCGGCGTCGACCCGGCCACGGTGGACAACGCCTTCTACGACGGCAGCGAGATCGTCCTCGGCGTGGGCTCGGACGGCATCAACGAGGGCGAGGACGCCTCGGGCATCATCCACGAGTACGGCCATGCCGTCCTCGACGAGCAGGCACCCGGCCTGCTCGAGGGCGAGGAGGCCGGCGCCTACCACGAGGGCTTCGGCGACCTGTTGGCCTTCCTCACCACGGTCGACCTGCGCACCGGCAACGACCAGGTGGACCAGGGCTGCCTGTTCGCCTGGGCCGAGAGCGGTGAGTGCATCCGCCGCATCGACAACGACCGCGTGTACCCCGACGACCTGGTCAACGAGGTGCACGAGGACGGCACGATCTACTCGGGTGCCATCTTCGACGTGTTCAGCGAGCTGCTGGCCCAGGACGGCATCGACGTGAACGACTGCCCCGGCAGCGACCAGTGCGACGAGGTGCGCGACCGGGTGCTCACCACGCTCCTGGCGTCGAACAACTACCTCAACTCGGGCGTGACCCTTCCCGACGTCGCCGCCGCCTACCAGACGGCCAACAACGCCACCTTCGACGAGGCCGACGCCGACCTGATCGCCTCGGTCTTCGCCGATCACGGGCTCGGGGGCGGCAGCAGCAACACCATCGACGCCGACGGCAACGACACGGGCTCGGCCAACGACACCGACGCATCGGTCTCGTTCGAGATCAGCCACAGCTTCCGCGGCGACCTCGACGTCACCGTGGGTGTCAGCGACCCCGACGGCAACGACCTGTGCGAGCCCATCCAGGTGCACTCCCCCGACCCGACCGACGGCGAGCAGGACCTCAGCGGCCAGGTCGACATCAGCGGCAGCGACTGTGCCTCGTTCCTGCCCCCGAGCGACGAGCAGCTGTGGTTCCTCCGGGCCGAGGACACGCTGGCGGACGACGAGGGCCAGATCGTGAGCTTCACGGTGTTCGACGGCGACACACCCTTCCCCGCCTCGGGCCTGCCCAAGCCCATCGCCGACGCCGACCCCAACGGCACCTTCGCCTTCACCGACGGCAGCACCGGCACCGTCGACACGGGCACCGGCACCAGCGACGATGTCGGGAACGGCCCGTTCATGTCGGTGGCGATCACCCACTCCTTCCGGGGCGACCTCTCCATCCGCGCCGGCGTGGGCCAGCCCGACGGCACCACCCTGTGCTCGGTCCAGGTGCTCGACCCCGACGCCAACGACAGCGACGACGACTTCGCCGGCGACATCGACCTGTCGGAGTGCGCCGACCAGTTCCCGCCCGATGCCCAGCACCTGTGGTTCCTGCAGGTGACCGACAACGCCGACCTCGACACCGGCACCGTGGACGAGTTGTCGCTCACCGGGCCCGACGGGTCGACGTTCGACTTCGACAACCTGCCCGCCGACATCCCCGACAACGACGTGGACGGCGTGACGCTCTACACCGACGGGTCGAGCGGCTCGTCCACCTCCGACATCGGGGCCGGCGACGCGCCGACGGCGTCGGTCAGCATCGACCACACCTTCCGGGGCGACCTGGCCGTCACCGTGGGCGTCCTCGACGCCGGCGACAACGTGCTCTGCGAGGAGCCGCTGGCCACCCCGGACAGCACCGACACCGCCGAGGGCCTCGAGGTCGTGGCCCCCGTCAGCGACTGCGCCGACCAGTACCCACCGTCGGCCGACCACCGCTGGTACCTGTTCGTGGCCGACACGCTCGAGCGCGACACCGGTCAGGTGGTCTCGGCGACGCTCGACGGCCCCGACGGCCAGACCTTCACCGTCGACACCCCCGCCGACATCCCCGACGCCGACCCCGACGGCCTGCTCCTGTTCTTCCGCTGATCGGTCGTTCCCGAGGCAATGGCGCGCGTGGACCGCGCGCCATTGCCTCGAGTTCGGCGCGTGGGGGCGGAACGGCGAACGGCAAGGGCGCGAAGAGGCGGGGCGGGGACTCGATGCGGTCCCCGGCAGGTGCACCCGGGTCCTGGCGATCGTTCTTGGCAAGGAAACGCACCGTGGGGGCGGCGTTTCCTGCCAAGAAGGCTCGTTGCCACCCCTTTCCCCCCGGTGCCGGGGCTCGGAACGAGCCCCGTCGCCCTTCTTCGCGGGTTCGACCGACCTGTCGCGAGCAGGACTCGACCCCGCCGATCGGTCAGGCGAGCTCGGCGCGGAGCTGTGCCTCGGTGATGGCGCCCACGCGCAGGATCCGGATCTCAGGACCGGTGAGGTCCACCACGGTCGAGGCCGTTCCGGCGCACGGTCCCCCGTCGAGAACGGCCCCGACGGACCCGGTCAAGGCGGCGGCGGCCGCCCCCGCATCGACGGGCGTCGGCTCACCGGTGCGGTTGGCGCTGGTGGTGGCGAGCGGGCCGACCTCGGTGGCGAGGGCAGCGACGACCGGGTGGTCGGGCCAGCGGATGCCGATGGTGTCGTAGGGCTCGCCGAGGGGCAGGTCGACGCCTCTTCGTCGGGGCAGCACCATCGTCAGCGGACCGGGCCACAACGCCTCGGCCAGCCGTCTCGCCGTGGACGAGAGATCGGCCAGCGCCTCGACCTGTTCGAGGCCGGCCACCAGCACGGCGACGGGCATGTCCGCGGGACGCCCCTTCAAGGCGAACAGCCGGTCGACCGCGCCGGTCACCGTCGGCAGGGCGGCGAGGCCGTAGACCGTGTCCGTCGGCACCACGATCGCCTCCCCTGCGCGCAGCGTGGCCACCGCGGCATCGACGTCTTCCGGCGAGATCACGGACCGAGGCTACGGCACCAGATCACGGGCGACTCCCACCGAACCAGCCCGAACTGGCGCCCGATTCGGTCGCCTGGGCTACAGGATCGGGCGCCAGTTCGTGGAGTCTCCCGGGTGGCTACGTGAGCCTGGCGACGAGGGCTCGCGGGCGGCCCCAGAGATCGGGGGCGACACGGGCGTCGTCGAAGCCGGCGGCGTCGGCCAGCGCCACGACGGCATCGGCCTGGGTGGGCGCCACCTCGACCACCAGCACGCCCGGGCGGACCAGCCAGTCGGGGGCGCCGGCCACGATCTGCTCGATCGCCTCGAGGCCTGTCGGGCCGGGGATCAAGGCCCCTGCCGGCTCCCAATCCGCGACCTCGGCAGGAAGATCGTCCGTGGCGGCGACGTAGGGCGGGTTGCTGATCACCAGGTGCAACGCTCCCTGGAGGGACTCTGGCAGGGCGTCGAACCACGAGCCCTCGGACAGGGTCACGTGGGCCGCGGGGGCGCCCACGCCGGCCAGGTTGTTGCGGGCCACGGCCAGCGCGTCGGCCGACACGTCGGTGGCCCACACCCGGGTGCGCGGTCGCTCGGCCGCGATCGACAGGGCGATGGCGCCCGACCCGGTGCCGAGGTCGGCGACTTGCGGCTCCTCCACCCGGAGCCGGTCGAGCTCGTCCAGGGCCAGCTCGACCACCTGCTCGGTCTCCGGTCGCGGGATGAGCACCCGCCGGTCCACCATCAGGTCGAGGGTGCGGAACGACCACTCCCCCAACACGTACTGCAGCGGCTCGCCTGCCAGGCGCCGCTCGAGCATCAGGTCGAAGAACCCCACGCCTCGCTCGGTCGCGGGCTCGGACAGCCCGAGGGCGTACTCCCCCACCTCGAACCCCGCCGCCCGCTCGATGATGCGCCGCACGCTCACCTCGGGGGACGCGACGTGCGCCTCGGCCAACCGCCGCTCCCCCTCCTGCGCGAACACCCGCCACGGCGTCCCCTCGGGGGTGCTCATGCCCCCTGGAGCTGCGTGGCCCGCTCGTCGGCCACCAGCGCGTCGACCACGTCGTCGAGCTCGCCGGCCAGGATCTTGTCGAGCTTGTACAGCGTCAGGTCGATCCGGTGGTCGGTGAGCCGGTTCTCCTTGAAGTTGTAGGTGCGGATCTTCTCGGAGCGTCCGCCGCCGCCGATCTGGTCGCGTCGCTGGTCGGACGCGGCGGCCGACGCCTCGTCCTGCTTCGCCTTCAGCAGGCGGGCCCGGAGCACCTGCATGGCCTTGGCCCGGTTCTGGATCTGGCTCTTCTCGTCCTGCATGGCCACCACGAGGCCCGTGGGCTTGTGGGTGATGCGCACGGCCGAGTCGGTGGTGTTCACCGACTGCCCGCCCGGGCCCGAGGAGCGGTAGACGTCGA
>CAZWMT010000047.1:0-50657 GCA_964635055.1 uncultured Microthrixaceae bacterium | reverse complement strand
GCCTACATCGTCACCAAGGACAACTTCGGCGCGCTGCCGGCCCAGATCGCCGGGGTGTCGCTCCTCACCGACTACATCCTCACCGTGGCCGTGTCGGTCGCGGCCGGCAGCGCCGCCCTGGCGTCGGCGGTCCCCGCACTCGCCCCCTGGGTGGTGCCCATCTCGGTGTTCTTCATCCTGCTCATCGCCTTCGGCAACCTCAAGGGCGTCCGCGAGTCGGGCAAGGTCTTCGCCGTCCCCACCTACTTCTTCATGCTCAACATGTTCCTCTTGCTGGGCATCGGGGCCTACCAGATCCTGTTCGGCGACCTGCCGGTCGAGCCCGGCGGCACCGAGGGCATGATCCACTCGGGCAACGCCGGCGACGGCATCTTCTACGGAGCGGCGCTCTTCGTGGTGCTGCACGCGTTCGCCTCCGGCGGCGCCGCGGTCACCGGTGTCGAGGCCATCTCCAACGGGGTGCCCGCCTTCCGGGAGCCCGCGGCCAAGAACGCCCGCTCGACCCTCGTCGTGATGGGCGCGGCGCTCGGGATGATGTTCCTCGGCCTGTCGGTGCTGGCCTCCCACGTGCACGCGGTGCCGTTCGAGGAGGGCACGCCCACCGTCATCTCGCAGGTCGGCAAGCTGGTCTACGGCGAGAGCCCGGTCGGCCACCTGCTCTTCTACTCGCTGCAGGTCGGCACCATGTTGATCCTGGTGCTGGCCGCCAACACCGGGTTCGCCGACTTCCCACGGTTGGCCAGCTTCGCCGCCGGCGACAGCTTCATGCCCCGCCAACTCACCAAGCGCGGCCACCGCCTGGTGTTCTCGAACGGCATCATCGCCCTGTCCGCCGCCGCCATCGTCCTGGTGATCGTCACCGGCGCCAAGGTCGACCGCCTGATCCCGCTCTACGCCATCGGCGTGTTCACCAGCTTCACCCTGTCGCAGGCGGGCATGGCCAAGCACCACGTCACCCACAAGGAGCCCAAGTGGCGGATGGGCCTGTTCATCAACGGCGTCGGTGCCCTGATGACCTTCGTGGTGGCCCTCATCATCGCGGTCACCAAGTTCGCCCACGGCGCGTGGATCATCATCGCCCTCATCCCGATCCTCGTGGTGGTGCTGTTCCGGCTGAACCGCCAGTACACCCACGAGGCCGCCGAGCTGGCCAGCGACGCCCCGGCGGCCGCGACCGCGCCGATCCTGCGGCGCCACGTGGTCCTCGTGCTGGTCGACACGCTCGACGTGGCGTCGGCCCGGGCCATCCAGTACGCCCGGACGCTCACACCCGACGAGCTGCGGGCGGTGCACCTCGACCTCGATCCCCTGGTCACCGAGGAGCTGGCCCGCTCGTGGCGCAACCTGGGCCTGTCGCGCCTCGCGCTCGAGATCGTGGAGTGCCAGGACCGACGCATCACCAAGGCCGCGGCCGAGATCGCCGCGCAGGAGCTGGCCGACGGCGACACCGAGGTCAGCGTGCTCATCCCCCGGCGGGAGTACAGCCGCTTCTGGCACCGCCTGCTGCACGACCGCACGTCGGACGAGATGGTGAAGACCCTCTCCACGCTGCCGCACTGCAACGTCACCGTCGTGCCGTACCACCTCGACCTGAAGCAGGTCGAGGTGGAGCCGGCCAAGGTCCTCGCGGGGGCCGTCGTCCAGCCGGCCGTCGAAGCGGCGGACGAGGCGGACCGCTCGGAACCGGCCGCCGCCGGGGGCGCTGTTCCCATCGCCGCCATCGAGCACCGCCAACGGGTGATGGTGTCGGGTCGCATCAAGTCGCTCCGGGTGCAGCCGTGGGCCGACGTCCCGGCGCTGGAGTGCACGCTCTCCGACCGCAGTGGCGGCATCGTGGTGGTGTTCCTCGGCCGTCGTGAGGTGCCGGGCATCAAGGTCGGCGTCCACCTCAAGGCCCAGGGCGTCGTGGGTGAGCACCACGGTCGCCTGGCCATGTTGAACCCCGCGTACGAGATCGTCCTCGACGACTGACCCGCCCACCACCTCTCGTCATCGACCTTCGTCCCGGACGACGTCGATCGGAGCCGGGCCCGGGCCGCCGTCTCGCCGCGCAACGCGGCAACCCGTGCGCCGTGGAGCACTAGGGTCACGACGACCAGTCGACGTCCGGGGGGATCCGATGCGCAGCCGCAGCCGATTGCTGATCGTCACGACCGTGTTCCTGCTCGTTGCCGCCGCGTGCAGCAACTCCGACTCCGGTAGCTCGGACAACGCCAGCGACAGCACCGAGCGGGCCGAGAACGTCGACAACGGCCAGGTCAGCGATGCCCAGGACGACGAGTTCGTGGCCGTGGACCAGCCCGGCGTCACCGACGACACCATCACGGTGAGCGGGGTCGCGTCCACCACCAACCCGCTCGGCACCAAGGACGGGACGGTCTTCGACGGGGTGCAGGCCTACTTCGCCATGATCAACAGCGAGGGCGGCATCTACCAGCGCGACCTGGTGCTGCCCGAGGACAACGAGCACGACGACCAGTTGGCCAACAACCAGGCCGAGGTGCAGAAGATCATCACCCAGGACGACCCGTTCGCCGTGGTCGGGGTGGCCACGCTGCTGTTCGACGGGGCCACGCTGCTCACCGAGGAGAACATCCCCACCTTCGGCTGGAACATCAACGCCGAGTGGGCCAACTCGCCGAACCTGTTCGGTGAGAAGGGCTCGTTCATCGACTTCGCCAACCCGGGACCGCTGAGCCCGTTCCTCGCCCGCGAGGCCGGCGCGCACAAGGTGGGCGTGCTCGCCTACAACGTGCCCCAGTCCTCCGACTGCCTCGAAGGCGTCGAGAACACGTTCGACCGCTACGGCGAGAGCGCCGACGCCGAGGTCGTCTTCAGCGACGCCAGCCTGGCCTTCGGCGTCACCGACCTGAGCGTCCAGGTGCAGCAGATGAAAGACGCCGGGGTCGACTTCGTGACCACGTGCATGGACAACAACGGCGTCACCACCCTGGCCCGGGAGATGCAGCGCCAGGGGCTCGACGCGCCGCAGTACCTGCCCAACGGCTACGACTACGACCTGGTGGGCGAGTTCGGCGACCTGTTCGAGGGCTCCTACGTGGGCACCGAGTTCGCGCCGCTCGAGTTCGAGCCCCAGCCCCCGGGCATCCAGGACTACCTGCAATGGATGGACGAGACCGGCGGCACCGTCGGCGAGATCTCGCTGGCCGGCTGGATCAGCGCCGCCCAGTTCGTCACCGGCCTCCGAGCCGCGGGCCCCGACTTCACCCGGGCCAAGGTGATCGACGGGCTCAACCAGCTCACCGATGTCGACGCCGACAGCATCATCCCCGGCAACGACTGGACCATCGCCCACGACCAGGTGGACGCCGAGTCCTGCACCGCGGTCTCGACCATCGAGGACGGCGAGTTCGTCCCGACCTTCACCGAGGACGGCAAGCCCTTCATCTGCTTCGACACCGCCGCCGACACCCTGCCCGACGAGCCCGATCACCGCAGCTGAACGGAGCAGGGCGCACCCGCACCCATGACCGAACTGCTCAGCTTCGTCATCCGGGGCTTCCCCATCGGGTGCGTCTTCGCGTTGATGGCCGTGGGCCTGGTGCTCACCTACAAGACGTCCGGCGTGTTCAACCTGGCGTTCGGGGCGCAGGCGTTCGTGAGCGCTGCGGTCTACTACGAGACCCGGGCCAACCACGACTGGCCGATCGTGCCCGCCTTCCTGCTCGCGGTCGTGGTGCTCGGCCCTGCCATCGGCTACATCCTCGATCGGTCCCTGTTCCGGCACCTCAGGACCGCTCCCCCGATCGCACGGCTGGTCACGTCGCTCGGCCTGCTGGTGGCGATCCCCCAGATGGTGCAGATCTGGTTCGGGAGCAGCCCGGCCTACAACCCCCCGGGCATCGCCCCCGACGCCGAGCGCATCTACCGCTTCGGTGACTATGCGCTCGACGCCAACCAGGTGGCGACCATCGCCGTCACGGTGCTGGTGGTGCTGGCGCTGACGCTGCTGTTCCGCTTCACCGCCCTCGGGCTGCGCATGCGGGCGGTGGTCGAGAGCCCTCGCATGAGCGAGCTCAACGGGATCAACGCCGACCGGGTGGGCAGCGCGGCGTGGATGCTGTCGAGCGCCATGGCCGGGCTGGCGGGGGTGCTGCTGGCACCGCTGTTCGCCCAGGTCGAGTCCAACGGGTTCTTCACGCTCCTGGTCGCGGCGGTGGCCGCCGCCGCCTTCGGGGGCCTCACCAGCATCCCACTCACCTTCGCCGGCGGCATCGCCCTCGGGGTGCTGCAAGCGGTGTTGGCCGGCTACCTGCCCACCGGCAGCATCCTGGCCCAGGGCCTCCGCCCGGCGCTGCCCTTCGTGGTCCTGTTCGTGCTCTTGCTGTTCTGGCCGCTGCTGCGCAACGCCGGCCACAGCACCGACCCCCTCGCCGGTGTCGACCCCCCGCCGCCGGCGCCCGCCGCGACCTTCCGGTCCGAGGGGATGACCCTGCTCACCAGGGGGCTGGCCGTGGCCACGATCGTGGGCTTCGTCCTCGCTGCGCTGTTCTGGTTCGACGACTTCTGGCTGTTGTTGTTCACCAAGGGCCTCATCTTCGGGCTGATCTTCCTGTCCATCACGGTCATCACCGGCATGGGCGGCCAGATCTCGCTGGCCCAGGCCGCCTTCGCCGGCGTCGGTGCCTTCGCCACCGGTCAGATGGTGCAGCACCTCGGCCTGCCGGTGCTGCCCACCATGTTCCTCGGCGCACTCGTGGCCGCCATCGTGGGCGCCGTGCTGGCCCTGCCGGTGCTGCGGTTGGAGGGCATCTACCTCACCCTGGCGACGATGGCCTTCGCCCTCATGTGGGAGAACGTGCTGGTACCCCAGGAGTGGGTGAGCGGCGGGCAGTTGGGGGTGAAGGTGCCCCGCCCGTTGATGGGTGCGATCGACTTCGCCGACGACCGCGCCTTCCTGCTCCTGTGCATGGCGCTGCTGGCCCTCGTGGGCGGGGTGGTGATCCTGGTCCGGCGGGGCACGACCGGTCGATACCTCGACGCCCTGCGGGGCAGCGAGTTGGCCGCCACCTCGATCGGCATCGACCCGAAGCGGGCCCGGATCACCGCCTTCGCCCTCTCCGCCGGCATCGCCGGCCTCGGCGGCGGGCTGCTGGCGTCGCAGACCGGGCGCGCCTCCAGCACCGACTACGTGTTCTTCCTGGGCCTGTTCTGGGTGGTGGTGGTGGTCACCCTCGGGTCGCGCTCGGTGCAGGCCGCCATCACCGCGGGCATCTCGTTCATGTTGGTGCCCGAGCTGCTCAGCCGCCTCGACATCACCTGGCTGCCGTCGATCCTGAACCCCGCCGACAACCCGGGGGCGATCTCGTCGATCCTGTTCGGCCTGGGGGCGCTCACCTACGCCAAGCACCCCGAGGGCATCCTCGAGCACCAGACCCGGTCGTCCATCGAGTTCACCAACCGGCAGGTGGCGGCCTTCCGCCGCCGGCGTGGCGCAGGGCCCGACGATGCGTCCCCCGACGACACCGAGGACACCCGCACGCCGACCGGCACGGCGCTGACCGACGGCGCGGCCCCGACCGCGTCCACCGGTGCACCATGACGAGCCTTCCGGCGCTGTCGCCGACGGCCGGACTGGAGGAGGCGAGCCTGCTCGAGGCGGCCGCGGTGACCAAGCGGTTCTCGGGCCTCACCGCGCTCGACGCGGTGTCGCTGACGGTGGGGCCCGGCGAGATCGTGGGGCTCATCGGGCCGAACGGCGCCGGCAAGACCACGCTGTTCAACTGCCTGTACGGCGTGATCACCCCCGACGCCGGCAGGGTGACCTTCGCGGGGCACGACATCAGCGCGCTGCCGGTGCACCGCAGGGCCCGGCTCGGCATCGGACGCACGTTCCAGCGCATCGAGCTGTTCGTGGGCATGACGGTACGCGATCACCTGCTGGTGGCCGAGCGGGCCCGGCGGGGCGACGGCGGCCTCGTGAAGGACCTGCTGAACCGCAGCCGCCCCACCGCCGACGAGCAGGAGCGGGTGACCGCCACCCTCGACCTGCTGGGGCTCGGCGACGTCGCCGAGCGACCGATCGAGTCGTTGAGCCTGGGCCGCGGCCGCCTGGTCGAGCTGGGACGGGCCCTGATGATCGAGCCGCAACTGCTGCTGCTCGACGAGCCCTCGTCCGGTCTCGACCACCGCGAGACCGACGAGATGGCCGACGTGCTCGACACCGTACGGGCGGAGCGGGGCACCGCCATCCTGCTCGTCGAGCACGACGTGGCCATGGTGCGCCGCGTCACCCAGCGCCTCTACGTGCTGGACTTCGGCCAGGTGCTGGCGGCCGGCCCCACCGCCGAGGTGATCGCCGACCAGAAGGTGCGCCAGGCCTACCTGGGGGACACCGTCTGATGCCCGCGTTGCTCGAGGTCGACCACGTCGACGCCGGCTACGGGCCCTTCCGCGCCCTGTTCGACGTGTCGTTCTCGATCGCCGAAGGCCAGGCGCTCGCCCTGCTGGGCTCGAACGGCGCCGGCAAGACCACGGTGGCGCGGGTGTGCTCGGGCCTGGTCGAGCCGACACAGGGCCACGTGCGCTTCGCCGGCGAGGACGTCACGGGGCTCCCGGCGTTCAGGCTGGCCCGCCGGGGGGTGGCCCACGCCCCCGAGGGCCGGTCGGTGTTCGCCACGCTCACCGTCGAGGAGAACCTCACCCTGGCCTTCCGCGAGGGGGCGAAGGCCGGCCACGGGGGCGTGGCCGAGAGCCTGGCCGCCGCCTACGAGCTGTTCCCCCGCCTCGACACCCGCAAGGCCCAGCTGGCGGGCACGCTGTCCGGCGGCGAGCAGCGGATGCTGGCCCTGGCCCGGGTGCTGGTCCACCCGCCCCGCCTGCTGATCGTCGACGAGCTGTCGCTGGGCCTCGCGCCGATCATCGTCACCGAGGTGTACACGATGCTGGCCAGGATCAAGGAGGCCGGCACCACACTGCTGATCGTCGAGCAGCTGGTCAGCCACGCCCTCGGCATCGCCGACGAGGTGGTGCTGCTCACCAAGGGCCGCACCACCTACTCGGGCCCGGTCGCCGAGGTGGGCGACCTCGAGAAGCACTTCCTCGGCTGACGGGTCGACAACTGACCGGTCCTGTTGGCGTTCAGCCGCCACCCCGCTGCGTGCCGGCCGTCGAACCACGAACCAGCCGGACTGACGCCACGACGAGGAACAGCAGCCAGGTGGCGAACCCGGCGAGTTGGAGGAAGGTGCCGGGCCCTCCGTGGAGGCTGCCGACCACCAAGCCCCCAGCGAGGACGAGAAGCGCGCTCCCGACGAATCCCGCCACGGCGACCCAACGGGGCACCAGGGCATCCGCCAGCCAGGCCCCCGACGAGAAGGCCAGGAGCACGGCGCCGAGACTCGTCGCCGACATCGTGAACGCCGCGGCGTGCAGGTCCCAGATCAACCCGAGCTGGCCGGCCGCTGCGAGCCGATCCGGCGACGCGACCAGGACGGCCTGGAGGAAGGTCGTGGTCAGGAAGGCGCCGCAGAGCAGCACCACTGCACCGAACCCGGCACGGCCGGCGACGCGTGCGGGCGGGTGGCGGTCGAGTCGATTGGCCACGGCGGAGCCGAAGAGCAGCAGCATCACGACGTTCAGGGCGACGAGGCCCACCGCCACCGAGATCCGGCCCTGTGCCTGGGTGTAGAAGCGTTCCACCTCGGCGAGGTCGGCGTCCGGCAGCGGGCTTCCCGAGAGGAGCGCACCGTTCTGGACCACCACCCCGGCCACGAACACGAGGCCGGCCAGCCCGCCGAGCCGCTCGAGCGTTCCGACGCCCTCGGGGTCGACGGTCGCTGTTTCGGCCATCCCTGCATCCACCCTCGTCGATGTCATCGCACCGCCCACCTCTCGTTGTGCTCGGCTGTTCCTTAGTACGGTGTACTAGACACTAGCGCACGGCACTAGGACGATGTACAAGTCGAGAGGGATCGAGATCACCGAACCATGGGCACAACACGAGACACACTCCTGTACCGGGCCCTCGAACTGTTCAACACGCACGGCCTGGAATCGGTCGGGGTGCGCGACCTCGCACGCGACCTCGACCTGAGCCCCGGCAACGTCTCCTACTACTTCGCCAAGAAGGAGGATCTGGTCCGAGCGTTGATGGCCGAACTGGCCGTCCGGAACGACCGGGCGGTGGCCGACCTCGCCGACTCCCCCACCCTGGTCGCACTGCTCGAGCGATACCGACGCACGTTCGAGGCGCAGTACGACTACCGGTTCCTGTCACGATCGATCGTGCAGGTGGTCGACCACTACCCCGACCTCGGTGCCCGTTACGCCCGCGTCGACCTCGAGCGGCGACGTGGGCTCACGCGGGCGCTCAGGGCCATGATCGGCCGAGACCTCCGCGCCGACACCGACGCCGAGACGATCGCCCGGGTGGTCGGGACCTGCACGCTGACCGCCCGGTTCTGGCTGAGCGAGATGCGGCTCAGCTATCGCGACGTACCGGTCCCGCTCGTCATCGACCACTACCTGGCCGTGATCAGCCAGGGACTCTGGGGACCGGCCACGCCCCGGGCCCGAAGCTCACTGACGCCTCTGCTCGCTGGCGTCCTCGTGGCCGCGACCACCGGCGAGGACACGATGTGACGGTCGAGGCCTCATGGAGCGGTCGAGGCCTCATGGAGCGGTCGAGGCCCGATGTAACGGTCGAGGCCGTGGCGGCGTCGAACCCGGCGTGACCAATGGCGACCTTCCCGGCGGGCCCGCCGCCCCTCCCTCGGACAGCGACGGCGAGGGCCTGTTCGACCGCCTGCGCGGCTGGATCGACGTGCACCGCCACATCGACGAGGGACTGTTCGCCCTTGCCGAGCAGGTGGTGGCCACCGAGGCCGGCGCCCTGTTCAACACGATCGACCGGGGGATCATCGACGCCGGCACCCACCTCGACGCCATCGACCACTCGGCGGTCTACCTCGCGCCCAACCCGTTCAGCGCCGCGGAGAAGGAGGCGGTGCTGGGCCTGCTCGACCTGCTGCACGGCGATCAGGTGGCGGGCCTGGTCGAGCGGTTCGACGAGTTCGCCGCCAAGCAGGACCTGTTCGACCGGGTCCGGGCGGGTGAGAAGTTCATCCTGCCGAGCAACCACCTGGAGCTCCAGGACCAGGGCTTCACCCTCGGCTACCTGCAGCGGGCCGCCCAGAACCAGGGGGTCGACCGCCTCGAGAACCACATCACCCTCATGATCGGGCGCCTGCTCGGCTTCCTCCGACTCGGCGAGATGAACGTCATCGACGACATCCTGCGCAAGGCCGGCGGCGTGCTGAAGACCTTCCCGGTGAGCGGGAGTGAGGTGATGGACGAGGGCGTCATCACCGAGGCCGACCTCGACCGCCGCCTCAAGCTGTTCCGGCGCACCAGCAACGACCGCACCCGCCGCGAGTTCGAGCGGCTGATGCGCTCGAGCCAGGGCGCGATCGTGCTGCTCGCGGGCGGCGGATCACGCGACGCTCGCGACGAGGTCGGCGACGTCTTCATGAACCCGTTCGGCAAGAGCACCCGCTCGCTCATCGCCGACGCCTGCAGCCACGGCGCCCACGTCATCCCCCTGTTCGTGGACTACGCCGAGGACGTGAGCCTCGTGGAGTTCGCCGACCCGGTGCAGCCCACCGACGCCGCCGAGGTCCACCACGCCGGCGAGGTGATCGCGGCCATGGGCAACCGGGCCCGCGGCGAGGCCCGCACCCGCCACCCCGAGGTCGGCCGGTTCGCCAACAAGATCTTCTACGAGCCCGCCTAGGGGCCGCCTAGGGCCGCCTCTCTAGGGGGCCGCGCGGACTGGCCGTCTGCGACAGCACCGTTCTGGCTCCCGATTCGACCGCCAGGACCGTCGAATCGGGAGCCAGTTCCAGACCGATCCTGTACCCGCCGGCCCGCCGGCGAGCCCGACGGCCGCTACTCGCGGTCGAACCAGGCCGGGAGGCTGTCGACCAGCCAGGCCAGCGCGAGGCCCAGGAAGACGGCGACACACGCGAGCGCCAACGAAAGGGCATCGAGCGCCTGGGCCGGCAGCGCGGCCAGTCCCACCAGGCCCGCCACCGCCGGCCAGGCGGCCTTCAGCAGCGTGCCGACCCCCACCTTGGCGTCGCGGGTCGGGTCGCAGCCGCACGGCGCATCGGGCCGGCTGACCAACAGGAACACCTGCAGGCCGACGAAGGCGACGCCGGTCGCCACCAGCGCGGCGAGCAGCGGCGCCAACGCCGATGCCGACACGCCGAACGACAACAGGAGCACCCCGAGCGACCCGACCACCGCCTCGATGCCGGTCACCACCCACGCCACGGCGGGTTCGGAGCCCTTCGGCCACAGGTCCTGAGCGCCGAGTTGGCCGACGAACACGTCGTGCCAGTGGGCGTGGCGGGCGGCGGACACACCGAGCAGCACGAACCCGCTCACCACGAACGCCACCGCGATCACACGCCGAGCGTAGGAGGACGCGCCGGGGGCGGTGACCACCGACCGCCCTGGGCCGGGCGGTCGGTTCGCGCCCGCCCGGCCAAGCGTCAGCCGCTGACACCCCTCTGTACTCGGGCTCCTCGTGGCAGGGGTAGCGTGCAGCCGTGGCCGATCCGACGCCGGAGCCCATCCCCGCCGACACTCCACGCTCGGACGCCACGCCCCCGGACACCCGCCTCCCCGGCACCATGCCCGCGGCCGTCTACCGGTCGGCCGGCACGCTCGAGGTCACCGACATGCCGGTGCCGTCGCTGGGGCCCACCGACGTGCTGCTCGAGGTCGACTACTGCGGCGTGTGCGGCAGCGACCTGCACATGGTCATCGAGGGGTGGGGCACGCCCGACACCATCGAGGGCCACGAATACGTCGGCACCGTCGCCGCGGTGGGCGACCGGGTCACCCGCTGGCAGCCCGGCGACCGCGTGGTGGGTGGCGCCTCGGTGCGCTGCGGCCGGTGCGAGCACTGCCGGGCCGGTCGCCCGTCGCTGTGCCTCGAGCGGGGCACCCCCGGCCTCCAGCCCTTCCAGGGCGCGTTCGCCCGCTACAAGCGCGACGACGAGGCCGAGCTGCTGGCCCTGCCCGACGGCATGTCACCGCGAGTGGCCGCGCTCACCGAGCCGCTGGCCGTTGCCCTGCACGCCGTCACCCGTAGCGGCATCGGCCACGGCCAGACCGCGCTCGTCTTCGGCGCCGGGCCCATCGGGGCGCTGCTGATCGCCGCGCTGCGGGCCAAGGGCATCGAGCGGGTGGGCGTGGTCGAGCCGAACGACACCCGGCGCGACCTCGCCGTCGCCGTCGGCGCCACCGACAGCTACACGCCCGACGAGCTGCCCCTGTTCGACCAGGCCGACCCCGGGGGCTTGTCCGACGACCCGTACGACGTGGTCTTCGAGTGCTCGGGCAACCGGAAGGCCATGGAGGCTGGGCCCAGCCAGCTGAAGCGGGGCGGCACCCTGGTGTTCGTGGGTGCGGGCATCGAGCGGCCGCGGTTCGACCCGAACCGCATCCTGATGAACGAGCTCACCATCACCGGCTCGTTCGTGTACGACGACGGGGGCTTCGCCGACTCCCTCGAGCTCCTGGCCACCGGCGCCCTGCCCACCGACCGCCTGCTCGAGCCGGGGGCGGTGCCCCTCGAGGGCCTCCTCGGCGCCATGCAGGGCCTGGCCGAGGGCCGCATCGGCGGCAAGGTGCTGGTCGCCCCCAACCGTCCCGACCCGGGAGACGCCCGATGAGCCGCCGCCAACCGGATTTCTTGGTGCTCGACCACATCCCAGGTGGTCATCCACCAAGAATTCCCGGGGTTTGGGCCCGCGCCGCCCGCAGGGAGGTGCACGCAGCATGAGCAAGAAGCCGCGCCCGCCGCAGTTCAACCACGTGGCCATGTCGCTGCCCGCCGACGCCCTCGACGCCGACGGGCGGGCCGCCATCTGCGACTTCTACGGCGAGGTGTTCGGCTTCGAGGAGCTGCCCACCATGACCGTGGACCGTGAGCGCCTCGTGCTCAAGGCCTACACCTACGAGCAGTTCGTGTTCCTCATCGCCGACGACCAGCCCATGCGGGCACCGCGGATGGACCACTTCGGCCTCTCGGTGGGCACCCTGCACGAGTTCGACGAGTTCTACGCCCGGGCCAAGGCGTACCGGGCCAGGGACGACCGGGTCGACCTGGTCGAGCGCGACATCGACGACTACGGCGGGCTCAAGATCCACAACTTCTACGTGGGGTTCCTGCTGCCCATGATGGTCGAGCTGCAGCACTGGGAGTTCATCCCCCACCAGCCCATCACCCAGTCGTCACCGACCGAGCCCGTGGCGCCGCCGGCGTCAGACACGCCCACCACGCCAGCCACGCCGACGACACCGACCACGCCCACGTGACGCGGCCCGTCGACGAGAGCGGGCGGGCGCTGCGATGGGGCGCGTTCGTCCCGCAGGGATGGAAGCTCGAGTACACCGGGACGCCCGCGGCCGAGGCCTGGCACCGATCCCGCGAGATCGCCCTGCTGGCCGAGCAGATCGGCTACGACCACCTGTGGGTCTACGACCACGTGGAGACGGTGCCCCGCCGCGAGCCCGAGGTGTGCTTCGAGGCGTGGACGATGCTGGCCGCGCTGGCCGAGCTGACCGACCACGCCCACCTCGGCCAGTTGGTCACCTGCGCCGCCTACCGCAACGCGGGTGTGCTGGCCAAGCAGGCCGCCACCGTCGACGTGGTGTCCGGGGGACGGCTGATCCTCGGCCTCGGCGCCGGCTGGTACCACGAGGAGTACGCCGCCTACGGCTTCGACTTCCCCGGCGCCGGCGAGCGGCTGGCCATCCTCGAGGAGACCGTCGAGGCCGTTCGCCGGCTGTGGTCCGAGCCGGCGGTCACCTACGACGGCCGCCACGTGCACCTCGACGGTGCGTTGTGCGACCCCAAGCCCCTGCAGCAGTTGCCGCAGGTCTGGATCGGGGGCGGCGGCGAGAAGGTCACGCTGCGCATCGCCGCCCGCTTCGCCGACGCCACCAACTGGCAGGTGGGCCTCGAGCAGTTCACCCACAAGTCCGACGTGCTCAAGCACCACTGCGACGCCGTGGGCCGCGACTTCGACAGCATCACCCGCACCCACGCGCCCGACTGCCTGCTGTTCGACTCCGAGGCCGACGTGCGCCGCTGGCTCGACTCGCCGGGTGGCGGCCACCTGTGGGGCGAGGTCGACCACGACACCTACCTGCGCGACAACTTCGTCGGCACCGACGAGGTGGTGGCCGAGAAGGTGCAGGGCTACGTCGACGCCGGGTGCCGCGAGTTCGTGCTCTGGTTTCGCGACTACCCGGGCATCGAGAGCCTCGAGCGCTTCATGGCCGACGTAGTCCCGCGCGTCTCGCTGCCGTGACGCCGCCCCGGGCGTTCACCTGAACGCACGCCGCGCCGAGGGCGAGATCCCCGTCCAACGGTGGCGGAAATCGACATGGCCAGGTGGCGGAAAGTGACATCCAAGAGTGGCGGAAAGTGACATGTGCAGGTGGCGGAAAGTGACATCCCGCGGCGGCGGACCGGCAAGGACGGAATGACGATGCGCCCCGGCCCCTTACCATCGCGGTCGTGAAGCTCAGCGACGTCGACGTCTACGACCCCGCCAACTACGAGGCGGGCGTGCCCCACGAGATGTTCGCCACGCTGCGGCGTGAGGCCCCCGTGTACTGGCACCGACACCCGGACGGTGGCGGCTTCTGGTGCGTCACGAAGCACGAGGACCTGGTGGCGGTGAACCGGGACACGGGCGTCTTCTCGTCGTGGGAGGGCAGCTCGTTCCTCGACACCCCCCAGGGTGACGACCTCGAGACCACCCGCATGATGATGCTCAACATGGACCCGCCCGAGCACACCAAGTTGCGCATGATCGTCAACCGGGGCTTCACCCCCCGCCGCATCAAGGAACTGCAGGACATCCTGGCCGTGCGGGCCCGCACCATCGTCGACCGCATCGCCGAGTCGGGCTCGTGCGACTTCGTGGCCGACGTCGCCTGCGAGCTGCCCCTCCAGGCCATCGCCGAGTTCCTCGGAGTGCCCGAGGACGACCGCCACATGCTCTTCGAGTGGACCAACCGCCTCATCGGCTTCGACGACCCCGAGTTCCGCACGAGCGACGAGGACGGCAAGGCCGCCGCCGCCGAGATCTACGCCTACGCCCAGGACCTGGCCGCCGACCGGCGCCGCCAGCCCCGGGAGGACATCGTCACCGCCCTCATCACCGCGGAGGTGGACGGACACAAGCTGTCCGAGCTCGACTTCAACCTGTTCTTCCTGCTGCTGGCCGTGGCGGGCAACGAGACCACCCGCAACGCCATCTCGCACGCCATGTTGGCCCTCATCGAGCACCCCGACCAGCGCCGTCGCCTGCTGGACGACCCCCGCCTGATCGACCTGGCCATCGAGGAGTTCCTGCGCTGGGCCAGCCCGGTGATGCACTTCCGCCGCACCGCCACCCGCGACACCGAGATCCGGGGCCAGCGGATCGCGGCCGGCGACCGAGTGGTGATCTGGCACATCTCGGCCAACCGGGACGAGGACGTGTTCCCCGACCCGTTCACGTTCGACATCGGCCGCAACCCGGACAAGAGCGCCGGGCACGTGGCCTTCGGCGGCGGCGGCGCCCACTTCTGCCTGGGCGCCAACCTGGCCCGGGCCGAGATGAAGGTGATGCTGCAGGAGCTGCTGGCCCGCACCCCCGACATGGAGCTGGACGGCCCCGTCGAACGCTTGCGCTCGAACTTCATCAACGGCATCAAGCGGATGCCGGTGACCTACACCCCGACGGCCGCCACGGCCTGACGGCCCACCCGAACTGGCACCGGATTTCGGTGCCATGGCACCGAGATCCGGTGCCAGAACGCGCCCTGCCCGGCGACTGCCGGCGGAATCACACGGTGCTGGTCGACAGGGCCTGGGCGATCGTCGCGCCCCACGCCCGGGCGTGATCCTGCTCGCCCGGTTCCAGGTGCGTGGTCTTGGTCACCAAGAAGCTCTCGGGTGGCACCACCAGGTCGAGCCCGTGCTTGCGGAGGCGCTTGGCGATGCCCTTCGAGGCCCGGCCGGTGAACGCCGGCGGGCCGTCCATGCGGGTGTCGAACGCCGCGGCCTTGGCCGACAGCGCGCCCAGCGCGTCGAACCACTCGCGCAGGCCGTCGCCCTCGCCGTCGGGATCGGGCTCGAGGTCGACACCGGGCTTCTGGGTGGCCTCGATCGCCGCCTTGCGGGTGCTCGGCCGGGTCAAACCGTGGACGTGGGTGGGGCCGCCCACCACCACCAGGTCGACGCCGTCGGCCAGCACCTCGTCGGCGTCGTGCACCGACACCACCTGCACCTCGCCCAGCGCGCTGAGACCCTCGCCGATGGCCTCGGCCACCAGGTGCGTGCACCCCGTCTGCGACTCGTACACCACGACCGTGCGCATCTTCGCTCGACCTCCGCTGTCGTCCTGACCTCAGCGTGCAGCGCGACCCATGCCGGCGACAGGGCCGAACGTCACTCCTCTCCCCGTCTCGCCCCGCCGACCACCCGTTCTGGTGGCTGGATCGTGTTCGTCACGACAGGTTCGAGCCACCAGAACGGAGGGCGGAGGCGCGGCGTGAGCGTCGAACGACACCCCCGGGCGTCGGACGACGCGCTCGGGGGCGTCACCGGGAGACGCGCTCGGGGGCGTCAGCGGGACGCGAGCGCCTCCACGAGGCGGTCGGTCTGGTGGCGTTGCTCGGCCAGCAGCCGCACCAGCACCAGGCGCTGCTGGCGGGCCAGGGAGGCCCGCAGGTAGAGCGCGGCGCCGATCACCGCGACGGTGAGGCCGCCGAGCCCGCCCGAGATGAGGTAGGGGATCTCCTTCCACACCTCGGACACGCCGGAGGCGCCGTACCAACCCAGCAGCACCAGCACCACGCCGAGCACCATCAGGCCGATGCCGGCCTGCAACGCCCGGCGCTCGCCGGAGGCGGCGGGGTCGGCCAGCTTCAGCTCGGCCATGTCGGCCTTGAAGGCGTCGGCCCGGCCGTGCGGCTCGTCACCCGGGGTGATCGGGGGGAGGTCGGCGGGCACGTCTTTGGTCACGATGTTGCTCCCAGGTAGGCGGTGGACAATTCCTCTTCGAGCTCGGCGGGGGCACCCACCCGGGTGACACGACCGTTGACCATGATCGCGGCGACGTCGGCGACGCCGAGCACGGTGCGGGCGAACTGCTCGACCACGAGGATGGACACCCCGGTGTCGGCCAGCTCGGCCACGAGCTGGTACAGCTCGGCGACCACGAGCGGGGCCAGGCCCATCGACAGCTCGTCGAGCAGCAACAGCGCCGGGTCGGTGGCCAGGGCCCGGGCCATGGCCAGCATCTGCTGCTCGCCGCCCGACATGGTGCCGCTGAGCTGGTTGCGGCGCTCACCCAGCCGAGGGAAGCGCTCGTAGGCGATGGTCTCGATCTTGTCCAGGCTCACGCCGGTGAAGGTGGCCATCTGCAGGTTCTCGCGCACGGTCAGGTTGGGGAACACCCCCCGGCCCTCGGGCACGGTGCACAGGCCACGCCGGGCCAGGTCCTCGGGCTTGGCCCCGTTCACCTTGTGGCCCCCCAGCAGCAGCAGGCCACCGGTGGGCTCGTGGAGCCCGGCCGCCACCCGCAGCGTGGTGGTCTTGCCGGCGCCGTTGGGGCCGAGCAGGGCGAACACGGTGCCTTCCGGCACGGCCAGGTCCACGCCGTGGAGCACCTGGATCCGCCCGTAGCCCCCGGTGATGCCCCGGAGCTCGAGCAGGGGAACCTCGTGGCCCGTGGGCGCCTCGACCTCGATCACCACGCCACTCCCGATCCGTTCACAGCGGCTCGCTCCCGAGGTAGGCGTCGAGCACGGTCTGGTTGGCCTGGATCTCCGCAGGAGTGCCCGTGGCGATGATGCGGCCGAAGTCCAGCACGGTGATGTCCTTGCACACCTCCATCACCAGGGGCACGTCGTGCTCGACCATCAAGATGGCCAGGCCGTCGCCGATCAGCGCCAGCAGGAGCTCGGCGAACTGGCGGGTCTCGTGGTCGTCGAGGCCCGACGCGGGCTCGTCGAGCAGCAGCACCTTGGGCTCGATGGCCAGCGCCCGGGCCAGCTCGACCAGGCGGCACTGGCCTGTGGGCAACGAGTCGACCCGCTCCCCCGCCACCGCCCCGAGCCCGACTTGCTCGATCACCGAGGCCACCTTCTCGTCGTGGTCGCGTCGGCCCCCACTGAAGCTCCGGTGGATCTCGACCGCGGTCAGGACGTTCTCGAAGACCGTGAGCGAGCTGAACACCTCGAGCTTCTGGAAGGTGCGGCCGATGCCCCGCCGGGCCCGCTTGTGGGTGGGCAGGCGGGTGATGTCGTGGCCCTCGAGCAGCACCCGACCGGCCGTGGTCTCCTGCAGGCCGGTCAACACGTTGAAGGTGGTGGTCTTGCCGGCGCCGTTGGGGCCGATCAGCCCGGTGATGGCGCCCGGCTCGACGTCGAGGTCGACCTGGTCGACGGCCACGTGCCCGCCGAAGCGGACCGTGACGCCTCTAGCTTCGAGCAGCGCCATGGATGGCGAACTCCTCGGGGTCGAGGCCCAGGGCCGCGTCGACGGCTTCCACCTCGGCGGCGGTGAGCGGGCGCTCGAACCCGGCGGTCATCAAGGGATCGGGGCCCGCGTCCACCTCGGGCCGCTCGCGGCCCGCTCGGGCCCACCGCACCGCCCGTTGCACCCCGGTGAGCAGGTCGGCCGCCAGTCCGTCGGGGTTGCGGGACAGCAGGATGCCGATGAGCCCCGGCGCCACCAGGGCGAAGTTGGTGACCAGCGGGCCGATGAACAGGGCGCTGGCCACCAGGGTGAAGTTCTCGCCGATGGTGGAGAAGAACTGCAGCAGCACGCCACCCAGCAGGGCGCCGCTGACCAGCGAGATGCCGCCGACCACGCCCATCAACAGGATGGGCAGGCTCTGGGCGAACAGGAAGGTCTCCTTGCTCACCGACCCGCTGACGCCACCGAAGAGCGCGCCGCCGATCCCGGCGATGCCCGCCGAGAACGCGAAGACCGCCACCTTGGTGCGGGTGAGGTCGAGGCCCAGGGTGGCGCAGGCCGCCGGGCTGTCCTTCATGGCCTGGAGGCGGCGGCCGAACGGCCCCCGCCGCAGCCAGATCACCAGCAACCCCAGCAGCGTGAACAGCACCGACAGCAACACCAGGTACGAGCGGTCGTCGTCGAAGGTGAGCCCCAGCACCTCGGGCCGGGGCACCTCGATCGAGCCGGCCCCGAAGAACCACGACTGGGTGAAGATGAACTTCTCCATGAACACCGCGAAGGCGGCGGTGGCCAGGGCCAGGTAGATGCCGGCCAGGCGGAGCGCGGGCAGGGCGATCACCGCCCCCACGACCGCGGCCAGGCCGGCGGCGGCCAGCAGCCCGATCAGGGGGCCGGGCCCGTCGGCCACCTCGACCATGGCGAACGCGCCGAGGCCGGCGAAGGTCATGGCCGCCAGCGAGATCTGCCCGCCGTAGCCCACCAGGGGAACCAGTGACAGGATGATCACCGCGGTGGCCAGCCCGAGGCTGAGCCGGGTCACGTTGGCCACGCTCATCACCCGCGAGGCCGCGAAGGTGACGACGATGAGCACGCCGCCGGCCAGCAACGCGGAGCGCATGGTGGGCACCCGGGCCGACTCGCGGACCCGCTGGACGCCGCCCGTGCGCAGACGCTCGCTGGGCAGCGCGATGAGGATGACGAACAACAGGATCACCGGGATGGCCGGTTGCAGGCCGGCCAGCGACAGCCCGCCGATGGTCGCCGTGTTCAGGTTCAGGTAGTTGCTGCTGTAGTTCTCGGTGATGCCGATGATGAGGCCGCCGAGGAAGGTGAGCGGCAGCGACTTCAGCCGGCCGAACATGGCCGCGGCGTAGGCGTTGACGATCAGCAACGTGAGGGGCAGCACACTCAACTGCAGGAGCGGTGAGATGAGGATCCCGGACAGGGCGGCCAGCGACGCACCGATGCCCCAGCTCAACATGGCCGAGCGGCCGGGGTTCCCGCCGTTGAGCTGGCTGAGGGCCCGGTCGTCGACCACGGCCCGCATGGCCACCCCCGAGCGGGTGCGGAACAGGAGGAAGCGCAGCCCCACGGCCACCGCGACGGCCACCGCCACGATCACGAGGCGGTGCCAGGTGAGGTTGATGGCACCGAGGGTCACCGAGTTCCCGGCGTAGAACTGGTCGACCCGCCGTCCCGCGCTCGTGGCCGACGGCCACACGATGTTGGCGATGCCGATGGCCATGGCCAGCAGGCCGATGGTGACCACGGTGCTGGTGATCTCGGAGACGCCTTCGAGACCTCGCATGATCACCCGCTCGACCACCGCGCCGAACAGTGGCGCGACCACGAGCAGGATCACCACCAGTGCCAGCGGCGCCGGCCAGCCCCAGTCGAAGCGCAGCTGCCAGTAGGCGAAGGCCCCCAGCATGCCGAAGGCGCCCTGGGCGAAGTTGAAGATGCCCGACGTGGTGTAGGTGACCACCAGGCCACTGGCCGCGATCGCGTAGATCGCGCCGGTGGTGATGCCCAGGACGGTGAAGGTGAGCCAGTCGCTGAAGCCCCCCTGGAACGCGATCAGGTAGCCGCAGAGCCCCGCCGCCAGCCCGACACCGATCCCCCAGCGGGCCCGCTGACCCAACCCGTCACCCACCCTCGCGCGCTCCCTCGCCGTAGTCGCCGGTCAGCTCGACCACGTTGTCGGGGTCGCACGAGAACCCCTCGTCGGGGAACGCCCGCTGGAAGCCGCCGTCGACCACCTCCATCTGGATGAAGCACTGCGTGATCTTGTTGCGGGCGGGGTTGGCCGGGGCGTGCAGGCCGCCGCCGTCCCATTCGGTGACGGTGTCGAGCTGCTCGATGAGGCAGTCCCGGGTGAGCTCGGAGCCACACGCCTTGGCCGCGGTGGCGAAGAGCAGGCCCGCCGAGAACGCCTGCACCCCGAGCAGAGCGGGCTTGGCGTCTCCTCCGGAGGTCTCGTCGAGCCAGTCCAGGTAGACCTGCAGCGCCGGGTCGACCGGGTCGTCCTCGAAGGGGGCCGTGGTGATGCGCACCAGCGTGCCGTCGGCCACCGCCCCGGCCGTCTCCGGGTAGGCGTCGTCGTAGAAGTTGGCCTCGAGGTCGATCACCTCGGGCTCGAAGCCCTGCTCGTCCATCGCGTTCTGCAGGTTGACGAACTCCTCGAACGTGGACGCCATGGCCACGTACTTCACCCCGGCGTCGCGCATGGCCACCACGATCGGCGTCCAGTTCAGCTCGCCGATCTCGGCGGCCTGCTGGTAGACGAAGTCGAAACCGACGTCCTCGTAGGCCTCGATCTGGCGGTCGGCCTGCTGCTCGGTGACCGGCAGGTTCGAGTAGATCATCGCGGCGTGGGTGGCCGCGTCGGGGTGCTCCTCGACGATGCGGCGAGCCGCGCCCACGTTGAACTGGTAGGTCGCGTTCGGCAACGGCTGGTACACCCGGTCCGACTCGGCCTTGGCCGTGCTGATCGTGAAGCCGGCCACGTCGACCAGGCCGCAGTCGACGGCGGTCTGCGCGCCCGTCTCGTCGAGCGCCCCGCCGCCGCCAACCATCGCGAAGGAGGACTCGCACGCCTGCTGGACCACGGAGTTGTAGTCGAACAGGGCCGCATCGAGCAGGGTGAGCTCGAGGGGCCGACCGTTGATGCCACCCAGGCTGTTGCAGTAGGCGACGAAGGCGGTCATCGCCTGGTGCACGCCGAGGTTCAACCCGGGTGCGGCCTGCGCCCCCGGATCGGCGATGGTCGAGATCGCAATGGCGTCGTCGGTGACCCCCTGGTCGGTGGCGCCCGACGCATCGCCCTCGCCGCACGGCGTGGGCAGGCTGCCGACCATGTCGGGGTCGGTCCCGCCGCCACCGCCGGCGTCCTCGGACGAGCCACCCCCGCCCGACGAGTCGACGCCGGCGTCAGAACCGCCCTCCACCCGGGTGCCACACGAGGCGACGACGAGCATCATCGCCATCGCCACCAGCACCGCGCTGAACCTCCGCCGTGGTCTCATGTCAGTCGCCGGACCGTGTCCGCTCTTCGTACACGAGCCGCAAGAGCCAGTACCGCAGGTAGTGGGTGAGCGAGTAGCGCAGCCACATCACCGCGCCCACGACCGCGAGGATCAGCGCCAGGATGCCGACGCTGATGTAGGTGAGCGAGTCGCGGCTGTCCGACGCGCTGCCAGAGATGATCGCCATCACCACCGCCAGGGCGATTCCCACCACGGCGAGCGCGGCGCCGACGGTGGTCATCTGGCGCTCGCGCTCGATCGACCCGCCCTTGACCCGCAGCGCCGCCACCTCGGCCTCGAACTCGTCGAGCCGGCCGGCCTTCTTGGACGACAGGGGCGGCAGCGGGCTCGCCGCCGCCGGTTGGTTGTCAGGGCTGCTCATGTCACGTTCCCTCCGAGGTGCGCAGATGGTAGGGGGAAGCGTCCCCCCGTGGGTCGATCATGGGTTCACGCCCCCAGGTACGCGGCGGTGAGCTCGTCACCGATCTCCGCCGGGGCACCGGTGCGCTGCACCCGGCCGTGGAGCATGATCGCGGCCACGTCGGCCACGCCGAGGACCTCGTGGGCGAACTGCTCGACCACCAGGATCGACGTGCCCTCGTCAGCGATGGCCTGGACCTGTTCGTACAGCCCGCTCACGATGATGGGGGCCAGGCCCATGGACAACTCGTCGAGCAGCAGCACCGCCGGGTCGGTGGCCAGCGCCCTCGCCATGGCCAGCATCTGCTGCTCACCACCGCTCATGGTGCCCGCCACCTGGGTGCGCCGCTCGGCGAGCCGCGGGAAGCGGGTGAAGGACCGGTCGAGGACGTCGGCCAGCGACGTGCCCGTGAAGGTGGCCATGCGCAGGTTCTCGGTGACCGTCAGGTTGGGGAAGATGCCCCGCCCCTCGGGCACGAGGCACACACCGGCGCGGGCCAGCGCGTCGGCATCGGCGCCGGTGACCCGGCGGCCGCAGAGCGAGACCGAGCCGCCGGTGGGGGCCAGCAGGCCACTGATGACCTTGAGCGTGGTCGACTTGCCGGCGCCGTTGGGGCCGAGCAGGGCGAACACCGTCCCCGCCTCCATGGCCAGGTCCACCCCGTGCAGCACGTCGATGTCGCCGTAGGCGGCCCGCAGGTCGGTCACCTCGAGGATGGGCACGGGGGCGCCGCCCTCGTCGGGGGGCGGTGGCACCGGCTCGGCCGGAACCGCCGCGGGAGCCGCCACCAGGTGCTCTTCGGCCGCGGTCTCCCGCTCGGCCCCCAGGTACGCCTCCTGCACCACGGGGTCGCCCTGGATGGCCGCGGGGTCGCCGGTGGCGATGATCTGGCCGAAGTCCAGCACGAAGATCGTCTCGCACACCCCCATCACCAGGCTCATGTCGTGCTCGACCAGCAACACGGCCAGACCCTCGTCCGCCACCTGCCGCAGCACGACCGCCATCTCGTGGGTCTCGGCCTCGTTCAGGCCCGAGGACGGCTCGTCGAGCAGCAGCACCCGGGGCTGACTGGCCAGTGCCCGGGCCAGCTCCACCAGCCGGGCCTTGCCCGTGGGCAGCGTGTCCACCCGCAGGTCGGCCACCTCGGTGAGCCCGACGCGGGCCAGCACGTCGTCGACCACCGCATCCGGGTCGGAGCCGTCTCGGGCCCAGCGCTTGCGCACCTCGGCCGCCACCAGCACGTTCTCGCGCACCGTCAGCAGGCTGAACAGCTCGAGGCGCTGGAACGTGCGGGCCACGCCCCGGCGGGCCCGCTTGTGAGGCGGCAGCGACGACACGTCGCTCCCGTCGATGAGCACCCGGCCCGCCGAGGTCTCCTGCAGGCCGGTGAGCGCGTTGAAGATGGTGGTCTTGCCGGCGCCGTTGGGCCCGATGAGGCCGGTGACACGACCGGCCTCCACCTCCAGGTCGACCTTGTTCACCGCGAGGTGCCCGCCGAAGCGGACCGACACCTCTCGCGCCTCGAGCAGTGCCATCAGGCCGGGCCCCGCTGACGGACGAGGTCGGCGTAGGCCTCGACCTCGTCGAGGCCGAGCTCGTGGTCGAGCAGGCGCAGGTCGGCATCGGTGAACGGGGCGTCGAGGCCGAGGCGGTCGAGGTTGTCGGCCGGCGCGGCCACGCGCGCGGCCCGGGCCCGGCGCTTGACCCCGATCTCCCGGAAGCTCTTCGCGATCTCGTTGACCGCCCCGTTCGGGTTCCGGCCCAGGCTGATGCCCAGCAGGCCGGGTGCCAACAGGAAGAGGTTGGTCAGGCTCGGGGCCACGTCGGGGATGATGAAGAAGAACAGCGAGTAGGAGATCGCGCCGAACAGCGCGCCGCCCACCGCGCCGATGCCGCCGGCCACGGCCAGCAACAAGATGGGCAGGCCGGCCAGGAACTGGAAGCGCTCGGGGCTGACCGAGGTGACCGCGCCCCCGAAGAGCGCCCCGCCCAGGCCGGCGATGCCGGCCGACAGGGCGAACACCTCGACCTTGGTGCGGGTGAGGTCGAGGCCGAGCGTGGTGCAGGCCGCGGGACTGGTCTTCATGGCCTGGAGGCGGCGCCCGAACTCACCGCGGCGGATGACCACGATGAGGATGGCCACCAGCGCGAAGGCCCCCGACAGCAGGACCAGGTAGGCCTCGTTGGAGTCGGACGAGATGCCGAACACGTCGAGCCGGGGCACGGGAAGAGCCCCGTTGGGCATGATCAGGCCCTGGGTGAACACCATGCGGTCCATGAACACCGCGAACGCGGCGGTGGCCAGTGCCAGGTACAGGCCGCTCAGCCGCAGCGCCGGAAGGGCGACCACGGCACCGACCGCGGCGGTGACGACCACCGCGAGGAACAGGCCCCAGAGCGTGCCGTCGCCGCCGAAGTGGCCCATCACCACCGCACCGATGCCGGCGAAGGACATCGGCGCCAGCGAGATCTGGCCGCCGTAGCCGATGAGCGGCACCAGCGAGAGCATCACGATGCCGAGGGCCATGCCCTGGCTGAGCTGCAGGACCCGGGTGTTCTCGGCGCTCTGGGCGATCACGAAGGTGATCGCGACCAGCGCAGGGCCACCGATCAGCCAGCGCCGCAGCGACGGCGTGGGCATGTCGTCACGGGAGCGCATCTGGCTGGCGCCCCGCACCCGGGTGGGCGGCAACGCCATCAGGACGATGAAGAGGAGGAACACGGGGATGGCGGGACGCAGGCCCGACAAGGTGATGGGCGTGGAGAGCGTGTGGCCGAACACCGACGTGATGGTCTGGTCGCTGGGCAGGTACCCCACGGCGTAACTCTCGAGGAGGCCCAGGACCAGGGCACCGACGAACGTGAGTGGGAGGCTGCGCAACCGCCCGATCATCGCCGCGGCGTACGCGTTGATCACCAGCAGGGTGAGCGGGAGCGGCGCCAGGTTGCCCTGGCTGCCGGCCAGCAGGATGCCCGCGACCGCGGCCAACGAGGTGCCGATGGCCCAGGCCAGCATCGAGGCCCGCCCGGGCCGCCCACCGTTGAGTTGCGACAGCGCGCGGTCGTCGACCACCGCGCGCATCGACACCCCGGTGCGCGTCCGGAACAGGAACAGCCGGAGCCCGATGGCCACCGCGATGGCGGCGACGATCGTGATGGCGTCGTGGTACGTGACCGAGATGTCGCCGACGGTGAACTTGTCGGGGTCGAGGAAGCCGGGGATGCGCCGCCCGGCCGGCGGGAACAGGATCGGCACGAGCGAGAACACGAAGAAGAGGAGGCTCACCGACACGACGATCTTGACGACCTCGCTCGTGTTCTCGACCCCGCGGAAGATCACGCGCTCGATCACCGCCCCGAACGCCGGCGCCAGGATCACGAGCACCACGAACAGCGCGACGGGCGCCGGCCACTGCCACTCGACGCGCAGCTGCCAGTACACGAACGCCGCGAACATGCCGAAGGCGCCCTGGGCGAAGTTGAAGATGCCTGAGGTGGTGTAGGTGACGACCAGGCCGCTCGCGGCCACGGCGTAGATCGCCGCGGTCACGAGCCCGAGCACCGTGAAGCTGAGGAACTCGTTCACGGCCTCATCCCTTCGGGGTCATGGTGTGGGGATCCGACGACGGTGTGCCCGGCCGGGTCAGCCCGAGGAGTAGTCCCCCTCCAGTGCCACCACGTAGTCGGGGTTGCAGTCGAACCCCTCGTCCGGGCTGTACCGGGCGAACTCGCCGTCCTGCACCTGCAGCAGCACCACGCACTCGGTGCCGCTGTTGGTCGAGGGGTCACCGGGAGCGTGCAGGCCGTCGCCGGTCCAGTCGTCGACCGACGCCGCCGTCTCGAGCACGCAGGTGCGGGTGAGGTCGCCGTTGTCGTCGCACTCCTTGGCCGACTGGGCGAACAGGAGCCAGCCGGAGACGCTCTGGGCGCCCAGCAGGGCCACCTTGCCGCCCACCGCATCGACCATGTCGATGTAGTCCTGGGTGGCCTTGTTGTCGGCCGCCTCCTCGAAGGGCACGAACGAGTTCCGCACGAAGGTGCCGTCGGCCACGGACCCGGCGGCCTCCAGGTACTCGGGGTCGTAGAAGTTGGCGTCCTGCAGGGTGATCTCGGGCGAGTAGTCGATCTCGCTCATGGCCTGCTGCAGCAGCGCCAGGTTGGCACCCTCACCCACGAAGTTGAGCCACTGGACGTCGGCGTTCTTCAGGGCGGTGGCGAACGGCGCCCAGTTGGCCTCGCCGGCGGGGTTGTAGGCCTGCTCGAACACGATGTCGGCGCCGAGGGCCTCGTAGGCCTCCTTGCCCCGCTCGAACTGGGTGATGGTGGTCTGGAAGTCCCCGTACAGCATGCCGACGTGCTCGAAGGCCTCGGGGTTCTCCTCCTTCAGGATCTGCACGCCGCCCACCGGGTACTGGTCGGACGGGTTGGGCACCGGCTGCACCGACCGGGACTCGACCGGGTCGTCCCCGGCATGGCCGGCCTTCTCGGGCGTGACCGAGAAACCGGCCACGTCGATCAGGTCGCACTCGACGCCGGTGGTGGCCCACAGGTTGTCCTGCACGGCACCGTCGCCGACGATGGCGAACTCCTGGCCACAGGCCTCCTGCATCTGGGTCTGATACTCGGTGAACGCGGCGTCGTACTGCGTCAGGTTCAGCTCGCGTCCGTTGATGCCGCCCTGGTCGTTGCACCACTTCACGAACGCCTCGCCGGCGTCGAAGATCTCCTGGTTGAGGCCAGGGCGGGCGGTGAAGCCCGGGTCGGCGATGGTGCCGACCGCGATCGAGTCGGCGCTGATGCCCTGTGTCTCCTCGGGGGGCCCGGTGGGCTCGGCGTTGTCGCCGCTGCCCTCGCCGCAGGGCGACTCGACGTCGCCGAACGTGACCCCCGTTGCGTCACCCGACGCCGCGGTGGTGTCGGTGGAGCCGCCACCCGTGTCACTCGAGCCCGAGGAGTCCTCGCCTCGACTCGAACAGGCACCCGCGACCAGCACCAACGCGGCCAGCACGACGACAAGACGGCGCAGCTTCATCAGTTCCCCCTGAGTGGATCTTCCTCGAACGTCGGAGCGGTCGCCCGGCCCAACGGCGGGGACATCATGGCACAGCAGGTTCTGACGGCGTGTCAGGTCGCGCCGCGCCGGCCCCGCACGGTCACCCGCCCGCGGCGTAGTCGCCGTGGAGCTCGATCAGGTCGGCGTCGTCGCACACGAACCCGTCGTCGGGGGCGTAGCGGGTGAACGCGCCGTCCTGGACCCGGAGCACCAGGGTGCAGGCGCTCGCGGTGTTGCGGGACGGGTCGGTCGGGGCGTGGAGGCCGCCGCCGGTCCAGTCGGTGACCGAGCCGGCGGTGTCGAGCAGGCAGGTGCGGGTGAGGTCGCCCCGGTCGTCACAGGCCTTGGCCGACTGGGCGAACAGCAGCCACGCCGACACGCTCTGGGCGCCGAGCAGCGCCACCTTCCCGCCCACGGCGTCCACCATGTCGACGTAGTCCTGCGTGGCGGGGTTCTGGTCGGCCTCCTCGAAGGGCACGAACACCGAGCGGATGTAGGTGCCCTCGGCGGCGTCGCCGGCGGCGTCCAGGTAGGCCTGGTCGTAGAAGTTCGTCTCCTGGAAGGTGACCTCGGGCGAGTAGTCGAGCTCGCTCATCGCCTGCTGCAAGAGGGCCAGGTTGGCGCCCTCGCCCACGAAGTTCAGCCACTCGACCCCGTCATCCTCGAGGCCGGCCGCGATCGGCGCCCAGTTGGCCTCGCCGGCCACGTTGTAGGTCTGGCGGGAGACGACGGTGCCACCGATGGCGTCGTAGGCCTCCTCGGTCTTGGCCGCCTGCACCTCGAGCGTGGCGAAGTTCCCCGACACCATCCCGATGTGGTCGATGGCGCCGGGGTTGTCCTCGGACACCAACCGCATGGCCCCGACCGCGAAGCGGTCGGACGTGTTCGGGAGGGGCTGCACGACCCGCAGGCGCTCGATCTCGGAGTGGCCGGCGACCCCCGACTTCTCGGGGGTCACCGAGAACCCGGCGATGTCCACCAACCCGCAGGCGGCACCGACGTCGAGCCACAGGTTGTCCTGCACCGCACCGTCACCGACGATGGCGAACTCCTGCTGGCAGGCCTCCCCCAACCGCTGCTGGTACTCGGTGTACTTGGCGTCGTACTGGGTGAGGTCGAGCTCGCGACCGTTGATGCCGCCCTGGTCGTTGCACCACTGCACGAACGCCTCGCCGGCATCGAGGATCTCCTGGTTGAGGCCCGGGCGGGCGCTGAACCCCGGGTCGGCGATCGTGCCGATCGCGATCGAGTCGTCGGTGATCCCCTGCTCCTCCCCCGGCCCGCCGGTGGCGTCGGTCTGGCCCACACCCTCCGACACCTCCGCGGGCGTGTCGTCGCAGGGGGACTCGATGTCGCCGAAGGTCGCCACGCCCGACGGCGTGGCGCTCGTCGCGGTGGCGCCGCCACCCCCGCCGGAGTCGCCGCCCGACGCCGACGGGTCGGCGCCGCGGTCCGAGCAGGCCGCCACCACCAGCGACACGACCGCGAGCACGGCGATCCATTGACCACGCTTCATCTGCGTTCCCCCTGAGACCGGTCGGTGCCGGCATGGTCGCACAGGCGCGTGCGTTACGTTCGCCGCGTGCTCATCGACACGCAGCTGACGGGGCCCTTGGCCGGCGCCGCCGACGAGGCCCGGGCGCTCCACGAGATGGGCTTCGACGGCGTGTTCACCTTCGAGGGCCCCCACGACGTCTTCTATCCGCTGGTGGCGGCATCGACGGTGCCGGGGCTCGACCTGTACACGAACCTGGCCATCGCCTTTCCCCGCAGCCCCACCCATCTGGCGCACCAGGCGTACGACCTGCACGAGGCCTCCGGGGGCCGGTTCGCCCTGGGTCTCGGCACCCAGGTGAGGCCCCACATCGAGAAGCGCTACGGGTCCACGTGGTCGAAGCCGGTGGCCCGGATGCGCGAGCTCGTCGAAGCCACCCGGGCGGTGCTGCGCTGCTGGCAGGAGGGCGGCCGCCTCGACGTGCACGGCGAGTTCTACGACCTCACCCTGATGCCGCCGGTGTTCAACCCCGGCCCGTTGCCGTTCGGGCCGCCCCCGATCTGGGTCGGCGCCCTCGGCCCTCGCATGACCCGCATGGTCGCCGAGGTGGCCGACGGCCTGTTGATCCACCCGTTCAACTCCGACCGGTTCGTGCGCGAGCACACCCTGATCGGCGTCGAGGAGGGCCTGGCCGCCGGCAACCGATCACGCGCCGACCTGACGTTCGTGTGCGAGACCATCGTGTGCGCGTGGCGCGACGAGCGGGAGCAGGCCGCCGCCGTTGCCGGCACCAAGGGCCTGATCGCCTTCTACGGGTCGACCCCCGCCTACCGGCCCGTGCTCGACATCGAGGGCTACGGCGACCTGCAGCCCGAGCTGAACCGGTTGTCGAAGGAGGGCCGCTGGCCCGAGATGACCGACCTCGTCGACGACACCCTGCTGTCGACGATCGCCGTGGTGGGCGAGCCGGCCGACGTGGCCCGCCAGGTGCAGCAGCGCTTCGGCGACGTGGCCGACCGCCTGGGCTTCTACACGCCCTACGCCACCGACCCGACGCTCACCGCCGAGGTCCTCGCCGCCCTGCGGGGGTGAGGCCTGATCCGTTCGGGGTCAGATGCGCCCGGCGACGGCGGTGCAGGCGTCGAGCAGCGGCGGGGCGAACTCGGGGCGCGCGCACAGCACGTGGCCGTGCTTGGTGAGGTGGATCTCGGCGTGGCGGATCGATCGGGCCATCTTCAGCTGGGTGTCGGGGGCGATGGCCTTGTCCTCGGTGGTGACCAGCACCGAGGTGGGGACGTCGACCTCGCCGATCCACTTGCCGGCGTCGTAGTTGCCGATGGCGTGGCCGGCCTCGAGGATCACCCGGGGGTCGTGGCGGCGCATCTCGGCCGCCGCCCAGCGTTGCAGGGAGTTCGGCCGCACCCGCTCCTCGCGGATCGGCATGAGGCGCTGCACCTGCTGGCTGGGCAGGTGGGCGGCCAACTGGCCGACACGGGTGGTGGCCGCCAGCGCGGCCATGGTGCTGGTGAACACGTAGCGCTCACGCCCACCCTTGACGAAGGAGTGCCCGGTGGAGCACAGCACCAGTCCGTCGACCTTGTCGCGGTGGCGCTTCCAGAGCAGCTGGGCCACGGGCCCGCCCATCGAGTAGCCCACCGCGATCACCGGGCCCGCGTCGAGCTCGTCGAGCAGCACGGCGGCGTCGTCGGCGCAGTCGGCGAGCCGGAAGCGGCGCAGCGCGCGCAGGCCCCGGCCGTGCCCACGCATGTCGGGCGCGATCACCCGGAAGTGGCGACCGAGCGACTCGTAGGCCTGGAACCAGTTGAGGCCGGCGCTGGCGATCCAGCCGTGCAACAACAACAGGGTGGGCGCCCCCGGTGGGCCCTCCACCTCCCGGACGAAGGTGGTGCCCCGGCCGGGCAGCTCGACCCGCCGACCGAGGGGCAACGGCGGACCGGCCGCGTCACGGTCCTCGACCTCCTGGCCGTCCCGGACGTGCTCCTCGACGCCTTGTTCCCCAAGGTTCTGTCCCACCAACTGACACTTTACGCACCCCAGCACCCCGGACCGGACCGAACCACGATCACGCGAGCAACGGGATGTGCCTGGGCTTCAACATGCCCTCGTCGAGCAGCCACCGCAGGGTGTCGGCGATGGTGTCGGCCGGGGGGCGCAGGGTGACGTCGAGCGCCTCCAGGGTGGCCGTGTCGTCGGTGCGGATGCCCCGGGTCAGGAACACCATGCCCTCGTAGGTGATGCTGAGGTCCGCCGGCACCACCCGCATGATCAGGTCGTTCAGCCGGCCCATCGTGCGCAGCGCCCGAGCGGGCGACGGCAGGCGCCGGGCGCGCCCGCCCACCGCTTCGAGCAGGTCGGCGAGCTGTGGGGTGGTGAAGAAGTGGCCCCCGAGGATGAACCGCCTCGGGCCGCGCCCCGGCTCGAGCGACCGCTCGATCACCACGGCCAGGTCGCGCACGTCGAGCACGGTGAGCCCGCCCGAGGTGATGGGCACGCCACTTCGCACCAGGGTGGCGGCGGCCCGCACCTGCTCGGTGAGGTTGGGGTCACACGGCCCCCATACGCCACCGGGGTAGACGATCGTGATCGGCGCGCCGAGCTCCTGCAGGCCGCGGGCCAACCGCTCGGCATCGGCCTTCGACCGGCCGTACGCGCTGGTGGGCGAGGCCACCGGTGTGCTGGGGTCGATCACCGGCCCCGGGGGCGGGAACAGCGAGGCCACGCTCGACACGTGGACGATCGGATCGGCGCCCGCGACGACTGCGGCGCCGAGCACGTTGCGCGCCGCCGCCGGGTTGGTACGCAGCACCTCGGCCGCTCGGCGGCGGTCGTTCGCCACCACCGCCGCGGCGTGTACCACCGCGTCGCAACCGTCCAGTGCCCGCTCGATCGACGGGAGGTCGAGCACGTCGCCCTGCACCCGGTCAGGTGCGTCGACACCCAACGGGGCGAACACCCGGTCGACCTTGGCCGGGTCGCGCACCAGGAGGCGGACATCGTGGCCCGCGCCGATCAGCCTCGCCGCGGCGTGGCTCCCCACGAACCCCGTCCCGCCCGTCACCAGGATCTTCACCACGCCATGATGACCCACGAGCCACCCGGCGCACGGAGGATCTCCCCAGCGGGATCTCATCGAATTCTCAGGTGCACCTGCGATGCTGGGGAGGTGCAGCAGCGAGGCGTGCAGGTGCTCGTGGTCGACGACGACGCCGGCGTCCGCCAGGCGGTGCGTCGCGCCTTGCTGCTCGAGGGCTACGACGTGGCCCTGGCCGACGACGGCGTGACCGCGTTGCGCCAGGTGGCCGACGACGGCCCCGACGCCATCGTGCTCGACGTGATGATGCCCCGGCTCGACGGCATCGAGGTGTGCCGCTCGCTCCGCGAGCGGGGCGACCGCACACCGATCCTGGTGCTCACCGCCAAGCACCGCCTCACCGACCGGGTGGCGGGCCTCGACGCAGGGGCCGACGACTACCTGGTCAAGCCGTTCGCGCTCGAGGAGCTGCTGGCCCGCCTGCGGGCGCTGCTGCGCCGGGCCGCGCCCCCAGACGACGGCACCGTGCACACGCTCGACGACCTGTCGCTCGACCCCGCCAGCCGGGTGGTGCGCCGGGGCGAGCGCGAGATCCCGCTCACCCGCACCGAGTTCTCGCTGCTCGAGCTGCTGCTGGCCAACGCCGGACAGGTGCTCACGCGCGAGCTCATCATGGACCGCATCTGGGGCTACGACTTCGCCACGTCGTCGAACTCGCTCGACGTCTACATCGGGTACCTCCGCCGCAAGACCGAGGCCGAGGGCGAGGCCCGCCTCATCCAGACGGTGCGAGGCGTCGGCTACGTCGCCCGTCCGAGCTGACGCCGGCACGGTGACACTGACGTGGTGGCGGCGTGGTGGCGGCGGCGTGGTGACGTCGGCGTGATGAGGGCGGCGTGAACCTCCGCACCCGCCTCACGGTGCTGGTGGCCGTGTCGGTGGGGCTGGCGGTCGTCGGCCTGGCGGTCGTGGCCACGCTGACCACCCGCAACGAGCTGCGCAACGGGGTGGACAACGCGCTCGAGCAGCGTGCCCGCGCCGCGATCGACCCGCGGCGCGGCGGTCCGGGACGCCCCCCGAACGACCGCGACCCCATCGGGGCAGGCGACACCACCACCCGCGTCTTCGACGAGCGCGGCGTCGTGCTCGACGGCGTGGCGGTGACCCCGGAGGCACCGCTCAGCGACCGGGACCGGGCCGTGGCCGCCGGCACCGCATCGGGCTACTTCCGTGACGGCGAGATCAACGGCGACCACCTGCGCATCCTGACCGTGCCCACCGGTGACGGGCGCGCCGTGCAGCTGGCCCGGTCGGTCACCGGCCTGGACGACACCATCGCCCGCCTCACCCTGATCTACACCCTCCTGGGCGCGGTGGGGGTGGCCGCGGCGGGCCTCATCGGGTGGGCGGTCGCCCGGCAATCGCTCCGCCCGGTGGACGACCTCACCGAAGCGGTCGAGCGGGTGGCCACCGAGCACGACCTGACCTCCGAGATCCGGGTCGAGCGTCGTGACGAGGTGGGCCGCCTGGCCGAGAGCTTCAACGACATGTTGCGGGCCCTGCGCACCAGCCGGCTCCAACAGCAACAGCTCGTCACCGACGCCAGCCACGAGCTGCGCACGCCGCTCACCAGCCTGCGCACCAACGTCGAGGTGCTCGACCGACTGGACGAGCTGGCCCCCACCGAGCGGGCCGAGCTGCTGGCCGACCTGCGGGCCGAGATGGCCGAGCTCAGCGCGCTGGTCGGCGAGCTGGTCGACCTGGCCACCGACGAGGACCAGGCCCCCGAGCCCCCCGAGCCGCTCCGACTCGATGAGTTGGTCGAGCGCCTGGCCTGTCGGACCGAACGCCGGACCGGCCTCTCGGTGGCGTGTGACGTGGCGCCGACAACGGTGCGCGGTCGCCCGAGCCGGCTCGAGCGGGCGGTGGCCAACCTGCTGGACAACGCGGCCAAGTGGAGCCCCGAGGGCGGCACCATCCACGTGCACCTGGCCGACGGGACCCTGGTGGTGAGCGACGACGGCCCCGGCATCGACGACGCCGACCTGGGCCGCGTGTTCGACCGCTTCTTCCGCGCCGATGCCGCCCGGAGCCGCCCGGGGTCGGGTCTCGGCCTGGCCATCGTGCGCCAGGTGGTGGAGGACCACGGCGGCACGGTGCTGGCCGGCCGGTCGACCAGCGGCGGCGCCGCCGTCGGCTTCCGGCTGCCCACCCTCTGAACCTCGCGTCCTGATTCCCACGTCCTGATTCCCGTGAGCCGCGTCCTGACTCCCTCTGCGTGATGCCCTCGTCCGGCCGGTCGGTGCCGGAGGGCGCGACGCACCCGCGGTCGGCTCAGTCGGGTGCCGGCAGGTCGAGGCGGTACACCAGCAGCGGGAGGCGTTCGACCGCCCAGTCCCGGTCGGGCCGGCGCCGGTAGCCGCGCCGCTCGTAGAGCCGGTGGGCGGCGCGCATCGAGCGCGCCGTCGAGAGCACCACGCCGGCGCTGTCCCGGTCCCGGGCGTGGGCCTCCACCCCGTCCATCAGCCGGTCGGCGATCCCCTGGCGGCGGGCGTGGAGGGCGACGCTCAGCATCCGCACCTCCACCTCGTCGCGGCCGCAGATCTCGGCATACGGCGTGCCCGGCGCGGCGATCGTCACCGACCCCGCGAGCCGATCGTCGACCACCGCCACCAGCACCGTGGCCCCGCGGACACGGGCCGCCCCGTCGAGCAACTCGAGCGAGTACTGCGCGTCGATGAAGCCGTCGTCACGGTACGCCTGCTCGGTCAGCGCACCGATCTCGTCACCCTCGCCCGGTTCGGCCGGACGGACCACCACGCCGGACATGACCGTTGTCTAGCGCCGCTCGCCGCGCCGGCGCGCACGGCGCCGGCGCGCGCCGCCCCTGCGGGCCACGGCCGCACGGCACGGCGCTCAGCTCGTGGTGTCGCTGGAGCCGGTCGTGTCGGTGGTGTCGGAGGAGCCCCCGTCGCCGTCCTCATCGCCCCGGTCGGTGCCGTCATCGGTGCCGTCGCTCTGGTCGCCCTGGTCGCGATCGCCCTGCTCGGGCGGGCCGAACTGGGGTCGACCGCTGCCACCGTCGGGCCCATAGCCAGGAGCCACGCCCGGGCCGCCGTGGAACCCCGGGCCCCCCTGCATCCCCGGACCACCCGGGAACCCGGGGCCGCCGCGCATCTCACCCTGCACGTCGACACGGCGGAACTCGGGGCCGTCGTCGCCGGCCTTGGTGCCCACGAAGGTGAGCAGGCTGCCCAGCAGGAGGAAACCGAGCGCCCCGAGGGCCAGCCACCACCACTGCACGTGGAGGCCGCCCGAGCGGGTCGGCGGGGCGTCCGGGGCCGGCCCTGCGTCGGCGGCAGGCTCCGCGGGCAGGTCGGCGTCGACCGCGGCGGTTGGTTCGGTGGTGTCGCCCGTGTCTGTCATGGGGTCAGTACACCAGCAGCTTCTGAGAAAACGCTGAGAACCGGGTGGTGACGGGCCGCTCGGGACCCGCCACCACCCGGCCGGGGGCGATCAGCTGTCGGTGGTGTCGGCGCTCGGCTCGGTGGCGTCGGACTCGGCCGCGTCGCCGTCACAGCCCGGCCCGCCGTGACGCCCGAAGCCCTCCGGTCGGAGGTCCTCACAGGCGTCCAGCGCCTGCTCGAACGCCGCCTGCTCCTCCTCCGTGCGCTCGGGGCGCTCACCCGGCGCCGGGCGCTCCTCGGGCAGGTCGACCCCGTTCTCGGCCATGCAGTCACGGAACGCCTGGATCTCCGCGTCGGTCGGCTCGTCACCTTCGGGCGCGGTCCCGTCCGTGTCGGGTCCCTCGTCGGCGTTGCCCTGGTCGGGCGCCTGGGTGGTGGTGGTGTCGCCACCGGTCTGGGCCTGGGCCACGCCGACGCCGAGCCCGGCACCGAGCAGCGCGAGGGTCACGGCGCCCACGGCCAGCCAACGCCGGTCCTTGGGTGAGGAGCCGACGCTGGGCGACGGCTCCGGGGCGGGGGTGGTGTGTGTGGTTTCCATGGGCGCAGCAGACCGTGCCCCCGTGAGAGGCACCTGAGCCGGGCATGAGAGCTGCATGAGAACGGCCGAGTACCCTGCGCCCCCGTGGCCGACCCGATCGAGGAACTGGTCCAGCGGGCCCACCGCGAGATCGACGACGGCCTGCTGCCGGCGTGCCAGTTGGCGGTGGCCCAGCACGGCGATCTGGTGCTGTACGAGACGATCGGCGACGCCGCGCCCGACAGCCGTTTCGTGATCTTCTCCTGCACGAAGCCGTTCGTGGCGTCGGCCATCTGGCAACTGCTGGCCGAGGGCGCGCTGGACCCCGCGCAGCGCATCGCCGAGCTGATCCCCGAGTTCGCCACCAACGGCAAGGAGGTGGTCACCCTCGAACAGGTGCTGTTGCACACCAGCGGGTTCCCCTACGCGCCACTCGGGCATCCCGCCTGGGCCGATCGAGGGGCCCGGCTCGACGCGTTCGCGGCCTGGCGCCTGAACTGGGAGCCGGGGACCCGCTTCGAGTACCACGCCACCTCGGCCCACTGGGTGCTGGCCGAGCTGATCGAGCGGATCGACGGCGAGGACTTCCGTGCCGCGGTGCATCGCCGCGTGGTCGAGCCCCTGGGCCTGACCCACTTCCGGTTGGGCGTCCCCGTCGACCAGCAGGGCGACGTGAACCGGGTGGTCGGGGTCGGCGAGCGCCCCACGACCGACGAGATCGAGCAGGTCACCGGCCTCAAGGGCATCTCGGCCGACGTCCTCACCGCCGGGCTGAGCGACGACGTGTTCATCGCGCTGAGCGAGCCCGAGCAGGTCGCGGTCGGTGTGCCCGGTGGCGGTGCGGTGTCCACCGCCGCCGACGTGGCGCTCTTCTACCAGGCGCTCCTGTCCAACCCCGATGACCTCTGGGACCCGACGGTGCTGGCCGACGTGACCACCCGGGTGCGCAACACGTTCCCCGACCCGATGACCCACGTGCCCGCCAACCGCTCGCTGGGCCTGGTCCTGGCCGGCGACGACGGCAAGGCCAACATGCGGGGCATGGGCCACACCGTCTCGCCCGCCGCCTTCGGCCACAACGGGGCCGGCGGCCAGGTGGCGTGGGCCGATCCCGCGACCGGCCTGTCGTTCTGCTACCTCACCAACGGGTACGACGCCCACCTGTTCCGTCAGTGGCGGCGCGGCCCCAGCCTCAGCAACCGAGCCGTCGCCTGCGCCAGGTGACACGATGGTCGCCCACGGGCGGCGGGCAGGAGATCGAACCCCTGCCCGGAACACCACCACAGGAGCGCGGACGCAGATGAACCGACTGGCACCGATCGACGCGGCCTTCGTCTACATGGAGACGCCCAGCAGCCACATGCACGTCACCGGCGTGATCATCGTCGACCCGTCGACGATGCGAGGCGGCTACTCGTTCGAGGCCATCCGGGAGATGCTGGCGTCGCGCATCCACCTGCTGCCGCCGTACCGCCGGCGCCTGCTCACCGTGCCGTTCCACGTGGACGACCCGGTCTTCATCGAGGACCCCGACTTCGACATCACCAACCACGTGCACCGGGTGACCGTGCCGCCACCGGGCAGTCGCGTCGAGCTGGCCGAGGTGATCGGCGACGTGGCCGGGAGGGCCCTCGACCGCAGCAAGCCCCTGTGGGAGACGGTGGTGGTCGAGGGCGCGGCTGACGGCACGGTGGCGCTGGTGTGCAAGGTGCACCACGCCTGCATCGACGGCGTGACCGGCGCCGACCTGATGAGCCAGCTCTTCGACCTCGAGCCCGACGCGCCGGAGCCACCGCCGCCGAGCGAGCCGTGGGTGCCCGACCGTGTCCCGTCGGATCTCGAGCTGCTCGCGGAGGCCGGCAAGTCCCGCCTCACCACGCCGCTCCGTGGCCTGAGGGGGATCGGCCGCATGGGTGCCACGGTGGTGCGCACCGCGGCGTCGGTCATCGGCCGCGACGACGGCGAACGGTCGCCGGCGCTGCCGTTCACCGCGCCGAAGACCAAGTTCACCGGGGCCCTCACCCCCCACCGGTCGGTGGCGTTCACCCAGACCGACTTCGAGGACCTCCACGTGGTCAAGACGGTGTTCGAGGTGAAGATCAACGACGTGGTGCTGGCCGCGTGCACGTTGGCCCTGCGCCGCTACCTGCTCGACCACGACGACCTGCCCGACCGGCCACTCGTGTCCATGGAGCCGGTGTCGGTGCACGGCCAGGACGGCCAGGAGGGCACCAACCAGGTGTCGAGCATGGCCGTGCGCCTCCCGGTGCAGCTCGAGGACCCGGTCGACCAACTCCTCGAGATCCGTGAGGACACCCTGGCGTCGAAGGAGATGCACAACGCCATCGGCGCCGACGTGCTGCGCGACCTCACCCAGTTCGCCCCGCCCGTGCTGTTCAACCGGGCCATGCGCCTCTACTCCAGCATGGGCCTGGCCAGCCACCACCGCCCGGTGCAGAACCTGGTGATCTCCAACGTGCCGGGCCCGCCCATCCCGTTGTACTGCGCGGGCGCCCGCGTGGTGGCGGTCTACCCGTTCGGCCCCCTCATCGAGGGGGCGGGCATCAACATCACGGTCCTGTCGAACATGGGCAACATGGACTTCGGCGTGATCGGCTGCACCGAGACCGCGCCCGACCTGTGGGACCTGGCCGACGGCTTCGCGCGAGCCGTGAAGGACCTGCGGGCGGCCGCCGACTCCGTGTCGGAGGAGCGGGCGCTCGCCGACCAGCCCGCCGAGGCGGCCGAACCGCCCGCGGCGCCCCCGGCCAACAAGGCCCCGGCGAACAAGACCCCGGCCAAGAAGGCGCCGGCCAGGAAGGCGCCGGCCGAGAAGCGCTCCGTCCGCGCCGCCGCCAAGAAGGCCGCGACCCCCGCCGGCGACTGAGCATCACCCCGAATCGCCGTTCTGGGTGCGGAGCTCCCGGCTCACCGGTCGCTTCCTGGTCCCGGAACGAGGGATGTGGGCCGGCTCAGGCGTCGCCGGGCCCCGCGACGGCCTTGGCCCAGCGGTAGTCGGCCTTGCCCACCGGCGAGCGCACCACCTCGTCGACCAGCACCACCGATCGGGGGGTCTTGTAGCCGGCCAGGTGGGCGCGGCAGTGGGCGATGAGCGCCTCCGGGTCGGGCGTGACGCCGGGCGCCGGCTGCACGACCGCGGCGACGGCCTGGCCCCACCGCTCGTCGTCCACCCCGACCACCAGCGCGTCGTAGACGGCGCTGTGGGCCTTCAGGACCGCTTCGACCTCCTCGGGGAAGACCTTCTCGCCGCCGGTGTTGATGCAGCCCGAGCCCCGGCCGAGCAGGGTGATCGACCCGTCGGCGCCCACCTGGGCCATGTCGCCGGTGACCACCCACCGTTGCCCGCCGGCCTCGACGAAGGTGGCCGCGGTCTTCTCGGGGTCCTTGTGGTAGCCGAGGGGGATGTGGCCGCGCATGGCCACCCGGCCCACGGTGTCCGACCCCGGCTCGACCGGTCGCAGATCGTCGTCGAGCACCACGGTGGCGTCGTCGAGCGGATCGAACCGGGGCGGCCCGTCGTCGGACTCGCCGCCGACAGCACCCGACGAGGCTCGCGCCCCCTGGGCACCGGTCTCGGACGAGCCGAACCCGTCGTTGACGACCGCGTTCGGGAACGTGGCCGCCAGCCGGCGCCGTAGCGACGGGGTGAGCGGCGCGCCTCCCGAGCCGATGGCGAACAGGGACGACGTGTCGTAGCGGTCGTGTCCGCCCGCGGCGTCGAAGGCGTCGAGCAGGGGACGGGCCACGGCGTCGCCCACCACCACCACCAGGTTCACCTGCTCGTCCTGGACCGCCTGCCAGATGCCGTCGGGGTCGAGCGAGCCCGGCATCAGCACCACCCGCCCACCGGCGAACAGCCACGACAGGCTGGTCCACTGCGCGGCCGCGTGCATCAAGGGGGCGACGGGGAGGAACGTGAACGGCGTGTCGGTGTCCTTCACCCGCTCGAGCAGTTGCTCGGGTCGTTCGACGATCCCTTCGTAGCGGGTGGGGTCACCGCCACCGATGCACGCGAAGAACGCGTCCTCCTGGCGCCACACCACACCCTTGGGCATGCCGGTGGTGCCGCCCGTGTAGAGCACGTAGTGGTCGTCGGCGCTGCGGACGGGGAACTCGCGCCGAGGGCTGGATCCCGAGAGCGCGGACTCGTAGTCGTCGGCCCCCACCGCGGCGAGGGCGGCATCGACGCCGGTGGTGCCGTCGGCCACCGCCAGAAAGCTCGTCAAACGGGGCAGGCCCGGCGCGACCGACGCGACCTGGGGAGCGAATTCGGCGTGGTGGACCAGCGCCACGAGGTCGGCGTCGTCGAACAGGTAGGCCAACTCGTCGGCCACGTAGCGGTAGTTGACGTTGATCGGCACCGCCCGGATCTTGAACGCGGCCAGGAACCCCTCGAGGTACTCGGACCCGTTGCGCAGGTAGAGCCCGACATGGTCGCCGGGGCGCACCCCCCGGGCGGTGAGGACGTGTGCCAGGCGGTTGGCCCGCTCCTCGATGGCACCGTAGGTCAGCCGACGCGGGTTCGGCCCGCCCACCACCACCAGCGCCTCGCGGTGGGGCACCACGTCGGCCGCGCACTCCCAGATGTCGGCGAAGTTGAACCGGGTGGGCGGCGTCGGACTGGTCACGGCCTGACCCTAGCGACCACCATGGAGCGGTCGTGTCCGTGCTCCACCACCGGGCGGTTCTGGCCCTCGCCGCCGCCGTAGGCCTCGCCGTGGGGGCCATCCAGGCCTCGCCCGCGGACGCGCGGGCCCTGCCGGCGGGCGACCCCGGCACCGCACCGGCGCCCACGACGAGTGCTCCCCCGACCACGTTCGGCAGTGCTGTCGCCGCCGAACAGGGCACCACCGACGAGGCCGCGCCCGAGGAGCTCGGGATCACGTCGACCGAGGTCGGCCCCGCCGAGGTGGGGGAATCGGCGCAGGCCGTCCCCTTCACCGGCACCCACCCGGTGTGGTGCACCCAGGGCAACCCCTCCCCCGGCATCTGCGGTCACCACCACACGTACCCGGCCATCGACCTGGGCATGCCGGTGGGGACACCGATCTACGCGACCGGGCCCGGCGTCGTGATCGAGACGCGCAGCAGCGACAGCGACGCTCGGGGCCTCTACGTGGCCATCCACCATCCCGACGACATCTACTCCCGCTACCTCCACCTGTCCGCGCTCTCGGTGCACGTGGGCGACAGCGTCGTCACCGGCACGATGATCGGGCGGTCGGGTCAGTCCGGCACGGCCCGTGGCTCACCCCACCTGCACTACGACGAGCAGCGCCCCTTCGGCACCCCGAAGGAACTGGGCGACATGATCGGCCTGGTCGGCGCCACCGCCATCACGTACCCCGCCGCCCTCGGGTACTCCGACTGGCGGTCGGTGCCGTTCAACACCGCCCTGCGCAACGACGGGTACGCCCCCGTCGTGCCGGCCACCCCCCACCAGTGGGGCGGACCGGCGGTGACCACGGGCGACTTCGACGGCGACGGCCACGACGACGTCGCATCGGGTGTTCCCGGCAAGGACACCGGCACCGCGTACGACTCCGGTGCCGTCACGGTCGTGTACGGGTCCGAGGACGGCGCCACGACCGCCGGCAGCCAGCAGCTGGCCCCGGGCGTGAGCGGCCTGGCCGGCACCGCCGAGACCGGCGACACGTTCGGCGCCGCCGTCGCCGCCGGCGACTTCAACGGCGACCGCTTCGACGACCTGGCCATCGGGGTGCCCCGCGAGGACACCGAGGGTGGCGTCGACACCGGCGCGATCATCGTGGTCCCGGGGTCGGCGACGGGCCTGGTGCCCGCGGGTGGCCGGCAGCGCTGGTCGGGCGGCGGCACCCTGCCGGGCGTCGCGGCGCCCGGCGACCAGCTGGGCGCGGCGCTGGCCGTGGGCGACTTCGAGACCGACGGGTTCGACGACCTCGCCATCGGCGTTCCCGGCGACGACACGGGCGCCGCCGACGCCGGCGCGGTCGTGGTGGCCCGCGGTACGGCGAACGGGCTCAGCGGCAACCGCGGGCGACAACTGGTCTCCGGGTCCGGGGGCCTGGCCGGCACGTCGCAGGTGGGCGACCTCATGGGCGCCGCGCTGGCCACCGGCGATCTCGACGGCGACGGCCACGACGACCTGGCCATCGGCTGCCCGGGCCAGGACGTGGGCCGGGCATCCAACGCCGGGCAGGTGATCGCGGTGGCGGGATCACCGGAGGGCGTCGCCCGCCGCGCCAGCCGGCAGGTCCGCGCCGGGGTCAGCGACGTCACGGGCCGCTCCGAGCGCGACGACGTGTTCGGGGCCGCGGTGACCATCGGCGACGTCACCGGCGACGAGACCGACGACCTGGTCGTGGGGGTGCCCGGCGAGGACGCTGCCGCGGTGAACGACGGAGCCATCGCCGTCGTCCCCGGCTCGCCGCTGGGCCTCAGCGGTGTCGGCTCGCGTCAGTACTGGTCGGGCAGCCCCGGGAGCGCCGGCGTGGCCGAGGACCAGGACCTGCTGGGCACGTCGCTCGCCGTCGGCGACGTCGAGGGCGACGGTCGGATCGAGATCCTGGCCGGCGTGCCGGGCAAGGACGTCGCCGGCGCCGAGGACGCCGGCTCGGTGCTGGTGGTCGGCTCGCTCGACGGGGAGCTCACCGCGGACTCGCCCGACGTGGCCGGCGCCGCCGACGCGGGCAACCGGTTCGGCCGCTCGGTGGCGGTGGGCGACCTGAACGGTGACGGCCTGGCCGACCTGGCCGTCACCGCCCCCACCGAATCAGCCAACCGGGCGCGCCGGACGGGCGCGCTCACCACCGTGCCCGGCGTGCCCGAGGCCGGACTCACGGGTGCCGGAAGCCACCACTTCGTGCGCGGCCTCGGCGGCCTGGCCGGCGTGGCCAAGAACGACGACCAGTTCGGCGGTCTCCTGCCCCCCTACCTCTTCGCGTAACCGCCGAGCGGTCGGGAACGCCGGCAACGGCTAGGGCATCAGCATCGGCCCACTCGGCCGTCGCTCACCGCCCCGATGGCACGTGGTCAGGGCGTGTACCGGGCGCGGAGCTCGTGCTTGACGACCTTGCCCGTCGGGTTGCGGGGGAGGACGTCGGCGATCTCGAGCTGCTCGGGCACCTTCTGGATCATCAGGCCCGCGCCGGTGAGGTGCTCCCGCATCTCGTCCTGGGTGAGGGGGTCGCCGGCGTCGTCGAGGACCACCACCGCGCAGGCCCGCTCGCCCGACGCGGCGTCGGGCAGGCCGATGACGGCCACGTCGGCCACCTTCGGGTGGGTGAAGAGCAGGTCCTCCACCTCCTTGGCCGAGATGTTCTCGCCCTTGCGGATGATGATGTCCTTGAGCCGACCGGTGATGGTGACGTACCCGTCCTCGTCCTGCTCGCCGAGGTCGCCGGTGCGGAAGTAGCCGTCCTCGTCGAAGGCGTCGGCGTCGAGGGCGGCGTCGAGGTAGCCCTTCATGAGCTGCGGGGCCTTGGCCCGGATCTCGCCCTCCTCGTTCGCGCCGGCGATGCGACCGTCGAGGGTGACGATGCGCAGGTCGACCCCCGGCATCGGCCGGCCCTCGGTGTCGGACTTCTTCTGGTCGGGGTCGTCCACCGCCACCAGCGTGAGGATCGGGGCCTCGGTGAGGCCGTAGCCCGAGAGGATGCCGACGCCGCCCATCTCGGCCTTGACGTCGTCGTGGAGGCCCTTGGGCTTGGGCGCGCCTCCCCCGGGCAGCGCCCGCACATCAGGGAACAGCGGGGTGTCGGGGGTGGCCCGCTGGGCGGCCAGGTAGGCCATGTGGAACGGGGTCCCGGCGCCGGCCAGGGTCACGCCCTCCCGGGCCAGCACGCTGATGGTGGTCGACGGGTCGAAGGCCTCGACCATGATGCTGGCGCTGCCGAACATCAGGCCCGTAAGCAGCCACGTGATGCCGCCGATGTGGGTGAAGGGGAACACCATCGCGCCGCGGTCCTCGGGCACCACCTGGTAGCGCTCACCCATGCCCTTGGCGATGGCGGCGATGGTGGCGTCGGTGTGGCGGGCGCCCTTGGGGTCGGCCGTGGTCCCCGAGGTGTAGAAGAGCCAGCGCACGGGCAGGTCGTCGGGGTCGTCCGGGGTGGGGGGCGCCGGCGGGAGGGTGGCCGGGTCGCCCTCGGGCAGGGTGCGGTCGCACACCAGCACCTCGAGGCCGTCGACCTCGTCGGCGATCCCGCGGGCCATGGCCTCGAAGTCGAAGCCCTTCCAGGTGGAGGGGACCACCAGGAGCCTCGTGCCGGCCTGGCGGGCCACGAAGCCGACCTCGCGCGCGCGGTAGATGGGCAGGATGGGGTTCTGCGTGACCCCGAGACGGGCCAGCGCTCCCACCAGCACGAGCGACTCGATCCAGGTGGGCAGCTGCCACGACACCACGTCGCCCTCACCCACGCCCAGTGCGGCGAGGCCGGCGGCGGCGGTCTCCACGTCGGCGGCGTACTGGGCGAAGGTGATCCGCCGCCCGTCCTCGTCCACGGCCATCTCCGCGTCGGGCGTCTCGGCCGCCCGCCGCTCGATCAACTCCCAGAGGGTCCGTCCTTCGAGCATGGCCATCTCCTGTCGGTTCGATTCGGTCGGTGTCGGGTCCGGGTTCGTGCTGCGTTCGATCCTGCGGTGCGACGGGGCCGAGCCGTGGCCGCGCCGCTACCGCACGAAGGCGGTGCGGGGGCGGAGCACCTGGCCAGGCAGGCCCGCGCCCTCGACCAAGGCGCCGTCGCGCACGATGGGCACACCGTTGACGACGGTGGCGTGCACGCCGGTGGGTCGGGAGGTGAAGCGGCCCTCCCCGTTGGGGAAGTCGTGCACGAACTCCTTGCGGTCGGGGCTGATGCTCTCGGGGTCGAAGACCATCAGGTCGGCGGCGAAGTGCGGCCGCACCATGCCACGGTCGGCGAAGCCCAGCAGCGCGGCGGGCCACTGGGTGAGCTGGCGAACGCCCTCCTCGAGGGTCCAGGCCCCCCACTCGCGGACCCAGTAGCGCAGGAAGTAGCTGCTCCACTCGGCGCCGTCGTCACGGTCGAGGTGGGCGCCACCGTCGGAGGTGCCGAGCAGCATGTGGGGGTCCAACTGGGCGAGGCGGGTCCCCTCGCGCCACTCGGGCGACTCGGTGCGCCACACGAACTCGGTGGCGAGGTCGTCGGCGAGGGCGAGCTCGGCGAACACGTCCTCTTCCACCACGCGCTCCCCACCGACGCTCCGCGCCGCGGCGATCTCGCGGATCGAACGGCCGACGAGGGCCTCGTTCTCGGGGCGGGCCACCTGGTTCACCACGAGGTTGTCCCAGTGGGGCGGCGGCAGGGTCGGGCCCTTGTCGGGATCCTTGTTGGGATGGTCCACCGAGCCCCGGATGGTCGCCCGGAAGGACTCGTCGCGCAGCAGCGCGGCCCGCTCCTCGACGGTGTCGGCCTCGGTGAAGAGGCGGTTCAGCTCGAGCACGCCCTGGTAGAGGCTGGTGCCGCCGGCAAGGGTGAAGGTGCGGTCGAAGGGCTTGGCCATCAGCAGCGAGTACACGGCCGCGCCCCGGGCGGTGGCCTCGTCCACGAAGCGCTTGGCGCTGTCCCACCCGGCAGTGGGGGCATCGACCTTCGAGCGGGCACCGAGGCCCTGGATGATCACCGGCATGCGGCTCAGCAGGCTGAGCCGGATGAGCTGCTCCTCGCCCGCCTCGTCGAGGCCGCCGATGGACCCGAAAGGCAGGTAGGCGATGGTGCCGCCGTTGTGGCGGCCGGCCTCGGCCACCAGCGCCTCGAGCTCGGCGTCGCCGGCGAGGCGGCTGGGCACGGGACGGTCGTGGGAGTCGAAGTGGGTGGGCGCGTGCGACGAGGAGAAGCCGGCCGCGCCCGCCTCCATGGCCTCGCCCACGATGCGCACCATGGCCGCGACCTCGTCCTCGGTGGCCGCACGCTCCTGGGAGGCGTCGCCCATGACGAAGCGGCGCACCGCCGAGTGGCCGACGTAGCAGGCCAGGTTCACGCCGAGGCGACCCTCGCGGGCGGCGAGGTACTCGGGGAAGGTCTCGAAGTCCCAGGGCAGGCCCTCGAGGGCCTTGGGGGACATGCCCTCGACCCGGGCGAACATCTGGGTGATGAACGGGCGGTCGTCGACCCGGGTGGGGGCGATGGAGAACCCGCAGTTGCCCGCCAGGACGGTGGTCACGCCGTGGAAGCACGACGACGTGGCGTACGGGTCGAAGGTGAGCTGCGGGTCGTAGTGGGTGTGCGCGTCCACGATGCCGGGTGCCACCACCAGGCCGTCGGCGTCGATCACCTCGGCGGCGTCGCTCGCGTCGACGAACCCCACCTCGACGATGCGGCCGTCCTTCACGCCCACGTCGGCACGGCGGCGGGGCAACCCCGAGCCGTCGACGACGGTGCCGTTCACGACGGCGAGGTCGAGCGTGGGCACGGTCAGCAGACCTCCTGGGCGAGGCCCGGCCGCTTCGTCACGGCGATTGCTCGCTCACGTCGACCACACGATGGACTGCAGCTCGCTGTAGGCGTGCAGTCCGAACGAGCCGCCGTCGCGGCCCACGCCACTCTGCTTGAACCCGCCGAAGGGCGCCTCGTGGTTGCGTTGCAGCGTGTTGAGGCCCACGTTGCCGCTGCGCAGCTGCCCGGCGACGTTGAACCCGCGGTTGGCGTCGGCGGTCCACAGGTAGTCGTAGAGGCCGAAGGCGGTGGCGTTGGCCAGGGCGACGGCCTCGTCCTCGTCGTCGAAGGCCAGCACCACCACGACGGGGCCGAAGGCCTCCTCCTGGGTGATGGCCATGTCGACGGTGGCGTCGGCCAGGAGGGTGGGCGCGACGTACCAGCCCTCGTCGGGCACGGCCGCGTCACCGCCGGCCACCAGGGTGGCGCCGGCGGCGATGCCGGAGTCGATGAAGGCCCGCACCCGGTCGCGGTGCACCTCGGTGATGAGCGGTCCGACGATCGTGTCGGCGTCGAGCGGGTCGCCCACCTTCAGGTAGCCGGCGAAGGCGGCGAGCCGCTCGACCACCTGGTCGTAGACGCCGCGCTGGGCCAACACCCGCGTGGGTGCGGTGCAGATCTGACCCGAATGGAACGCCCACGTGCTGCCGGTGCCGGACACCGCCGCGTCCAGGTCGGCATCGTCGAAGATGATGCTGGCGCCCTTGCCCCCCAGCTCGAGCAGCAGGCGCTTCATGGACCCTCCGCCGACCGCGCCGATGCGCCTGCCGACCGCGGTGCTGCCCGTGAAGCTGATCATGTCGACGTCGGGTGAGGCGACCAGCGCCTCGGCCGCCTCGGGCCCCGACGAGTTGACGACGTTGACCACGCCCGGCGGGAACCCCGCTTCCTCGAGGATCCCGACCAGCTCGAGCACCGCCAGTGGATCCTGCGGCGCCGGCTTGACCACGACCGTGTTGCCCATGGCCAACGCGGGACAGATCTTGCCGGCCATGTTGGTCATCGGGAAGTTGTAGGAGGTGATGGCCGCCACCACGCCGACGGGTTGGCGGACCGCCACCCCGCTGATCAGGCCCCCGGGGGCCAGCGGCGTGGCGGCCTGCTGGCCGGGCGGCAGCGCCAGACGGGTGGGCTCGAGCGCTCCGGCGGCATAGCGGCGGAACCGGGTGATCGCCTGCGGGATCTGCAGCGACGTCGTGACCGCCAGGGTGGCCCCCGTCTCGGCCTGCACCAGGGGCACCAGCTCGGCCAGCCGTCCCTCGAGCAGGTCGGCCGCCCGGTCGAGCAGGGCGGCCCGGTGCTCGGGCGTGGTGCGGGACCAGGCCGGGAAGGCCTCGGCCGCCGCCGCGGCCGCCGCCTCGGCATCGACGGCGGTGGCCTGGGGCGCCTCGCCCACCACCTCGCCGGTGGCCGGGTTGCGCACCTCGTAGGTGCCGCCCGATCCGTCGACCCAGGAGCCGCCGATCAGTAGCCCGCGCCGGCCGGTCGAGGTGGTCGTCATCGACCGGAACTGTAATCGGTTCTAATTCCGGGGGCGCACGGCCTCCGGCGGGCGATCGACGCCGCGCGGCGGCACACGCCGCCCGCCGTCAGCGCGGCATCGGATGTCAGAGGCGTCGCGGCGAAGGAGCGACCGTGTCAGGCGATCACCAGGTTGACCAGGTTCCAGCTGACGATGAAGGCGTAGGTGATGACCGCCAGCGACAGCGCCCGGTTCACGATGCGCGAGTCGGGGGGGCAGGAGTTGACGACCAGGGCCACCACGATCACGCCGGCGGTCTTCACGAGGATCGGGGCGATCGGATCATGGATGATCGACGCCATCACCGGGTTGCCCTCCACCCCGCCCGCGGCCAGCACCGCCCTGGTGGTGATCAGGTCGAGCACGTTCAGCAGTGCCAGCGCCACCAGGAGCACCCAGCGACTGCCGATGAGCGTGACCCGGTTGGGGTCCACCATCGGGAGCTCGGGCGCCCCCCGCATCTCGGGGCCGTCGAGGCCCCGCAGGTCGATGACCGCGCCCTCGCGCAGGTCCAGCACCAGGTCGTCACGAACGTCGGTGGCCTCGTCGGCCAGGGATTCCCACGCATCCCGTCCGATGTTGCGCTCAAGTCCCGTGCGATCCATGCCGATGAACCCTAGCCGACTTCTCTGACCGTGGCCAGAAATCTCACTCGACGTGAGATTTCTGGCAGCCGGTGCCGGCCAGTGGGCCGAACGACCTACTCAGGTCTCGCCCAGGAACAGGCGCAGCACCGGGTCGGCCTGCCCGCTCGGCAGCATCGAGCCGCCGTCGATCACCAGGTTCTGGCCGGTCATGTAGGCGGCCAGGTCGGAGCAGAGGAACACGACCACCGAGGCCACCTCGTCCGCGGTCCCGACCCGGCCGAGCGGCGTGCCCGCCTCGATCGCGGCCCGCAGCCCTTCGTCCTGCACCGCCAGCGAGGTGAGGGGCGTGTCGATGAACCCCGGCGACACGCAGTTCACCCGGATGGTGGGTGCGTACTCGAGCGCAGCGCTCATGGTGAGCGCGATCACCCCGGCCTTGGCCGCGCTGTACGGCGCCTCGCCGCGGGTGGGGCGGATGCCGCTCACCGAGGCCATGTTGACGATGGCACCGTCGCCCGACGAGTCGAGGAAGGCGACGGTGGCCCGGATCACGTTGAACGCGCCCCGCAGGTTCACCGCCACCAGACGGTCGAACTCGCGGTCGTCGTAGTCGTGCAGCGCCCGGACGTTGCCGACCCCCGCGTTGTTGAACACGGTGGTCAGCCCACCCAGGCGCTCGGCGGCCTCGCCCACGACCCGTGTGACCGCCTCGCCGTCGGCCACGTCGACCACGAACGGCACCGCGCCGGTCTCGTCGGCCACCGCAGCCACGGCCTCGGCGTCGATGTCGAGCGCCGCCACCGCCGCGCCCTCAGCACGCATGCGGCGACAGGTTGCGGCGCCGATGCCCGACCCCGCACCGGTGATCAGCGCACGGCGCCCGACCAGGAGTCCCATGCCGCCAACCTACGTCGGCGGGACGACCCGGGGGACAGGCTCAGGCCACGGCAACCGCGGTGCCGGCGAGGATGGGCGTCGGCGCGACCTCCCAGTAGTCCCGCCAGGCGGCGATCAGACCGTCCTCCAACTCGAAGGCGCCGATCACGCTCATCTCGAGGGTGACCCCGTCGAGCAGCACGTAGCGCTCGATGCGCTCCACCATCACCAGGTCGCCCTGCTCGGCCACCGTGACGACCTCGATCTCGATGCGCTCGAACATCGACCGGAAGTTCACCAGGGTCTCGCCGATGGCCAGGCCGCCCCGCACCTCGGAGCCCTGGACGGGCACGTTGTCGTAGAGGGCATCGCTGGTGAAGTAGTCCGCCGCCGCGGACGGCAGGCCCAGCTCCGGCCAGGACGTGACCCAAAGGACGATCTGCTCTGCGTTGCTCCCCGACATGTCGGTCACGGTACGTGGCCAGCATGACCACGTGAATGGGTCATCGGACCCTAATCAACGCCCTGGAAGCACCCCGGTGTCCGCCGGCGTGCGCAGGATGGCGCCGCCCATCCCGGCTCAGCGCCCGGTTCGACGGCGCCACGCCGCCTCCTGCTCCCCCAACGGGGTCGAGGGGGCGCCGTCGACGAAGGGCCAGATCTCCTCGGCGACGCGCCGCCAGTTCGCCGTGGCCCGCAGCTCGCCGAGCACGGCGTAGAGGCCGAGGTTGATGCGTTGGATGATGACGAAGCTCGGCGGCACGTTGGCCGCCTTCATGATCTCGCCGTGGGGGCCCGTCAGGTCGAAGACCTGGCGGACCGTCTCCGAGGCGTACGCCTCGTCGATGGTCGTGACCTCGTCGTCCAGCACGAACTCGTAGAAGTGGCCGAAGTAGTCCTCCACCTCCTGGTCGGTGAAGGGTTGGTCGGCGGCCAGCAGGCCCACGTCCTCGATCACCCTGCGGAAGGCCGCGGGATCGTGGTGCAGCACCATCGTGTCGATCATGTCGTGGAAGACCTTCACCTCGTCCGGGGTGAAGCGCTTCACCAGACCGAAGTCGAGGAAGGTGACCCTGCCCCCAGGCTCGAACAGGTAGTTGCCGGGGTGGGGGTCGCCGTTGAAGGCCTTCAGGCGGTAGAGGCTGCCGAACACGAAGCGGTAGATGGTCTCGGCGGCCAGGTTGCGCTCGTCCTGGGACCACGAGCCCAGCTCGTCGAAGCGCACACCGTCGCACCAGTCGGTGGTGAGCACGCGGGCGCTGCTGAGGTCGTCGACCACCCCCGGCACCGTGATGAACGGATGACCGGCGTAGTAGTCGGCGAACAGCCGCTGGTTGTCGGCCTCGAGGCGGTAGTCCAGCTCCTCGACGAGGCGCAGCTTGAGCTCGGCGACGAGCGCTTTCGGATCGAGGCCGGGGAAGAGCATGCCGGTGGCGGAGAACAGCAGATCGACGTTGGCCAGGTCGGCCCGGATGGCATCGTCCACCCCGGGGTACTGCACCTTCACCGCGACCTCACGGCCGTCGTGGGTGACGGCGTGGTGCACCTGGCCGATCGACGCCGACGCCACCGGCAGGGGATCCCAGTCGGCGAACAGGCGGTCGGGACGATCGCCCAGCTCGCGCTCGATCACCCCAGCGGCCAGCTCTGCGCTCATGGGCGGGGCGTCCTGGCGCAGGTCGGCCAACGCGCCCCGGACGTGCTCGGGCAGGCCCTGGTCGAGGTAGCTGGCCATCTGGCCGAGCTTCATCAGGGCGCCCTTCATGTTCCCGAGGGCCTCGGCCACCGCCTCCGCGGTCTTCAGCTGGAACTGCTGGTCGAGGTGCTCACGCCGGTGCGCCGGAGCCACGGCCCGGCGGGCCCGGTGGGCCACGTACGAGCCCGACGACCTCGCGCCCACCCGAGCCAGGTCCATGCTGCGTGCGGCCCGCGAGGTGCCCCGCACCACCAGCGGATCGGTCGCCTCGGGCACGGAGCGGCGGCGCCACCAGCCGACGGCACCGACGATCGCAGCGGCGCCGAGCGCCGCAAGGGCGACGGCCCGACGAACCGGATGCCGGACCCGCGTCACGAAGCCGGCACCGAGGTGACGTGGCGGAGCGGAGCGGAGCCGCGCCGCCGACGAACCGGATGCCGAAGGCGCCCCGACGAAGGAGGGGCCAATGTGAGGC
>CAZWMT010000046.1:0-51077 GCA_964635055.1 uncultured Microthrixaceae bacterium | reverse complement strand
CTTCCACTCGACGTCGCGGGCCTGGCCCTCCTCGTCGATGAGCAGGCAGATGACCGCGGCGCCGTACTCACGGGCCAGCGTGAACACGCGGTCGAGGCGCGAGCCCTCGGCCTCGCCGTCCTCGAGGTTGGCCGAGTTGAGGATGGCGCGGCCGCCCAGCCATTGGAGGCCGGCCTCCATCACCTGGGGCTCGGTGGAGTCCATCACCAGGGGTGCGCTGGCCTGGGTGGCGAAGCGCTTGGCCACCTCGTCCATGTCGCCGGTGCCGTCGCGTCCCACGTAGTCGACGCAGACGTCGAGGATGTGGGAGCCCTCCTTCACCTGGTCCTTGGCCATCTGGACGCACGTGTCCCAGTCGCCGTCGAGCAGCGACTCCTTGAACTTCTTGGAACCGTTGGCGTTGGTGCGCTCGCCGATGATGAGGAACGAGGTGTCCTGGTGGAACGGCACCAGGCTGTAGATCGACGTGGCACCGGGCTCGTGCTGTGGGTGGCGCGTCGCGGGGGTGAGGTCGCGGCAGTGCTCGACCACCTGGCGCAGGTGCTCGGGCGTGGTGCCGCAGCAGCCGCCCACCACCTGCACACCGAGCTCGGTGATGAACCGGGACTGGTGCTCGACCAGCTGCTCGGGCGTGAGGTCGTAGTGCATCTTGCCGTCCACCACGCTCGGTAGGCCGGCGTTGGGCAGGCACGAGATGGGCATCCGGGCGTGCTGGGACAGGTGGCGCAGGTGCTCACCCATCTCCGTCGGGCCGGTCGCGCAGTTCAGCCCGATGACGTCGGGCCGCATGGGGTCGAGCGCGGCGAGGGCGGCGCCGATCTCGGTGCCGGGCAGCATGCGCCCGGTCAGCTCCATCGTCACCTGCACCTGGAGGGGCACCTGGCGACCAGCCGAGGCCATGGCCCGGCGGGCGCCGTTCATGGCCGCCTTGATGCTGAGCAGGTCGAACATCGTCTCGATGATCAGCAGGTCGACGCCGCCCTCGAGCAGGGCGGCGGCCTGGATCTCGAACCCGTCGCGCAGCTCCGCGTAGCGGATCTGGCCGAGCGAGGGGAACTTGGTGCCGGGGCCGATCGAGCCGGCGACGAAGCGGGGGGACCCGGGCGTGGCGTACCCGTCGGCCACCTCACGGGCGATGCGGGCGGCCGCGAGGTTGATCTCGTGGGCCCGCTCGGCCAGGCCGTACTCGCCGAGGGTGACGGGGAGGCCGCCGAAGGTGTCGGTCTCCACCACGTCGACACCGACGTCGAGGTAGGCCTGGTGGAAGGCGGCGACCACGTCGGGCCGGGTGATGGCCAGGTACTCGTTGCAGCCCTCGAGGTCCGGGCCGCCGAAGTCGTCCGGGCTGAGATCGAGCGTCTGCAGGAACGTGCCGGTGGCGCCGTCGTACACGACGACGCGCTCGTTGACCAGGTCCAGGAAGCTCGCCATCAGAGCAGGCTACCGACCGGGTCCTCCGTTGGAGAAAGGCGATTGGGCGGCCGGGGTGGTCGGTGGACCGTGGCGAGCAGGCTGGACGCAGCGATGGCGAGGAAGGGCAGGCTCGGCACACGGAAGCGCGGGTCGCCGAGGCTGATGAGGGGGATGACGAGCAGCAGCCATCCGGCGCCGGTGGCGATCGCCAGCCCACGCCGGCGGCGGACGACGGCGAGCGCGGTGCCCAGGACCGCCAGGACCACGACGAGCCGCGACCAGATCGTGGACAGGCGGATCAGGGCGACGGCCACGCCCCGGCTCAGGTCGCGGCCGTCGCGGGAGTTCACCTCGTCGATGCCCGAACGGTCCGACGCCCACAGCGTGGCCTCCATGCGTCCCACCATCAGACGGGGCTCGCGGCCGGGGTTGTCGAGTAGCAGGTGCCAGGCCCGAGAGAGCCGGTCGCGGTTGGCCTCCACCGCCGGGTCCTCGGGGTCGTACGGGCAGCGCTCGAAGTCGATGGGGCCACCGTCGGCCTCGGGCAGGCGGCCGAGGCACAGGCTCGCGCCGGCGCGCAGGTCGAAGGGCACGAACGCCCGCGTGACGTACGAGGAGCGGATCGCGAACGGCAGGATCACGAGGAGCGCCACGCCACTGCCCACGGCCAGGGACCGGCACCGGCTGCGCCAGGAACCCCCCGCAGGGACGACCAGGAACAGGGCGAGGAGCACGAGCGAGCCGGGCCGGACCTCCACCGCGAGGCCCAGCACCGCGCCCGCAGCCACGAGACGCCAGGTGGGCGGGCGGCGCTCCCAGACCAGCGCCAGCACGACGAGGACTCCGAGCAACGTGGCCAGCGGCTCGGACAGGGCCATCGGCGCGCCGACCACCACGTTCGGCCAGACGGCCAGCGTCGCGGCGGCCACGAGGCCGACTGTCGGACCGGCCACGCGTCGGCCCAGCACACCGGTGAGCGTGACGGTGACGCCGGACATCGCCGCCTGCACGAGCCCGATGCTGACGGCCAGGTCCGGGCGCAGCCACGCCGCCGATCGTGCGAGGTCGACGAGGGCCACGAAGAGGGGGTAGCCGGCGGACACCTCGGCGGACGTGGTGGGGCCGACGCCGGCCCGCCATTGCCGGGCGAGGCGGAGGTAGAACCACTGGTCGCCGAAGTACGCCGGGTCGCCCGGGTAGCGCAGGGCGACGTAGGCGCTCGTGGCGGCCGACACGACGGCCACCAGGCCGATCGCGACCCACCATCGGCGTCCGGCCGATGCGGCCGAGCCGGTCGATCCGTCCCACCGTCGCGCCCGGCCGGCCATGGGGACCGACGGGTCAGGTCGCGACGGGATCGGCGCGTCTGCGGCGGGAAGGTCCAAGGAGGGCCTGCGCAGGGCGGGGGACCCGCCCGAGCTCGACCGAGAGGCCGTCGGGGGGACCCTCGTCCTCTGTCCCCGTCGGTGGCTGCGGCACGTCGGTACTGTACCGATGCCGTGTCGACCGGCTCCGACGCATCATCGAGCGGGTCGGCCCCGCCGCCACCGGTGAGCGGCAAGGCCGGTGTCGCGGGCGCGTGCGTCGGAAGCGGTGTCGGTCGGTGGGGCGGGGGCGACCGGCGCCGGACCGGGAACCGCCGGAGGCTCCCTAAGGTGTCGCCATGAAGATCTACACCCGCAAAGGGGACGACGGCACCACCGGTCTCCTGTACGGCGGGCGGGTGGCCAAGGACTCGCCGCTGCCCACCGCGTACGGAGAGGTGGACGAGGCCCAGGCCGTGCTGGGCATGGCCCGGGCCGAGGCCGAGCCGGGCGGCGAGCTCGACACGATGCTCATCGCCCTCGAACGAGACCTGTGGGTGCTGATGGCCGAGTTGGCGGCCAGCCCCGAGCACCGCGACCGGCTCGTGGCCGGCACCAGCCTGGTCACCGCCGAGATGGTCACCGACCTCGAGGGCCAGATCGACGCGGTGTCGGAGCGCTTCGAGGCGCCCAACGAGTTCGTGGTGCCAGGTGAGAACCGGGTCGCCGCCCCGCTGGACCTGGCCCGGACCGTGGTGCGACGAGCCGAGCGCCACGCGCTGTCGGCGGTCGTCGACGGTTCGCAGGTGGTGCCCTACCTGAACCGGCTGAGCGACCTTCTGTGGGCGCTGGCCCGCTGGCAGGGCGGTCAGGCCCTGATCGCCCGGGAGGCGCGCTCATGACCATCGAATTCTCCGTCGCCCGAGCAGGCGGCGATGTCGAGGTCGAGGTCGATGTCGAGGTCGACGTCACGGCACACCTCCTGGCGGTCGGCGACGATGTCGCTCCCGGCGTGGACGGCGACCTGGCCGCCCGCCTGGGCTTCGAGGCCAAGGCCGGCACCTGCCAGGTGCTCACCGATGGTGCCGGGCGGCTCGTGGCACTGGTGGGGCTGGGCCCCGCCGCCGACGTCGATCACGACGCCATTCGCACCGCCGGTGCGGCGCTGGCCCGCGGGGTGCGCCGCCACCGCAGCGTGGCGGTCCGGCTCGCGGCTCGTCCCGGCCTCGATCCCCGCACCGCGGCCCAGGCCCTCGGCGAAGGCCTGGTGCTGGCCAGCTACTCGTTCGACCGATTCAAGTCCGCGCCCGAGCCGAGTGACCTGTCGCGGGTCGTCGTCCTCGCCGGCACCGACGAGGACGACGAGGCGTTCGTCGACGGCCTCGGTCGGGCCGCTCGCGTCGCCGAGGCGGTCTGCTGGGCGCGTGACCTGGTCAACTCGCCTGGCGGCACGCTGACCCCGGCGGCCTTGGCCGATGCCGCGGTCGAGATGGCCGGTCGGGAAGGGCTCGAGATCACGGTGCTCGACGAGGACGCCATCGCCGAGGCGCGCCTCGGCGGCCTGCTCGGGGTGAGCCGCGGCTCCACCCAACCACCCCGGTTCATCGAGGTGCGCCACGTGCCCACCGGCCCGTCGCGCGGCCGGGTGGCGCTGGTGGGGAAGGGCATCACCTTCGACTCCGGCGGCCTGTCGATCAAGCCCGCCGATTCCATGGTGGGGATGCAGGGGGACATGGGCGGGGCGGCGGCGGTCCTCGGCGCCATGTCGGTGGTCACCACCTTCGCGCCCGATCTCGAGGTGAGGGCCTACGTCCCCGCCACCGACAACATGCTGGGAGGCGACGCCACCCGCCCGGGCGACGTGTTGACGATCCGCAACGGCACGACGGTGGAGGTGCTGAACACCGACGCCGAGGGCCGCCTGGTGCTCGCCGACGGCCTGTGCCTCGCCGCCGAGGCCGAGCCCGACGCCGTGGTCGACCTGGCCACCCTCACCGGCGCCTGCATGGTGGGGCTCGGCAGTCGCATCGCCGGCCTGATGGCCAACGACGACGCGTGGGCCGAGCAGGTCCGAGCCGCGGCCGACCGCGCCGGCGAGCGGGTGTGGCCCCTACCGCTGCCCGATGACTACCGGAGCTACCTCGACTCTCCGGTGGCCGACCTGAAGAACGTGGGCCCCCGCTGGGGCGGCGCGCTCACCGCCGGCCTCTTCCTGCGCGAGTTCGTGCCGTCGGGGCTGCGCTGGGCGCACCTCGACATCGCCGGCCCGGCGTGGGTCGACGAGCAGGAGGACCTGAGCGCCAAGGGCGGTACCGGGTTCGGGGTGCGCACCCTCGTGGCCCTGCTCGAAGGATTCGAGCGCCCCGAGCCAGCCGGCGCCGGCGATGCGGGCACCGGCTGAGCGCGCCCGAGCGCTCAGGCGCCGGCGGTGCCGTCCGGCGTCTGTGAGGTGGTGCCGTCCGGCGTCTGTGAGGTGGTGCCGTCCGGCGCCGGGGAGGTGGTGGCGCGCCGGCCGCCGTGGCGCCAGTGCTCCACCGCGTGGGCCAACCCGGCCAACCCGGTGCGCAACAGGGGCACCCGCGAGATCTCGTCGCCGTAATGGGTGGGGATGGCGACCTCGGCGATCTTGTCGCCGTTCTCCAGCAGCCGCAGGGTGATGGCCGTGTCGAAGTCGAAGCCGTTGGGCAGGTCGTGCAGGTCGGTGATGGCCATGAGGCGCGACACCCGGTAGGCGCGGAACCCGCTGAACCACTCCGTGAGGTGGGCGCCGCTCAGCCAGTTGAACGTGCGGCTGAGCACCCGGTTGCCGATCCGGCGGTCGATGGGCATGCGGCCCCGCTTGGCGCCACCCGGGAGGATCATGCGCGACCCGTGCACCGCACCGGCTTCCCCAGCGACGAGAGGGGCGATGAGCTGGTCGCTCATCTCGGGCGGGTACTGGCCGTCCCCGTGGACGAGGACGGCCACATCGGCACCGCGGTCGTGGGCCCACTGGTACATGGCCTTCTGGTTGCCGCCGTAGCCCAGGTTCACCGGCTGGCGGATCACCTCGACCTCGAAGTGGGGGTTGCGGGCCGCCCACTTCTGGGCCAGCTCGTAGGTGTTGTCGGTGCTGGCGTCGTCGGAGATCAGCACCCACGGCGCGCGGCCGTCGATGGTGGTCGGGATGCGATCGAGGAGCTCCTCGATCGTGTCGGCCGCCTCATAGGCGACAACGGTGACGGCTATCTGCATGACACCAGGCTCTCCGCCGGCGGGGCGTCTGGGCGCGCTCGGGCGATCAGGATCAGGAGGTTGGTGCCAAGGCCGACTCGACCTCGGCATCGGTGCGGTCCGCTGACACGCCCGCCTTGGCCCGCTCGCCCTTCTTCAGGGCCTCGGCCTCGCGCTCCTCGGTCTGGCGCAGGGCCAGGTTCTTGCGCTTGGTGCGCACCATCTGGTCGAGGTAGGTGTCCTCGGAGCCGGTGAGCTGCGCCTTGAAGAACTTGAAGGCCCGTCGCGGACGGCGCAACCAGCTCGTGATGTAGAACGCCGAGATCATGAAGAGCTGCATGATGCGCAGTTCCTTGGCGCTGAGGCGGGGGTTCCAGCTTCGGTGCTCGGACGAGCCCCGGGACAGGCCCACGTAGTACGCCGCCTCGTCGATGACGTGCTCGCCGGAGGCGACGAGGTCATCGAAGTCCTGGCTGCCCGGGTACGGGCAGAACATCATCACGGCCACATCGGAGCAGCCGAGCCAGGCGCACTTGAGCATGAAGCGCACCGACTTCCACAGGTCGGCCCGGGTCTCGTGGGGGTGGCCGATGAGGATGTTGATCATGGTGTGCAGGCCGATGTCCTCGCCGTCGACGATGGCCTCCTGGACGTGGCTCAGCTTCACCCGCTTGTCCATGATGTCGAGCATGCGCTGCGAGCCGCTCTCGGGGGCGAAGGTGATGTTGCGACAACGCGTGTCGTAGATGCGCTGCAGCACCTCGCGGTCGATGGCCTCGATGCGGGTGCCCACCGGGAGCTGCCAGTCGACGTCGAGGTTCGCCTTCTCGAGGGCGTCGCAGAGGCCCAGCGTCCACTTGCGGTTGGTCGCGGCGGTGAGGTCGACGAAGTTCACGTTGCCGATGCCGTACTTCTCGACGTACCCGGCGATCTCGTCGACCACGTCCTCGGGCTCGCGCACGACGTACTTGGTGGTCCACATCTGCGGCGACGAGCAGAACGAGCACTTGTACGGGCAGCCGCGGGTGCCGAGCACCTGCATGGACCGGCCGCGGTCCACGCCGAAGAAGGGGTAGTGCTTCCAGTACTTGTCGAGCGGCACGAGGTCCCACGCCGGGCGGGGGATGAGGGTGTTGACCTCTTTCTTGGTCATGCGGATCGACAGGCCGGTGTCGATGATGCCGGTGCCCTCGCTGGTCTCGTGCATGGCGATGCCGGTCATCCCGCTGAGCGAGCGGCCCGCGGCCCGGCGGTCGGCGATCTCGACCATGGTGGCCTCGCCCTCGCCGAGCACGCAGCAGTCGAGGTGCTTGCTCTGCTCGAGCATGGTCTTGTGGAACGCAGTGCCGTTCTCGCCACCGATGCAGATGAAGATCTCGGGGCGACGCTCGGCGATGAGGTCGATGAGGTCGCGGATGGTGGGCCACTCGTGCAGGAACATCGTGGTGATGCCGACGATGGTCGTGGCGGGGTCGATGCGGTCGACGATCTCGGGCAGCGAGAGGCCGATCTGGTGCAGCTTGCCGATCGGGGAGTCGATCTCGATCCACTGGTCGATGGCCTCGCCGGCACCGTCGATCAGTTGCACGGTGTGTCCCGCATCGCGCAGCGCCGCCGCCACGTAGGCCGCGCCGATGGGCGGGGTGGGGCCGTGGGTGGCCAAGGCCCCGGGCATGACGACCACAGGGGCCCGCAGGATCGTGACAGTCGATTTCGGGGCTCCCGAGCTCAGCGTCGCCACGCTCGCTCCCTGGCCGGGATCGTTGGAATCGAGCATCTGCAATCCTTTGCGTTGATGGACCGGATTCGCTCCGGCGATTCTAGGCGCGGGCGCCCGCGCGATGACGAACGGACCACAGGGGGTCGGGGGTTGTCCGGAAGGTCGGGCGTTCAGCGCAGATCGAGCCACCGGCGGGCTCGGCCCCGCCACGAGTGGAGGTACCGCTGCTGCGCGATGAGCACATCGGCGGTGAGGGGCGACTCTGCCCGCTCGGCGGTCGAGACGACGGGATACTCGTCGGGCACCGAGGCGCGCAGGGAGCGGTAGCTGGTCTGGAGGAAGAAGTCGGCGTCGACCCTGCGCACCTCGACCCGGTCGATCAGGATGCTGACGGCGTGGCAGAGCGGCGCCCCTCTCGGCGCGAACATGCCGGCGATGGCACCGCGGGGGCGGTCCGATCGGTTGGGCGGCGAGCCGTGCAGGAGTCGCCCGTCCATGATCAACACGTCACCGGCGGCCACGTCGATCGGGATCGAGTGGGCCCACAGGGCCTCGAGGTCGTTGATGTAGGTGGGGACGGTGCGGGTCCCCCGCCACTCGTAGCCGGCGCGATGGCTGCCGGGGAGCACGTGCATCGGCCCGTTGTCCACGGCCACGGTGATGTCGTCGAGGGCGATCCAGGCGGTCACGGCCCGGTAGTCGTGCTCGTCGACCACGTTGGGGTCCTGGTGGAGGGGCAGCACGCTGTCGGGGCCGGGGTGCTTCACGAGGAACGAGCTCTGCACCACCTCGTGGTCGACGAACACCTCGTCGGCGATGCGCGCCCACACGGGTGCCATCTCGTTCTTCAGCCGGATGCGGTCCTCGGGCACGCACTCGTCGGTGCTGATGCGCCAACCCTCGCCCGGTGCCATCTGGTGCAGCCACTCCCGGTCGACGCCGGGTGTGGAGGCGGGAACCGTCTCGCGCGCGGGCCCGACCGGGGCGGTGGCGTAGACGCGGCGCACGAGCTCCAGGTCGTCGAGCGCGAGCTGCGGCATCCGGAGGTAGCCGTCACGGTCGAGCACCCGCTCCAGGCGCGGGTCCTTCATCGTGGGCGGGATCACGGCGACACCTCCACGGGCGCGCCGGTCGGGTCGAACTGGTCGACGACCTCCCACTCGATGTCGATGGGGAGGGTGAGGATCTCCATCTGGATGCGCGTTCCGATCTTCATCGCCTGCCAGACCTGGGCCGTCACCTTACCCTCGACCTCGTCGATGGCGGTGACGAGGACGTAGAGATGGCCCAGCATCGGGTTCTGCGGCACGGCGCCGGAGAAGCGGTAGGTGCCGACCTCGGAGAGGGGCCCGCCGGCGGGGGCCACGATGCGGGTGAACACGATCGAGCGCCGCACCAGCTCGGGCTCCATGTCGTTGGGGTTGCCCACCTTGGCCATGAGCGAGAACTCGAGGCGGACGGTGGGGCTCGGCTCGTGGACCTCGATCCTGCCCTCGAACTCGAGCCGACCGTTCGGGGGCACCTGGCGCGGCTCGAGACGTAGGCGGTCGACGCGCACGGGGCTGGTGAACTGGACGACGCCGCCCTCCCAGCCAGCGCCTCCCTGGCGCTCGACCACCTCGCTGGCGGGGCCCTCGTCGACGACCCGGCCCTTCTCGAGGCGGACCACCCGGTCGCAGATCTCCTCGACGAGCTCGAGGTCGTGCGACACGAACACGGCACTGGAGCCCTGCCCCACCATCCGCCGCACGGCGTTGATGGCGTGCCTCTGGAAGCCCCGGTCGCCGACCGCGAGCGCCTCGTCGATCAGCAGCACATCGGGCGACGAGTTCACCGCCAGGGCCATGCCGAGGCGGGTCCTCATGCCACTCGAGTACTGCTTGACCGGGGCCTTGACCGCGTCGCCGATCTCGGCGAACTCCAGGATCTCGGGCAGCGCGGCGTCGATCTCGGCGGCGGACAGGCCCAGCAGGCCGCCGGTCTGCGCGATGTTCTCGAGGCCGGTGAGGCTGGGGTGGAAGCCGATGCCGAGCTCGAGCATCGACACCAGCCGGCCCCGGCTGGTGACGACCCCGGAGGTGGGGGCCACCACGCCGGCGATGGTCTTCAGAAGCGTGGACTTGCCCGAGCCGTTGGGCCCGATGATGCCGAGGCACTCGCCCTCGAAGACCACGGCGTCGACCCCGTCGAGCGCCACCACCTCGCCGGTGCGCTCGTCGGGCATCATCTCGTTGGGCAGCGCGGCGCGGAAGCCCCCCTTGCGCAGGCCGGCGTGGAAGCGCTTGGAGACCGCACGGCACTCGACCACCGTCGGTCGTTCGGGATCGGTCCGGACGCCCTCGCCGACGGCGTCGGTGGCGGCCGTGGCCGCGGCGTCCATCCGCTCGATGTTGAACTCGACCTCGGTGGCGATCTGGGGCTGCTGGCGGGTGACCGGGCCCTCGATCCACAGCTCGGTGTCCTCGCGGTCGAGCACCCGTTGCGTCGTCTCGTCGACCAGCGCCACCCGGACCTGGGCGTGGCCGCTGTCGACGGGCAGGCCGGAACTGCGCCCGGTCAGGCGGTACCCCCCAGGCGTCCGCAGCGCCGGGGGCAGCGGGGCGCTGGCACGGGCGATGGTGGTGTCGGGCGCGAGGGTGGCCCAGTTGAGCTCCAGCGCCATCGCCGGCTCGGCGGTCTCGGCGGTGACCACCACCTCCGCATCCATGCTCAGCTCGTCCCACGGCCGCACGCGGGACGAGTGGAGGTCGAACGACCGGAAGTGCATCGTGGGCTCGTCGGCCTCGGCCAGCTGCACGGGTTGGGGGGTGAGGTAGCGCTGGATGACCTCGGTGCTCGGCCCGTCGTCCACCACCCGGCCCTTGCGCATCTGGATCACCCGATCGCAGACGCTGGCCACCAGCCACGTGGCGTGCGAGACGAACAGCAGCGTGGTGCCCCGGGCGTGCATCTCGTCGATGCGCTCGACGCAACGGAGCTGGAACTCGGGGTCGCCGACGGCGAGCACCTCGTCGATCAACAACACGTCGGTGGGCACGTGGACCGACACCGCGAACCCCAGCCGGGCCCGCATCCCGGTGGAGTAGTGCTTCAGCGGGGTGTCCATGGCGTCCTCGATGCCGGCGAACTCGATGATGGCCGGCATGGCCTCCTCGGCCTGTTCCGGGCTGAGCCCCAGGATCGTGGCGGTGCCACGGGCGTTCTCGCGCCCGGTCAGCTCGTGGTGGAAGCCGAGTCCGAGCTCGATCATGGACCCGACGGTGCCGACGCAGTCGACCGTGCCGCTGGTGGGCTCGATCACGCCCGCGAGGAGCTTGAGCACGGTGGACTTCCCGGCCCCGTTCGACCCGATGAGGCCCACCGCCTCGCCGGGGCTGATGTCGAGGTCGATGTCCTGCAGCGCGGTCACCTCGTTGCGAAGGGTCGGCGTCCCCCACGGCAGCGCCGTGCCCCACGACTTGCGGCCGGCGCGGTCGAACGACTTCGAGACCCCCCGCAGCCGGATGGTCCCGGTCGCGAGGTCGCCGCGCTCAGAGGACATCGGCGATGCGCTGCTCGATCTTTCGCATGTACAGCAGCGAGAGCACGAGCAGGACGGACCCGATGGTGAGGTGGATCGCGGTGAGCGTCCAGTCGGGCCACAGCCCGCACAGCAGGGTGCGCCGCAACCCGTCGATGGCCACGGCGATGGGGTTGATCACCGCCAGCCAGGACAGCGATCCGAGGAACGACGCCTCGTACATCACCGGCGTCGCGAAGAAGCCGGCGCGCAGGAACAGCTGGACCGCCTGGGTGAGGTCCCGGATGAACACCGCGAGCGCCGAGGCGAAGATGGCGAGCGCGCAGGTCCACACCACCAGCAACAGCACCACCGGTATCGCTCCCAGCACGGTGATCGTGGGGGCGATGTGCTGGAGCCCGGCGACGATGAAGATGGTGAAGAACGAGATCGCGAAGTCGAGGCCGTTCACGCCGACGTCGGCGAGCGGGATCGCCTCGCGGGGGAAGTAGATCTTGCTGGTCAGCGGCGCGGCCATGATGAGGCTGCTGGTGGCCAGGCCGAATCCGCCCGAGAAGAAGGTCCACACCACGAGGCCGGTCCACGCCGAGCTGAGGTAGGGGGCGCATGATCCCGTGGCGCCGAAGGCCTGGGTGAGGATGACGCCGTAGACCGCCATGTACACCAGCGGGGTGATCACCGCCCAGGCCAGGTCGAGCATGCTCTCGCGGTACCGCACCCGGAACTCGCGCGGCGTGAGGATCTTCAACAGCGCCCAGGTGCGCGACATGCGCTCGTGCATGCCGGGCTTCACGGCGGTGGAGCGCTCCTGCATCGGGCCGATCGTAGGACAGCGTCGCGCGTCGGCACGAAACCGGCCCCGACCCGGGCTCGGACGACCGATCGCGGCGTGTGGAGCCCCGCTCGACCGGGCCCTGCTCTGTTAGCCTCTCGGCCCATGAGCGACGCTGGCCGTCCAGTTCCCGGTCCGAGCCCCGACCTGTTGGTGGTGCGCACGCCACGGGGCTGGAACCTCACCCTCTCCGACCGCCGAGAGGCTACCCCGATCTCGGATGCAGCGATGCACGCGCTCGTGCGCGCCAGCGGGGGCGCCCACCTCGCCGCCGACGATGCCGCACGGCTCGAGCTCGAGCAGGCGGGGATCTCCCTGCCCGCCGAAGGCGCCGACTTCCCCGCCCCCTCCACCGAGGCCTCGCAGACCGTCTCGACGTTCCGTGGCCCCACCGACTGGATCGGCGTCCACCCCGCCACGGTGGCCGAGCCGTTGCCGGCGTTCGTGGGTCAGGTGGCCGCGGGCTGCCTGCTCATCGAGGGCCTGAACGGCCACAGCCACACGCTCGACGAGATCGACATGATCCTGCTCGAGTCGCTGGTGGCGGGCGGCTCGGTGGGCCAGGTGATCGAGTCGGTCCGCGCTACGCTCGGCGCCGCGGCCCCGTCCGACGACGAGATCGGGGGGCGGCTGCGGCGCATCGCCGACGCCGGCCGCATGCTGCTCTGGATCGACTACAAGGCCGACACCGCCGGCCAGCCCGTTCCGACCCCGGTCGTCGCCGAAACCCGCGCCCACCACGAGGTGGCGCCGCCCCCCGCGGGCTACCAGGGCCAGAAGGGTGAGCGGCGGCGCCATAAGTTACCCGGCCCCGCCTACGCGGCGAAGGGCTATCGCGGCCTGCGCCGGGCCCAGCGCAAGCTCAGGGCGGCGAGAGGCGGGGCCACCGCGGCGCCCGACGCGCCCGTGCACGACGAGGTCCCGGTCGTCGAGACGGTCGACGCCGCGCCGGACACGGTCACGGCGACCGCTCACACGGCGACGCCCGACGCCGCGCCGGTCGAGCAGGTCGCGGCCGGCGACACCACGCCCGGCGAGCCCGCGGACGAGGAGCGCTCCGGGGTCGTCTACCTCGAGCCGCCGTTCGTGGGCGAGGCGCCCGAGGGGGCCATCCCCGTGTACTCCGTGTTCCAGGTGGAGACCGGGCCCCCGCTGTCGCTCGGCATGCTGCTGGCCAACGCCCGCCAGTACGACGACGGCCTCCTGAACGAACGGTTCGAGCTGCGCCGGGTGGAGGATCCCGATTCGTTCCTGGCCGACCTCGAGACCCGCACGGGGCCGGCCGTGCTGTTGCTCTCGCACTACGTGTGGTCCTTCGACCACAACATGGAGGTCGCCCGTCGCGGCAAGGCCGCCAACCCCGATCTGGTGATCATCCACGGCGGTCCCAGCACGCCGAAGTACGAGGTGAACTGCGAGGACTGGTTCGCGAAGTACGGCGAACTGGTGGACGTGGCCGTGCGCAGTGAGGGCGAGGTCACCCTGGCCGAGGCGCTGCGGGCCATCTCCGAGTCGGCACCTCAGTTGGACCTGGCCGCCCTGGAGGAGGTCGAGGGCCTGACCTTCCGCCACCCGGCCGACGGCCGCATCGTGCGCACCGGCGACCGCGAGCGCGTCGCCGACCTCGACGTGTTGCCGTCGCCCTACCTCACCGGCGAGTTCGACCACCTCGACCCGTCGGCGTGGGTCGAGGTCACCCTGGAGACCAGCCGCGGCTGCCCCTACGGCTGCACCTTCTGCGACTGGGGCTCCAGCACCCTGTCGCGCATCCGCAAGTTCGACATCGACCGCGTGGCCGCCGAGATGCACTGGGCCGGCGAGCGCGAGTTCCACGCGTGGGCCATGGGCGACGCCAACTTCGGCATCGTGTCGCGCGACGTCGAGGTCACCAAGCGCATCACCGAGGTCAAGAAGCGGTGGGGCTACCCGCGCTTCCTCGGGTTCAACGTGGCCAAGAACACCACCAAGCACCTCACCGCCATCGTGGACGAGCTCGTGCAGGCGGGGGTCGGCCCGGTGTTCTCCCTCGCGCTCCAGACGCGCGACGAAGACACCCTCGAGGCCATCCGGCGCACCAACATCAGCACCGACCACTACACGAGCCTGGCCTCGTCGATGCGCCGCCGCGGGCTGCCGCTGCAGGCCGACATCATGCTCGGGCTCCCCGGCCAGACCCTCGAGTCGCTCGCGGGCGACCTGCAATTCCTCACCGACCACGAGGTGCCGGCCCGCATGTGGATCACCCACCTGCTGCCCAACGCACCGATCAACGAGCCCGAGTACCGCGAAGAGTGGCAGGTGAAGGCCAACGAGCACGGCGTGGTGATCTCGACCAAGTCGTTCACCGCCGAGGACCGGGCGGAGATGATCCGCATCCGCCACGCCTACACCGTGTTCGAGCAGTTCGGCCTGCTCCGCCACGTCACCCGCCACGTCCAGTGGGACCACGGGGTGGAGATCATCGCCATCCTGCGGCGCATCGTCACGGTGAGCCACGAGGACCCCGAGCGCTACCCGTTGCTCAACTGGACGATGCGGTACTTCGACTACTTCAACGTGCCGCCGCTGGGCTGGCGCTCGTTCTACGCCGAGGTGCGACGGTTCCTCGTGACCGAGTTCGACGTGCCGCTGACGCCGGCGCTCGACACCGTGCTCGACCTGCAGGCGTTCCTGATGCCCGAGATCGGTCGCACCTTCCCGGCCACCATCACCCTGCGTCACGATTACACCCAGTACTTCCGTGACCGCACCCGGGGGCTGTGGATGTCGCAGCCGGCAGCCACCACCGGCACGCCGCTGCGCGAGTACGGGCCCGCGCTGTTCACCGTCTACGGCGACCCGCTGTCTCGTTGCGGCCCCGGCTCGATCAACGTCATCAGCGACCCGCGCAACGAGGCCATGACCGACGACTTCTGGATGGCGGGCCACTGGGAGATCGACTCGCCGCTGGTGGTCAGCCAGGCCCAGGTCGCGGCGTCGCAGAAGTTCATCGGCCTGCTCGAGCAGGTGCCCGACGACCTGCCGGACGAGCCCGACCCGAGCGAGCGCTCGTCCGTGCGGGTCACGCTCGCCCGGTCGGCGGCGGCGAGCGACGACGCGCATGACACCCCTGCCGACTGAGCCGGCGGGCATCCTCCTCGACCCGGAGCGGCAGGCCGAATTCGAGAGCCTCGGCTACACGGTGGTCCCCTTCCTCACCGCCGAGGAGGTGCAGGGACTGCTGGAGGGCTACGCGGCCCTGGTGCCGGAGCCGGACGAGTCGGTGATCGCCTTCGACTTCACCCGTGACGACCGGCGGGTCATGGACGGTGTGGCCCGGTTGCTGCAGCCGGTGTTCGACCGTGTCGTGCCTCGTCACTTCGTCGACCACGAGGCGGTGTTCTGGACCTTCGTGATCAAGCCGGCCGGCCCCCACAGCGAGATGGGCCTGCACGACGACCGCACCTACGTCGACGAGAGCCGGTCGCGCGCCTGCACCGTCTGGGTGCCCTTGGTCGACACCAGCCCCGAGCTCGACAACGGCTACCTGTGCGTCGTGCCGGGCAGCCACACCATCCTGCCGGTGGCCAGCGGCACCAACGTGCCCAACTGGTTCGAGCCCTACTACCAGTACTTCATCGAGCACGGCGTGCCGGTGTCGGTGCCCGCCGGCTCGGCGCTGATCTACGACAGCAAGACCCTGCACTACTCGCCGCCCAACCGCTCCGACCGGGTGCGCCCGGCCATCGCCGCCGCGGTCGTGCCCGCCGGCGAGCAGTTGGTGCACGTGGTGGCCGACGGCCTGAACCGCCGCCTCGTCTACGCGGTCGACGAGCAGTTCTACGTGGACTACCACCCGACCGCGGTCGAACAGGGCATGCCCGAGGGCTACGAGCTGCTGCGGGAGTACTGGGAGGAGCGGGTGAGCGCCAGCCCCGAGGAGGTCGCCCGGGCCATCGGTGCCGACGACCTGCCCGTGCCCACCGGCGAGGTGACCGCCTGGGTGCCTCGCGAGTACCGTCCCGGGGAGCCGGAGGCCACCGGCGACGCCGGTGACGCCGATGCCGCACCTGCGGATGCTGAGGACCCGGTCGACGCGCCCCGGACCAACGTCGATCCCGAGAACACGATCGAGGGTCGGGACGAGGGTGAGCGGCGTTCCCGAGGCCTGCGATCACGGCTCAGGGCACTACTGCACCGGTAGTCGGCACAGCCGGTCTTCTCAGCCGCCAGCAGCGCGTTGCGAGGCGGTGGAGGCGAGTTGGTCGGCCTCGTAGGAGCCGTAGTACGCGACGTCCCACACGACGCGTCCGACGCGACCCACGATGTGGTCGATCTCGTCGCTGGTGGTGTCCAGGAACACCGCTGCGTCACCCGCCTCGACATCTATCGAGCCAGCCGCCTCGAATCCTTCGCAGCCGCTGCGCGACTCCATGACGGCGTCGACGGCCTCCCGGGCCGCGTCTTCCGACTCGTAGACCGCGAGAACTTCCTGGATCTCGTCGGCATCCGTGCTGCCGGCGGCCGCTGTGGACACCACCTGCGAGTCCGGGCCGGCGATCGCGGTGGCCGCTTCGGCGGTCTGGGCCAGATCACCGCGATGGCAGACGAACTCGTAGGCGGCGTCGCCGGATTGCTCCGGTGACCACTCGCTGGACGACAGGCCGACATCGGTTGCGGTCATCATCAGCGTGACGGCATCGTCGGTCGTCGGCCCGTCCGGATCCTCGGGACCGCCCTGCCCGGCCGCGGCGTCGTCGCCCCCCGATCCGGTGCCGTCGCCGGTGCCGCTCTGGCGATCGACGGCGACGACCACGCCCACGCTGACCACCGCGAGGATGCTGACGACCGTCGCAACGCGCACGATGTTGGTGACGGTGGTGGCGGGCCCTGGGATCGACCGGCGCGGGCGCCTGGCCCGTGTATGAGGGGGGTGGGCCGGTGGGTGTTGACCGGGTGGGTGGTGACCTGGTGGCTGTGGCTGTTGACCTGGTGGCTGTGGGTGTTGACCTGGTGGCTGCGGCTGCTGACTCGGTGGCGCCGAAGCGTCCGGCTGGCCGGTGTGCGGACCCGTGCCCGAGGCGCACTGGGGGCAGAAGGGTGCGCCAGGTGGCACCAGGTGTCCACGGCTGCAGTGCATCACAGGGAACGCCGAAACGATGGGTCCCCCCGGTGTGACCGGTGGATCGTCGTCGAGCTCGATCACGAGGACGGTCGGTGAGCCACATTCGGGGCAGAAGGCCGCACCGGGAGGGACTGGGTGGCCCTGGTTGCAGTGGGTCATCGACACTCCGTCCAACCGTCAATGGCGACGCGAGCGCCGCGTGGCACTCAAGAATGGTCGCTGGCGTCGGTCAGGTTCTACCACCGACGCTTCCAGCGAGGTGGCGCGCGGGGCCTTCGAGGTGCACGCTCGATTGCCCGCATGAACACCCGCATGAACAGAGAGTCATGTGCTGTCGAGGGTTCAGCCGTGCGTGGTATGTCGGCGCGCGGGTTCGGTACGCGCCTCCCCCAGCCGCCGGGCCGCCAGCCGGCGCCCCCACATCGGGAGCGCGGCCGGACGGCCGGTCCGTGGCGGGGGATCAGGCGGCGTCGCCGCCGCTGCCGGCGAGGGACGCTTGGAGTTGTTGGCGGGCGGCGGCCTTGGCCGCGATGCGGTGGCGGTCCCAGGCCCAGGCGATCGCGTCGTGGGCCATCGCGGGGTGGAAGCGCCAGTGGTGGAGCTGGCGCTCGGCGGCCTCGGGGTCCTCGCCCAGCTCGAACAGGCTGAGCGCGAGCCGGCGGGCCCGGCGGCGCTGCTCGTCGGCCGACGGGTGGGTCAGCGCCCCCTCCTGCCAGGCCCGGTGGGTGTGCTGGAGGGCTTGGGGGAGGCGGGCGACCTGGTGACGGTTGAGCGGGGGGAGCTTGCGGCGCACGGCCAGCTGGCCGCCGCCGAGGTCGCGGGTGAGGCTGAACTGCCGGCTGCGCTCGAGTGCCCGCATGAACGGGGAGTTGCGGCCGCTCCGGCTGCCGAGCCCGAGGGCGCGTGCGGTGGCGGCCAGGTCCAGCTCGAAGCCGTCGGGCTCCGCCTCGAGTCCGGTCGCCAGCCGGCGCAGGAGCCACGTGGTGCTGGGGCCGAGGGTCGCGAGCCAGAACTGCTCGACGTAGGCCGACCGGGGGTCGTGGCCCACGCGGTCGACCACGGGGTCGACCCAGGCCCGCACCGCGAGGTGGGTGACGCCGGGTCCTTCGGCGGGTGGGAGGGCGACCCCGAGACCGTCGGCCGCGGCGATGGCGGCTGGTACGGCGGCGCCGGCGATCGGCGCAGCGGGGGAGGTGGTGGGGACGGGGGCGGAGGTGGTGGGGACGGAGGCGGTGGGGTTCATCGTGGTTCCCGTGGTGGTGGTGGGCAGTGGGCGGGGGAGGTCGACGCATTGCATCATTTCGATAACTCTCCGTCAACCCCGTTGCTCTTCGCGTTCGGGTATCGTGGGGATGTGGGTGAAGCGAACGCAGGCGACCCGACCGTCGACGGCGAGGGCCGCGCCCGTGCGCTGATCGCCGCCGCCCGCCGGGTGGTGGTGCTCACGGGGGCCGGGATCTCCACCGACAGCGGCATCCCCGACTTCCGTGGGCCCAACGGGGTGTGGACCAAGAACCCGGCGGCCGAGAAGACGGCCACGCTGTCGCACTACGTGGCCGACCCTGCGGTGCGGAAGGCCGCCTGGCGGGCGCGGCTCGAGTCGCCGGCGTGGCGGGCACGACCGAACGCCGGCCACCGGGCCCTCGTCGATCTCGAACGACAGGGCAAGCTGCACACCCTCGTCACCCAGAACATCGACGAACTGCACCAGCAGGCCGGCACCGACCCGGCCCTCGTCGTCGAGATCCACGGCACCATGCGCAAGGTGACCTGCCTCTCGTGCGCCGAGGTGGCACCGATGGAACGGGCCCTCGAGCGGGTGCGCGACGGCGAGGAGGATCCTGCCTGCCGGTCGTGCGGCGGCATCTTGAAGTCGGCCACGATCTCGTTCGGCCAGAGCCTGGTGGCGGCCGACGTCGACCGGGCGTTCCGGGCGGCCGAAGCGTGCGACCTGCTGCTCGCGGTCGGGTCCACGCTCACCGTGCAGCCTGCTGCGCAACTGGTCCCCGGGGCCAGTCGGGCCGGCGCCTCGGTGGTGATCGTCAACGCCGAGCCCACGCCCTACGACGGCCTGGCCGACGCGGTGGTGCGAGGGTCGATCAGCGAGGTCCTGCCCCGGCTGGTGGGCACTGCCGCCTCCCGGGAATGACGGGGGTGGCCCGAATGTTGACCACTTCACTAGGCTTTTCCGCACCGGCCGCCACGGGGCGGCTCCCGCTCACCCAGAGAGTCACATGGCCACCTTCCGCGACCTGCTGAACCAGACCAAGACCCAGATCCGCGAGGTCGACACCGCCGCCGCCGACGAGGCCCGCAGCCGGCCCGGCGCCGTGCTCCTCGACGTGCGCGAGCCCGACGAGTACGAGCAGGGTGCGGTGCCCGGCGCCGTGCACATCCCCCGCGGCAACCTCGAGAGCAACATCGAGGGCCGGGTGCCCGACCGCAGCACGCCGCTGCTGGTCATGTGCGCCGGCGGCGTGCGCTCGGCCTTCGCGGCCAAGACGCTCGGCGAGCTCGGCTACACCGACGTCGTGTCCATCGTGGGCGGGTTCAACCGCTGGAAGGACGAAGGCCGAGACTGGTCGACCCCCCAGACCCTCACGCCAGAGCAGCGCAACCGCTACCAGCGCCACCTCCTGCTGCCCGAGGTGGGCATCGAGGGGCAGCTGAAGCTGCTCGACGCCAAGGTCCTGCTGCTGGGTGCCGGCGGCCTGGGCTCGCCCGCCGCCCTCTACCTGGCCGCCGCCGGCGTGGGCACGCTCGGCATCGTCGACATGGACGTCGTCGACGAATCGAACCTGCAGCGCCAGATCCTCCACAACATGGACCGGATCGGCGACCGCAAGGTCGACTCGGCCAAGAAGACCCTCACGGCGATCAACCCCGACGTCAACGTCGTCACCCACGACCTGCGCCTCAGCGCCGACAACGTGGTCGAGATCCTGAGCCAGTACGACGTGGTCATCGACGGGGCTGACAACTTCCCGAGCCGCTACCTGCTCAACGACGCCGCCCTGAAGACCGACACCGTCGTGGTGCACGGGTCCATCTTCCGCTTCGAGGGGCAGGCCACCGTCTTCAAGCCCTACGACGGCCCGTGCTACCGGTGCCTGATCCCCGAGCCGCCCCCGGCCGACCTGGCCCCGTCGTGCGCCGAGGCCGGCGTGCTGGGCGTCCTGCCGGGCATCATCGGCTCGATCCAGGCGCTCGAGGCCATCAAGGTGATCCTCGACCTGGGCGACAGCCTCTCGGGCCGCCTGCTGGCCTACGACTCGCTCGAGCAGTCGTTCCGCACCTTCAAGGTCAACCGGGATCCCAACTGCCCGGCGTGCTCGCTCGACCCCGCCGACATCGTCATCGCGGAGTACGACGAGCTGTGCATGCCCCACGGGGTGGTCGCGCCCACCGCGTGACCGCGCCGCAGGCCGGTCGGGCGCTGGCCGACGGAGCCCGACGGATGCCGGGATCGCGGGGTGCGGCGCCGGCGATGACGTCGACGCGAGCGCCGGCGGTGGCGGTGGGCGATGGCCCCCGGGCCGACGGATAGCATCATCCGCTTGCGCAACCGTCTGGTGGGCACGGCGACCCGGATCTGGCACGACCGGCGGGCCCGGAGCTTCACGCTGGCCGTGCTCGTGGCGTTCGGCCTGCGCCTGGCCTGGGTCATCTGGGCCACCGGCCCCATCGCCGACCCGCTCTCCGACCCGGCGCAGTACCTGAGCTACGCGCAGCGGTTCTCCGCCCTCGGCACCCCCGAGCTCTACGGGAAGCCGACCGCCTTCCTGCCCCCCGGCTACCCGTTGTTCCTGGCGCCGCTCGCGTTCGTCGCCCGTCACACCGGCTGGATCAGCGTCAACTTCGCCGCCTCGCTGGCCAACGTGGTGTTGGGCACCGCCACCGTGGTGTTCACCGCCTGGCTGGCCCGCATCTGGATCGGGCCGGCCGCCCGAAACCCTGCGGCGTGGATCATGGCGATCGCCCCGGGGCACATCTACTACACGTCGGTGGTGCTGTCCGAGACCCTCTTCGCCGCCCTCACCACCGGGTTGCTCCTCGGCGCGTCCCTGCTCGTGCGCAGCGGGCGTGAGCGCCACGCGAAGGTGCTGGTGCTGCTCGGCGTGTTCGTCGGCTGGGCACTCCTGGTGCGCACGCCCGGCGCCGTGCTGGTGTTCGCGCCGGCCTTGGCCCTCCGCGCCACTGCCGGCTCCTGGAAGGGTGCGTTGCGGGCCACCGGCTGGGTGGCGCTGGGCACGCTCGTGCTGGTCGTGCCGTGGACGGTGCGCAACGCCGTGCAGATCGGGGTCGCGGTGCCGATCTCCACCAACAACGCCGCCTTCCTGTGCACCGGCCACCACGACGGCGCCACCGGTCGCTTCGACCCCACGCCCGCCGGTCTGCGGTACTGCTTCGGCGGTTCGGCCTACGATCAGGGGAACGCGGACGAAGCGCACTGGTACCGGCACACGACCACTCGAGCGATCAAGTGGGCGATCGGCCACCCCCGCGACGAGGTCCGGCTCACTCTCTGGAAGACCTACGACACGATGGCTGACGACCGCGAAGCGCTGAGTGACGCGGAGGACTTCGGTAACCGCTCGTTGTTCGACAACGACGAGCGGGTGCGCGGCATCTTCCTCACCTTGGCCAACAGCTGGCACTGGGCGGTGGTGGCCCTCGGCGTGTGCGGGCTGTGCTTCGTGCGGGCCTGCCGCAGGGCCCTGCCCCTGTGGGTCACCGCACTGGCCTATCTCGTCGCCGTGTGGGGTGGCCTGGCCCTCACCCGGTACCACCATTCGGTCATGCCGATCCTCGTGGTCTTCGCTGCCGCGGTGATCGCGTCGTTGCGCGAGCCGGCCGATCCCGACCGCGAGGCATCACCGGTCCTGGAAGGAGTGGCATGAGCGCCACAACCCGCCGCGTCCTCATCACCGGGGGCGCGGGCCAGTTGGCCCAGGCCGCCGGGCCCGCCTTCGCCGCCGAGGGTTGGGACGTCACCGCCCTCGACATCGACGAGATGGACATCCGTGATCGCGACCTGGTGTTCGCGACCGCGCGCGAGTTGCGCCCGGAGGTCATCTTGAACCTGGCCGCCATCCGCGACGCCGACCAGTGCGAGGTCGACGTGGAGAACGCCTGGGCCACCAACGACGCCGCGGTGCACACCCTGGCCGACGCCTGCGCGGACATCGGCGCCCACCTCACCACCATCTCCAGCGACTACGTGTTCAGCGGCGACCACGACGTGCCCTACGTGGAGTCCGACGAGGCCGGGCCGCTCTCGGTGTACGGCGCCTCGAAGCTGGCCAGCGAGACCGTGGTCGACCAGGGCTTCACGGTGGTGCGCACGGCCTGGCTCGCGGGGCGGCTGGGGGCCAACACGATCAAGACCATCCTGCGCCTGGCCGCCAACCCCGACCAGCAGCTGGCCTTCGTGAACGACCAGAAGGGCAGCCCCACCGTGGCCGAGGACCTCGCGCCGGTGCTCGTGCGGCTCTCCGCCGAGCGGCTGCCGGGCGTGTTCCACGTCACCAACCAGGGCGAGGCCACCTGGCACGAGCTGGCCTGCCACGCCATGGCCTCGGCGGGCTACGACCCGGCTCGCATGAAGGGCATCGCCACCGACGAGCTCGACCCGCCGCGGGCGGCCCGCCGGCCCGCCTACTCGGTGCTCGAGAACGCGGCGCTGCGGCGGGAGGGCATCCCCCTGCTGCCGGACTGGCGCGACGCCGTGCGCGACCTGGTCCGCGACATCATGGACGGCCGCGGCAACTGAGTCGCGACGACGGGCGCGGAGAGCGTCCGGACCACTGGCGGGACGGGGCGCCAGGATGCGCAACCGCTAGGCTCGCCTGCCATGGCGAAGGCGATGCTCATCAACCCGTCCTACGCTCGCACCTACGGGTCGAACGAGGGCGGGCTGGCCTTCCCGGTGTATCCGGTGCTCAACCTGGCCGCGCTCGGCGGGGCGGTCAAGGCTCGGGGCCATGAGCTGAACATCCTCGATCTGTCGTACCGCATCTACGACGCCGAGCTGGTCGCCCGGGAGATCGAACGGGAGCGGCCCGACGTGATCGGCATCACCGCCACCACGCCGCTGGCCAATCAGATGCGCGACATCTCCTTCCTGGTCAAGGACCGCTTCCCCGAGATCGTCACCATCGGCGGGGGCGCGCACCCGACCGCGATGCCGGCCGAGACCATGCGCGAGTCGGCGCTCGACCTCATCGCCAGCGGCGAGGCCGACTGGACCGTGGCCGACCTGCTCGACGGCAAGCGCCACGACGACATCCCGGGCCTGTGGCGCCGCGACGGCGACGGCGTGGCGTCGAACCCCAACACCGCGCTGGTGGACGACCTCGACCTGCTGCCGATGCCGGCGTGGGCCGACTACCCGCTGGAGTCCAACGGCCACGTCACCCGGATCGTCGTGCGCCAGCGGCCGGTCACCACCATCGAGTTCTCCCGCGGCTGCATCTACTCCTGCGACTTCTGCGGCTCCAAGAACACCATGGGCCGGGGGTACCGCAAGAAGTCGCCGGAGCGGTGTGCCGAGGAGCTGGCCTACGTCCAGAGCCTCGGCTACCGCGAGGTCACCCTGGTCGACGACATCTTCACCACCGACAACGACTGGGCGGCGGCGGTGTGCGAGGAGATCATCCGCCGGGGGATCAAGGTGGGTTGGACCTGCAACAACGGCATCCGGGTGGACAGCGCCAACACCGAGCTGTTCTCGCTGATGAAGCGGGCCGGCTGCTACCGGGTGTACTTCGGGTTCGAGAGCGGCAACGAGGAGGTCCTCAAGGCGTTCGGCAAAGGCGGGCGGGCCAGCCTCGAGAAGGGCGTCGACGCCGTCGAGATGGCCCGCGAGTCGGGCCTCGAGCCCAACGGGTTCTTCATGGTGGGCCTCAGCGGCGACACCGAGGAGTCCATGCAGGACACGATCGACTACGCCCGCCAGGTCCGCCTGGACACGATGAAGTGCGGCATGTGCGTGCCCTACCCCGGCACGCCGATGTTCCGCGACCTGCAGCGCGAGGGCAAGATCAAGACCTTCGACTGGGACGCGTACACCGTCTACAACAACGCCGAGAACATCTTCGACCACCCCACCCTGCCGTGGTCGACCATCACGGAGTACTTCCAGCGCTTCTACAAGGAGGCGTACCTCAAGAACCCGAAGTACCTGTGGCGCCGGGCCGTGTTCATGGTCCGCAACGGTGAGATCTTCTGGAACATCTACTACACCTTCAAGTTCTGGCTGATGCTGTTCGGCAAGCCCAAGGTGCGCGAGACCGAGCGCTACGGCTACGAGGACCGCTGGCGACCGCTCGACACCCGCCCCGACGCCGCCGTCACCGAGGTGGTGGTGCCCATCGTGCGCCGCCGGGGCACGGCCCTCGGGCGCAAGCGCGCCGCCGCGTCCTGAGTCCGGCCCCGCACCTGTCGGCCGGTAACGTCGACACCGCGTGAACACCACCGCCTCACTCGCCACGCGCCTGCGCGCCCGCAACCCACTCCCGTCGGGCACCACCACCGTGGGCGTCGGCCTCGTCGTCAACGGGGTCATGGCCTTCGTGTTCCTGGGCCTCACCGCCCGCCTGCTGGGTGCCGACGACTTCGCCCCCCTCGGCGTGCTGTGGGCCAGCGTGTACATCGTCGGCCCCGGGTTCTTCCTGCCGCTCGAGCAGGAGGTGGCCCGTGGCCTGGCCAACCGGTGGGCGCGTGGCATCGGCACCGGGTCGCTGGTGCGCCAGGCGGGCAGCATCGGTGGCGGCCTGGTGGTGGTGCTGCTGGTGGTGACCGCCGCGGCGTCCGCCTGGCTGCTCTCCGAGCTCTTCAGCGACAAGGTCCTGATCCTGGTCGGGTTCGCGATCTCGCTGCCGGCGTACGCGCTGGCCCACCTCGTGCGGGGCGAGTTGGCCGGCCTCGGCCGGTTCCGGGGCTACGCGGTCTACTTCGGCACCGAGAACACCGTGCGGGTCGCCCTGTCGGTGGTGCTGGCCGTGGTCGGCGTCCGGGTGGTCGGGCCCTACGGGGTGGTGCTCGGCCTGGCCCCCTTCGTCGCGGTGTGGCTGGCGCTGCTGGGGGAGAAGGACCTGGCCTCCGACGGGCCCGACGCGCCGTGGGACGAGCTCTCGTCCGCCCTGGGCTCGCTGCTGGCCGCCTCGGTGTTCGCCGCCTTCCTCGTCAACGCCGGGACCCTCGCCGTGACCGTGTTGGCCAAGGACAGCGAGGAGCACGCCGCGGGGGTGTTCCTGGTGGGCCTCACCATCGCCCGTGTGCCCCTGTTCCTCTACCAGGCGGTGCAGGCCTCGCTGCTGCCGCACTTGTCCGCCCTGGCCGGCGCCGGCCGCTACAGCGAGTTCCGAGGTCGCCTGGGCCGCCTGCTGGGGGCGGTCGCGGGCATCGGTGTGATCGGCACGCTGGTGGCCTTCCTCATCGGCCCGCCGCTGATCCACCTGCTGTTCGGCCCGGACTTCGACCTCACCCGGCGCGACCTCGCGCTGCTCGCGGCCGGGAGCGCGTCCATCATGTTGGCCACGGCCCTCGGCCAGTCGCTCATCGCCCTGTCCTCGCAGCGCCGCGTGGCCGTGGGCTGGTTCCTCGGTGTGGTGGCCTTCGTCACGTTCGTGGCCGCCGGCAACGACCTGTTCCTGCGCGTCGAGCTGGGGATCCTCGGCGGCTCGCTGGTGGCGGCACTGACCATGGGGCTGTTCGCCCGGCACCGCTTGCACGAGCACCTGCGGGCGATGCCGCACACCCTCACCGCACTCGACGACGCGGGCCACTGACCGCCCGCGTGCCCATCGTTCATTCTCCGGGAAGGACGACCGAAAGATGGTGAGGATGCCGCTCGCTCACCCACTGCACCCGCGCGCCCGCGCCGTCACCGAGCGGACCGGCCTCGCGCTGGGCGCCCTCGTGCTGATGGCCGCGTTGGTGGCCGTTCTGGCCGGGTGCGGCGTGCAGTCGGACCACACCGCAGGGGCGGCGGAAGGTGACGACCAGGCCACGCTGCCCACCCTGCCTCCCGTGGAGGAGCGCCTACCGGGCGCCTACGACGACGACGGCTGCCTGATCCTCTCCGAAGGGCGCGACTGCGCGGCGTCGGCCGACCAGCTCGACGAGGCCCTGGCCGGCGACGAGAGCGCCCGCACCCTCGCCGGGTTCGAGGGGCCCCTCTTCGTGGCCGACCTGAGCGCGGACGTGGTTGCCGTGCTCACCGACACCGTCCGCACTGCCACGTCGGGACCGTGGCAGGCCGAGGGCCTCCTGCGCAACGAGACCACCAGCCCGGTGATCGCGCCCATGGTCACCGCGGTGCTGCGGGACGCGGACGGCGCCGAGCTCGACCAGGTGACCGCGGCCGCTCTGGTCGCCCCGGTGCGCCCTGGCGAGCCGGCCCCGTTCACCCTGGGGAGCGATGTCGAGGCGGCGGCGGTGGCCGACGTGGACTGGAGCGTCACCGACGGCGGCGGCGAACCGCCGGCCGGCACGCGCGACCTCGAGCTCACGACCTACTTCGCCGCGCCCGCGGGCACCCGCGAGGCGCTCGATCTCTACCTGTACCAGGAGACCGGCCGCGGTCCGTTCCCCTTCGTGCTCTACGGCTCGATCACCGACGGTGCTGACGTGGATGCGGTGCAGCCCACCGTGGTTGCGGCCTGGCTGGACGACGACGGACGGGTGCGGGCCGTTGCCGAGAGCGCGGCGGTCGACCCCGACGGCCGCCCCACCCAGACGCTGGCGCCCGGCGAGCTGTCGGACTTCCTCCTCGCCGTCTCGGGCGACGCCGACGGGCTCGACAGCGCGCCCCTCCTGCTCTGGGCGACGAGCCGATGAGGCGGCCGCTGCTGGCCGTGCTGGCCGGCCTGTTGCTGGTGGCGGGGAGCCCCCTCGTGCTGGCCGCCGCACCGCTGGCCCCGCCGGCAGGGGCCAAGACCTGGGGCGACGACCCGCTGAGCGACGTCCTGGCCGCGGCGGCGAACTACGACGGGCAGTGCGCCAACGGCAGCTCAGGGCTCAACCAGGTGCAACTGGCCGCGGCGATGCTGGCCCCCTCGTGGCCGGAGACGGGCGCGCCCGACTCGCTGGCGCCGTCACCGATGACGATGAGTCGCTGGGACGCGCAAGCCGCGCTGTTCGCCTTCGGCAACGCCGGCACCCCCTACCGGCGGGCCTTCTGGCACCCCGGCGTGGGCCTCTGGCAGTTCGACTCGGCCGGCCTCGGCGCGCCCTACACGGCCAGCCAGCGGGTCGACACCCGGGTGATCGCCACGCCCATGGCCGCCGAGATCGCGGCGCGCTACTGCCGGGCGACCGGCAGCCCGACCCAGCGGCTCACCTACGCGTGGACACCGTGGCACGGCTGCAACGACAATCGCTGCGGCGCCATCTTCCTGCAGATCTACAACCCGCAGACGAACCGGCTCCAGAACGTCAGCCCGGACGGTTCGGTGCTGTCCACCGGCGGCATGCAGCCCCGCACCTGCCGGGGGCCGGGGAACAGCGGCACGTTCTCGTGCTGGCGGGTCGACCCCGCGCTGGCCCAGGGCTACGGCTCCGGCAGCACCGCGTGGGCCGACCCGCAGTACGGCGGGACGGCGCCCATCACCGCCCCGTTCTACGTGTACGCCGCCGGCGGGTACGAGTACCGCCACTGGTTGAAGGCCGACACCGGCTACGGCAGCGGCGTCTGGGCCCGCCGGCCGCTCGGCCAGAACGCCCGCACCAGCCTCCAGTGGCAGGGGGGCGAGACGCTCTGCGACGTCACCACCGGCGCCGGCGCGTGCTGTCCGCCGCTGACCGCCCGGTACAGCTGCGTCGGCGTGTCGGTGGGCGGGTCGTACACGCCGGTCCCCGGCGACTTCAACGCCGACGGGGTCGACGACGTGCTCTGGTACGCGCCCGGCACGGGTCAGGACTACCTGTGGCAGGGCACCATCTTCGGCCGGTTCGTGAGCCGTCCCGTGACCGTCAACGGGCCCGACTACCGGCCGGTGCCCGGCGATTTCGACGGCAACGGCACCGACGACATCCTCTGGTACAAGCCCGGGGGCACTAGCCGCGACGACCGCCTGTGGCGGGGCAAGCGCAACGGCTCGTTCGTCGGCTCGTCGCTCCTGGTCACCGGTACGTTCACGCCGGCGGCGGCCGACTTCAACGGCGACGGGCGCGACGACATCTTCTGGTACGGCGACGGCGCCCGGCCCGACTACGTCTGGTACGGCACGCGGTCGGGGTTCGTCAGCAAGGCCTTCGTCCAGTCCCTCGGCGGGTTGGTGCCGCTGGCCGCCAACTACGACGGCGACGAGCGCGCCGACGTGTTCTTCTACGGCCCGGACGGCATCGCCGACGAGGTCTGGTACGGCACGGTCGGACGCACGTTCCGCGTGCAGACCGACACGCCCATCGCCAACGACTACATCGCTGTGGCCGGTCGCCTCGACCGGGGCCGTCGCGCTGACATCCTCTGGTACGGGCCCGGCGCCGACCCCGACGTGCTCTACCTCGGGGCCCCGGGTCGGAGCTTCGACGGTCGCTCGGTCGACATCGACGAGGAGTTCCAGCCCTTCGTCGGCGACTTCAACGGCAACGGCGTGGACGACGTGTTCTGGTACGGCCCCGGCGCCGACCGCGACGCCATCACCCTCGGCGGCTGAGAGCCCGGGCCACTCCAACCGGCCGCCCGTTCTGGTGGCTGGGATGTGTTGTGAGCGTCGTGTTCGAGCCACCGGAATGGTCGGCCTTTCGTTCTGGTGGCCGGGACGTGTTGTGAGCGTCGTGTTCGAGCCACCGGAACGGTGCGCCTCAGCGTGGGGCGAGGAGCCAGGCGGCGGCGTCGGCGGGGGTGGTGACCACGGTGAGGCCGTCTCTGTCGGCCAGCCACCGGCGGTTGCGCTCGTGCAGGGCGTCGTCTGGCTCGAACCGGTTGAGCACCACGAGCACGGGACGGTCCGGGCCCAGCGCGCCCACGGAGAGGCGCACCGAGTTGATGGTGCCCAGGCCGGCGTCGGCCACCAGCAGGACCCGCTCGGGCGCCAGCAGGTCGACCAGGCCCACGCCGTCGCCGTCGCCGGCCATGGGGGAGCGGACCCCGCCGGCCAGTTCCACGAATCCGACGGCGGGCGCCGGTGTCGGCCACGCGCACGCGGCCGCGAGGTTGGCGAGTGTCGGGACCGGTCGGGCCAGCGCCTCGGCAGCCATGGGCGGTGCCAGCGCGATCGGGTAGCTCAGCGACTCGGGGCACACCTCGGTGGCGTCCTCGCCGGTGGCGCCGCCCAGCACGACGGCATCGGTCGGATGGGGGTCGTCGGGGTCGAACGACTGCGCCGGCTTGCGGGCCCCCACGGTGACTCCCGAGGCCCGAAGGTGTTCGATGACCCGGGCGGCGCACCACGTCTTGCCCACTTCCGTGCCGGTGCCGGCGACCGCCACGAGCCGGTCCGGCCGGGGCGTCACGGCCGGCACCCGAGCTCGTCCAGGGCCACGGCGAGCGCCTCGACCTGCTCGTCGGTGTGCGCCGCCGAGAGGGCGATGCGGAGCCGGCAGGTGCCCGGGGCGACCGTGGGCGGCCGGATGGCCGGCACCAGCAGCCCCCGCTGGAGCAACGCGTCCGCCACCGACAGCGCCCGCTCCTCGTCGCCGAGCACCACGGGGATGATCGGCGACGGGTGGCCGGGCCGCAGTCGCTCGATGTGGGCGCGCAGATCGGCGCGCAGGCGCGCACCCACGGCTGCGCGCACGATGGCCAGCGCGGCGGCGGCGGCGGCGGCGTCGCCGGGGGGCGTGGCGGTGGTGAAGATGAACGAGCGGGCGGTGCTGGTGAGCAGGTCGATGTAGGCGGCCGGCCCGGCCACGAAGCCGCCCAGGGAGCCCAGCGTCTTCGACAGCGTGCCCACCACCAGCACGGTCAGCCCGGGAACCGACGGTGTGCTCGGTCCCAGCACCGCGTGGGCCTCGTCGAGCACCAGCAGGGCGCCACGGTCGGCGCACACCTCGGCCAGGGCGTCGACAGGGGCCAGGTCGCCGTCCATCGAGAAGACCGAGTCGCTGACCACGAGGGCCCGGCCGCCATGCCCGTCGAGCAGCGCGGCCACGTGGTCGACGTCGGCGTGGCGGGACACGGCCACGCGGGCCCGGGCCAGGCGGGTGCCGTCGATGATCGAGGCGTGGTTCAGCTCGTCGCTGACGATCAAGGTGTCGGGGTCGGCGCCGAGGGTGGCCAGCACGCCCAGGTTGGCGGCGAAGCCGGTGCTGAACAGCAGGGCCGCCTCGGCCGCCTTCCAGTCGGCCAGCTCGGCCTCGAGGGCACGGTGGACGGGCCGGGCGCCGACGATCAACCGCGCCGATCCCGCGCCGGTGCCGAGGGTGGCGGTCGCCGCACGAGCGGCCTCGATCACCGCGGGGTGCTGACTGAGACCGAGGTAGTCGTTGGACGCGAACGACACCACGGGCCGGCCGTCGGCGCTGACCGCGGTGGCCGGCCGGCCGCCGTCGAGGTCGCGCACCTCCCGGCGGCGGCCCGAGTCGGCCACGGCCCGGTTGCGCCCATCGATCCAGTCGTCCCAGGCGCGGCGTGCGTGCATCAGGGGCGGCCGCCGGTGCGCTGGTCGCGGCCGCTGCCCCGGTCGCGGTCGGCGTCCTGTTCGTGGTCGGCGTCCTGTTCGTGGTCGGCGTCCTGTTCGTGGTCGGCGTCCTGTTCGTGGTCGGCGCGGTCGGTGCGGTCGGCGGCTCCCGTGACCTCGGCGACGGCCTCGGCCAGCGTCGCCACGATGCGGTCGATCTCGTCGGCGGTGATGGTGAGCGGGGGCATCACCACGATCACGTCGCCGAGCGGGCGGATCAGCACCCCTCGGGCCACGCAGCCGGCGCTCACCCGTCGACCCCACCGCAGCCCGTCGGTGGGGGGAGCGAGCTCGACGCCCACCATCAGCCCCTGCTGGCGGACGGCGGCGACGCCCGGCAGCGGGGCGACCCGTGCCGCCAGCAGCTCACCGAGCTCCGACGCGCGGGCGCCGACGTTGGCGAGCACGTCCCACTCGTCGAGCAGCTGCAGGTGGCGCAGGCCCACGGAGGCGGCGAGGGCGTTCCCGCTGTAGGAGTGCCCGTGGTAGAAGGTGCGCTCGCCCAGGTCGTCGCCGAGGAACGCCCGGTACACCCGGTCGGCGGCCACGGTGGCCGACTGGGCGAGGTACCCCGCGGTGAGGCCCTTGCCGAGGCACAGCAGGTCGGGCCGGAGCCCGCACTGCTCGGATGCGAACAGGGTGCCCGTGCGACCGAACCCGGTGGCCACCTCGTCGCAGATCAACAACACGTCGGCGTCCCGACAGGCGTCGCCCAACGCCGCGAAGTGCCCGGGCGCCAGCACCTGGATGCCGGCCGCGCCCTGTACCAGTGGCTCGACCACCACGGCGGCCAGGCGGTCGGCGTGCTCGCGCACCAGGTCGCACGCCGCGGTGATGCAACCAGGGTCGTCGAAGCCGGGGGCCCGCACCACCGGGAAGCGCAGCGGGTCGAACACGTCGGTGCCGAAGCCGCCGGCGCCGATGGAGAGCGAGCCCACCGTGTCGCCGTGGTAGGCGCCGCCGAAGGCGAGATACGAGTCGCGGCCGGCGACGCCCTGGTTGGTCCAGTACTGGAACGCGATCTTCAGCGCCTGTTCGACCGCGGCGGCGCCGTCCGACGCGAACAGCACGTGGGGGTCGTCCACGGGCACCACCCGGGCGAGCGCCTCGGCGAACTCGACGACGACCCGGTTGCCGTTGCCCAGCATGGTGGAGTGGGCCACCCGGCCGAGCTGGTCGACGACGGCGGCGTCCAGCTCCGGCACCCGGTGGCCGAGCGTCGTGACCCACAGCGACGAGATGGCGTCGAGGTAGCGGCGGCCGTCCACGTCGATCAGCTCGCGGCCCTCGGCCCGCTCGACGATGAGTGGGGCGTTGTCGGCGTACGCCGCCATCTGGGTGAACCCGTGCCACACGACGGCGGCGTCGCGCGCCACCCAGTCGTCGTGGGCGCTCCCCGTCACGTCGTCCGCTCTTGTTCGCCTCGCTCATGCTGCGTTCGGCCACGCCGGCGGCGGGCCGCTCGCGCCACGCCCGTCGGCCGTTCGGCCACGTGGGCGGCGTCCCTCGGGCTCACGACCGCAGGGTGGTGACGAGGCGGCCCAGGGGCTCGCGGTAGTCGGGCAGCAACTCGATCCCCGACAGGCGCAGCGCGGCGTTGTCGAGCACGGAGTTGGCGGGTCGGTGCGCCGGTCGCGGGGGATCGAGGTCCTTGGTGGTGATGGCCTCGACCCGCCCGGGGTCGAGGCCGGCCGCCTCCATCACCGCGCGGGCGAACTCGTACCAGCTCACCGCGCCCTGGTTGGTGACGTGGAACACGCCCGGCCGGCGGTCGACGACGAGCCGCACGATCATGGCGGCCAGGTCCTCCGCCGCGGTGGGGTGGCCGATCTGGTCGTCGACGAAGCGCAGCGTGTCGTGCTCGCCGGCGAGGCGCAGGATGGTCTTGACGATGTTGTGGCCGTGCTCGCCGAAGACCCACGAGGTGCGCACGATGGTGTGGCCCGGGTCGAGCTCGCGCTCGCCCGCCAGCTTCGAGTGCCCGTAGACCGACCGGGGCGAGGTGCGGTCCCACTCGCGATAGGGCGCGGGGGCGTCGCCGTCGAACACGTAGTCGGTGGACAGGTGGCACACGCGGGCGCCCACGATCCGCGCCGCCTCGTTGACGTGGCGGGTGCCGAGCGCGTTGACCGCGTAGGCACGGTCGAGGTCGGACTCGCAACCGTCGACATCGGTCCACGCCGCGGCGTGCACGACCGCGTCGGGGGCGGTCGAGGTGATCGCGCCGAGGACCGAGTCGCGGTCGGTGACGTCGAGCTGCGCGCGGCCGCAGGCGATCACCTCGTGGCCGGCGAAGGCTCGGACCAGGTCGGTGCCGACCTGTCCGTCGGCGCCGGTGACGACCACCCTCACCGGGCGCGGCTGACCACTGGTTCCCGGTGGAGCGCCATCAGCGCAGCTTCTCCCACCAGGGCCGGTTGTCGCGGTACCAGGCCACGGTCTCGGCCAGGGCCTCGTCGAGGTCGCGTCGCGGTGCCCACCCCAGCGCCCGGACCTTGCTGGTGTCGATGGAGTAGCGGCGGTCGTGGCCGAGCCGGTCGGTGACGGGCTCGATCATCGACTCGTCGTGGCCCGAGAGCGCCAGGATCTTCATGGTGAGCTCGCGGTTGGGCAACTCGTTGCCGGCGCCGATGTTGTAGATCTCGCCGATCACGCCCGCACGCCGCACCAGGTCGACGCCGGTGCAGTTGTCCTCGACGTAGCACCAGTCGCGCACGTTCATGCCGTCGCCGTACAACGGCACCTTGCGGCCCTCGAGCAGGTTGGTGACGAACAGCGGGATCACCTTCTCGGGGAACTGGTAGGGCCCGAAGTTGTTCGAGGATCGGGTGATCACCACCGGGAGCCCGTAGGTCTCGTGGTACGAGAGGGCGATCAGGTCGGACCCGGCCTTCGACGCCGAGTACGGCGAGCGGGGGCCGAGGCGATCGGTCTCGCGGAACGAGCCCACGTCGATCGAGCCGTACACCTCGTCGGTGGAGATGTGGACGAAGCGGCTCACCTCGAGGTGCCGGGCGGTGTCGCACAGCACGTTGGTGCCGTCGCAGTTGGTGCGCACGAACGTGTCGGGGTCGACGATCGACCGGTCGACGTGGCTCTCCGCCGCGAAGTGCACCACCACGTCGTGGCCCGCCATGGCCTCCCGGACCGCCTCGCGGTCGCAGATGTCGCCCTTGACGAAGCGGAACCGGGGGTCCGCCTCGAGGCCGTCGAGGTTGTCGAGGTTGCCCGCGTAGGTGAGCGCGTCGAACACCGTGACCTCGTCGTCGGTCGTGGCCAGCACGAGCCGTACGTAGTTCGAACCGATGAACCCGGCGCCGCCGGTCACGAAGAGCCTCATCGCACTAGGTCCGCAGCGCCATGTGCGGGCGCAGCGCCGGGTCGAGGTCGGCCCGGCGCGGGTTCTGGCGGTCGCGGTTCGACAGGATCGGCTCGGCGATGCCCCAGTCGGCCGCGATCTCGGGGTCGTCCCAGGCCACGCCCAACTCGTCGGCGGGGTTGTAGTAGCCGTCCACCAGGTAGGTGATGGTCATGTCGGTGAGCGACGCGAAGCCGTGGGCCACACCGGGCGGGATGAAGACGCCCTCGTGGTCCTGCCTCTCGCCAGGGGGTGCGCCGAGCTCGAGGGTGAGGGTGGCGCCGTCGGTCGGGCTGCCGACCCGCAGGTCGTGCAGGACCACGCGCGCCAGGCCGTTCGGCACGTACCAGTAGTCGGCCTGGTGCAGGTGGTAGTGCAGACCCACGATCGCGCCCTGCTGGCGGTCGCCACGGTTGCCCTGGACCATCTCGCGGCCCAGGGGGAACCACGAGCGACGGTAGGTCTCGACGAAGAACCCGCGGTCGTCGCCGTGCACGTCGGGTGTCACGTGCTGGACGCCGGCGATCACGTCGGATTCGGTGATGGTGGGCATTGGCTACTCCAGGTCGATTCGGGAATGGTCACCGAGCATGAGGCGGGTGGCTCGCGGTCGCTGGCCCGAGCGCTCGACCTCGACCCACCGGCCGATGAGCGAGTCGGTGAGGCCGGAGATGCCGACGATGCGGCTCTGCTCGAGCACCACCGAGTGCTCGAGCTCGGCATCGCGGATCTCACAGTCGGACGACACCGAGGTGTACGGGCCGATGTAGCTGTTGATGACCTGCGTGCCCTCGCCGATCACGGCGGGGCCCCGGATCGTGGAGTTCACGATCTGGGCCCCCTTGGCCACCGACACGCGGCCGTGCAGGTGGGAGTGCACGTCCACGTCGCCGTGGACCTCGGCCTGGATGCGGTCGAGCACCAGGTAGTTGCACTCGAGCAGCGGGTCCTTCTTGCCGGTGTCGATCCACCAGCCGTCGAGGACCTCGTGGCGGACGCGATGGCCGTGGTCGATGAGCCATTGGATGGCGTCGGTGATCTCGAGCTCGCCCCGGGGTGACGGCTGGATGGACTCGACCGCTTCGATCACGTGGTGGTCGAACAGGTAGACCCCGACCAGCGCCAGGTCGGAGGGCGGCACCTCGGGCTTCTCCACCAGGCGCAGCACGTGCCCGGCGGCATCGACCTCGGCCACGCCGAACTGGCGGGGGTCGTCGACCCGGGCCAGCAGGATCTGGGCGACCGGTGCTGGCGTGGAGTCGCCCAGGGTGGGGGTCCGCGAACGCTGGCGGTCCTCCTCGAAGCGGCTGACGAACTCGGTCAGGCCCTGCTCGAGCATGTTGTCGCCCAGGTACATCACGAAGTCCTCCTCGCCGAGGAAGTCGCGGGCGATCAGGACGCAGTGGGCGAGCCCGAGGGGCTCGTCCTGGGGGATGTAGGTGACCCGCAGGCCGAACGACGACCCGTCGCCCACCGCGGCCCGGATCTCGTCGCCGGTCTCACCGATGATGATGCCCACGTCGGTGATGCCCGCCGCGGCCATGTCGTCGAGGCCGTAGAACAGGATCGGCTTGTTGGCGATGGGCACGAGCTGCTTCGCGCTGGTGTGGGTGATCGGGCGCAGGCGCGTTCCCGCGCCGCCCGAGAGGATCAGACCCTTCACGGCGGCTGAGGTTACCGGGCGAACCACGGACAGGTTCATTCCCGTGCGCCGCGCGGCGGCTACGGTCGACCCCTGACGACGGGGGTCGGCCTCGGCCGTGCGGGCCCGCGCGATGGATCTCCTGGTGGTATCGATGTCGTTCCCCTGCTCTTCCCGGTCCCACGCCGGGCCGGCCCGGCGCCGTCGTCGGGCCCCAGACCGCGTCACCTCGCTCGTCGGTGTCGTGGCCGTAGCGGCGCTCGTCGCCGCGCTGTCGGCGCTCGCCGGTCCCACGTCGGCCGGGGCCGCGGTCGCGACCACGCGCGCCCGTCCCGATCAGGCCGCAGGGCCGGCGGAGCAGGACGGGTCGCAACCGGCCACCGGTTCGGCCATGCGCACGGACACGGAACGTCCCGTGCTCGCCGTGGTGCCCGCCGCCGACGCCCCTTCCTCCGTGACAACGGCCCCGGGGGAGGCCCAGGGGCCCGCGCCGGGTGGCGCCGCGGGGTCCACGCAGGAGGACGAGCCGTCGACGGCCGTTCCGACCGGCGAGCGGCTGGAGACCGGCACGGTCGAGGCCGACCCCTTCGTGCTGATCGGCGCCGGTTACCGGTCCGCGTCCGCCACGCCGGGCCAGGTCCGGGTCCGTACCGATGGCGCGTGGGGTGCGTGGACCCCGCTCGAGATCGAGCCCGATCACGCCGCGGACGCAGGCCGCGCCGAAGCCGGCCGCCGTGGTCCCGCCGATCGCACGGGTGCACCGGTGAGCGAGCCGCTCTGGGTCGACCATGGCGACGCCTACCAGCTCGACCTCCCCGGCGACGCGTCGGGCGTCGAGGTCTTCCTGGTGCGCGAGACCGGCCGGCCGGTCGAGCTCTCACCGGCGACGGTCCCGTTGGGCGACGGGCCGGCGAACGAGGCGGCCGGCGAGCCCGGCGTGCGGCTGCGCTCGTCGTGGGGGCCGCGGCCCTACCGCGGCACCCCCGAGGTCAGCCCACCGCTGCGGCGGGCGATCGTCCACCACACGGTCAACACGAACTCGTACAGCGCGGGTCAGGTACCGGGTCTCCTCCGGTCCATCCAGGCCTACCACCAGGACGCCCGCGGGTGGGACGACATCGGGTACAACTTCGTGATCGACCGCTTCGGCGGCATCTGGGAGGCGCGGGCGGGCGGCATCCGCAACCCGGTCGTCGGCGCCCACGCGATGAACCACAACGCCGGCTCGGTCGGGGTGTCGTTCCTCGGCGACGCCACCAGCTCGGTGACCTCCGCGGCGGTGCGGGCCTACGGGCAACTGATCGGCTGGAAGCTCTTCCTCGGGGGCGTGCGGCCCGGGACGGCGAACGTCATCGGCCACCGCGACGTCGGTCAGACCTCGTGCCCGGGATCGGCGCTGTACAACAGCCTGGGCCAGATCCGGGCCCTCGCCCGGGCCAAGTACGACGCGCTGGTCGGCCCGGGTGCGTTCGCCTCGCGTTCGGTGGCGGTGGCGGGCACGTACACCCCGCTCAGCGGCGACTTCAACGGCGACGCCTACGGCGACGTGCTCTGGTACGGCCCCGCCGCGGCCGCCGACCGGCTGTGGCTCGGCGGCCCCGACGGGTTCGTCGGCCGTTCGGTCACGGTGAACGGCACCTACCGCCCCGCCGTCGGCGACTTCAACGGTGACGGCCGTTCCGACGTGCTCTGGTACGGCCCGGGCGCTGCCCCCGACAGCGCGTGGTTCGGTCGCACCGACGGCGGCTTCACCGCGAAGGCCTTCACGATCGGGTCCGACTACCAGCCGGTCGCCGGCGACTTCAACGGTGACGGGCGTTCCGACGTGCTGTGGTACGGCTCGGGCACGGCGCGGGACTACCTCTGGTACGGCACCAGCGCCGAGAACTTCACCGGCCGGGCCGTGACGGTGAACGGCACCTACTCGCCGTTCTCGGGGGACTTCGACGGCGATCAGCGCTCGGATGTGCTCTGGTACGGGACGGGCCCCGCCGCGGACACGATGTGGTTCGGGGCGTCCGGTGGCTTCACGGGCCGGTCGATCACCATCGACGGCACCTACGTGCCGCTGGTGGCGGACGTCACCGGGGGCGGTGCCGACGACATCTTGTGGTACGGGCCAGGCGGGGCCGCCGACGCGCTCTACCTGGGCGGTCCGGCGCGGGCCTTCTCGCACCGCTCCGTCGCGGTGAACGGGGTGTACGACGCACCCTTCACCGGCGACTGGAACGCCGATGGCCGTGGCGACGTGTTCTGGTACCGCCCGTCGGGCACGGACCTGCTCTGGCTGGGCACGGGGTAGCGCGGGGTAGCTTGAGTGGCCTCCATGCCCGTCGCCGACCCCGCTCCCTTCGTCCGTGCGGTGGTCCTGAACTTCAACGGGGGCGACGACGTGCTGCGCTGCGTCGGCTGCCTGCTCGCCCTCGACTGGCCCGCCGACCGCCTCGAGGTGGTCGTGGTGGACAACGCCTCGACCGACGGCAGCACCACGGCGCTGCACGAGCGCTTCCCCGAGGTGCGGATCATGGACTCGGGCGGGAACCTCGGGTTCCCGGCCAACAACCTGGCCATGCGTGATCCCGGCCACGCCGACTACGTCGCGCTGATCAACCCCGACGCGTTCGTCGACCCCGGTTGGCTGGCGCCGCTCGTCGCGGCCCTCGAGGACGACCCTCAGGCCGGTGCGGCGACCGGGCGCATGCTGTTCGCTCCCGCGTTCGTCGACGTGGTGATCGAGAGCCCCACGTTCGTGCCCGGTGCCGGCGGCGACGTCCGCGAGCTGGGCGTGCGGGTGAGTGGGGTGGAGGTGGACGGCAAGGACGAGTTCGCGAACGCCCAGCTCGTGGACGGGTTCCACGGTCTCGAGCACGGTGCCCCGCCCGAGGGGATGTTCCGATGGTCGTCGGGCCGCGCGGTGGTGCGCGTGCCCGTCGCGCCCGGCGAGCCGGTGGCGGCGACCGCACGGCTTCGGCTCGCCGCCGAGTCGCCCAAGGAGGTCACGCTGCGGGCCGGCACCGCGGCGGTGGCAGTGGCGGTGGGCACCGAGGCCGTGTGGGCCGAGGTGGCCCTCCAGGGTGAGCCGTACGACGTGATCAACAACGCCGGCTCGGTGCTGGTCGAAGGCGGGTACGGCGGCGACCGCGGCTTCCTCGAGCCCGACCGTGGCCAGTACGACGAGCCGGCCGAGGTGTTCGCCTGGTGCGGCGGTCAGGCCCTGCTGCGGCGCCGCTACCTCGACGAGGTGGGCGTGTTCGACGAGCGGTTCTTCCTTTACTACGAGGACACCGACCTGTCGTGGCGCGGTCGGTCCGCCGGCTGGCGCTACCTGTACCGGCCCGAGTCCGTCATCCGGCACCTGCACGGGGCCAGCGCGGGTGAGGGCTCGGCGATCTTCGCCCACTACGTGGAGCGCAACCGCCTCCTGGTGCTCACGAAGAACGCGCCGGCGCGCCTGGCCGCCAGCGCGGCCTGGCGCTACCTGCTCAGCACGGCGTCCTACGCCCGCCGCGACGTGCTCGGTCCGATGCTGCGGGGCCATCGCCCCAACACCGTGCTGGCGCGCCGGCGGCTCCGGTCGTACCTGGCCTTCCTGCGGCTCGTGCCGGCGATGCTGGTCGAACGACGCCGGCTGCAGCACGACCCGGTGGTGCCGACTTCCGAGATCGTGGCCCGGTGGACGGTCCGGCGGTGACCCGCCGACGCGTGGCGGTCTACAACAAGTACTGGACCACCGGCGGGGGAGCGGAGAAGTACGGCGGGCTCGTCGCCCAGGTGCTGGCCGCCGACAACGACGTGGTGCTGCTCGGGCCCGAGGACTTCGACGTCGACGCCCTCGCCGAGCGCCTCGACCTCGACCTCACCGGTGTCACCAACCGCGTGATCGGCCAGCACCTCGGCGCGCTGCGCTGGGTGAGCCACGACTACGACCTGTTGGTGAACGTGTCGTTCATGAGCCACGAGTCGGTCCGATCCCGCCACAGCATCTACATCGTGCACTTCCCTGCGGAGGTGTCGAAGGACCTGAGCCGAGCCCAGAAGCTGGCGATCTCGGCCCTCGGGGGCATCGTCCGCGCCACCACCGTCAACACCGGGTTCGGTGAGGGCTTCTACCCGCCCGAGGGGCGCCGGCCCCGGTACTTCTGGGCATCGGAGGAGGCGTCGTTCTACGTCGAGCCCCGTGCCGACCGCTCGATCACGCTGCGACTGGTGTTCTGCCGGCGCCGCCCCCTCGGGCTCGACCCGGCCGAGGTCGCCATCGACGTGGACGGCACCGAGGTCCGTCAGGTGGCGATCGACGAGGGTCGCAACCGGTGGGAGCGCCACCGCACCGTCTCGGTGCCGATCGAGGTGCCCGCGAGCCCCGAACAGGCGCCCGTGAAGGTGACGATCCGGGTGGCCAACCCGTTCGTCCCGGCCGAGGTGCTGGGGGGCGACGACCGGCGCAGCCTCGGCGTGGCCCTCGCGTCGCTGCAGACCAGCGAGGGGCTGAAGTCGAGAGTGGGCGCCCAACTGGGTGCTTGGCTGCCGCTGCTGCACCGTGAGCCGCCGTCGACGAGCTTCATCCAGAGCTACGACGCCGTGGTGGCGAACTCGGAGTTCACCCGCGGCTGGGTGCGCCGGTACTGGGATACCGACAGCGTGGTTGTCCACCCTCCGGTCACCATGCAGGCCCGGGGCGAGAAGGCGCCTTCGATCCTCGCCGTCGGGCGGTTCTTCGCGGCCGAGGCCGGTCACTCCAAGAAGCAGCTCGAGATGGTGGAGGCGTTCCGGCGCCTCGTCGACCGTGGGCTCACGGGCTGGACCCTCCACCTGGTGGGCGGGTGCAGCGAGGTCGACCGCCCGTACCTGGACCGGGTGCGGGTGGCGGCCGGGGGCCTGCCCATCGCGTTCCACGTCGACGCACCCGGTGACGAGCTCCGCGACCTGTACGCCGAGGCGTCGATCTACTGGCAGGCCACGGGCCTTGGCGAGGACCCCGAACGCGACCCCGACCGCCTCGAGCACTTCGGCATCGCCACGGTCGAGGCCATGTCCGCCGGCGCCGTGCCCGTGGTGATCGGCCTCGCCGGCCAGCTCGAGATCGTCGAGCACGGCCGGAGCGGGTTCCACTTCGACACGCTCGACGAGCTGGTCACCTACACCGAGCAGGTCGTGCAGGACGATGCCCTACGGGACGAGCTGTCGGCCGCGGCCGAGGTCCGGGCCCGGGACTTCTCGGTCGAGGCCTTCACCGAGCGGTTCGGCGCCGTCGTCGACCGGATCGCCGCCACGTCGCACGGGTCGTGACCGGCGCGCCGTCGACCGGTGCGGCCGGCCGCGACTGCTGGCGGATCGGCCGGCCGGAAGGCGCGACAGGCGTCAGCGCTTGATGCACTCCCAGGTGAGGAACATGTAGGCGGGCAACAGGGCCAGGCGCGCCGCGGTGGCGTCGTCGGCCACCGACTCGAGATCGCCGCGGATCGCACCGGCGGTCATCGAGGCCACGTCGAACTCCCGTGAGGTCTCCTCGGGCCAGGCGTCGGCCCCGGTGTCGAGGTACGCCAGCCACCCGTCGGTGGCGAGCAGGGTGGTGTCGAACCCGTGCTCGCGCAGCGTCCCGGTGAGGTCGAAGCCGAAGCGCCAGAACACGGGCGTGCGGTCGCCGTGGAACTCGGGCTCGACCGGCGGCGCGGTGCGGCCCTGCAGGACCGGCACCTGGAGGTACATCCGTCCGCCGGGGGCCAGCACCCGGTGGATCTCGTCGAGGGCGGTGGCGGTCTCGGGCACGTGCTCGAGCACGTGGGGCGTCAAGATGACGTCGAAGCTCTCGTCGGGGCGGTCGATGGCCTGGAGGTCGAGTTGCACCGCGCCCCGATGGGCCCGCTCGTCGTAGTCGCTGCACGTGTAGTCGAACCACGAGGCCATGGCCCGGCGGTAGTCCTCGCCCAGCCGCGGGCTGGTCTCGAGCACGCGGGCGCCGAGGGACTCGGGCGTGCGGGCCACGTAGCAGTGGAACAGGTAGCGGTCGCGGGAGATGCTGCCGCACTGCGGGCAGTTGGCCGACTCGCTGTGGAGGCGCCCGGCGAAGGCGTCGCCGGTCCAGCGACAGATGTTGCACCACACGGTCGCGGCGTCCTCCGGGGCGGTGCGCGCCGCCCACGGCGAGGGCGGGGCGTCGGACCACAGCGGCGCATCGGTGGGTACCGCGGGCGGTTGTCCGTCGGCACCGCCGCCGCCGAGGACGGCGCGGCGCGCCCGCCCGAGCACGGACCGCAGGGAGGAGGATCGGGAGGCCATGGGCTCAGCGCACTCGCTCGACCGGGGTGCGGTCAAGCCGGCGCCCGCTGATTCCTCCCCACGGGTGGGCGGTGGTAGTCTTGCGGTTTGCTCCCACGGCACCGGACGGTTCCCCACCGTTCACCATCCCGTCGTCCGAGCCCGTTACCTCTGGAGGCGTCACCCACCAATGATCGCGTACCTCGACCCTGGCACCGGCAGCGTCATGCTCCAGGTGATCGTCGGCGGTTTCGCCGGCATCGCTGTGTTCTTCAAGATGTTCGGCCGCAGGCTGATGTTCTGGAAGAAGACCGACAACGAGCTGACCACCGGTGAGACCGACGACACCGCCGAGGGTGAGACGCCGGCCGACGCCGACGCGGCCGAGCCTGCGACCGTGCCGCCCGGCAAGGCCTCGTCCTAGGCCCGACCCGGCGCCGCCGGCCCGTCCGGCGACCGTGCTCCCATGACCACACCTCACGCAGACCCGGGGTCGTTCCGCGACCCGATGAGCCGCGTCTTCGTCTCCGACGACGCCGTCATCCGCTCGCTGTCGGGCGACGCGCTCGCCGACTACGAGGCCGCGGCATCGGCCACGTTCTTCACGAAGGCCCTCGTCGACGGTCGCATCGTCGGCACCGAGCGGGTGCCCGATGACCAGGTCGCGGCGTTGGTGGGCGCCGAGGGGCACTGGGAGGCGGCGCTGCGCCACGACCGCATCCCGTTCCTGTCGTACCCCTACGAGTGGACCTTCGAGATGCTGCGCGACGCCGCGCTGTTGCAGCTGCAGCTCACCCGCCAGGGCATCGACGAGGACGTCATCACCAAGGACGCCACGTCGTACAACGTGCAGTTCGTCGGGGCGACCCCCACCTTCATCGACGTCGGGTCGTTCGAGAAGCTGCGGGCGGGCGAGCCCTGGTACGGCTACCGCCAGTTCTGCGAGCTGTTCCTCTACCCCCTGATGTTCCAGGCGTACAAGAACCTGCCGTTCCAGCCGTGGCTCCGCGGCGCGATCGACGGCATCACGCCCAGCGAGGCCCGGGACGTGATGTCGTTCCGGGATCGGTTCCGCAAGGGCGTGTTCACCAACGTGTACCTGCAGGCGGCGTTCGAGAACCGCTACTCCGACACCGAGTCGGACGTGAAGAAGGACCTCGGCAAGGCAGGCTTCAAGAAGGAGCTGATCGCCGCCAACCTGGACAAGCTCACCAAGCTGGTGACCCGGCTGAAGTGGAAGCAGTCCGAGTCGACCTGGTCGGGCTACAGCGAGCGGGGCCACTACACCGACGCCGACCTGGACGCGAAGTCCGACTTCGTCGAGAAGGTGGTCAACCTGCGGGCCCGGTCCCTCGTGTGGGACCTCGGCGCCAACGACGGTCACTTCTCGCGCCTCGCGGCCAAGTCGGCCGACTACGTGGTGGCCGTCGACGCCGACCCGCTGGTCGTCGACACGCTCTACCGGGCGCTGCGGGAGGAGGCCAACACCTCCATCCTCCCGCTCACCATGGACCTGTCGAGCCCGTCGCCCGGCCTCGGCTGGCGCGGTCACGAGCGCAAGGCGTTCACCGACCGCGCCACGCCCGACCTGGTGCTGTGCCTGGCGGTCATCCACCACCTGGCCATCACCAACAACGTGCCGCTGCCGGAGTTCGTGGCGTTCCTCGCCGATGTCGGCGCCGAGGCGGTGGTCGAGTTCCCGACCCCCGAGGACCAGATGGTGAAGCGCCTCCTGCGCAACAAGCGTGAAGGTACGCACGACGATTACACGGCTACCGTCCTCGAACGTGCCCTCGAGGACCACTTCGACATCGTCGAGCAGCAGACCCTCCCGTCGGGCACCCGGGTGCTGTACCACATCACGCCGCGCTGAGCTGAGGCCATGACGCACCGCAGCGATGCGTCGCGTCCGGACGACAGCGACGAGAGCGACGAGAGCGACGAGCAGGACGACGGCGAGGCCGTCGCGCAGGAGGTCGACGAGCAGGCCGGCACCGAGCAGGAGGCCACCGAGGCGGACGACGGCCCGGTGGTCGCCGGCCCGCCGCCGGCGTGGCGGCGGGTGGCGCGTCGCCTCCACGTCCGCGAGATCGTTCGCCACAACGGCCTGGTGCTGTTGGCCCTGTGGGGCCTGGCCGTGGCGCAACCGGTGCTCGACCTGTTCGGGAAGAACCCCGAGTTCTTCGTGGCCAACCAGCTGAGCAAGTACGAGGTGGCCCTGTTCGGTGTGGTCGTGGCCCTCGTGATCCCTCTCGCCCTCGTCATGGTCGAGGTGGTGGCGTTCGCCATCCATCGGCGGCTCGGGGCGGCCGTGCACATGGTGCTCGTGTTCGGCCTCGGTGCCTTGCTGGGGATGTACGTGTGGCGTCAGGTGGGGCTGTCGTCGAACGACGTGCTCAGCGTGGCCGTCGCCGTCGCGGCCGGTGGTGGGATCCTCTACGGGGAGCGCCGAGTGTCCGGTGTCCGCCTCGGGCTGCACTACCTGGCGGTCGCCCCGCTGCTGTTCCTGGGCGCGTTCCTGGTGGTCTCACCCAGCTCCGAGCTGCTCACCGAAGATGAGGCCACGGCGGCCACCGGGGTCACGATCGAACATCCAGCGCCCATCGTCATCCTCCAGATGGACGAGTTCCCCGTCGCCTCGCTGCTCCGGCGCGACGGCACGATCAACGCCGAGCGGTTCCCGAACTTCGCCCGGCTGGCCGACGAGGGCACGTGGTACCGCAACGCCACCTCGGTGTCGCCCAAGACCACCGACAGCATCCCCTCGATGCTGACCGGCCTCATCCCGAACCTCGGCGACCTGCCCACCTCGGCCGACCACCCCCGGAGCCTCTTCACGCTGCTCGGCCACCAGTACGAGCAGCACGTCACCGAGCCCGTCACGAGCGTGTGCCCCACCACCATCTGCGTGAACCGGGGTGCGCAGGAGAAGTTCAACTACCACCGCAGCCGTCAGGCCGTGCTCGACGCGTCGGTCGTGTACGCCCAGGCCACCCTGCCGCCGTTCCTGCGCGATGGCCTGCCGGCGGTCGACCGGGCGTGGGGCGGCTTCATCGACGATGCCAACGTGGAGCAACAGGACGCGAGCACCGCGCTCGACCCGGTGGCCGGCTCGAACAGCAGCGGCGCCGAGCAGAGCGGTGCCCCGCCCAGCAACGACCCCTCGTACAAGTGGAAGGCCCTGGGTCCTGCGGGTTGGGCCCCCCGATACCAGGCCGGCCTCATGAACGACATGATCGACAGCATCAGGCCCACCGACCGCCCCGGGCTCTTCTTCGCCCACGCCACCTTCCCGCACATCCCCTGGCTGCTCAGCCCCGAGGGCTACCAGTACGTGGTCTCCGACGCCCGCTTCGTTCCCGGCCTCGAAGGTGGGGGGATCTGGTCGGACGACGATCCCTACCTTGTGCGCCAGGGCTTCTCCCGCCACCTGCTGCAGGTGGGCTACATGGACCGCCTGGTCGGCGAGATGATCGACCAGCTCGAGTCCCAGGGCATGTGGGACGACGCCATGGTGCTGGTGATGTCCGACCACGGTGTGGCCTTCACCCCGGGCGAGAACTTCCGGAGCCCACGGGCGGCCACGGTGCACGAGATCTACAACATCCCCTTGTTCATCAAGTACCCGGGCCAGACCGAGGGCGAGACGAGCGAGGTCAACGCACTGAACATGGACGTGCTGCCCACCATCGTCGATGCCCTCGGCATCGACACGGACTGGCGATTCGACGGCCAGTCCCTCCTGGGCGACGGCCCCGATCGGCGGTCCAAGCCCGTGTACTGGGACGTCGGGCCCGACCACGTGCCGGTGGACTTCGACGGGGTGATGGACGTCGTCCGCCGCGACCACGACTACCTGCCCAACGGCGACGACTGGCTCGGGGTCTTCGCGGTCGGCGACTACGGCGACCTCGTCGGCGACGCCATCGACGACCTCGACGTGACCGGTGACAGCGGCAGGACCTGGACCGTCGACCAGCAGGATCGTCTGGCCGACTGGCAGCCCCAGCAGGACGGCCTCGCGCCCATGCTGCTCACCGGCTCGCTCGAGGACGACGGCGGTGACCTGCCCGAGGACGCCGTGGTGGTCGTGAACGGCCGCGTCGCCGGTGTCGCCGGTGAGTTCGAGGGCAACGACGACGGCCGGATCACGTTCAACTCGCTCATCTCCGAGGAGATGCTGCAACGTGGGGCCAACGACGTGGTGCTCCTGTTGCCCACGCGATCCGGCTCGCGGCAGTTCGAGACTGCTTCACTGGAGTGATGGCGGACATGGCCGCGACTGGGGTGGTGCCGGTGACCGATCGGTCCACCGTGGAGCGCAGCCCCCGCGTCGGTGTGCTCCGGCGGGTCGCCGTCCGGCTCGAACTGCGACGCGTGCTCGGGTACGACGCGCTGTCGCTGCTGGCGCTCTCCGGCCTGGCCGTGACCCAGCCGCTGCTCGACCTGTTCGGCAAGAACCCCGAGTTCTTCGTGGCGGCCGAGGTCAGCCGGGGCCAGATCATCGCGTTCGGGGTGGCCATCACGTTCGGCGTCGCGGCCGTAGGGCTGCTCGTCGAGTTGGTCGCCCACGCCATCGGGCCCCGGGTGGGCGCGGTTGCCCACGCCGCGCTCATCGCCATCCTCGGCACCGCGCTCGGTGCCACGATCGTTCGCCACTTCGACCTCAGCGCCACGTGGCCGTCGGTGGCGGTGGCCGTCGGGATCGGCGGGCTGATCCTGCTCGCCGAGCAGCGCACCAACGCGATGCGCCTCGGTCTCCGCTACCTCGCGCTGGCACCGCTGCTCTTCCTGGCCCTGTTCGTGTTCATGTCGGCCACCTCCCGGTTGCTGTGGGAGGAAGAGGCGCACGCGGCCACCGGCATCACGGTCGACCATCCCCGACCGGTGGTCATGGTCGTGTTCGACGAGTTCCCGCTGTCCTCCATCGTCGGCCCCGACGGCCGGATCGACGCCACCCGCTTCCCGAACTTCGCCCGTCTGGCCGACCACAGCACGTGGTTCCGCAACGCATCCGCGCTCTCGCCGAACACGCCGGGGAGCGTTCCCACCATCGAGAGTGGCCTGCAGCCGAAGAACGGGGCGCTGCCCACGTCGGTGGACTATCCCCGGAACCTGTTCACGCTCCTGGGTGGCACGTACCAGATGGACGTGACCGAGACCATCACCCAGCTCTGCCCGAGCACCGTCTGCGTGCGCGCCGACGCCATCGCCGGGGACGGGTGGCTCGCCGGCCTCGGCCGTACCCTCGAGGACGCATCGGTCGTCTATGGCCACGCCACGCTGCCGCCGAGCCTTCGTGCCGACCTGCCCGGCGTGGACCAGTCCTGGGGGGGCTTCCTCGAGGACGCAGGCCCCGACGGGGGATCGGGGTCGCCCTCCACCACCACACCGGCCACCACCACGACGACGATGCGCCCCGGCATCGACGACTTCATGACCGCCCGCAACGAGCAGATGGCGGCCACGCAACCCCACGGGACGGGCGAATTGCTGCGCCTGATGACCGAACGGGTCGGCACCGAGCGGTCGTCGCGCCTCTACTTCGTCCATGACGGCCTCTTCCCGCACTTCAACTGGGTCACGACGCCGGACGGCCACACCTACGATGGCCAGAAGGGACCGCCCGGCACCACCGACGGGGGCTGGGGCGACGACGAGTTCCTGATCCGTCAAGGCCAGCAGCGCCACCTGTTGCAGGTGGGCTACGCCGACACCTTGTTGGGCCGGCTGCTCGATCGCCTCGAGGCGGAGGGGATCTGGGACGACGCCATGGTGGTGGTCACCGCCGACCACGGCATCGCCTTCACCGCCGGCCACCCGAAGCGCACGCCCACCGACGAGACCGCCGACGAGATCTACCGGATCCCGATGTTCGTGCGGGTGCCGGGCCAGCGGGAGGGCGAGGTCTCCGACGAGAACGCGATGAACGACGACCTGCTGCCCACGGTCGTCGACGTGCTCGGTGTCCACACCGACTGGGAGTTCGACGGCCGGTCCCTGTTCGGGGACGAGGCGCCCCCAGCCGACAAGCCGGTGTTCTACGGCACCGGCCCCACGTCGCTGTCCAACTCCCTCGACGGGCTCTACGCCCTTGCGGCACGGAACCACGAGCGCTTCCCCGAGCCCGGGTGGCGCGGGGTGGCGGCGGTCGGTGGGCTCGGCCACTACGTCGGGGAGCCCGCATCGTCGCTGTCGGTGTCGCCGGTCACCGACGACATCGATTCGGCCGCGAGCTGGCGACTCGACCATCCGGAGCGGTTCCAGGGCGTGACCGACAGGGGAGCGGTGCCCCTGGTGATCGCGGGCAGCGTGGCGCTCGAGCCCGGGCATCAGCCGGCCGAGGAGGCACTCGTCGTGGTGAACGGCACGGTGGCCGGGGTGGCCGGCGACTTCCACCGCCAAGGCGACCGCTGGCACTTCTCGGCGCTGCTCGACTTCCAGCAGTTCCGCACGGGTGACAACGACGTCGAGCTGTTGCTCGTCGGCGGGGCCGGGGACGACCCGCCGTTCCTCAGCATCCCGCGCCGGTAGGCGACGGGGCCGCCCGCGCTCAGCGGGACGTCGGCGCCTCCCAGAACGCGTCCACCAGGCGGCGCGCTCCCGTGGTGGGCGAGATCGCCCCCTCGGCCACCTGGGCCTCGATGTCAGGTACGAGCGCCTCGACCTTCGGGTTCGAGCGCAGCGCGTCGCCGAGGCGTGCCTGCACGTCGGCCCACATCCAGGCCGTGGCCTGGCGGGACCGCAGGGTGGCCAGCAGGCCGGACGCGGCCCAGGCGCGACGGAGCCGCTCCACCGCGGCGGCGACCTCTCCGATCGACTCGCCGGCCAGGGCGGAGCAGGCGATCACGGGGGCGGGCCCCTCGTCGGTCTTCGGGCGCAGCAGCTCGAGGGCGTGGCGGTAGTCCGCCGCGGTGTGCCTCGCCGTGGCGGCCAGGTCGCCGTCCGCCTTGGTGACCACCACCACGTCGGCCAGCTCCATGATCCCGCGCTTGATGCCCTGCAGGTCGTCCCCGCCGCCGGGCGCGACGAGCAGCACGAACACGTCCACCAGGTCGGCCACGGCGCCCTCGGCCTGGCCGGCACCGACCGTCTCGACGATCACCACGTCGAACCCGAACGCCTCGCACAGGGTGATGGCCTCGCGTGTGCGCCGGGCGACCCCACCCAGGCTGGTGCCCGACGGTGAGGGGCGGATGAAGGCATCGGTGCTCGCCAGGCCCGCCATGCGGGTCTTGTCGCCGAGGATCGACCCGCCCGTTCGCTGGCTGGAGGGGTCCACGGCCAGCACCGCCAGGCGGTGGCCGGCACCGACGAGGTGGAGACCGAACGCCTCGATGAAGGTGGACTTGCCCACACCGGGGCTACCGGTGATGCCGATGCGCAGCGCGCCCCCTGCGTCGGCGACCAGCTCGTCGAGCAGGGCGCCGGCACGGTCCTGGTCGTCCGGGCGGGACGACTCGATGAGGGTGATGGCGCGCGCCAGCGCCCGGCGGTCACCCGCACGGATGCCGGCCGCCAGCTCGGCGACCGGGCCCGCTCGGCTCAAAGGAGGGCGAGGACACGCGCGGCGGCCTTGGGGATGTTGGTGCCCGGGCCGAAGATGGCAGCCACGCCCGCAGCTTCGAGGGCGGCGTGGTCCTGCGGCGGGATGACACCCCCGCAGACGACCTTGATGTCGCCGCCGCCGGCCGCTTCGAGGGCCTCCACGAGTTGGGGCACGAGCGTCTTGTGGCCGGCGGCCTGGCTGGACACCCCGACCACGTGCACGTCGTTCTCCACCGCGTCGCGAGCCACCTCGGCGGGTGTCTGGAAGAGGGGGCCGACGTCGACGTCGAAGCCGATGTCGGCGAAGGCGGTGGCGATGACCTTGGCGCCGCGGTCGTGGCCGTCCTGGCCCATCTTCACGACCAGGATGCGGGGCCGGCGACCCTCGCGCTCGGCGAAGGCGGCCACGTCGGCGCGGATCTGCTCGAAGCCCGCATCACCTTCGTAGGCCTGGCCGTACACGCCGGAGATGCTACGGATCTCGGCCTGGTGGCGGCCGAACACCTCCTCCATGGCGGCGGACATCTCGCCCACGGTGGCCCGGGCCCGGGCGGCGTCGACACACAGCTCGAGCAGGTTGCCGTCGCCCCGGGCCCCCTCGGTGAGGCGGGCCAGCGCCGCGTCGCAGGCCTCGGCGTCGCGATCGGCCCGCAGACGCTCGAGACGCGCCACCTGCTGCTCGCGCACCTTGGTGTTGTCGATGTCGAGCACGTCCACCTGGTCGGGGTTCTCGGGGACGTACTTGTTGACCCCGACGACGACCTCCTGGCCGCGGTCGACCAGGGCCTGGCGACGGGCAGCGCTCTCCTCGATGGCCAGCTTGGGCATGCCCGACTCGACTGCCTTGGTCATGCCGCCCAGCGACTCGACCTCTTCGATCAGCGCCCATGCCTTGTCGACGAGGGCGGTGGTGAGGGCCTCGACGTAGTAGCTGCCGCCGAGCGGGTCGACCACGTGGGTGACGCCGGTCTCCTCGGCCAGGATGAGCTGGGTGTTGCGGGCGATGCGGGCCGAGGCGTCGGTGGGCAGGCCGAGCGCCTCGTCGAAGGCGTTGGTGTGCAGGCTCTGGGTTCCGCCCAGCACCGCGGCCATGGCCTCGTAGGCGGTGCGGACCACGTTGTTGTACGGGTCCTGCTCGGTGAGCGAGACGCCCGAGGTCTGGCAGTGGGTGCGCAGCATGAGCGAGCGGGGGTCCTTCGGCTCGAACTGGCTCATGACCCGGGTCCACAGCAGCCGGGCGGCCCGCAGCTTGGCCACCTCCATGAAGAAGTTCATGCCGATGGCGAAGAAGAACGAGAGGCGGGGAGCGAACTTGTCGACGTCCATGCCCCGGTCGAGGGCCGAGCGCACGTACTCGAGGCCGTCGGCGATGGTGAAGGCGAGCTCCTGGTCGGCCGTCGCCCCGGCCTCCTGCATGTGGTAGCCGGAGATCGAGATCGAGTTGAACCGCGGCATCCGCTCGGCGGTGAACGCGAAGATGTCGGAGATGATCCGCATCGACGGCGCCGGCGGGTAGATGTAGGTGTTGCGGACCATGAAC